>NZ_JANZQH010000003.1:0-617065 GCF_025153485.1 Chryseobacterium pyrolae
CGAAAGCGGGAGAGTAGGCCGCCGCCAGTTTTTATTAAAAAGTCTCATACATGTATTTGTATGAGACTTTTTTTGTTTATACCCCAAACCAAGGAAATAGGGAATGAAGAACGAAGAATGAAGAATGAAAAATGAAGAATAGGGCGAGGCCACAAATCATTCATCATTCATCATTCATCTTTAATAAGCATCAAGTCTCATACAATCATGTGTGGGACTTTTTTGGTTTAGACTCATGAACATAATGACTGCACCGCTGATTGATAAGTGATACTAATTACTTACTGTAAAAACTATTCTGCTGTTATAAGTTGCTGCAGGAATGGTTACTGATACTCCACTTACCTGATACTGTATATTGATCCCGGTATAAGATGTAACCGATAGAATAGTTGATATTCTGAATAATTCAACAGCAGTTAGAGGTACAGTGATATAGGAAGTTCCTCCCGATATACTACATCCCACACATAGAGTGGAGCCGTTGCTGGTTCGCTTAGCTGATAAAATTAAAGAGCTGTTCCATGTCGGATTAGCTTCATAGTGTACATAAACTTTTACACTTCCAAGTAATGCTGGCAAGCCAACATTAATACTAGCTTGGTTAGTCGGACTGGCATAAGTTCCTGTATAGTTATTCCCAGCTTCTGTAATGGCCGTAATAGACGCATTCCAGTTGGTAACGGGAACGGTTACAGATTGCGCTTTACTGTGATAACTGAACATGATAAAAAGAGCAAGACAGATATACTTTACAGAAAATATTTTATGGTGAATAATAGCGTCAGTATGTTTCATTTCTTTTCTATTTATTCGGTAATAGTATAGGTTATAACAACAGGTGTATTGGTTCGGGCGGAAAGATTGGCATAAGTATTTACGACAAGGCTAATCGTTAGTCTATGACCATTATTAGCTCCATTTCCCGTAAAAGCGCCACCTATCCCGGTTATGATATTTGCTGCTGTTGTAGACAGGGTAATCAACCCTGATGATGTGCCTAATGTGCCACCGCCGGAACCAGCAGCTGCGGCTGCTTGTACTTTTATATCAACACCCGGAATAACCTGATTGACAGAAGCTGTAATTCTTCTCGTAAGTCCTCCCAAAGCAATGGCTGAAGTATAATTGACCCATTTTGTGGTATTGGCAGAAGGAGCCGTTAAAGCCTGCCCGGCTTCAGTAGGAGCCGTAAAATTCAACGTAAAAGTGCCTGCAGGTTCGATATCTATTAAGGTTACCACAGGAAGCGTGACAGCAATAGTACTCTGTGAGAATATAGGGCTAGCCATCAGACAAAAAATTATACACACTATAGGTTCTTTCAGTTTCATTTTTTCTTTTTTACTTCGTTGTATCCTACTTTTATCATTTCCTGCTGGTATTTCATTTCACTCTGTTGTTTTACAATGTGAACGATGATGTTCTGTGTTTCCGATGGTTTAAGGCTGCATTGAAAAGAGTCCATTGCTATTTTATATCTTTTGTCAAGACCGTTCCTGTAAAGTTTAACTTTCCATTCTCCCGGTCGCAAATAAGTGAAGTCAAAGCTTTCACTGATAAATGCTATTTTACGGTAAGTCTGTTCACCATTGGATGCCTCTATAATAATACTTTGTTTTTTGTTTTTTTCAGTTTTAAGCTGATATTGGGCAAAACGGTATTGGTCTTTATCTTCATTTTCAGAAAGTTGAATACTTCCCTTGATCGTAGATGCTGTGGTTAATCCAAAATTGAAAGTATTTTCTTTGTTGGCTAGATGTAAAGATGCCGGTAAAGAAACATCTGTTATATCATTGATATCAGCTGTAGATCGGTCTATCTCCAGAAAATAGTCTCCGGGAACAATATTTTTAAACATGTAATTTCCATCTTTGTCGGTAATAGATAAATGACTGCCCAGCATTAATTTGATCCCTTCTGTTTTTTTTACACCCAGATTATTGATATTTCCTGACAGAGAAGTATATTCTGCTGTTTTTTGGACAGGTACATTAAGCCGAAGTGTATAGCGTAAAGAAAATATAAAATCTTTATTGCCCAGCTCGCCACGTTGCAACGAGTATCTGCCTGACACATCAAGTTCACTGTCCTGAAATAATTGTTGATGAAATAAAACTTCAAAAAGATTCCGGTCTCTGAAATATTCCTCAGGCATATAATTGTTCTGATAAAAAAGACTTAAGCTTGTCTTGTCAGAAAACCTGCTGAAGATTCTCGCTCCATAATAAACCTGCTTCTCATTCTGCATCTGATATCTTGAAGTAATAGCGTAGCTGGCATAAATACTGAAAGCGGTCTTCAATTTCTCAAAAGATATATTGGTGGTATAGAAACTGGAATTTCCATTAAATCCACTCAGATAGTTATTTGTTTTCCCAAACTGTCCCTGCAGGTTCACCAGAAATTTCCCTATCTGCTGATCGACACTCACTTTAAAGTACTGCTCATAATAATCAAACTGTTTGGGTTCCAAACGATCCTGGTATTTTTGAAAGCCATTATAGAAGGTGATAAAACCGCTCGGAATATATTTGTACTGTATTCCATATTGCAAAAATCTTCTGTAGGGTGCTGCATAGAATAGAGTATCCCGCTGAAAATTCCTTGCATCCTGGGTGTAATTTCCAAATACATTCAGTTTTTTTGAAATCCTGTATTGAAGACTTCCGTTAAATGTGCTGGTATTGGTAAAATAGCCGGCAAATTTAGGACTCGCTCTCATATACATTAGATTTCCGTTGAACCTTTCAAAAGTGGCTTGAGCTTGCGCCATATAGGCTGTTCCCTGCATTTGTTCAGTTTTACTGTAGGCAGCTTCTCCCGAAAGGACTATATTTTTTGAGATCTTGAATTTTCCTGCAGTGTACGGAAGGTGAGCTTCAGTGTCTAATCTGATATTTCCGAAGTTCATTTCTCCCTTTCTTGGAACTTTATAAAGATATCCTGCTGTGATCTCTGACTCTTTGCGGATCTTGAATGTTGAATACACATTGAACTCATCTTTAATATCCCGGAAAAACCGGGGATGGTTATAAAATCCACCCACACTGAATCTTTTAAAATCGTAACGAACCTCTGCCCCCCGGCCGTATCTTGCAAATTCAGTTAAGTAAGAAGCAGAATATGTTTTATCTCCAAGATGAACAAAGAAATTATCTCTTTTATAATTAACGAAATACTCTTCATATTGAGTAAAAGAATTGAATTCAACAGGATTGGCAGTTACTGCATGAAACTCAATCTGGTTTTTATTTTCTTTATCTAAACTTCCCTTACCATATACTTCCCCCTGAAATCCGTCCTGGTAGATTCCCATATTTTGCATCCCTATAAAAGAGATTGAAGCAGAAACCGGAAGTCTATGATAGATATCGTCTTCTACCGGCTTTACCGATATAACTTTTACACTTACATAAGCTACTTGATTTTCCTTTGGATTATCCAGGGAGTAAACGGATAAGTTGAGATTCTGAAATTCATTTTGACCGAGCTCTGCATTAGTGACTTTATAGATACCGATCACTTTTGATTCGTTAGGAGCCAATGTTATAGAAGCATCTTGATCTACGACCGCATTCTTACTCTCTAAAATCAGTTTTTCGGTAACATTCCCACTGTTTTTTAAAAGAAACGAAGCACGGATAGTTTCACCCGCTCTGATAAATTCTGGTGAATTTAATGAAGTAAGACTAAGTTTACGGCTTCCGGAAATCGTGACCTGTGAAGTTTTTGTAAAATGAGTTCCATCGTAGCGGTCCGTTCCGTTCAGGATAACCGAATAAACACCCTGTCCTGCTTCTGCTGCAATACGGATCGGAACAATATACACGGTTTTTTCGTGCGCAGTGATCTTAAATTCTGCTTTTTCTAAAATAGGTTTGAGAAACGGGCTTGAAGAGGTAACGGTGAGATCATAAGTTTTGTCTTCAGCCGAAGTGTTTTCTAATGAAAAGGAAATAGAAGTAGACATTCCCGGCATTAGACTATCTTTTTTACTGGGCAATTGACTGGACTGCTGTTGAGAAAAAATAAGTACCGGGAATAGTGATAATAGGACGATATATAAAATCCAAGTTTTAATCATTCTTTACTTCTAATTCCACATTGAGCGCAAAGGCATTTTCGTCTTCATCGGTGGCTATAATGACAGCCTTGTATTGAGCTGGCGGAACTTTGCTGATGTCAATATGAAATGATTTGGAGGTCTGTGGTAATAATCCCATGGCAATGCTCGTGTAACTTCCGAGACGCTCTCCGGTTTTACGGTTGTAGATTTCAATAGTTGCTGTTGGTTTACAGTAAAGATTACCGTTGTTGGCTATCGCAATTTTTGCTAGCTGTTTTCCCTCTTCCTTTTCTATTTTTACACTTTCAAATTTAAGGTCCGGCTTTGCTTTTTCCGGCTCATAATCGGTAATCACCTGAATGGCATAACGCACCACAGAGGTGATATTTACGCCTGCTTTATCATTGCTGGGTTTTATATCATCTACAGGTTCTACAATGATTACACTCCAATAGCTTCCCGGATTTACAGGCGTGTTAGGAACAGTAATTTCATAGAATACTTCGGTTTTTTCCTTTCCCTTTAAGGTGATCAGATTCGTATTAAGCTTAATCCAGTCACCATTAGTTCTGCTGTTGGTGCGTATGGTGGTATAGCTTATGGAACCGTCCGCCTGGTAGGTAAAATCCTGTAGAAATAATTTTACGTTTTGCGGTTTGTTGTCTGTATTTTCAATAGCAATTTTCCCTTTATATACCTTTCCATTTTCTACCTTGTAGGTATGGGTAAGGCCGTTCAGGACGACAATACCCGCATGTAGAAAGCTGAACTGCATTATCAGAAACATCAAAAAGAGAATACGCTTTATTATAATCATTTAAAGTTTGGAATTAAATCATTGACCATATAAAACCAGGAAGAAACTGACAGGCGGTTTCTTCTTGTTTTATTTTAAAATTAAGGTTGGTACTAGTTATCTGAAATCGTATACGTTACTGTAGCTACCGTACTCGCTGTTGCCTGTAAGTCTGCATACGCAGCTACTCCTCCAGGTCCGCTTCCTGCTGCCAGAGCATAGGTAAGATTGTGTCCGTTATTGGTTCCGTTTCCGGTATAAGCACTTCCGATTCCTGAAATAATGGTCTGGTCTGCAGCGCTCAGTGTGATCTGGGCTGCTGGTGTACCTAATGTACCACCACCACTACCGGTAGCTGCTGCGGCCGTTACATGGATGTCAACTCCCGGAATCAGAGCATTTACCTTTACAGATACATTACGGGTAGGATCTGCCACAGATTTAATGGAAGAATAATTCAGCCATAGCGTATTATTAGAAGTACTGGCTGTAACTGGGTTCCCCGCTTCTGTAGGTGCTGTAAATCCTAATGTGATGTTTTTCGTTGCTGAAGGTTCAATATCTACCAGTGCAACTTCAGGAATTGAAATAGTCACTGTGTGATTATCTGTGTTGGTGTCTTGTGCCTGTAAGTTACCGGACAGTGCGGCAGCCATAAAGCATACGGCAAGGCTGATGTTTAATTTTTTCATGATCTTAATTAATTAGTTACGTGAATTTAATAAAAATAGACAAATAATGGTAATAAAATCTTATTTTTTAAATATTATTATATATTCTTTTATAGTATTACATTATGTGTTATGATATTTATATGCAAATTATGTAAAAGTACCCTATTAAGCTATGATCGTAATCATAAGAAAAAGCCTTACACAAATCGTGTAAGGCCTTGATTTTTTATGATGTATGGATTTATGCCCAGTGGGGATCTGAAATGGAAACTTTTCCGGTTTCTATTCTTCCTGCAAAATGCCAGATATAATCGTCAAAGACTACTTTTAAATCATACCAGCCCTTATTTTTGTTGAGATCAATTACCATTTTCTCTTCTGACTGGTGCAAAGAGACTGTCTTTTTATTTTTCTCGTACAGATTTTCCACAATTAAGGAGATATTTCCTTTTTGTTTTTTGAAAATCAGTTCCACCTCATTTTTTGAACCATTGCTAATTAGCTGTACTTCTATTTCAGGAGTTTTATTTCCACTAAATTTCCGGAAGAAGCCATTGGGTCCGAAAACTTCATAATCATACTTTTCAGGATTCACGGCATGGAAAAGCTCTTGCTTTGAATATAATGCATAGGAGAAATGATATTGACTGCTGTTAAATTGGGTCCTGTCATACATTAACAGAGGAACCCCGGCTTCTTTTAAATTCGTCATTTTAATCTTTCCGTTTTCCAGATTGACATGGAAATGATAGGGAAGCGCGTTAGAAGGTTTGACTCCTCTTTCCTGAATCTCAAGAAGACGATCGCTGATTTCATTTTCAGCATACCATTTCAAGTTTGGGACAGGCTTGCTTTTGGCAGCATTGATGGTTTTCGCATAATCTTTCTGATCAAGATAATCCATATGCGGAGCTTTTGTATTGGAAGCATTGAAAGATGAAGTCAGATCTCCACAGATCGCTCTTCTCCAGTCACTGATATTGTTAACCGTAACGTCTTTCTTATACTTTTTCTGTATGAATTTCTCAAGGAACTGTAGAACGGAAGTGTGATCCGAAACTTCAGAATTAACAAAACCTCCTTTCGTCCAGGGCGATGCGATGATCATCGGAACTCTGTAGCCCAGACCAACGGTACCTTCTATTCTCTCGTGATCTTTCAACGGGAGGACAGACATATATTCCTGGGATTGATCCACATATTCCACACCTTCTTTACCATTCAGATCCACAGGCTGGCTGGGATTAACAGGTGGGGCGAATGGAAGAACATGGTCAAAATAACCATCATTCTCATCATAATTGATGATAAAAATGGTTTTTTTCCAGGTCTCAGGATCTTTGGTCAGAATATTGAGAACTTCTGAAATATACCACGCTCCATACCACGGAGATCCCGGGTGGTCAGAAAAATGTTCAGGAGCCACCAGCCAGGAAACCAGCGGAAGTTTTTTTTCTTCTACATCTTTCCTGAACTGAAAAAGGACATCTCCTTTCGGCACGACCAGTTTTTCTCCATTTTCATCCTTTCCGATCTCCAGATTCCAGTAGTCGGGATCATTGATGTTTGTTGTAAAGGCTTTTTCGTGAAGGTTTTTTTCCAACTGCGAAAGTTGGGCATAATGTTCAGGAGTATATTGAGTCTGATCTTCTTCAAGTTCAGCGATCAGCGTTTCAAACCTTTTCTTCTGATCCGGTTTTTTAGCCATCTCTTCTTTCAGGTAAGCGATGATCTTAGGAATATTTTCATGATACCCTTTTGAAAATTTGACATTGAACTTTGAAAACCATTCAATAGGATTATCTGTGAAATTACTTAGCCAGGCTTCCTGCTCACCAGACATTCCCTTCGGAAGACTGATCTCATTCTGATAGATCTTCCACGAAACATTCTGTTCCTCTAAAATTTCAGGAAAGCTTTTCCAGTGGGCCTGTCTGGCTTTGTCGTAATCAATATTTTCATTGTAAACATTCGCTTTTACTTTACCGTTCTGCTGCTCCCTTAGCGTTCCCGACCAATGGAAAAGTCTGTTGGGAGTTGTTCCGGTAAGGGAAGAACAAAAATATTGGTCAAATATCGTAAACGCATCCGCCAGCTGATAATAAAACGGAAGATCTTCCCTGTTATAATATCCTAAAGTAAGCGGAATATTTTTATAGTCTTTGTTTCCGGAGGCTTTAAACTGAAGCCACTGGTCATATTTTCTCTTATTTAAAGCTTTTTGCTGGTCAGACCATGAGTGCGGTAACGAACTCATCCATGTAGATTTAGTATTTCTGAGATCGAGTCTGGCAGGCGAAGCATATTTTCCAGAATCATCTTTTTGAAAGAAAACGGAATGTCCGTCCTGCTTCACAAAAGCTCTTTTGTCCAGAAATCCCCTTACGCCTTTTAGCGATCCGAAAGCATGATCAAAAGAACGGTTTTCCTGCATCAGGATCACCACATGTTCTGCATCATAAAAGGTGGAAAGTGCCGCAGGCTCTATAGCCAGTGCTTTTAAAATAGCTGGATGAAGAACGCTTGAAGTTCCCAGTCCGGCCATCAAAAGGCTTGATTTTTCTAAAAATTCTCTTCTATTCATGATCAATCAAAATAAGAAATAAACCGCAAGTTAATTGGATTTTCCTGCGGTTTATCTGTTTTATATAAATATTTAGGTTCTTACTGAAGCCACCATGGTTTAGAATTAATATTGTCATTTCCTCCGTACTGGGTGGCCAATGCAGCTTTTAGGTTGGTGTTGTTATAGTTGTATTCAGCCTGTGGATATCTGAATCTGAAGGGAGCAGGGACTCCATCTTTAAGTGGATATTTTGGGAATCCTGTTCTCAGATAATCATAATATGAGGTCCACTGACTCTGGTGGAACATCGTCATATATTTTTGAGTCATAATTTTTTCCAAACGCGTTTCAGGAAGATCCGAATCATTGTAAATTACTAACGGAGACGCCAGATATTGATTCACATCAAATCCTGAAAAATATTGCCCCGGATTTTTTACATAGGTCTGATAAAAACTGAAACTAGCTTTAATTGCATTATCATAATGCGTTTTTGCTGATCCTGAGATCCATCCTCTGGCCGCAGCTTCTGCCAAAATAAATTCAAGTTCCGAATAACTTAGTACGGATGAAGGCTCATTAGTTGCATCTTTATAAAAACGGTCGTTCACTTTAGAAATATTTTTTGCCGTGATCAAAGCCGCGTTGTCAGAATAAGAAGAATTGGGATCTCCTCCGTTGTATCCTGTAAAATCTGTAACTGGTTTTCCTGCTTCTTTCGCTGCTGTCGTCTGTGCTGCAAAAGTGAACAGACGAGGATCCTGTCTGACTTTAAACAAATTGATAAAATAATCTGCCATGTATAAACTTGAGCCATAACCGCTGTTGTTGAACATAGTATATCTGCTGTCTGCTGCATCGGCAAACTTAAGCTGTCCATTATCTGAAATGGAGGTCATTAAAGCCTGATTATTGGCAATAGAAGCAAATTCATTGGCTACATTATAGCTTCCCAATGTCGTTTTTTTAGACATACTGATTAAAACTTTCAGACGGAAGGAATTGATCAGCTTTTTCCATTTTGAAGCATCCCCGCTATAAATAATGTCGCCTTCAATTTTATCATTGGTATTGATCAGATCATTGGCTTCTTTCAGTTCGGATAAAATTCCGGCCATCACCGTTTCCTGGCTGTCGTATTTTGGCTGGGTAATTCCTGATTCACCTTTTACGGCTTCTGTGTAAGGAATGCTTCCGAATTTTAAACTTAAATTAAAGAAATAATAAGCTCTGTAGAATTTTCCGATGGCAGCATAATTTTTATTGCTGATCTTCTCGGCTTCCTGCATCATTTTTCCTGTATTCAAAAGTCCGGTGGTATATACATTGAAAGAGGCATCATTCCATTTCATGTACTGATAAACGTTTTCACCATCTGTTCCAATCATCATTCTGGAAGCGTACATATTTTCTCCATTGACCTGGAAAGCATCTTTTGAAACATAGGTCAGAAGAACTTTAGGATCTACGCTGGCCTGATCATTAGGGTTTTCATTAATTTTGTCGAGATCAGATTCGCATGAAGCCAACAGCATGAGGCCTGCAAAAGCAGCCGATTTTATACTGAATCTTCTTAGCCATTTTACCGTTGTACCATTCTGCGATTTCGCTATTATATTGATATTGTTTTTCATTGTTCAGGATACTTATTAATTAAAATTTAAGATTAAATCCGACTCCGATCCATCTGCTGGAAGGATCCTGGATGTCATTCACTTCTTTTGTACCAATCTGGTAGTCAGGATCAGAATACAGGTTTTTCGACTTTTTCCACATGGCCAGGTTATAAGCCGAAATATTGGCGGTGAAGTTTTTGATCATTCCTTTCGGATTCAGGAGATAAGAGAAGTCATATTCCAGGACTACAGATCTCAGCTTGATAAAAGTTCTGTCGAAAACATTCGCAAATAACTCACTTTCGTCTTCCGTTACTCTTGCCTGATAAGGATAGTTCTGTGCCCAATCCTGGAAGCTGATTGGTTTCGTATGAGGAGTGTACATTCCTGTAGTAGCGTTGTAATTAACACCATCCGGTACGAAATAATAAGTTCCCGGATTCGCATATTCAAGATCTCTGTAAGCGGTTGAGTTCGGATGTTTTCCGCCCCACCACATTTTTTCTACGACCTGGGATCTCATGACGCCACCTATGCTTCCGTCGATTCCGATATTCAACGTGAACTTTTTATATTTGAAAGTGTTGTTGAAACCGAAAGTCCAGTCCGGATTAAAATGACCCAGATTACTTGGCGCATCTGCTCTTGTAGGCATTCCTGTTTTAGCATCCAGAATTACTTTTCCGTCAGGTGATTTCTTCCAGGTATAATCGTAAAAACTGTCCATTCTTTCACCGACCTTGATGTTGTTGTAGTTCGACCTATTGTCATAGATAGAAGTCAGTTTCTGCTCATACGTGCTCCAGTTAATTAAAGATCTCCATGTGAAATTGGCTGTTTTTACTGGAACCAAGCCTAAAGAGATTTCCAAACCTTTCGTTGTGTATTCGTTGCCGTTCACATATTGAGAAGTGAATCCGGATGAAGGGGCAGTAGGGAATTCAAGAATGTTATTATAGTCTAATGTTCTGAAATACGTCACATCCAGTGTCAGCCTGTTCTTGAATAATCCCGCACTTAATCCCAATTCATAAGAGTTGGTCTGTTCTGGTTTTAAAGAATTTTCAATGTTCAGGATCGTAGGATAATTGAACATCGGATTTCCGTTGAACGTAGCTCCTTTATTGTTAAAGTAATAGTTTCTGGTTGAATACGGTTTGAAATCATACGCCACTTTAGCCCACGAAGCTGAAAGTTTTAAAAGACTTACGGCTTCCGGCATTTTGACTAAATTTGAAATCACGGCACTTACCGACGCAGAAGGGTAGAAGTAAGACCTGTTGGCTTTTGGAAGCGTGGAAGACCAGTCGTTACGTCCGGATACATTGATGAAAAAGGCATTATACAATCCGATATCGATCGTTGAATACGCACTGTAGATCAACTTTTCTTTCAGATAATCATAATATTTTACAGCGCCTGTAGAATTTTCCAGAGAATACAGTTCAGGGATTTTCAGCCCGTCTGTTGAAGCATTGTCGATGTTATTTTTGTAATAAAATGTGGAACCTCCGGCATTGATGGTAAAGTCAAAATTGTCAGAGAATTTTTTCTTGTAGGTAGCTAATACATCAGAGTTCAGGTTCCATGTTTTGGAGTCATTCAGAAGATAACCGCCGCTTCTTGGAGCGCTGTAGTTGAAATACGAATAAGGACTTAGTATTTCCTGCTTGTTGTGATTTTCAACAATGGATATCTTACCTTTTACAGAGAAGTCCTCGGTTGCTTTATATTCCAGACCGGTTTGTGCGTTGATCACATTGGTTCTGTTTTTATTTTTATAATATTCAGATCCGAACCATGGATTGTTGTACCAGGCATAATTCCAGTTGGCCTGTGCCGTACCTTCTTTTCCCGGAACCCACATGTGGTTTTTAAGATCTCTTCCGTCTACGTCTGCTCCCATCCAGATCAGAATGGTATACATATGCCCGCTCGGGTTGTAATCGTAGTTAGGAATATTAGGCGTAAAAGTTTGATTGAAATTGAATTTGGTGTCAAAAGTCAGTTTTTCTCCCAAATGGTTTTCAGAAGAGAAATTTACACCATAACGCTGCAGGTAAGAACCGGGAACTCTGTCATCATAATTCATGAAATTTCCGGAAAGCCTGTAAATATCTTTATTGTTTTTATAGCTTACGGCGAAACTGTTATTGTTGATCACCGCAGGCTTTAGGAAGGTATCTAAATTATCATGATATCTCCAGTCAATCGGAACCCTTTCGTATCTTGATTTATCATTATATAGCGTTCCTGATACTGCACCATACCACGGAATCACCTGTCCTGTCATTTTATCCCTGATCGGGCTGTTCCATTGGGCAACTTTCAGTCCGGGAGTAAATTTGGGTCCCCAGATCATATCACCGTCGTTCACGCCGCCATCCGCTCCGTCCCAGAATTCGTACTTTCCGTGTGATCCGTTTCCGTATTCGGTTTGGGTTTTCGGAAGATTGGTAAATCCTGTGGTCACCATGGTGTTTTGTGAAAACTCTACAGAAAAACCATTCTTTTTAGCACTTTTTGTGGTGATCAGAACGGCTCCGTATCTTCCTCTTGAGCCATACAATGCAGAAGCCGTTGCACCTTTCAGAACGTTGATGTTGGCAATATTGTTAGGATCCAGATTCTGGAAAACTTCTTTTTCTACAATCACTCCATCAATGACAAAGACCAGATTGGAATTTCCTCTCAAGGTAAACTGCGGGGCTTGCTGCATTCCCGTAGGGTTGGAAACATTCAGTCCTGCTACCTGTCCTGAGAATAAATTTCCTATACTTGGAGTGGTGATGGTTTCAAACTGTTTCGTTCCCACTTCCTGGGTAGAATAACCGATTTTTTCTTTCTTTTTGGCGATTCCCAAAGCCGTAATCACTACGCCTTCGATCTGTTTCTCATTCGCTTTTGTTAAGACAACAGAATATTGTCTTTTGGAAGAAACTTCCACCGTATACATGGAGAAATCCGGAGCATAAAACTCAAGGATATCTTTTGGGTTCGCAGAGATCGTAAAATTACCACTTTCATCAGTTACCGTAGTTTTTCCGGTATTTTTGTCGGTAATGCTTACTCCGGATACGCTGGAGCCGTTTTCGGATTTTACATTTCCGGAAATGTTAATTTCTTGGGCAGTAAGATAAAGGGGGAGTAAAAAAACAGCAAAAGTAGCTAAAGTCTTCTTCATTTTTTTTGAGGACAAATTTAGCGGTGTACTGTTACCTGAATTTTAATGTGGTATTAAAAGAAAAATACTATTTAATATTTTTTAACAAAAACATTTAACATAATAATAAAACTGAAGAAGTTGTTATGTCTGGATATTTGTTTTTATTATACTGTATATTATATCCTATAAAAGCATGATTTTTCATGAAAAAAGAATTTTCTCATTCTGCAGAAAGAAATAATTCAATTGATAATGGTAGAATCGAATTTCTGCACTGAAGGTTTATTTTTTTTTAACGCAAAGTTTGAATATAATGCTGTTATATTTAGTGATGCAAAGTAAAGAATCAATTTTAATTGATTCTATGAAGCGTGTGGTTAAAGCGTCAGCTTATTCAGTGGCATAGCCACCTCTCTTTGCTCATCTTAAAGCTAAAACATATTGCCTTGAACCTTTGCGTTAAAAATTTAGACAAT
Source organism: Chryseobacterium pyrolae (assembly GCF_025153485.1). Lineage (NCBI taxonomy): Bacteria > Pseudomonadati > Bacteroidota > Flavobacteriia > Flavobacteriales > Weeksellaceae > Chryseobacterium > Chryseobacterium pyrolae. Next base: position 13,364 of record NZ_JANZQH010000003.1, read on the forward strand.
TTTTAGGATAGGGTAAGTATAATTAATGGTGAAAGGGAAATAAAATCTTCTTTTTTAGAATCTACTCAGGATACCCCAGTGGATCTTGATATCATTAAATTTAAAAGGATTCCCGAATTCATTACCATTCGAAAGCTGGAAACTCATCAACCCGATAGGAATAAAAAAGTTAAATCCGAGCCCGACACTGTAGAGTTTAGGTTTCACATTTAAAGATTTGTTATTGAGCTGACCGTATTGTCCAAAGAAGTCAAAGAATGCCTGATTACCAATGAGATATCGGTACTCCAAACCTGCATAATAATAAAAGTCGGCGGCAAGAGATTTTTCATTGAAACCCCTCATAGAATTCCAGCCCCCGAAACGGTATAATTCATTCGCAGAGAATTCAATCTTAGAATCCATCATGGCGCCTTCAGCTTTAATATTCAGGAAGTGGTTACCTGAAATATGGTAATTGTGTTCCCCAAAGAAATAGAACTGGTTTTGGGTAGCCTTGATATTATCTTTGGTATATGTTGTTGTCAGATAATCGTAACCGGCATTGATCCTTGTTTTGTATAGAAAAAGATCAATATCCGTAGGTTCCGTCATTTCAAACCAGATCCCAATTCCCCTTTTATTGTAATCTTTTCCCTGAACATATAAAGTATCAATGATACTGGAAGATTCAAGTGTTCCCCTAAGTCCGATTTTGTTACGGTTATTGATATGATAATAGAAAGCAGGAAGGAATTTTACGTTCGCAAAAGTAGAATCCTGCCTGAAAATATTGACTTTCAGATTCATTCCTACATTGGATTTAAGCAAATACGGAATATCAGTCTGAAGGTCAAAAGTCTGCCCTTTATCAGGGTTTCTCTGCCAGTAAAGATTGACTGTTTCAAAACCATTGAACATATTCCTGAAGTTCACATTCAGAGTTCCGTTCAGTGTGAATTTTTCTGTTTTATCGTTCCCGAAACCGATCATCCCATCAAAAGTATTCGTTTTTTTCTTTTCCATAAACAGGTAAATGCTGGTGGAATCTTTGGTGAATAATGTTTGGGGAGGTCGTTCGAGCGTTACGAAAGCATGATTCTGGAAATTTTTACTGATGGCTAAAAGATTTTTGTCGTCGTAGTTTTTCCCTTTGAATTCCTTTTCGAGGTTCTTCATAAACCTTTTGGGAACCCTTTCGTAACCTTTGACTACGAAAGCATCGATCTTTCTTTTGTCATTTTTGTTGATATCCAGTTCTATCACGGGATAGCCGTTTTTTTGACCTTTATATTTAGATTTAAGCCGGCTGAAAGAGTAGCCGTCATCAATATATCTTTTGTTGATGCTCTTCTTCGTGGAATCTAAATTTTTAGTATAAAAATCTTTCTGAATTTTTAATTTCTGTGTAATGGAATCCGAAAGTTCTACATATGTTTCGTTAAAATTCTTTCCTTTATCGTAAAAAATTTCCGTGCTGTCACCTTTTACTTTTACGTCCTTCAGTTGGGTGAAGAAATAATTGCTTTGCGATAGAGAGTCCAGAAATTTCACGGCTGAAACAGAATCTTTTACTTTTTTTCTGACATTCGTTTCCGTATCGATGAGCCAATACTGTTTCTTCTGCGCTTGTACAAAAACGCAGAACAGGATAAAAAATATTTTTAGAAATAATTTCAATGCTCAATTTATTTAAACCATTACCTTATACTTTAAGAATTAATTGAAGTTCACTTTCGTATTAAACTTAAAAAAGCAAAGCTCACTTAATCATTCTTAACCACTTAATAGAACTTAATGGTTCAAACTACTATTAAATAATTTTTTTTAATAACTGAATTTAGTCCAGTTTATTATACTTTTTCATTAAATTCTCATATGTTCCCTGAGGTAGGATCCATTTCAACGGAACTCCAATCTTCTGTCCGAATTTACCAAAATAATAATGGGCTTTCCATTTTTTCTTATTCAAAAGATTTTCAGCATAGGTTGCGACCTCAAGAGGCTCAGTTCCATCGCCTACATGTGAATTCATCAAAGCATACACTTTGTCGAATACTCTTTTGTACGGTTCGGAAACTTGCGTTTTCACGCGGTTCTCTGCAATATTTGTTTTGATGTCACCAAGGTGGAGCGAGCAGACATCAATATTCCAGGGATAGACTTCATACCTCATCGCTTCCGTTACTTTGTCCAGCGCAGATTTTGATGCAGAGTAAAAACCACGGAATGGAAGTCCCATTTCGCTACCGATACTTGAAATATTGATGATCTTTCCGAATTTGTGTTCACGCATTTTCGGAAGAACAGCGCTCATCATCTGAACAGAACCTACAAGATTCAGGTTGAATAGTTTTAAAATATCTTCTTTCGTAGAATCTTCTACAGCGCCCACCATTCCCATTCCGGCATTGTTGATCAGAACATCAATCCTTGATTCTGTTTTTAAAACTTCAGCAATGGCATTCTGAACCGCAGTGTTATCGGTAACATCCGTAGGAATAGACCTGAAATATGGACTTTCTGTATGTTTCCGGCTTAAACCATATACTTGATGACCTTTCTTTCCAAAATATTCAGCCAGTACAAAACCTATTCCTGATGAGGTTCCAGTGATGATAATAGTCATTGAATTATATAATTTTTTAGACTTTTAAATTTTTATTCCGGATGCTGGTGAACTGTTTTTTATCAACTGTCTCAGCGTAAACCGTATTTTCAGCAAATGTAAAAAAAGAATAATGAACTCTGTTATTTATTTATTTACTTCTTAACATTGTTTCAGTCTTTATAATTACACTGCCCGAATCTTCGATGGTGAAAAATGGGGGGGGTGAAATGATCTATTTTTAAACTAAATTATTAGTTTTTGATTTGTGTTGTAAGAATCATTTTGATTGTCTGAGGGTTATGTTTCGTTATGCTATGAAACCAGTTTTTTAATGAAAACATAAGAAAACCTTAATGAAGGAGTGTCCAGAGCTTTTATAATTTTGTCTGCCGAAAAATAGAATTGGAAATATAAGATCCGGATTTAAGTCGTATGATGAAATTATCAAAAAAAATAGCAGCTGTACTGGCTTTTGGTCTGTTTGCCAAAAACCAGGCTCAAAATTATCTGAAATATACTGTAGGTAATGCCCATTCCCATAATGATTATCAACAAGAAATACCTTTCTGGCAGGCCTATTATGCCAACTTTGGTTCCATTGAAGTGGATGTTTTCCTGGTAAAAGGGAAATTGTGGGTGGCACATACCGAAAAAGAACTGCTACCAAACCGAACACTTGAAAGTCTCTACCTTGATCCGATTTCGAAGCAGATCAAACTGAATCAGGGAAATATTTATTCTGATGCTAATAAAAAACTACAGCTGCTCATTGACATTAAACAGGATTATAAAACGTCTCTAAGTGCTTTGGTGAGCGCTTTGAGGAAATATCCTGAAATTACGAGCTGTCCGGGCGTTAAAATTGTGATAACCGGAGGACGACCTCAGCCTGGTGATTTTAAGAACTATCCAAATTATCTCTTTTTTGACGGGGATCTTGATACAAATTATTCCGAAGATCAACTTAAAAGGGTTGGAATATTCAGTGCAGATTTTCAGGATCTGGTCAAATGGAACGGAAAAGGGATTCCAAGAGACGAAGAAACGGAAAAGATCAGAAGAGCTGTAGAAAAAGCGCATGCCCAACACAGGCAGATCCGCTTTTACGGAGCTCCGGATTTTACCAACGCCTGGGTGAATTTAATGGATCTTGGTGTGGATTATATCAATACGGATCATATTCCTGATCTTAAAAAGTTCATCAATACCATTCCTAAAAATTTTTATAAGAATACAAAGGAGTATGAAGTGTACAAACCGACTTATAAAACGGATAAAACTAACAAGAAAGTCAAAAACGTTATTCTCCTGATTCCAGACGGTACTTCTTTGCCTCAATATTATGCTGCTTTTACAGCCAACAAAGGAAAGTTGAATGTTTTTAATATGAAATCCACCGGATTATCCAAAACCAATTCTTCGAATGCCTACATTACAGATTCCGCACCTGGATCAACGGCATTTGCTACAGGCATTAAAACCAAAAATACATTTGTAGGGGTTGATGATCAGGGAAAAGCCCTGGCTCAGATTCCGGATATTATTGCGGCTAAAGGAATGGTTTCAGGATTAATTTCCACAGGAGACGTTACCGATGCAACGCCGGCAGATTTCTATGCGCATTCGGACAACAGGAACAGCTCGGAACCTATCCTGAAGGATTTTGTGAGTTCTAAAACTAAGATTTTAATTGGAGGACCTACGAGCGGATTGAGCCGGGAGAATGTGCAGAAGATCAAAGATGCTCAAATCGATTTTTACCAGGATCTGAAATCGGTCAGGAAGATAAAGAGCCGTACATTGGTGATTGATCCTTTGGCTTCACAGAGAATAACCAACGGAAGAGGAAACTGGCTGGCTGATGCTTTTGATCTTACCTTAAATGATTTAAAGGAAAATAAAAAAGGCTTCTTTATGATGGTGGAAGCTTCCCAGACCGATGGAGGAGGACACAGCAATAACCTGGAGCAGCTGGTAACTGAATTATTGGATTTTGATCATGTGGTTGGAAAAGCAATGAAGTTTGCCGATGAAAATAAAGAAACACTCGTTATCGTTGTAGGGGATCATGAAACCGGAGGCTTGACGCTTTTGGATGGAAGTCTTAAAGAAGGTTGGGTATTTGGGAATTTCAGTACCAATGATCATACCTCAGTTCCATCCAGCGTATTTGCGTATGGACCCAATTCTCAGGAATTCACCGGGCTGTTTGAAAATACTGAGATCTTCAGTAAGATATTGGAAGCCTATGGAATCCGCAAGTAAAAAGGGCGTTCATAAATTGTGGATAACTCTGTGGATAAGTGTGTGGACAACGTAAAAAAGAAATGAGCAGAATTTTTATTCTGCTCATTTATATTATTGATAATCAATAATAAATTTCTCTTTTTAAACCGGGGATTTTAAATTTTTTTTCCCCAATTGTGAAATTGTTCATTCTGATTAAAGTCTTAAACGGATGGGTCAATTCTTTGTGAATATCTTTGGGGATAACTCTTTCCTCCTCATCACAGGAAGAATGTTCTTCATCAACAATTACTTTTCCCGTTGAGAAATTGATCTCGTTCAGATAATTGAAATCGCAAGTATCTTCAAATCTGTCATGGGAACCGATGAGGTAGAAATCTCCGTTCTGAAAACGGAACGTATGTTTGTAAGTCTGTGTATGCCTCGAATTGGTATTGAATATCTGCGTGATGGAAAAACTGTTATTTTTAATGGATATTTCAGGAGGAGCATTGTCTTCCGGATAAAACCCCATTCCGCTGGAAAAAAGAACGGTGTTGTTCTCCTTCCATATTTTCAGTTTTCCGTCTATATTTTTTAAGATAAAAAATGATCTGAGGAAATCATCACGATCATCCAGATTGTTTTTTTTATCCGTATTGAAGATGATCACTGTTTCATCTTTTCCGTCTTTGTCCAGATCTCCTTGGGCTTCAGCTATTTTTTGATAACCTTTCGGAACAGAGAAATCTTTCAGGCTTTGAGCCTGTAATCCCGCGATTAACAGTGAGACGATAAGAGAAAAAAGCTTTTTCATTGGAGCATTTTAAAATTATAATCCAAAATCTTCTTTCTTTACTTCTGTGTCTTCCAGATTGCACATGCAGCCTTTAATCGTTTTATAAATTCCTTTAATATCAGTTTCTTTTCCTTTACTGTCAGTTACTGTGATGCCTGTAGACAACGATTCATCTTCTGCATAATAGGTCCTGAACAATTGATATTTGTAGTTATTATTTGAAAATGATAAATAGTTGAGATCCATACCTGCATTCTGCTTTCCGCCTCCTCTGTGGTAAGAATTGTATGTAAACTGCTTCCAGCTTTCCTTTGTTCTAGAAGCGGGAAACTCCATTTCTACATGGTCTTTGCTTCCAAATCTATATTGAATATAAGCATTCTTTTTATCTTTCACCAAAGACATTGTCTTCCCGTTTTTTGTATTAAACGAAAAAATAGTTTCCTCATTGGGTAAAAGATATTGCGCCGAAAAAGCCAGCGGGATCATCAAAGCAAAAAACAGAAAAGAATTTCTCATAAGAGCGGTATATTTTCAAATTACTACATTATCATATTAACAAATCGTCCGATCAACGAATCATAACGTCATCAAGATCTTTCCAAAACATAGGATAGGATTTCTCCACTACATCTTCCTCCTCAATATTGAGTTCCTTAATAAGGCAGAAAGGTGCAAAACTCATGGCCATTCTATGATCCTGGTAGGTTCTGATAGAAATATTCTCTTCCGGTTCTCCAAAACTTACGGACTTGATCGTAAGGTCTGTGATCTCTGTTTCTGTTCCCAGTTTTTTCAGTTCATTATATAAGGCCTGAAGTCTGTCGGTTTCCTTTACTCTTAAAGTTCCCAGTCCGGAAATTTCAAACGGAATTTTTAATGCTGCAGCTGTTACGCACAATGTTTGGGCAATATCAGGACAGTTGTTCATATCCAGGATGATTTTTTCCGGGAAAGAAAAATCAGGGTCCGGTTGTAAGGTGAGTTTATGTTCTTCTTCTGTGAATGTCGTTTTAATACCGAAAAAGTCTTCATAGATCTTAGCAATCGCAGAATCTCCCTGAGTAGAGTCCTTATAAAAGCTTTTCAGATGGATGGTTTCTCTTCCCAGTGCACAGATAGAGTAGAAGTATGAAGCCGAACTCCAGTCACTTTCCACCTCATAGCTCACTGTTGACACTTCATCATTTACAAGAAAAGGTTCCACTTTAATAGTATTTCCTTCAAAACTGTTTTTAATTCCGAATTTGGTCAGAATATCCAGCGTCATTTCTATATATGATCTTGAAGTAACTTCACCAACCAGATTAATTTCCAGTCCGTTTTCCAGTTTACCCGCAATAAGAAGGAGAGAAGTAATGAATTGGCTTGATATATTAGCCGGAACATTCACTTGCTTTTGGGTGATCTTCTTTCCTGTAATTTTTAAAGGCGGAAAACCTTCATTTTCTAAATACTCAATCTCAACACCCAGATCTTTTAACGCACTTACCAGGTTTTTGATCGGTCTTTCCTTCATTCTTTTAGATCCGGTAAGAACGGTCGTCTTTCCTTCAAAAATGGAGTAATAGGAGGTAAGGAAACGCATCGCTGTCCCTGCGTGGTGGATGTCTACGGTTTCAGTATTTTCAGACAGTGCCTTTTTCAGTAGCTGTGTATCCTGGGAATTGGATAAATTCCCGATCTGTATGTTTTTGAATAAACTTTCCAAAATCAACAAACGATTCGAAATACTTTTCGAACCGCTGATTTGAACTGTTTTATCTGCTGATAATTTTGATTTTTCTAACTTCATTATTTCTTCAAATTAGAGACATCAGATGGCAGACATCAGATATCAGATGGTTTAAAGTCTAATATCTGGTGTCTCATATCTGAAATCTATTTCTATTTTAATTTTTCATTATTCTGATGCCGGTCTTTATCTCGGTCAGTTTTGATCTTCATTTTTTTGTCGAAAGCTTCCTGGAGATTCACTCCGGTTTGATTGGCTAAGCATAAAGTGACAAACAGTACATCTGCCAGTTCTTCTCCAAGGTCTTTGCTTTTGTCGCTTTCTTTTTCGCTCTGCTCGCCATATCTTCTGGCTATGATTCTGGCTACTTCGCCCACTTCTTCGGTCAGCATGGCCATATTGGTTAGTTCATTGAAATAGCGGACGCCAATGGTTTTGATCCATTCATCGACTTGCTGCTGCAGTTGTGTGATCTCCATTATTGATAAGCTCCAAGAGTAGGGTTAGTGGTTCTCGATACATTCACTATATCAAGAGGTACAGTTCCTGCTACCGTTATATTTCCTTTTCCTCTTGCCGGAGATGTAGTTTTTACTCTTAAATTCATCTTCGCTGCAAAATAATTAAGGAATTGCGGATCTTCGTTCTTGATACTCTGTACTACTCTTACATTATTATCAAAAGGGAAACCGGCTTCAGGTACCCCTGAGTATTTGATTAGCGAGTTCTGGATCAGGAATTCAAACTGCTGTCCCGGAGTCTGCTCAAAATTAACAGAGTTGTCCCTGTCTGAATACACGATGCTGTTCTTGATGTCAAGACGCTGAAGAGCTCCCTGTTCTGTGGTTCCCGCAGCGTTTTTCCATTCATTGGCTGCGGTAATTCCGTTTCTGTTGAATGATCCCATTGTTCTGGAATAATTGGCGATGGTAGCATGGGTGTAGCTATGGTTTCCTCCTCTGAAGATCCCAATACATGATTCACCACAGTTATTCATGACTAAATTATTTGCAGTAACCGTTGAGCCTACTGCGTAAATACCATATTCAAAAAAGGTATGGATAAATGAATTGCTGATATTTGCTGTATTCTGTTTCATATCCAGTCCTCTCGTTCCTCCGAAAAGTCTGGCAAAATTCATATTAAGATTAGAATTAGCTTCCATACGGATGGAGTTCCAGTTTTTAGGAAGTGTATCATGATCCAGGTCATTTCGGTCTCCACGGAGAATGACTTCATCGTTCAAAGCTCCGTTGATATTTAATGTAGCGCCAGTTGACACTTTCATACCACTGTTGGTATGGAAATATACTTTAGTCCCCGGCTGGATATCCAGTGTTATATTAGGATTCACCGTAAGGTCTCCATAAATGATCTTAGCCTTGTTTTTGTTCCAGACGGTGTGGGCGGTGATCAAATTAGGATTGGTAGGAGTCTGGATAAAGAACTCCGCATCCTGAACGACTGAAAATAAAGTCACATGCTGTTGTCCTGCACCACTGTTGAAAAGAATCTTATCTTCGGCGATAGCCTGCGGACCGGTAGCTTCAGGTGCAATTTCAACAAAAATATACATACTGTCTTTCTTTCTCAAAGGCACATCCTTGAAATCGTATCCAGGTTTTCCGTCTACATTGATCCTATATAATGATGCACTTCCCTTTTCAAGATTGATCCTGGGAATCAAAACATCTTTGTCTTCATTATTATATACTTTTACCATATACGTTTCAGAACGTACCTGATGATAAACGGTGTCACAGAATACCGTATCTCTTGAAAAACTTAACTGTTGCGAAGGTGCATCAAAAGTAATATCGTCCTTATTACATGATACTGTCACAAGAAGCATCCAGAAAGAAAAAGCCAGTAATAGTTTGAATTTCATCGAAATTAAAGTTTAAATAGATTCCAAATTTAACGAAAATACTTTGAATTTCTTATCAATAAAAAAAATTGGATACAGTATTTGGATATTTAAAAAAATGTTGTATTTTTGCAGCCTAAAATTAGCAGAGAAATACCATTACTATTTCGAAAGCAAACTTTAATTTTTTAAAAATTGTATTATGAAAAAAGGAATCCACCCAGAAAATTATAGACTTGTTGTTTTCAAAGATATGAGTAACGACGACGTGTTTCTTTGTAAGTCTACTGCAGAAACAAAAGATAGCATCGAATTTGAAGGACAAGAATACCCATTGATCAAAATGGAAATCTCTTCAACTTCTCACCCTTTCTACACTGGTAAAGTGAAACTAGTTGACACTGCAGGTAGAGTTGATAAGTTTATGAACAAATACAAAAAATTCACTAAGTAATTTTTTGTTATCAAACATATTGAAGTCTCCCAATACATTGGGAGACTTTTTTTTGTTATAGAAGTTAGTTGGGTGTATTTTATACTTTATTTTATAAATGGAAATAGAGTGTTTTCAAAATAGAAAGACAGATATTTTTATCAGGGTTTTTATAAACTAACTTCTAACTTCTAATATCTAATTTCTATTTCAAGCTATTTTTGTATTTTTGTTCTGAACAGAAATTAGATCCTGTACATTAGATGTAAAGTACAAGACTTCCATCTTCCAGTCTCTAACTTCTAATCTCTAATCTCTAACTTCTTTATTACAATGCAATTAGTATTTTCAGATGCCCAGTATTGGGAAGATTTCCTTCCGCTTACCTTTACCCGTCCTGTTGCTGCCATGCGATGCGGAATCCTGACTTTTTCTGAGCGATGGCAAAAAATCCTGGGTAATACCGAAGTTTCTTACTTTACTGAAAATTATCTTCAGAATAAGTTTAAAAGTCCCGAAGATAAAGAAAGCCTTTTTCTGGTTACTAATTTCCTGCCTACAGAAACTGTGATTCAACAGATTAGGGATCTTAAGCTGGGGGAAGCACTCGTTTATGAGGATGAACTGGTCGCTGCCAAAATTAATATGAAAGGTTTTTCTTTGAATCAGATCGAAAAGATGACGGATATCAAAGAAGAACTCGTCTTTTTTAAAAAACCTACAGACTTATTTACGTATAATCATCTGGCCATCGATTTTGATTTTGCCTTGCTTACAGAAGGGAGAGTCTCTCAGGAGTTGTCTCCTACCAACGGATTTTTGGGTGATAAAAAAGATCTCTTTATTGAAGAAGGAGCTCAGATCGAATTTTCTACTATTAATACAAAAACAGGCAAGATTTACATCGGAAAAAATGCTGAGGTGATGGAAGGTTGCAATCTTCGCGGACCTATTTCATTAGGAGAAGATTCAAAGTTTAATTTAGGTTCGAAAATTTACGGAGCGACTACGATAGGCCCTCATTGTAAAGTAGGTGGTGAGGTGAATAACATTATCATATTTGGCTACTCAAGCAAAGGTCACGAAGGTTTTGTCGGAAACTCAGTGATTGGCGAATGGTGTAATTTGGGGGCAGATACCAACTCTTCTAACCTTAAAAATAATTACAGTCATGTCAAATTATGGAATTACAGAACAAAAGCCTTTGAAGATACAGGGCTTCAGTTTGCCGGTCTTATTATGGGAGACCACTCTAAAACAGCAATCAATACGCAATTGAATACCGGAACGGTAATTGGCGTTGCTTCCAATATATTTAAACCGGGTTTTCCACCCAACCTTGTGGAGAACTTCTCATGGGGTGGATGTAAAGATGATGAAAGATTTAAACTGGATAAAGCCTATGAAGTAGCAGAAAGGGCAATGGCAAGAAGAAAAGTGCCCTTAACGGACGAAGACAAGTCTATACTGAAACATATTTTTAATACCTATTAATATTGAAAGCCTCCATTTCGGAGGCTTTTATGTTATCCGATACTGATGATGTGAAAACTTGTTTATTTTCCTACAGATAACACAGATCTTCACAGACAATGATGCGCTACTATTCATGTTTTAGCTCCATTAAATCTAAAAAATCTGTACTGTCTGTGAAATCCATGGGATAGAAAAAAATATCCTTTCAATTAATCTCAAAGGTTTAATCTATTTGAGAATTTTCAAATTTATTTTGCTGAAAAATAACAGAAAGATTATAGATTTCAAATTATCTTTCAGAAAAAGAAAAAAATAGGTATTTTTATAAAAATCATTGAAACGCTTTTATAGAAGGGTTTTATGAATATGCAGAGGAGGCAAAATACAAAAAGATTCAATTTTTTATAATATCATGTAATAGAATTAAGATTTTAATTGTCTTACTAATAGAAACAAAACTCATGACCCAAGAAACTTTCAAGAATACGGTGTTTATTCTCAAAGACGAGATGTATCGTTTTGCGAAAAGATTTGTGATGAGCAGTGATGAGGCAGAGGATGTGGTGCAGGACCTGATGATCAAGTTCTGGCAGAAGAAGGAGGAGCTGGAGAAGTTTGGAAATTTAAAATCCTATGCTTTGAAGTCTGTCCGGAACGAATGCCTGAACCGGCTGAAGCACCATGATGTAAAGTTGGGATTTGCAGATTTGCAGCTTCACCGCTCAGAATTATACAGCATGGATATCAATAATCTGAAGGAGTATATTATAGGATTTATCAATCAGCTCCCGGAAAAACAGAAAATGGTTATCCATCTGAAAGATGTAGAAGAATATGAAGTCTCGGAAATTTCCGAAATGCTGGAAATGGAAGAAAACGCAGTAAGAGTGAATCTGATGCGGGCGAGACAAAAAGTAAAAGAACAAATATCACAACTGATGAGCTATGAACAAAGATCAATTTCAGAATAAATACAACGAGATCTTCCAAGATATAAAGGAAGAGAAAATGGACTGGAGCTTTGAAGATTTTCTCCAGAAAGCAGAAGGTGGAGGAAGAGACTCTGAAAGTCATGACGCTCCCATTGTTCCCATCCAGAAGAATAAACCTTCTTTCCCGAAATGGTTTTGGATGGCGGCAGGTTTAATCCTTCTTTTCAGCGTAGGCTTTTTCATTAATGATTACCGTACAGGGGTTATTGAAAAGGAGCAATTCGTGAAAAATGAGGTTTTAAAACAGAAATCAAAATTTATAGAAGAGAATAATGACCACCAGGAGCAGGTCGCTGTGAATCATACCGATTCTATTTCCGGGGCAAAGAAAGACTCTATATTTCAGGAGAATTCTGTAGCGGAAAAAGATGTTATGGATGAGATTCTGCCGAAAAGAGGAAGGCTTAAAAAAGAAGTGAAGCCGAGATTTGTAAACAATTCCTCTCTTAATCATAAAGCTTCAAAAGACTCTACAGGCTACCAGAATTCCTATGTTATTGTAAATGGCAAAAGAATCGATAATGTAGAAGAAGCCATCAATGTGACTAAGTATTCATTCCAGATATTTGCCAATAATGTGAGTGAAAAATTAGCTCAGCCAACCGTCGTAGATGACGATTATTAATAAAAAAATAGATTATGCACCTGATCAGGCAATAGTAATCAGCTTTAAAAAATAAAAATTGACTCATGAAAAAAATATGCATACTATTCGCACTTGCCTTTTCCCATTTCTTTACAGTGTCTGGGCAAAGTGATAAGTTCGACAGGCTTTTTGAGAAATATCAGGAAGTGGAAGGGGTAACCTCTATTAAAATTGCTAAACCCATGTTTGGCATGCTCAGCAGTCTTAATATTGATGATTCCCAATTGGATCAGATCAAGCCGCTGCTGTCTAAAATTAACGGATTAAAAATTCTTATCACCGAAAATCCGGAGAAAGCCAACACCAAAGAAGGAATTCAGGTTCAGACTCATCTGTCGCAACTCAATAAAGATGTGGCATCCTATTTAAAAACACTGAATTACAACGAGATCATGTCTGTCAATAATTCCGGAGCAAAAATAAAATTTCTTTCTGCGGAAGCAAAAGACGGAATACTGGATGATCTGCTGTTAAGTATTGATGGAGGGAAAGGAGAGAATATCCTGGTGATGCTGGATGGAAAACTGTCTATGGATGATGTGAATAAGATCATCAATTCCAGCGAAACGAAAACTAATACTAGAACCAATACAAGAACTAGCTTTACCACCGAGAATAATTCTTCGTACCTAAACGGAGAAGCTAGAAATGTAAGCGAGTTTTCAGGAATTAATGTAAGCACAGGTGTTAATGTCGTTTTCAACCAGGAAAGCCCTACGAATGTGAAGGTAATTGCCGACGCCGATAAACTTCAGTACGTAATTACAAGGGTGGAAAATGGAGTCCTTAAGGTATATATAGATAATAAAGGGCAAAAAAATATAAAATTTAGAAACTTAAGTGTTAATATTTCTTCACCAAGAATGGACAACATTAAAGTGTCTTCTGGAGCTAATTTCAGAGTGGTGAATTCTATAAAGGAAAACAGCATGAGCATTGATGCATCATCCGGAGCTAATGTAAAGGGAGACTTTAAAATCACCAACGCAGTGGATATTGCAGTTTCTTCAGGATCGAATATAAGACTGGGTGTTACGGCAGGATCTGTAATGGTAAAAGCTTCCAGCGGATCTAATGCAACCATTGAAGGAAAAGCGAATTCCGGAATAATAGACATCAGCAGCGGTGCATTGTGTAAAGCAGATGAACTAAAACTAGACGAACTTGAAGCGGAGGCTACCTCCGGAGCCAACCTTTCTGTGAATGTTTCCAGAAGACTTAAAGTAAGAGCTTCTTCAGGAGGATTGGTAAAATATAAAGGAAGACCTGAAATTGAAGCCAATATCAGCAAAATATCCGGAGGGACTCTGAAACCGATAGATTAAAAATTAACAGCCATGAAAACTTTAATACACTTTTTTATAGGAATCTTAGCCTTGTTTATCCTTCAGTCGTGCATTGTTTCAGGGAGACCTAATATGGAATTCTTTAAACAGTCAGGATTTAATTACAAAGAGGCGAAATTTGCAAGTTTCAACGTACCGGTGTTTCTCGCAAAACCGTTTATCAAAAAGGCATTAAGGGAAGATGGCGAAAGTGAGGAAGTCATTGCATTAATCAAAAAAATCTCAAAGATAAAAGTAATGACGGTAGATAACGGGAGTAAAGCCATGCTGAATGATTATTCCAAATATCTAAATGATAATGATTTTGAAGACTGGGCAACCATTAAACATGATGGGGAAAACGTTAATGTAAGAGTCAAGCAGAACGGCGAAAGCATCAAAAATATGATGATCACGGTCAATTCGGATAAAGAATTGGTGTTCGTTGATGTGAGAGGGAACTTTACAGCTGATGATATTTCAAAAGTAATCAATGCAGCTACGGACAAGTAATCTCTATTCCTGATTAAAGCTGCATCAAAGATATAACAAGTAGTTTCATATACTACACTAATTATTTTGTACAGAAAGACCGTTCTTTATAAGACCGGTTTTTCGATTTAAGTTATTGATTATTAAATTTTATTTAAACTATTGAAAAGGATTTTCATATCTCGTCGAAATAACCTAATTTTGCAAAGAAAGTAAAGATGTCTATTCATAACAAAATTGTAGAGACAGCCATCACTTTCGATGACGTTCTTCTAGTCCCTTCTTATTCAGAAGTTTTACCTAACCAGGTACTATTAAAATCAAGACTTACCGACAAAATCACGCTGAATGTTCCGATAGTTTCCGCTGCGATGGACACCGTTACTGAAGGAGATTTAGCGATTGCTTTGGCAAGAGTTGGTGGTTTAGGTTTCATCCACAAAAACATGACGATTGCTGAGCAGGCTGCCCAGGTGAATCGTGTAAAGCGTTCCGAAAACGGAATGATCTCTGATCCTGTTACCCTTTCAAAAGATCATACTTTGGCCGAGGCTAAGGAAACAATGGCTAAATATAAAATTTCCGGTCTTCCTGTAGTAGATGCTGATAATGTACTGATTGGGATCATTACCAACAGAGATGTAAAATATCAGGAAAACCTTGAAATGAAGGTGGAAGAGATCATGACGAAAGAAAATCTGATCACTTCTGATAAAAATACCAACCTTGAGAAAGCAAAAGAAATTCTTCTGAAAAGCAGAGTTGAAAAGCTTCCGATCGTAGATCAGGACAATAAACTTGTAGGATTAATTACGATTAAAGATATTGACAATCAACTGGAATATCCGAATTCGAATAAAGATCACAAAGGACGTCTTATCGTAGGAGCCGGCGTAGGAGTAGGAGAAGATACAATGGACAGAATTGCAGCATTGGTTAATGCTGGTGTTGACATTGTAGCTATTGATTCTGCTCATGGTCATTCTAAAGGAGTTCTGGATAAAATTTCAGAAATCAGAAGAACCTATCCGGATCTGGATATCGTAGGAGGAAATATTGTAACAGCAGAAGCGGCGAAAGATCTTATTGAAGCTGGAGCTAATGTTCTTAAAGTAGGAGTAGGACCAGGTTCTATCTGTACAACGAGAGTAGTTGCAGGAGTCGGGGTTCCTCAGCTATCTGCTATTTATAATGTTTACGAATATGCAGCTTCCAAGAATGTAACCGTAATTGCTGATGGAGGAATCAAGCTTTCAGGAGATATCGTAAAAGCTATTGCAAGTGGAGCTGGAGCAGTAATGCTGGGTTCACTTTTAGCCGGAACAGACGAAGCTCCGGGAGAAGAAATTATTTTCCAGGGAAGAAAGTTCAAGTCTTATCAGGGAATGGGAAGCCTTTCCGCTATGAAAAGAGGAGGGAAAGAAAGATATTTCCAGAGTGAGGCTAAAAAATTCGTTCCGGAAGGAATTGAAGGAAGAGTACCACACAAAGGAAAATTGGAAGATGTGATTTTCCAGCTTACAGGAGGTCTTAGAGCAGGTATGGGATACTGTGGCGCTAAAGATATTGAAGCTTTACAGAAAGACACCAAAATGGTTATGATTACCGGAAGTGGATTGAAAGAGTCTCACCCGCATGATGTAATCATCACTCAGGAAGCTCCCAATTATTCTTTTTAGAATTTTAAAACTCAATATATAAATAGGCTGTACAAATCTGTGCAGCCTATTTTTATATTCAGATCATACTTATTTTAAACTAACTGTAAATTTTTAACATGTTGCGGGGATGTTGTCGTTTAATTCTCGTTTTCTGTTTTGTTTTGAAGTTTTATTCTAATTATTTTTAATATTAATTTATTTTTTTTTGTTTAAATGTTGCGTTTTTTAATTGTAATGTTATTTTTTTTTAAAAAAACTATTAAATATTTGTAACAAAAATGATTTTTACCTACTAATGTGTAATGTATTTGTGATTACTTTGTTTAGAGTAATAATAAAGCGTTAATAAAATATATAATTTAAAAAGTAGAAGTATGAAGAAAATTTTCCTTTGTGGAGTTGTATTGTTTTCTCTTTCAGTATCGGCGCAACAAAAAAAAGACTGGTGCGACTTTGATGCTGAACAGCGAGGACACCAAAAAGAGAATCAGGAAATTGACGAAATGATTCGTAATATCCGTAATCGTATCGTTAGCTCCAATCAGAACAGTACTGCTAAAAATGGGAGTGCTTTTAAAACAGTGAATGGAGTTTACGAAATTCCTGTAGTAGTACATGTAATAGCACCTACGGGAGCTGCAATAGGATCTGCATATAATAAGAGTGATGTCCAAATTCAAGCATGGCTAGATCGCTGTAATGCAATGTATGCTGGTACTTATCAGTGGTCTCAGGGAGTTCCTGCTGATTTTGGAGTAGCAGCTACAATGCCAATCAAATTAGTTTTGGCTAAAAGAGATCCTAGTTGTAATGCAACTACCGGTATTATTAGATATAATGGAGGAACCCTTACCGGATATGACAGTTTTGGAGTAAAACGTCAAGGAACTGACGGTGTTACAACTGCACAGGTGAAAACAATTGCTCCCCATTGGCCGGAAGCTTCTTATTTTAACATCTATATTATGAATAAAGTAGATGGTGGTGGTCAGTACGGAATTATGGGATGGGCAGGATTACCTCAAAATCCAGATTCTTCCTATGAATCTTTTATGAAATCTTTTGTAGTTACTTTACAGGATGATATTACTTTAGCCCATGAATTTGGACACAGTATGGGATTGCTTCATACTTTCGGTAATGCCAATGCTGATGCCCCACAGGGAACTACTGATGTAGCTTACTGTCCTGCACAAACTAACAATGACTGTACTAAAGATGATGATCAGGTTTGCGATACAGAAAGATCAAGAAGTTTACTTAATGATCCGGCTCCAACCAATAACAGTATGAATCTTTGTACAGGTGCCAATTATCAGGGAGTACAGTATAATATGATGAATTATACGAATCCAAAAGCATTTAAATTTACCAATGGACAGCATGACAGAGCAGCTCTTTATTACTTTTTAATGAAAGGCGCATTGAGTACTTCACTAGGAGGGACAGCACCTTCTGCAGCTTCTTCTATAGGAACACCTATTCCTGCATGTGCTCCAAGTGGTTTGGCAACTCCAAGTAATTACTTTGTAGGACCAACATTGGTGAAATTAGGAAATATTAATAATGCTTCAACGGGGTATTGGCAGAATGCTGCTAATTTCTACGAAGACTATACAGGAGCAAGCTGTCTGAGAGCTACATCAACTCAGCTTCTGGCAACGGCCACCCATAACCTTCAGGTCAATGTATCAGATTCAAATAATGAAGTGAGAGCATGGATTGATTTTAATAATAACGGAACTTTTGAAGCTTCTGAACTTGTAGGTTCAGCTGATAATATCATTGCAGATCCTACTACACTAATAGGTACTTTTAACGTAAGCTTTACGGCTCCAGCTTCTACAGTACTTAATACTCCATTAAGAATGAGAGTAACTGTAGATGATGAGAATTTGAATATTACTCCTTGTGGGCAATTGAAATATGGACAGGCTGAAGATTATACAGTTAAATTTGTTAGCGTTTTAGGAACCAATGAGGTGAAGGCAGATAATAATGATCTTGTTGTTTATCCTAATCCGGTTGCAACAGGTGATAACGTATTTATTAAAGCTAAGAACGGTAAGGATTTAAAAGTTTCTATTTCCGATATGTCTGGAAGATTGGTGTCCAACCCATCTTTATCTGATGAAGGAAACGGAATTTACAAAATAAACCAACAGCTTGAAAAAGGAGTGTATATGTTTCAGATTTCCAATGGAAAAGAAGTGAAAACTTCTAAACTGATCATTAAATAACTTTTTTATCATAGAAAAATTTCAATGCCTCCAACATGGGGGCATTTTTTATTGAAGTGTTTTCAGCTGACTTTAATAAATCTGTACCTCCGCTTAATTACGTTGTTCAAAAACTGGCCTTTTGATCTGGCCTCTCTGAATTTTTCAGAAATAGAAAGCGGTACTTTGAGATAGTCATAAACAGCTCCGGACTGATAGATAATTCTTAAGATCTCAGTCTCCGGAAAATAAATATAACTGTAGACAACACTTGATGGCATATCATTTAACTAACAAAAAATATTCCTAAAAAATAGCCTTCAGAATTCCTGAAGGCTATATCAATAATCAATTAATGCTATAAAAACATTATACTTTTATTTTTTAACGAATTTGAATTCATGAGATTGAAAACTTTTAGTCGTTACTTTTAAAACATAAACTCCCGCAGAAAGCTGAGAAATATCAATCTTTTGATCAAATGCTTCAGATTTTACAAGTCTTCCGTCTACATTATAGATCTGAACAGTCTGTCCGTTGTCGATCCCTGAAATACGAATCACATCTGAAACAGGATTTGGAAAGATCTGGATTTTAGATTTTGTAACATCCGCTGTTGCAAGTGGAGAACTGCTAACATCTCCAGTCATTGTAGAGTTAGTGGCTGTAAGGTTACCACCGCACTGACCATTTGTTATCGCCGTATTTTCTACCCATAGTCCAAATGTATTGCTTGGCGGTTTTGAGCTGGCGCCGTTTCCCGTTGAATTATGATAAATCAAATTGGGATTGACGAAAGTTCCATTACCCAAGTCAGCCAGAAATTCCCATCTGGTAAGGGTATTGTTCCACTGGATCTTAAACTCGCAGCTTCCTAATCCGCTACAAGGCTGTCCGTCAACGGGGGTGGTGATATAAATGTTTTTATTGTACGCATCAACTCCGCTTTTCGTGAAAACAAAGTTCTGATTGTCAAACAAATTATGGCATCCATTGAAAGTAATGGTCTGTGCTGCCATTGAACTTCCAAGAGCTAAGGCTAATAAGTATAGAGTTTTCATAACTTATTAATTAAAAGATGGATAAATACCCTGCGTTGCAATAATGCATCTCAGAGTAAGGAAAGGAGATCTGTTTTCATGAGGCTGATTTCCTCCTGCCGGGTTGATCATGGTAGCCTTCATGGTAGTATTCGCTGCTGCATCAGAATATTCCTTGTCTAAAAGTTTCGTATCTGCAGGAAGGTTGTTGGTTGGGGTATTCTGATTTCCTTCACTCGTTACAGCGTTTACCGTATGAGAGTGGGCAGGCATTTCCTGTTGAGTTAAAGTAACGGATTCGCTGCCTCCGGTCTGGCCTACTACATAGTTATTAGTGCTACCGATACCCAATCCCAGGGAGATAGGTGCTCTTCCCCTCATGTCCGGTAATGCAAAATTAGTGGTCCCGTTTCCTCCGAAGGTTGTTCCTAATAAGGAGAAAAGAGCTTGGTTTTGGTTGATAGACAGGAGTTGGCCGTTGCAGTCTGCCCATCCAACGGGAGTTCTGTTATAAGGAACAAAAATTATTTGTCCAAGATAAGGATCCATTTGTGCTTTTAAAGAAGGCGTAAATGCCCCACTTACAAGCAGAGTAAATGCTAAAATTAAGTTTTTCATGATGATTAGTTTAAGTAATGTAAAATTATAAAATATTTTATATAAAATAATTATATAAACAAAAAACCTTTCATAATTAACTGAAAGGTAGTATTTTATTAATGCGTGTTTATGTTCTGTTGGATTTTTAATCTATGGATTCAGCATTTTATGGTACTCTGCAATGTGGAGATAACCTTCCTCTTTTATGCTTACCTCCAATTGATGCTTTCTGGCGGTTTCATAAATCTCTTTAGGCAGCATGCTTCCTTTTTTACTGAGCTCAATACTCATGTCTTTCAACAGGTCCAAATGAAGAATCAGATCTTCTCTTGTCTTTTTGGCCAGATCCTGTATCAGTTTTTCTATTTTCTTATCCGTGATATCATGTTGCATACGGTGCGGATAATCTTCCAGGCTATAAGCGGCCTGATACTCTTCATCGAATCCATACTTTCTGATATAATCAGCGGCCAGAGCTGTTGCCTGCTCTCTGTCATGGCTTCTTCCTATACTTGCGTTATTTTCACCAAAGACAATTTCTTCAGCAATACCTCCTGCCAGATAGATTTTAATTTTATCCAGAAGGCTTTCCTTGGTATCATGAATCTGGTGAGGAAAAGTAAATCCTGCGGCATAGCTGCTGGCAACTTTGCTCTTTAGCTGTAGCGGTGCAAAACCTGTGTGTAACATATACGAAATAGCATGTCCGCATTCATGAACGCTGATGTTGGCCACCGCATCCTGTTGGTTGGACTGGCGTATACTGTCGATCCTTCCTGTATAAGGAATGCTGATGATACGTTTTCCCACTTTTCCCGAAATGGTTTTCTCTTTTACCAGATAGTCGATTTCTATGGTTTTGTCATCATTGATGATTGCTTCAAAGAGAAATTTGCTGAGGTTCGTATCCAGAATATCAACAACACTACTGAATACGGGGCGTACTCCCTGAACAGGAAAAACTCCATTTCTGTAAATCAGTTCATTGATATTTTTACTGACCTTCAAACTGATCCCGAATTTTGACTTTGTTTTCGTTTTGAGGTTATTTATTTCCCTTTGAACCAGTTGTTGGAAATCTTCTGTTTTTAATGAAAAATAAATCAGATGGATATTTCCGAATCTGGCTACCTGTTCCGGACGAAATTTCCTCGACAGCGCATTTTTTATATCAACAACGGTAATTTTCTTTGTAAAGGCATGATAGATATTGGCGTCTATATCTGCCTCGCTCGTTTCCCGGGACATCTGAAAAGCTTCATCCAGATTTCCACTGATGATGATCAGCATTTTGCTATAGTCTATCGGCTCATAAATCTTCTTTTCCTTTTGCTTCTTAAGGATAAGCTTGATCATATCTTCCTCTTTCATGTCTATGATGCTCATCACATCATCTTCCATGCTGAGGTATTTCTTCAGTTCTTTCGCGTCCCAAAGGTTCAGATATGGATTTTCATCCATTTCTGCCTCACCGTTCTTTTTGCGTCGGTCGTTTTCCTTTTTGCGTAAAAGATAGGAGAACAGATAGTGCTCAAGATCATCACGTTCTCTTTTGCTTAATCTGCCATCGCTTAAAAGTTCCCAGAAATCTGTGAATTTTGTCTGTGGTACCGGTGTACCATCAGGATCAATCGTATTAAAACGCTGGATTTCGTCAAAGAGTACAATGCTGGGTTTTTCATCATTGAGACGGTTGCTTTGGAAAATATCCGATACACTTTTGCTCCATGTGGTCTCATCATTGTTGCTCAGTTCTATCTCTACAAAACGGTTTTGAAATTCCAGGAACCGGACGGTTTTTCTTACCAAATCTGTTTTTCCTACGCCTGTCATTCCCCATAGATTGATCACCACGGGACGTGTCAGGATTTCAGGCATCAGGTACCAGATCTGGATATATTCCATTAAATCATCAATAATCTTATCGATTCCGATGAATTCTTTTTTCAGGAATGCTTTGCAGTCGTCCAGCTTTTTCTTTTTCTTCTGGATCTCTTCTTTATCAATAATCATGCGTGAAAAATACGCTATTTTTTTAAATTATCCTTAAAATCGTCAATTCTGAAATCAGTCAGGGCATTTCCTTTTTCAATTTTTTCTTTAGAATAAAGCCTGAAATCATTTTCTGTCTTTTCTAACAGGTGATCATAAGGTCCTACATGGGAAATTAATTTCACCAGGACCGGAGAAATCTCAAGACAGATAAAAAGTCCCATGATAAAAGCTGCTGCCAATCCAATGATTGCTGAGTTTTTTCCAAGTTCATCCAAGGCCTGCAGCCTTGCCGCAAATCCGTTAAATTTATCCTCAAAAGTTTCTGACGATTTCCTTTCAGTTTCCAGATTCGTATAAACTTTAGAGATTTCTTTATCTAAATATTCAACTCTCGGTGCATTTTGCTTCTGGAAATTTTCCAGATCCAGACGTCGCTGTTCCTTTAATTCCTGCTTACGTTTTGCGTTGGGACCATAACCCTCTTTTCCACTCGTTAACCCTGACTGTTTTCCAAGGATTTCTTTTTCAAGTTCTACAGCAGCTGAGTCATATGCCTTTTGATATTGTACTGTCTTTTCAGCAATCTGCTTTTTTTCTGTTTCAAACGGTCCGCTTTGCTGTAAAATTCTGCCGCTCATTTCACCCTGAAGTTGTTTTTTATTTCGTTGAATAATGGTATTTAACTGCTTATTGACTTCTTTTTCAAAAATTTTAAGCTCTAAAGGTTTTGAAATAATGATTCCTAAAAACGTCGCTAAAATCAGACGCGGAACAGCCATCAAAATCTGATTCCACCATGTTCCTGTTTTTTTGATAGAGGAAACAATATAACGATCCAGATTGAAGATCATTAATCCCCAAAGAATACCAAATCCTACGGAAGTCCAGACATTATCAAATACCGTATACATGGCGTATCCAGCAGATAGGGTTGCAAAGACTGCGGTAAACAATACAATTCCTCCAATTCCAGAAAATTTATTCCATTCACTTGGAGTCTTTCTTAAAATATGAATGTTTCCTCCGGAGCATACCATCAGAAACTTCTGGAACCAATTTATTTTATGATTCGCTTGATTTATAGTTTGTTGGTTTGTTTTCATACCTGAAAATTTATACAAATGTAGTACTAAAAATCATACCAATGTAAAAGATAGTATTATGTTTTGCCAAGTAATTGAGTGTTTTTATTTAATTGATTGATTTACATTGTATTATTTTGATTGTTGGAGATTTAGGCTGGAATGTAATTATTGAAGAAATAGTATAACCTGATATTAATGGTTATATAATGGCTTTATTTGTTTTTAACATAGAAAAAATACATATCCCAGGAATATGGATGTAGCACTTATTATCAATTGCTCCAATAAGAACAAAAACGGATCGAAGAAGTTTTTAAACAATTAATTCTGGACTATTCAAAAAAAAGCCCCAGTTTAGGGGCTTTTTTCGTTTATGCTATTTCAGCCTATCCGGGTTCTGCTTAAGAAAACTATCCCAGCCGCTGAATGATTTTGTGCCGGTTACGGTTCCGGAATTAAAATGATGACAAACCGCAACTGCCAGACCATCTGAGGCATCCAAATATTTTGTAGGAAATTCTTTTAAGTTTAAAAGATTCTGAAGCATTCCTGCAACCTGTTCCTTGCTGGCATTTCCGTTTCCCGTAATGGCCATCTTGATCTTTTTGGGCGAATATTCTGTAATCGGAATATTCCGGTGAAGGCTTGCGGCCATAGCTACTCCCTGGGCACGCCCCAGTTTAAGCATACTCTGTACATTTTTCCCAAAAAACGGAGCTTCAAGAGCAACTTCATCAGGATGGTATTCATCGATCAGGGCTAATGTTTTGTCAAAAATATATTTCAGCTTCGTTTCATGGTTCGGGTATTTTTTTAGGATAAGCTCATGAATGGAAATCATTTCCATTTTACCTTTTTTAATGGAAATAATGCCGAAACCCATAATGGCCGTTCCCGGGTCAATACCTAAAATTATCTTCTCTGAAATCATGGCTCAAAGATAGGGTATTCTAAACTTTTTTATTTGAGAAAATATCATTTTAAATATTCAACATATTGGGAAATATTCATAACTTTAAAATAAAAATGTCATGAAAAATTTACTTAATCTTTTGATGGTTCCCGTACTGTTGTTATGCAGTTTTCAGAAAAGCAGCACGTTAGGCTATTTCCGGGATAAGGTTTCCGGTGCTGAGATCCGGAAAGAAGGCAATATAGTTTATCTGTTTTTTCAGACCGATAAAGAAGCTGGCGGAAAAGAAAGAATTATCCTGCAGGAAAAGAAAATTACCGAAGGAAGACTGAAATTTACCCCTTCATTTGACAGAAGTGAAGTTGAACCCGGAGATCTAATTGTGATTCTATCTGATTCTGGGGGAAAAGAAGTAAGCAAACAGTTGGTGAAAAATCCGTTGCATCCGGAAATGGAAGTCTATGAAAAAGAAGGAGTCAGCAGAAAGAAAATACCTCTTGAAAATGCAGAATTCAGTGTAAGATATGCTTATTCTGAACAGATTCAGATGGTAAAAATTGAAAAAGTAACTGAATCAGGAACACAGCTTTTATTCACCCAAAAACTTTAACTATGAAAAAAACTTTATTAGCCCTCTTGATAGGCAGCTGCTTTGCTGCACAGACTTTTCAGACTGTTCCCCTTCTTCAGAGCGGGACAAATGACAAACGGATCATTATTGCAGTGTTAGGCGATGGTTTTACCACTGCTCAGCAAACTTCCTTCGTTTCATCAGCGCAGGCTACCGTTAATTATCTCTTTACAAAAAGTCCCTACACGGAATATAAAAATTATTTTAACGCTTATGCGGTCAAAGTAGTTTCTACAGCTTCCGGAGTAAAGCATCCGGGAACAGCCACTGATGTGGCAGAGCCTGTAATTCCTGTTTCTAATCCCAGTAATTACCTTGGATCTTCCTTTGATTTCGGGGTTCATCGCTGTATGTATAGTAACACCACCAATAAAGTAGGTCAGGTTCTTGCCGCTAATGTTCCGGATTATGATATTACCTATGTGTTAGGGAACTCAACTGAGTATGGAGGATGTGGTGGTGCCTATGCATTTGCTTCACTCAATGGATCATCCAATGAAATTGTAGTTCATGAATTGGGACACTCGTTCGGAAAGCTGGCTGATGAATACTGGTTTTCCGGTTCAGGAGAATCTCCCAACAAAACCCAGACATCCAATCCTGCTACAGTAAAGTGGAAAAACTGGGTAGGAACAAATGCAGTTGGTGTTTATTCCTATACTGAGAGCCCTTCATGGTTCCGTCCCCATCAGAGTTGTGAGATGAGGTATCTGAATCAACAGTTCTGTTCCGTCTGTAAAGAAGCTATTATTGAAAAAATTCACTCATTGGTATCTCCGGTGGATTCTTATACACCTGCCAATACTTCAGCGGTTAATGCCAATTCTAATGTAACATTTACCGTTAATGAAATTCTTCCGATTCCAAATACATTGGTCAATTCCTGGAAACTGAACGGGACACTACTGGCATCAACGGCCAATGCAATTACTATTTCTCCTTCCCAGCTGAATGCCGGAAATAATACCCTGATCTTTTCTGTTAACGATAATAATCCGCTGCTTAAGGTGAATAACCACAGTACCGTTCATTTTACCAATGTCACCTGGACCCTGAATAAATCAGCAGCCAGAAAAATGACCGACATCAAGGCAGAAGAAAGAAGATACAGTATATATCCAAATCCTTCAGATGGTGAATTTTTTATCAGAGGAAAACAGGATTTTTCAGGAAATCCAAAGGTTGAACTTTATGATGTTTCCGGAAAACTTATCCAAGGAAGGTCAGAGCTTAAAGATCGTTCAACGATTTGGGTAGATATTAAGGACCTTCCGGCTGGAACCTATCTTGTGAATGTTTATGAAAATGAAGGAATGATCATTTCCCAGAAAATCATTAAAGAATAAATTAGTAAAATTCAAAATAGAGTGCCGCTTGTATAAGGCGGCATTCATTGTTCGTTGACGTTTCCTGTCAGCCTCTTTTCCGCAATGGGAACCCATTTCTGATCATGGCGGAGAAGTGTGATTTTGTCAACTGTAAATTTAGTTTTAAATTCTTTATGCTTATAAATCTCCCACGCTTTCAGATAATTATCATAACTAAGATTCCTGTATCCAACAGTCATGTGAGGCGTGAAGGAATATTTGATGAAATTGAAATATTGTCTTACTCTTTGGTGAAGAATATTTAAATTTTCATTGGGTTCGGGATGTACAAAAAGAACCGGATTTTTGGGATTGGGGAAACTTCCAAAACCATTCAGTGTAATTTCAAAAGGAGGGAGAGCCGTATCTATTTTTTGAAAAGCCACATGAATATCGCTTTCCAACTCAAGCTCTCTGGAGAAAGGAGGGAATAAAGTGATGTGTGCATCATTTGTCAATGCCTTTGAATTTTCGTAATTCAGAGCCAGATCTTTTTTAAATGTTTTTACCTCTTCAATGATTTCCTGAGGAGGATAAACCGCAATGAAATACATTTTTTTCATACAGCAAGGATTAATGTTTTGCTTTAAGTTGAAGAATCGTATTTTCAAGATTGTCTGTGATCTTTTTAAATTCAACATGCGGTCGGAAGGTTAAACTCTTCCCTTTTTCTTCATCCGCAATATTGGATAAAATAATCACCGATGTTTTGGTTTGCGGATAATAAATATTCAGAGACGGAGAGCCTTTGACGTAGCCACTGTGAAAAAAGCATTCAGGTTTTCCAATATTCATCATAATTCCGTAGCCATAACCCATTTTACCCAGAATAGCATGATGTCTTTCTGCGCTTTTAGAACTAAACTGCTTTAACGTTTCAGGTTTCAGGATCTTTCCGCCATATAGGGCATTGTTCCAAAGGTGAAGATCGTCTATTGTAGAAAGAACGCCACCTGCTGGAGTTCCTATATCTTTTCCTGCCAGTCGTTTCGGCATATTGGGAACTGCTTCAGCGTTTTTTCCATTACCCAGATAAGCGCTGGCAAAATTGGAGCCTTCAAAAAGACTTGCGGTAGAAGAACTGGTCATCCCTACTTTTTTGAACAATTCCTGAGCATTTTCATCATACGATTTCCCAGAAACGGCTTCTACAATTTTTCCTAATGCATTAAAACCGTCATTAGAATAGAAAAAATCAGAACCACTTTTAAACATCAGTTTTCCTCCGAACATATTGAGCCCTGAAGTATGGTTTAAAAGCTGGTGAATGGTGATATTTTCATACTCTTTGGTCTGAAATTCCTTAAGGTATCTGGAGGCTTTATCGGTAATATTCAATTTCCCCTGTTCCATCTGAAGAAGGATAAGTACTGCAGTGAACTGCTTGCTTACAGAACCGATAGCAAAAACAGTACTGCTGTCCATTTTTGTTTTAGCCTTAAAATCTGAATAGCCGTTTTCTTTTCTGTACAGCTGCAGCGAATCTTTAAATACGGCGATACTTCCGTTAAAATTGTATTTTTTGAAAACAGAATCAATCTGCTGCTCCAAAAGAGTGGTCTGAAAAGCGGTAATCGTGGAATCGATGACCTCATTTTTGTTAATGGGTTTAGGAGCAGAAACCAATTCATTTTTACATGAAATTAAACCAGATACGAGAAAAATAAATAAAAGAAAGGAAGAGATTTTTTTTGTCATTTTGTGATGGGAAATAAATTTTTACAGCATTGTCTATCAAAAATAAGAAAAACCGCTCAATGTAGAAGGACAGGAGTGATGAAATATTATTGGTGATAAACGGAAAACACTATAATCTGTTACTCCTTTTTTACAAAGCAATGAACAGATCATTACGACTTTCATCAGTTGGGGGAAACTTCACAAAATCTATTGAAATATAATAAACGTCATTTTTGTTCTTAAAAAAGGGTTTCTGGTTAGTTCGGGTAGAAAGAAAGTTTCCCTGGACTTTATTTAAGGATCAGATCACAGAACCAGAAAACATAGGCTCCTTCCTTATCTTCTGCATCGGTTTTAGGCTTAGGATAGGTTTTCTTTACTGTTTCCCCGATTTCAAACTGCACGGGTTCTTTGAAGATAGGCCCGTCGAAAGTAAACGTATGAAATTCTCCGTTTTCTCCACAAGGATCAACGTTTTCAGGCAAATCATTAATGAAATCTTTATCAATGATTCTTCCTGCAAAACTTTTATCAAGATAAGTTTCATTTACACAGGTAACAATCGTTTTAAAACCAAGATCAAGAAACTCGTGGATAAGATCAGTGGTATTTTGTTTCCAAAGAGGAAATAGAGCTTCCATTCCGATAGATTGCAGCTGCTCTTCACGGTACTTTCTGAGGTCTTCCAGGAAAATATCTCCAAAGACAGATTGGGTGATTCCCATGGCCTGGATTTTCGACATGGTCTTGTTCATCAGATCCCGGTATTCATCCATAGACGGTTCTTTTGGGAGCTCCATTTTAATTAAAGGAAATCCCAGACTTTCGGCCTGCTTTTCCAAAAGCGAAACATGAACACCGTGCATAGAAATTCTCTGAAACTCTTCGTTGATGCTGGTTAACAGAGAGGTTACTTCGATACGGTTTTCCTGTAAAACATGATAAAGGGCAAGAGCAGAGTCTTTTCCGCTGCTCCAGTTGAATACGGCTTTTGGTTTCATCCCACAAACATAGTAAATATTCAAAATAAAAAACTTCAAAGCTGGTTTGCGATGAAGTTCCGTTTTACTATTTTTTAATTGAATTAATCATTTCTGCGATATGAAACCACAATTCCATCTTCCAGGTCATATTCTTTTCCTAAAAGCTCTTCAGCAAAGATTTCGGATAAAAAATAGGAGTCAATGTCCTTATTTTTTTTGTTTTTTTCATATTCTTCTTTGGAAATTTCCTCTCCATCCAGAAAGTATAAGGTGTTTCTGTTCTTCGGGTTAAATTCTACTTTCTTTGCTTCATTCATATTCAGGATTAAAGCTGAATGTTCTTTTATTCTTCTATTATTGACCGAAAAGTAGAACTGATTGTGTTCTACATCTTTATAATTGTAATTGGGTGCAGTTTCAACTACGAAGATATTTTGGAAACTGAGATTATCTTCGGGAATACTAATGTTGTCGTAATGACCCTCAGAGCTGTATTTTTTTGAAAGGGTAAGAAGGCTGATGGTATAGTTTCCTAAAGCACTTTTATCACTTGAAAATTTAATATTTATTGTTTTGTTTACCGGGGTATAATAAGAGTCCCTGTCAGAATCATCATCAGAACGTTGTGCATAAACGATGAGTCCATCTAAGACTTCATTCCTTAAAGTGTCACTTATTTTTTGCTGTGCATTGAGATTGGATGAAAACATAGCAGCAAGAAAAACTCCGCCGGCTATTTTTCTAAAGGGAAATTCAAAGAAATTATAAGTTGTTTTTGTTTTTTCTTCTGTAAAATATAATCTTGAAGCCTGTATTCTTCCGCATACAGATTCATTTGATTTTAATATTGATTTAATTTCCTCATCTGTTTTATCGGTGAGATCATGTACTTTTTTTGAACAAAGATCACAGAAACTTCCTCCGCTAATCTCTTGCATATTTTCACGGCCTACAGAACATGGTTCTTTAATTTGAAATTCTTTTTTCATCATGGTCAACTTTAGAATAAAAATACAAAAAAAACCTCAAATAAATTTTCTTTGAGGTTTGATTTATAATTTAAAACAGTAGTATAAACTGTCTGCCCGACACGGGCTTACATATTTCTTCTGTACTTACCACCCACTTCAAATAGAGCGTTGGTGATCTGTCCAAGAGAACAGTATTTCACCGCATCCATCATCACGGCAAATAAGTTCTGCTGGTTGATGGCCGCATACTGTAGCTTTCTAAGAGCTTCCTCAGATTTATCTTCGTTTGATTTCTGGAAATTATGAAGCGTTTCAATCTGAACCTGCTTTTCTTCTTCAGTAGAACGGATCACTTCTCCCGGACGAACCGTTGGCGAACCGTCTTTTCCAAGGAAAGTATTCACCCCGATGATAGGATATTCTCCTGTATGCTTCAACCATTCGTAATGCATAGATTCTTCCTGGATCTTAGAACGCTGGTACATGGTTTCCATAGCACCAAGAACACCGCCTCTTTCCGTAATTCTGTCGAATTCTGTATAGACAGCTTCTTCCACAAGATCCGTTAATTCTTCAATAATGAATGAACCTTGTAATGGATTTTCGTTTTTGGCTAACCCTAATTCCTTATTGATAATTAGCTGAATTGCCATTGCTCTTCTTACAGACTGCTCAGTAGGAGTGGTGATGGCTTCGTCATACGCATTCGTGTGAAGAGAATTACAGTTATCATAAATAGCATAAAGCGCCTGAAGGGTCGTTCTGATATCGTTGAAATCAATTTCCTGAGCGTGAAGCGAACGTCCTGAAGTCTGGATGTGGTATTTCAACATCTGGCTTCTTTCGTCTGCTCCATATTTTAATTTCATAGCTTTTGCCCAGATTCTTCTGGCTACACGCCCGATCACTGAATATTCAGGGTCGATACCGTTAGAGAAGAAGAAAGATAAATTCGGAGCAAAATCATTGATATCCATTCCACGGCTCAGATAATATTCCACATAAGTGAAACCGTTGGCCAAAGTAAACGCCAGCTGGGAAACCGGATTGGCACCAGCTTCAGCAATATGATACCCTGAAATCGATACGGAATAGAAGTTTCTTACTTTTTCTGTAATGAAGAACTCCTGAACGTCACCCATCAGTCTTAAAGCAAATTCAGTAGAGAAAATACAGGTATTTTGAGCCTGATCTTCTTTTAAAATGTCTGCCTGAACCGTACCACGAACCGTAGCAATTGTTTTAGCCTTAATTTCTGCGTAAGCTTCAGCAGGAATAACTTCATCTCCTGTGATTCCTAATAGTTTTAATCCTAAACCATTATTGGAAGGAGGTAATTCTCCGTTATATTTAGGTCTTTCTAAGCCTCTGTCATCAAATTTTGCTTTTAAAACAGCTTCAACTTTAGACTCAAGCTTGTTTTCAGCAATATATTTTTCAACATTCTGATCAATGGCAGCATTCATAAAGAAAGCCAGCAACATTGGAGCAGGTCCGTTGATGGTCATAGAAACCGAAGTCATCGCATTCACCAAGTCAAAACCTGAATACAGCTTTTTAGCATCATCTAATGTGGCAATAGAAACCCCTGCATTTCCAATTTTACCGTAAATATCCGGTGGTAAAGCAGGATCCTGACCATATAATGTTACAGAGTCAAACGCTGTTGACAAACGTTTGGCATCCATTTCTGCAGACACATAGTGGAATCTTCTGTTGGTTCTTTCCGGACCTCCTTCTCCTGCAAACATCCTTGTGGGATCTTCACCGGTTCTTTTGAACGGATAAATTCCCGCTGTATAAGGGAAGCCTCCCGGAAGATTTTCCTGGCCTTTCCACTTGATCAGGTCACCCCAGTCCTTATATTTTGGTAAAGAAATTTTAGGAATTCTTAAGTGCGATAAAGATTCTGTTGAAGTCTCAACTTTGATCTCTTTTCCACGTACAAAATAGGAATAAAACTCAGCTTTGAAAGCGTCTTTCGTGTCATCCCATGTTTTCAGGAAGTCGATATTCTCCTGCTGAAGGTCTTTTTCAGCTTTTTGGTATTCAGCGTCTAAAACTTCATTAGTAAGGAAGCTTTTCACGCCTTCTATATGGTACATTTTTCTGGCTAATGCAGCCTGTTTTTCAACGTTAGCATCGTATTGTCTGTTGTTTTCAACAATTTCAGATAAATAACGAACTCTTTTTGGAGGAATAATTGTTACTTCTTCGGTAATTTCCTGTTCAACAAAACCTTGCAGATTTAATGCTGAGAATTTTTCATTTACTTTTTCGATCAGTCTGTTGAATAACTCAGTGGTTCCATGATCGTTGAACTGAGATGCTTTTGTTGCATAAACCGGCATGTCATCCAATGGACTTTCCCACAACAAATGGTTTCTCTGGAACTGTTTTTTTACAGCCTGAAGTGCATCCAAAGCACCACGTTTGTCAGATTTATTTAAAGCAACCAAATCTGCATAATCCAACATATCGATTTTTTCCAGCTGAGTAGAAGCTCCATATTCAGGAGTCATTACGTACATGGAAACATCTGCAAAATCTGAAACTTCTGAACCGGATTGCCCGATACCCGAAGTTTCCAGAATGATCACATCCGGATGAGCCAGTTTCAAGACATTCAACGCAGAATGGATGAAAGGCGAAACGGAAACGTTATTCTCCCTCGTCGCCATCGAACGCATATACACTCTTGGATCATTGATCGCGTTCATACGGATTCTGTCTCCCAAAAGGGCTCCTCCGGTTTTCTTTTTCGAAGGGTCAATTGAGATGATAGCAATTTTTTTATCAGTATTGGAACGTAAGAAACGTCTTACCAATTCGTCTGTTAATGAAGATTTTCCAGCACCACCAGTACCTGTGATACCGATAATTGGAATATTTAAGTCTTTCGATTTTTCGTCAATGGCTTTTACCAGTTCCGGCTTTTCGTCTGAAAAGTTTTCTACCGCAGAAATGATTTTCGCAATGCTGGTAGAGTTTTCAAAACTAATTAAATCCAGATCATCTGCTGTTACTTCTTTTCCTGTGGCGAAATCTGATCTTTTAACCAAGTCATCGATCATTCCCTGTAAACCAAGTTCACGGCCGTCATCCGGAGAATAAATCCTGTCGATTCCATAAGACATGATATCTTCAATTTCCTCAGGCAGAATTACACCGCCACCGCCACCGAAAATCTTGATTTGCGGAGAGTTTTTCTCTCTTAAAAGGTCGTAGATATATTTAAAATATTCGTTGTGACCTCCCTGATATGAGGTTAAAGCAATAGCATTGGCATCTTCCTGGATCGCTGTGTTAACAACTTCCTCTGCTGATTTGTCGTGGCCAAGGTGGATGACTTCACATCCTGTTCCCTGGATCACACGGCGCATGATATTAATCGCAGCATCGTGCCCGTCAAATAATGACGCCGCAGTTACGATTCTCACTTTGTGAGTTGGAGTATATTTTTGGGTTTCCATAAAAAATCTAGAAAATTTCTGAATTTTCAAATATAATAATAAAATAAGAACCTTTTGGTTTTGTTTAATGAATTGATTATAAGAAAGTTGTTTGTATGTGACAGGTTGTTATTTCCCCAACTTAACAATCATTCGTTTAATAATGACAAGTAAATTCTCTATTTTTGTACCATAATATATATAGTATGAAAAAGGCTTTGATGTACTTTGCGTTAGGAACGGTTCTTAGTTTCCTGATCAATTATTTTTTTTACAGTTCTACGAATATCGGTCTTGATATATGTTATGCACTGGCTTTTGGGATTGCGTGGGGAATTGCTTATTATCTGGATACCCCCAATTTCACACTGCCACAAAAATTAGGTATTTCTTTTGTGGCAATGGGAGTTTTGGTATTGATAGGAACATTTTTATTTAGCCTGGAGCTGGCGATTCCTTCCATACTTAAGTTTTCTACCGTTTTTGTAGCGTATTACTTAATTGCAAGTTTCAGAGCAAACAAATCTCTGCGCCGTTAATGCAGAAACAGAAAGCTGATGATTCCTAAGCCCATCAATAAGAAGCTGAATAACATGGTGTTGATGACAAACAGGATGGCACCAACTATAATCGTAAGAGCGGGATGGGTTCTGTATGTTCTGTAATGAGCTATAAAAAAGTAGCATCCTGCATAGACAATAGCTGATGTAATAATGAGACCCTTCATTGCCGATGCCAAAGTACTCCCATCAAAATAGCTCAACAGTTTAGTCACTACAAAAAGTAACAGTATAAGAAGCAGTAAAAAGGAAAAATAATGGAGTGTAAAAACACCATGGTCAAAGTACCACCATTTTCTTTTACTGTGGAATATCCATAACAGAAAAGCAAACAAAGGAAGGTACAGGAAAAGGGCTTTCGGTAAATTGTGAATAGAACTCTTTATAAACATATCGGTAATTTCACTTGGAGCATGACCTTTTTTTTCCAGTTCAAAGATCTTCGCAAGAAATGGGCGGAATAGTTCGTATTTGTGTCCGTTTTTTTCTTCTTTCCTGTCAAAATCAGCCATAGATTGTAATTCAAGAGATTGTGTAATGCTTTTGCTTTTAAGGATTTTCTCGACGTCTACATCATTGTTTTTAAGCTGGGCTTCGTTTCCTGTTTTGGTAGAGTCAAGGGCTTGGGTCAGGGCGCCGCCTGTAAGAGAATCAGCAATGGCAATATCCTTAGAATCTTTAATGAGCTTCCGGACAGATTCATTTTCAGAAACTTTTTTTTGAATTTCTTTCTTGGTGATTTCCCCTGTTTCTACTCCTTGTTTTCCAAAATCTACATCTGCTATCTGGAATGAAATAAATAGAAACGTTATAAAACTGATGAAAATATAGAGTTTCACAGGAGGTACGAATTGTGCTCTTTTTCCCTCTAGATAAATCTTGGTGAGTTTTCCCGGCTTAAAAAGCAGATTTTTCATCGTTCCCCAGAATTGTCCGTCATAATGGGTGAAATCTTCAAAAAAGTGAGTGAAGAGATAATAAAAAGGATGACGGCTTTCGATGTTTTCCTGTCCGCAGTGTGGGCAGAATCTTTCTTCAACCTCATGCCCGCAGTTCAGGCAGGTTTTATCTTCTCTTGGTTTTCCGTGGCTCATGGATCGTATGGTTTTGGCGCAAATATAAATATTTCGCGATATAAAATAATAGATCGATAAGCTTTTAGGGATATGTTTTAAGAAAAGTTAATAAAGAAAGAGTTTAGGAATAAAACTCTTTCTTTTATCACTTGTGTTTTTAGAATCTTCTAAATGTTTTTTTTCATCGGTCATTCATTTTACAAGTTCTGTGCCAAAAAGGCAGTGTAGTTAAATCTATTAAAGAAAAGGTAAAACAGGAGGCTTGTATAGATTAAATAAAATATGTTTTCGGGTTACGAAAATTATTTGTACCTTTGCACACCCTTTTAGGGGAAAATTATGTTTAATCTTTAACTAAAACGTGTGAATACATTAAGTTACAAAACTGTTTCAGCGAACAAAGCTACTGCTAATAAAGAATGGGTTGTGGTAGACGCTGAAGGACAGCCGTTAGGAAGACTAGCTTCTACGGTTGCAAAGATTTTGAGAGGTAAGCACAAAACGAACTTTACACCTCACGTAGATTGTGGTGATAACGTTATCGTTTTGAATGCTGGGAAAATTACGCTTTCCGGAAATAAGTGGGCTGATAAGACTTACATCTGGCATACAGGTTACCCTGGTGGACAGAAGTCTATGACTGCGGCTGAACTTCAGAAGAAAGATTCTTTAAAAGTATTGGAAAAATCTGTAAAAGGTATGTTACCAAAAAATAGATTAGGATCTGCTTTATTAAAGAACCTTTATTTATATGAAGGAACTGAGCACAAACATGAAGCTCAACAGCCTAAAACAATTAATGTTAACGAATTTAAATAATTAATTATGTCTATAGTTCACAAAATCGGAAGAAGAAAAACTTCTGTAGCGAGAGTTTATGTAAGACCAGGTTCTGGTAACATTACAGTAAACGGTAAAGATGCTGCAACTTATTTCTCTACAGACGTTATGGTTTATAAATTGAACCAGCCGTTTATCCTTTCTGAGACTGTTGGTCAGTATGACGTTACCGTAAATGTTTTCGGTGGTGGAAATACAGGTCAGGCAGAAGCTATCAGATTAGGTATTTCAAGAGCTTTATGCGAAATCAATGCTGAATTCAGATTAGCTTTGAAACCTGCTGGTTTACTTACGAGAGATGCAAGAATGGTGGAAAGAAAGAAGCCAGGTCAGAAAAAAGCAAGAAAGAGATTCCAATTCTCAAAACGTTAATTTTCAGACTTCAGATACAAGGTTTCAGATTTCAGAATTTTTTTGGTCTGTTATCTTATGTCTAAAATCTATTTATCAAAACAAAAAATTGCCCGTTACGTTTAGCATCCAAACGCTTCTCCCATCTAAAGAAGTCGTTGATTGCATAAGAAGCGGAAAGTAAACTAACAAAAACAGAAAACATGGCAAAAGCAAATGTAAAAGACCTTTTAGAGGCTGGCGTACACTTCGGTCACATGACTAGAAAGTGGAATCCAAATATGGCTCCATACATTTTTATGGAGAAAAACGGTATTCACATTGTAGACTTACATAAAACAGCAGTTAAATTAGATGAGGCTTGTAGTGCTTTAGAAAAATTAACTTCTGCAGGTAAAAAAGTTCTTTTCGTAGCGACTAAGAAGCAAGCGAAAGAAGTGGTTGCAAAACACGCTTCTGAACTTAATATGCCTTATATTACAGAAAGATGGCCGGGAGGTATGTTAACGAATTTCGTTACAATCAGAAAGGCTGTAAAGAAAATGAACCATATCGACAAAATGAAAAAAGACGGTACGTTCGAAACTTTATCTAAAAAAGAAAGATTACAGGTAGACAGACAAAGAGCTAACTTAGAGAAAAACTTAGGTTCTATCTCTGACATGGTTCGTCTTCCTTCTGCGATCTTCGTTGTAGATATTATGAGAGAACATATCGCTGTAACTGAAGCTAAGAAATTAGGTATTCCAGTTTTCGGGATTGTTGATACAAACTCTGATCCAAGAAAAGTTGACTTCGTTATCCCAGGAAACGATGATGCTTCTAAGTCTATTGATATGATCTTGAACATTGTTTCTGATTCTATCAAAGAAGGTCAGACTCAAAGAAAAGCTGATAAAGAAAAATCTAAAGAAGAAGGAGAAAAAGTATCTGCTGAAACAGATGCTGATTTCGATGCTGAATAATTAAAGATTTTCTTTAATATAGGAAAAACGCTGGATCTTGTCCAGCGTTTTTTTATTTGTAACCTGGTATGGAATTTTGTATTTCTGTATCCTATCGAATGATAAATCAGGAATCATTTTTTTAGATTGAACCTGCAATATCCCTATAAAATAAAACCCGCTTTATAAAAGCGGGTTTCTATTTAATTACTAATTTTAATAGCATATGACGTTGAAATAAATTTCGTAGACTGATAAGATGAATTACAAAGCATCCCCGATAGTCTGTAATTTTGGTTTTTGGGAACCATGGTATAGCCAACCTTGCCAGAGGCTATGGGGATCTTTTTAAAAAAGCCGCTGCTGCTTACGGTGAGAACCATGTTACAAGGTGATTTATTCTCTACGGAAATGGATGTTCTGGGATTCATAGGAGAATCATCATTAAGAAGATCAGTTAAGACTTCTGCCGTTTCGGGCTTGTACGTTTTGAGAAGCTCCGTATATTCTCTTTCGGTGTTGGCCGCAGAAGTCCCGGAAGCTGAGGGATAAGTGGTTCTTATTGGATAATTACCATAGTTTACATTACAGCTTATAAGACTCAATGAAATCACAGAGAAAACGAAAAGCTTTTTCATACCAGTTATTTTTTCGATCTTTTCTTTTTTGAAGGCTTTACGGGAGCCGCCTCTTTGTTATCTTTTACCGGATCTTTATCCGTTTCAGGTTTAGGTGCACCCGGATTTTCAATCACTACAAATATACTTTTTTTTATGTCTTTTTGAGAAGAGTACTTTACATCACAGACATTACTATTCAGGGTATAAGAGCCTTTGTTGAGGATGATAAAATTCTCACCATGTGCAGGAACAGCCAGATTATGGAAGTCTTTTCCTTCAATTCTCAGAATGATATTGCAATCTGAATTATTTCTAAACAGAAGAACAGCCTCTTTTCTTGTAATATCTTCATCAAACATAGCGTTGAGAAGCTTTACTGTTTTTTCTTTGTGCTGGTCAGAGGTTTCAGCAATTAGTTTTTTAAATTCTTCCGCATCGTTGGAATTTGAATTCCTCATAAACCTGTCCGGAATATCGGTGATCACAGGCCTTGCTTCCATAGGTTTGGCGGTCTGGGCACCTTTTGTCCATTCAGAGTTCTTCAGGGCAATAAGTTTAGGCTTCAGAACACTTCTTTTGGGGTCTTCAGGATGTGCATTCTTAAGATATTCTTCAATTTCTTTAATATTGACGCTTTTTAAGATGTCTTTTTGTTTTTTCTGCGCAGAAGCAGAACCCGCAATCAGGAGCAGGAAGAGGAGGGTCGTTAAAGTTTTTTTCATCAGTTTGTTGTTTTTACTTCATTAGCTTATCCGGAATTTAATATAAGTGATTGTTTTTCCTTTAGCTGAAAAAAGTTCTTCGTAATAGGTTTTTATATCTCTCAGGTGTTCTGTATTGGGATCATATTCAGGGGCACCATAGATGTCATGATGAGCGGTAATTATTTCATAACCTGCTCCTTGCAAATAGCCTAAAGTATAGCCGTGAAGAAACTCTGAATCCGTTTTTAAGTGGATGATTCCACTTGGTTTCAGGAATTTTTTGTATCGTTCTAAAAAGTCAGGATGGGTCAATCTGTGCTTTGTACGCTTGTATTTAATCTGGGGATCAGGGAAAGTAATCCAGATTTCATCAACTTCATTTTCAGCAAAAAAATGATCTACAAGTTCGATCTGTGTTCTCAGGAACGCCACATTATTCATGCCGTTATCCACAGCTTCTTTAGCTCCGAACCAGAATCTGGCTCCCTTAATATCTATTCCAATGAAGTTTTTTTCAGGGAACGCCTTGGCCAGTCCTACAGAATATTCTCCTTTTCCACAGCCCAATTCCAGTACGATTGGATTATCATTTTTAAAGAAATCTTTTCTCCAGTTTCCTTTCAGGGGAATACCGCTTAAAGCTTCTTCTCTTGTAGGTTGGATAACATTTGGTAAAATCTTGTTTTCAGCGAATCTTGCTAATTTATTTTTGCCCATCGAGTCATTTATAAAATCCCGCAAAAATAGCGAATTTTACATAGACTACCTTGTCTTTTAAACATAAAAGACATGTATTGAGTGTATTTATATCCGGCTTATGGGGTTGCAGAACTTCCCAAGGTTACCAGAATCGCTTTTTCAATTGTTTTTTGCGAAGCATACTGTGCTCCGCAGACCAGACTGGTGAAAAGATACTGGCCTTTCTCTATAACGATGGAGCTTTCGCCGTGGGCAGGAACAGCCAGCCTGTATTTGGTGGTTCCAACGCCTTCCATCCTTACAATGATATTACAGTCGGATTTATTCTGGATAAGAATGATGCTTTCCTTGCTGTTGGGGTCGTTGTCGAAAAGGGAGTTCAATATTTTTACGGTTTTGTTCTTGTGCTCTACCGGATTTACGGCCATCAGCAGATTGAATTCTTCGGCTTCTGCATTGGGAACTGCAGCGTTCGCAGCGGTATTGACCACGAAAGTATTTTGGGCCGTGCTTGGCGTATAGACTACCGTGGATTGTTTCGCTGCAAGTTCTGCTTTGTATTTCGCGATCTGTTTTTGCTTGATAATGGCATTCATTTCATCAAAACTGATCTTTGTAGACGGTCTTCTTTTCAGGAGTGCAAGCATTTCCTGCATGTCTTTTACTTTCTGATCAGCAGGATGAGCCTCTTTAATATATTGCGTCATCATCTCCATCACACGGGGCTTTAGTACAGACCTGCGGGGATCTTCAGGGTGCGCATCTCTTAAGAAAGCATTGATCTCGTAGATATTCTTACTTTTTAAAATATTGCTATAGTCTTTTCCCTTTTTCTGGGCAGACAGGCTAAAAAATAGAATAGAAGCAAAAAGTAAAAGTAATTTTTTCATTGACAAATAGTAAGTAAGGGGTTGGTTTTCTCTCTTAATTTGTTTTTGGCCAATTAGTTTTCTTTATAATAACGATACACTGCTATTTTTATTTTAAACACTTAATTGTGATATGAAATTAAGCATATTTTAAACAAAAAAAGAAATGTATACTATAAATTTTAAATTGTATACATTTCTTTAAAGATTTTTATGTCATAAAATTATTTAATGACCTCCTGAAGATTTGAGGTTTTAAGCCTTTTCTGGTAAATTGGAAGATATTTTTCGATAGGAATTTTTATGGCTTCAAAATTACCGGCCAGTACATACGCTTCAATATTTTCTGACGTATAGACAAACTGAAGGAAATTATCGATCAGGTTTTCCGGAACCTTAAACTTCGTGAAATAATCTTTTCCAAGATAATTTTTGATTTGTGCCACAGAATTATTCATCCTCTCGTAGGCCATATAACGCTGTTTTTTCTTTCTGTCTCCAGAAAGGATGTCATAGATGCTTTCTAAGCTGAAAGTAAGTCCACCGTCCCTTAATCCGGCAACAGGAAGCTCGGGAGATGTTCCATCACCTTTAGGCTCAGGTAACCCGATTACTTTTTTTATCGCCAGTGCTTTATCTACTTTTCGTATAGAATTGACATCATACCTAAGGTTTCCGGTAGGCTTGAAGCGGGTAAGTACAATTTCCTGGATCTCGTAATAGGCAATTTTTAATTCAATTAAATTTTTCTGCTGCATCATCTGAGGGGTCAGCTTTACATCCTTTCGTTCCGTAACAATAGAAGTAAAACGGATCACGTCGCCTGGAGCTGCAGGAATATTATAAGTACCGTTATAATCGGTAAGTACGGTTTTCTGGGTATTCAGATTGGTTACATAAACCTGGTTGAGATACAAAATTGAGTTATCTCTTAAAAATACCTCTCCGTTGTATATCTGTGCACTGACTTTGGCTAGAAAAATCAGCATTAAAAGGGTAATTAACTTCTTCATATAATTAGGGCAAAATTACGTAGAAATACAGCAATTTATACCGATTAAGATAATCATCTCAGGTTAAAGTTATATTAAACTTTAATACTGAATTGTTAATGAATGTTATAAACTTATATAAATACAAAGAAAATGGATCAATTTAAAGCAATAACCGCATATTATTTGTGTTTTACCAACAGCCAGCTTGTGTATTTTACAGAGGTAGAAGTACCATATTCAACCCAGCTGATAAAATACCAGTAGGTGGCTGTAGGTACAGGTCTTCCGCCCATTCTTCCGTCCCAGATATATCGGTTGTCCGGGCTTCCTCTGAAAATTTCTGCTCCATATCGGTCAAATATTCTGAACTCAAGATTCGTATTGCTCATGAGGGCAGAATAATCTATCTGTTCATTGTGTCCGTCGCCGTTTGGAGTGATGGTATTGATCAGGTTGATGATGGCAAACGGCCTTGTTATTTCCTCACATAATTTTGAATCTCTCACAAAAACTTTGTGGGCTCCTCTTGTTACATTATTAAATACATTTGAACTCTGCCAGCTTACTCCATCCAAAGAATACTCATAAGGGGGTGTTCCGCCGCTTACTCCCACTGTCACTGTAGTTCCGTTGATCTCTATAGAAGTAATCATTGGTGTTGGGGATTCAGTAACAGTTACATTCTGTCTGTAAACACAACCGTTGAATGTAAGATCTACCCAATAGCTCCCGGCAGGAACATTGGAAATAGAAGGAGAAGTGGCTCCAGTACTCCATAAATATTTTTCAAATCCTGGCCCTGCATCTAACGTAGTCGTAGCTTTAGGACAAATAACCAAATCTTTTAAGATGTCAGACTTTTTAGGGATTTTAATGGTGATTTTAATAGATCCTACCTCGGGACAAACTCCGTTTTTCTCAAACCTGATATAAAAGGTCTGTGTTCCTGTAACATTGACTGTGCCAGATATGGGTGCGTTGTTATTTTGTGCATCAGTTAAAGTGGAATGGAAGGTATACGTAACATTCGGGTCTATGGTAAACTGCGGGATAAACTGGGCAAGATTGACTGCTTTTATTCCATCCAGGTTATCATCGCAGACAGTAGTAACGGCTGCTTTTGTGATCAAAGGAATTCTGGCTCCAATACTGAATTGTAAAGGTTTCACCACAACAGCACATCCGTCCGGAGATTCCACTCTGATATAAATTGTCGTTGTTGCTGTATAGCTCCAGTTATTGGGAAGTGTATTGGCATTTCCCGCATTAGCATCAGCAAGGTTAGCATAATATCTTACATTGGTAAAATAACCTGGATTGTTCAGCACAATACCTGTTATATTGGGTAATATGACGGTAACCGTTCCGTCCATATTATCATCACAGAAAATACCGTTGTAATTATTAAGAACAATGGCCAGATTGTATAAAGAAAGGGTGATCTGGGCAATACTTTTACAACCCATACTATTTTTCACCACTGCATATACAATGGTACCATCAGGAGCTGTATATGAATTGGCAGTCGTGATAAGTGCTCCCGGATTTTCCGTCTGGGCATCCACCAGGGTAGGGTAATAGGTAATGGTTACCGGCGAGTTATTGGTGACATTGGCAGAAGTAAGGTTAAAGGTTCCCTGCCCGTTAATATTACACGCATGCAATGTGATATTGTTAACCGTAAGAGCTAGAATATTGATATTGACGGTTACCGTTTCACAGTCGGGGAAAATAGGATCGTTTCCACAGAATGTATACGTAAAGGTATCTGTTCCCGCAGTTCCCGGGGTATTGACGGTATACGTAATGACACCTGTTACAGGATTTATCGCTACTGTGCCTGAAGCAGGTGGAGTAACAATAGCAACCGTAGAAGCAACCGGAACCTGTGCTGAACTGGTGAAAGCCGGGGTGATGGTTTGTGTGTTACA
Source organism: Chryseobacterium pyrolae (assembly GCF_025153485.1). NCBI lineage: Bacteria > Pseudomonadati > Bacteroidota > Flavobacteriia > Flavobacteriales > Weeksellaceae > Chryseobacterium > Chryseobacterium pyrolae. The sequence goes on from NZ_JANZQH010000003.1 coordinate 56,131, forward strand.
GACATTATAAGTTGTTGTCGTCAGCTTTGTACAGTTCAGTACTTTAAATGGTTCGGTCACCAGAGGAGCACATCTTCCCATGGTGACTGAGCAGGTGTAAAACCCGGATTGTGTAGGGCTAATGGACGAGCCTGTAGCTCCCAGGATAAGAGATCCGTTCACATACCATTGATAGGTGTCATAAATAATAGGGTCTACGGTAAGCACTATGCCGGGGGCACAAGTTCCTCCCGATCTTAAGATAACAGGTTGCGTAGGAAAACCTGCAAAAAAGCCTCCATATCCTACGGCATCACTTCCCGCATTAATCCCCGCAGTGATCGCTTTATCAGAAATCACGGTGATGGTCCCTGTTACATTGGGAATACCATAGGTAACCCAGCTGTTGGTACCCGTCATATCGAATGGGCCCGTGGTAGCGGGAGGAATAGCTCCATTCACCGTCACATTGGCTCCTCTTTCTGTAATAAGGTTTAGTTTTGTCGGAATATTGAGGATTCCGGATGGGTTAGCATTGGAGTGAACAAAGTTTTCATTAATAAAGCCTAATTCATTGATTTGTTTCGGAAGGTAACAGTTCAGTGCGGGAATAAAATTAAACCCACCTGTCGCTACCTCGATTGCTGAAGCAGAATCTCCGGCAAGGACCTGGTAGACATAAGCATTCTTAGAGGTCTTTAAATAAAGATTATAATGATTGAGTCCCTGGATTTTATATTTCGAATCAGGAATGATAAAATACTGTCCTGCATTTAATGTGGTGAGAGGGGGAATTTCATCGTTGACAAAGATCTGGGTATTGTCTTCCGTAGCAATAACGATAGCTCCTTCCATATTGGATCCTATAGTTCCGTTTCCTTTTACAAGAGCAAACTCAGTACCCAGTCTTTCAACCGGGACAGCCTGATCCATTAAAATATCAGAACTGGTAGGGTAGTTTCCGGCATACTGGCCATTGAAATTTCCATTGGTGACATTGACGGGCTTATTAGCGGTGATCTTGGCACCGATAAATACATCAGAGTTTCCGGGGGGCGAACCAATACCGTCTATAATATAAGACTGACCTTTATTGAGGGTAAAGGTCATCGTGGGATTGGTAACTCCTGTTGTTCCGTTTGAAAACTGTGCAGTTGGCTTATATCCGCTTATGGTAACTGTTGTATTGTCTTCTGTAGCAAGAACGCTGGCCATGAAATTTAAGATAGCATTGTCAACCGTAATAGGTGCATGGGCAGCATAAAAGTTTTTTCCTGTGGAAGGTATTCCTTTTGATGTGATGATCTCAGCATGATTAAGGACGGAGAATCTTAAATTGGCATAAAAAGGAAATTCTGCTTTTAAATATAATCCTTTGGAGGTAGGCGTAAACAGATCTGCCTGACTTGTGGTTATGATATAATTCCTAAGTATATCAAATTTCTGGGGATTGTTTTTACTGATGTTCACTGTGCCAATAAGCACATTGTTATTATAAATGCTTACCGGGAAAGAGGTTGTCCTGTTGGTAGATAAGTATAATTTCTGATACGGATTTGGACTTCCGCTCCTGTCCATCATGGGAGCAAACCAATGTTCCCTGTCCAGCTGGGCAAAGGTAAAGGTGAAAATACAAAATATAAATAGAAAAGATAAAGTTTTCTTCATTCAGTGGAAGGGTTTAACACAAATTTAATAATAAAATGCATTCATCCTCTGAAAAAGTAATAAAAAAACCGTGATGCTAAAATCACGGTTTTTAAACTTCTGTTTTGTATGGATTATTCCCTGCCTTTAACAAGGATCCATCCTGTATATTTTACAGCGGTTTGTTTGCCGGAAGGTTCATTCCATCGGATCTCAAACCAGTAATTTCCGGTAGAAACTCTTTTGCTTCCGCCTAAAGTTCCGTTCCATTTGTAACCGTTGGTTTTATCACCCTGGAAAATTTTGCTTCCATATCGGTCGAAAATAGTAAACTCCAGATTTTTTTTACCTGATAGTAAAGAATAATCCAGAACGTCATTTACACCGTCATCGTTCGGGGTAATAGCATTAATCAGATTAGGAATGGTAATTTCCACTTTGAGAGGTTCACAGTTATAGCTGTCTTTTACATATACTGCAGGAGTACCTCTGGCTACATCGGTGAATATATTGGAATCCTGCCACTGAATATTGTCCATTGAGTACTGATAGGGAGGATTTCCACCTATGGCATACACCGTAACAGTAGTGTTTGAAATATCAATATTTGAAACAACAGGCTGCTCCGAGGCATATACTTTTACCGTTTGCAACGTAATACAGTCTCCTGTTTTCAGTTTGACCCAATAGGTACCGACACCGACATTTTGGATAGACTGCGTAACTGCACCTGTGCTCCATTCGTAGCCATTGAAGCCCGGACCTGCATCAAGTGTTGTCTTGTCTTCTACACAGATGATTTTATCTACGAGAACAGCAGATGTTACAGGTGGAAGAACAGTAAGGGTAACTTCAGCGATTCTGTAGCAGCCGTTTGCATTGATGACTTTTACGTAAGCCACTCCTGTAGGAGCAATATAATTGGTGGGATTTAAGATCTCATTGGTGCTGTTTTCAGCATCTGTAGGAGACGGATAATATTTTTTGGTGACTCCAGGTTGAATGGTAACGGAAGCATTGGTCAAATTAAACAAGCCTGTAGCATGGTTAGCTTCCAAAAAGCAAGTTCTTAGAGAAGCGTTGTTGACAACAGGGCTTTCTGAAACAGTTAAATTCAGGGTTACCTGCTCACAGTCTGTGAAGTTAGGATTGTTTCCACAGAATTTATACACAAAAGAATCAGGACCTACATAATTGAAAACAGGAGCATAACTGATAACACCGGTAGTAGGATCAATTACTGCAGTTCCATTAACAGGAGGAGTAATAATTGTTACAGTTCCTGGAACTACGGCCTGTGTAGAATTGGTAAATGTAGGAATAATGAACTTAACACCGTCGCATACGGTCTGGTTCAAAGTGGTTTCTGTAAGACAGGTAAATACTTTATATACCGGAGTTATGATTGGAGGACAAGAGCCTACTGTTATTTTTACAGTATATTCACCAGATTGTGTTGGAGTATAAGAATTGCTGATCGCTCCGGGAATCGCGGTGTTATCTTTATACCATTGATAAGAATCAAAGCTGTCATCTAATTCCAGTACAATTCCCGGGATACAGTCACCGGTTTGCTTGGCAATAACGGGGATGGAGGAGAATCCTGCAAAATATCCACCGTAGCCCACTACACCGCTTCCACCAGAGATTCCTGCCGTTACAGCTTTTGAAGAGGTGATGGTCATGTTTCCCGTCACGTTTGGTACAGAATAGGATACCCAGGATGAAGTTCCTAATACCTGATAAGGTCCCTGAGCTGCAGGAGGAGGTACCCCATTTACGGTAACAGCAGCACCTGTCTCTGTCAGGATATTTAATTTAACATTATTGATTGTAGGAGGTAAGATATTAATGTTTCCAATTTCATCAATTTTTCTCGGAAGGTAGCAGTTTAAAGGGGGGATGTAATTGAATCCGATGGTAGCGTTACTTGTTGCAACACCTGCCAACAGCTGGTACACGTAAACATTTTTGGTTGTTTTAATGTACATATTATAGTGGTTATTCCCTTGATTGATGTAATTGGTGTTAAGTAGCTTGTTTACCCTGTAGCTTTCTCCCTCACCGAGCGTAATGGCCGGGGTTGCTCCATTATTAATGAACACCTGCGTACCGCTTTCCGTAGCGACAATCAAAGCATCTTCCATTCTTTCAGCGATATCTCCGTTTCCTTTTACAAGAACGAATTCATTACCTAACCTGTCCACGGGTACGGACTGGTCCATGACAATATCAGATCCGTCGAAGATGGAACCTGGGGGAATGATGGCAAACTGTCCGTTAAAATTCCCGTTAGTCACAGAAATGGGTTTATCAGCTTCTATTTTGGCGCCAATGAATCCTTCCTTATTTCCGGCGTTATCACCGGTTCCTTCAATGATATAGGATTGTCCTTTATTAAGGGTAAATGTTAGGGTAGGATTGGTTACTCCTGTCCATCCATTGGTAAATACAACGTTGTCCGAATAATCTGAAACAGTAACCACTGTATTATCTTCCGTAGCCATAATACCTGCCGTGAAGTTCAGAGCTGTAACAGGGTTTTCTATAGGCGAAACGACTGCATAAAACTTTTTACCGATTCCGGCTTTTCCCTTGGAGGTTAGAATTTCACCATGACTGGTAACAGAAAACCTGAAGGTTGCAAAATATGGTTTTGTACCTTTTGTGTAAAGTCCCTTGTTTACAGGAACGAACAATTCAGAAGTGTTACTGGTAATAATGCTTCCCAAAGGAATCTGAAAAGTCTGGGGAGCTCCTTTAGCAACCGTTACTGTTCCAAGAAGAGTATTATTGCTGTAGATCTCTATAGGAAATGGGGTAGTAGAGTCTGTGGAGAAATAGAGTGCCTGTTGGGGAGTGCTTACATTGGTGCTTCGGGCAGCCATCGGGGCAAACCAGTGCTCTGTATCTCTTTGGGCGAAAAGCGGATTAATAGCAGTGAATAGCAAAAGAAAAGTGAGTAAAAATATTTTCATTTATTTGAGAATTAGGATTCTGGCAAAAATAGCAGAATATTTAATGTGGAATTGTAAAATTGTTAAAAAAGGTTGATTTTAAATTAAAAAAAAACCGCGATTTCAAATCGCGGTTCATTATTTATTACTAAGAATGGTTTATTCTATGTTTTTAACTAAAATCCATCCTGTATATTTAATTGGAGTTTTTTCCTTATTGGATTCATTCCAGTTGATATGGTACCAATAGGTTCCGGTTACCAATTTCTTATCATAATGTCTTCCGTCCCACTTGTAATTATTGAATTTGTTTCCGGTGAATATCATGTTTCCGTATCGGTCATAAATTACAAAACTAAGATTCTCTTTATAGGCTAATTCGCTGTAATCAATAAAATCATTTTTATTGTCACCGTTAGGCGTGATAGCATTGATCAAATTCGGGATCGTTACTTCCACTGCAGTAGGATCACAATTATAGGCATCTTTTACATAGAAGGTATGTTGTCCTCTTGTCAATCCTGTGAAGATGTTAGAATCCTGCCAGTTTGTCGGTGTATCTACCGCATATTTATAAGGTGCTTTTCCTCCGTTTACAATAACGGTTGCTGTAGTATTCGAAATTTCAATCTTAGTGATTACGGGATCTTCAACTTTTCTTACTCTCACTATTTGCGGCAGAAGACATCCGTTTTTGCCTAAAATCACAGAATATTCTCCAATTCCTACATTTTGGATAGAAGCTGTTGTAGCTCCTGTACTCCATAGATAAGAATCATATCCAGGGCCTGCATCCAGATTTGTTTTGCTGTCTGCACAAATAAACTGGTCAACAAGAATTGATGATTTTTTGATTGGAAGAGCAATCAGTTCAATTTTTGCAATAGCTGTACATCCCTCGTTGGTGGTTACTTTTACATACACGAATCCTCCGGCAGATGCATAGGTTGCTGGAGCTGTGATTTCATTGGTTCCTGCATTAAGATCAGCCATTGAAGGGTAGTATTTTTTTACTACCGGGTTATAGTCAGTAATGCTTGCTTTGGTAAGATCAAAATGAGCATACGGATCTACATCATACTGACAAGCCTTTAGTATGGCATCTCTTACAACAAAAGGAACTACCGTAAGATTTAAAGTAATCTGTTCGCAGTCAATAAACTCAGTGGCATTACCACAAAATTTATAAACAATCTGATCTGCTCCATAGTAGTTGGCAGTAGGTGTATAAGTGATTGTTCCGTTTGGATTAACCACAGCAGTACCATGTGCTGGTGGTGTAATGATAACCAGAGTTCCCGGTACTACAGTTTGTGTTGAAGATGTAAATGCAGCTGTGATAACTTTAGTTGCACATGCATTCAATGTCTGTGTTGTCAGTTTTAAACAGGTAAATACCTTATAAATTGGTGTAGTAACAGGTGGACATGTACCCATGATTACTTTTACCGTATAGTTTCCTGAAGTTGTAGGTGAATAAGTATTGGCCGTAGCACCTGTGATAGCTGTTCCGTTTAAGAACCACTGGTAGCCTTCGTAGGTGTCGTCCACCTCAAGAATAATGCCCGGAGCACATTCTCCCGAACGTTTAGCAATTACGGGTATTGATGAGAATCCGGCAAAGTATCCGCCGTATCCTACAGCACCACTTCCTGCAGAAATTCCTGCAGTAACTGCTTTTGAGGAAACAACAGTAACGTTTCCTGTTACGTTGGGAATAGTATAAGATACCCATGCTGAAGTTCCTGTTACAGGGAATGGTCCCTGTACCGTTGGGGCAGGTGCTCCATTGACGGTAACGTTAACGATGGCCCCTGTTTCAGTAAGGATATTGAGTTTTACATTTTTAGTACCACTGGATGAGGTTTCAGGAAGCTCATTGATCAGTCCGATCTCGTCAATTTTTCTAGGTAAGAAGCAGTTCAAAGGTGGTATATAATTATATCCTTCTGTTGCTGTACTGTTAGCAATACCAGCCAGAAGCTGATATACATATGCATTCTTAGAAGTTCTGATGTGCATATTGAAATGAGAACTCCCCTGATCGATGTATGGGAATACATAGGTATTGTTCGGTCCTTGACCTACTCTCAGCCATTGTCCTTCATTAAGAACCTGAATAGGAGTAGTAGATCCGTTTAGGAATACCTCAGTATTGTTTTCTGTGGCGATAACTATTGCATCTTCATCTCCATCATCTGAATCTCCGTTTCCTTTTACAAGTACGAATTCATTTCCCAATCTTTCTACAGGGACAGACTGGTCCATGATGATATCAGAGCCACCTGAGCCCGCAATCGGAGGTAGGGCAAACTGCCCGTTAAAGTTACCGTTGGTAACAGATATAGGTTTATTGGATTCTATTTTTGCACCGATGAAACCGAAGGCATTCGTTCCGCTAGCCTCCCTTCCCTCGATAATATATGCCTGTCCTTTATTAAGGGTAAATGTCAGTGTAGGGTTGGTAGTTCCTGTAGTTCCGTTAGAGAACTGTACGCCTGTATTATAGCCGGAAACGGTAACCGTTGTATTGTCTTCCGTGGCTAAAACTCCAGTCGTGAAATTTAAAAGGCTAAGGTTCTGGCCGGTCATTGGGGTAGCAGCAGCATAGAATTTCTTTCCAATCCCTCCTTTTCCCTTAGAGGTTAATATTTCTCCATGGCTTAAAACACTAAATCTAAAATTAACGTAATAGGGTTTTAGTCCTTTAGTATAAATTCCTTTACCTATTGGCAAAAACATTTCAGCAGCATTCATTGTAATCATGGTAGCTGTGGTAATATCAAATGTTTTAGGATCCCCTTTCATAATAGTTACCGTACCTAGCAATACATTGTTGCTGTATATTTCTACAGGAAACGGGGTGACCGAATCGGTGGAAAAATATAAGGCCTGCTTGGGACCTGACAGACCTTTTGCAGCCATAGGAGCGAACCAGTGTTCCGTATCCCTTTGGGCAAAGACTGTATTAATTGATAAAAGAAGTAATACTAAACTGAGTAGAAATCTTTTCATGTGTGTGGAATTAGGATTTCTACAAATTTAAAATAATATTTGAAATAGTATTAAATAAATATAACAAAAGTTAAAAATTAATCACGATTTTTAATTAAAAGCCATCCGGAATATGAAACTGGCAATTTCGTGTCAGGCTCGGTCCATGTAATTACATACCAATAGGTTCCTGTAGGAAGGCTTCTTCCGTTTACTTTTCCATCCCATGCATAATTCTTGTCAGTCGACTTGTAAACAGATGCTCCATAACGATCTGCCACCTCTATGCTTACGTTTTGTTTGATCTTTAAATCAGAATAATTAAGAACATCATTAAGACCGTCTCCGTTCGGTGTAATGGCATTAACCAAGTTCAGAACTAGAAATTCTTTGGTCACAGGTGAACAGCCATCTGAGCCCAATACATACGCTTTATGGATTCCTCTTGAAAGGCCAATAAAAACATTAGAAGTCTGATAATTGATTCCATCCAGAGAATATTGATAAGGTGGAGTTCCACCCGTCACATATACGGTTGCATTAGAACCGGAGGTCTCTATTCTTGTAATGGTAGGAGCCTGAGCTGTTGTTACACTTACCGTCTGACGGTATACACATCCGTTTGATCCAAGATCTACATAATAATTTCCTGCACCTACAGTGATGCTCTGCGTTGTTGCACCGTTGCTCCACAGGTAAGATGAGAACCCTGGTCCTGCATCCAAAATTACCTTTTCATCAGAACATACCACCTGGTTATGCAGCATGTCAGATTTTTTAGGCGTTTTTAAAGTAAGTTTAAGCACTCCGGTAGCAGGACATACTGTATTGTTCTGGAATCTTACATAATAAGTATGTACAGAAGTGATATTCTGAGTAGGAGAGATAGTATTGGTTCCGGCCTGAGCATCAGCCAAAGTCGCATGGAATGATAAGATCACCGAGGGATCTGCAGTAAATAAATTTTTATAATCGTTAAGATTGGCAGATTCAGATCCGCTGAGGTCATTGTCACAGACATCTGTTGTCACGGAATTTGTAATTAACGGAATTTTATTTCCGATTGTAAAATTAATCTGTCCGAATGCCGGAGGGCAGTCACCAACGGTAGCGGTTACTCTTACATAAACCGTTGTACTGGTATTATAGGTCCAGTTGGCTGGAAGTGTGTTGTTATTCCCTGCAGTGGCATCTGCCTGAACCAGATAATATTTTACGGTAAAATTAGCTGCATTGGCAACGATCTGAGGGGTTACAGTGGTGAAGTTTACGCTGATGATCCCATCAAAATTATCATCGCAGAAGCTGGCATTAAAGTTACTGGTATTCACATTAGGTGATGGATTCAATGCTAATGTGATTTGCGCCGTTTTAGTACATCCGAATGCTGAAGTCACGTTAGCGTAAATCGTTCCGGCAGGTCCTGAATAAGTGGCAGGGCTTGTAATTTGTCCCGTTAAATTAGCATTGGTATAATAGGTTGCTGTTGTACCCGAATCCGGACTTAAAACAGCAGAGGTAAGGTTAAAAGTTCCGTTTCCGTTAGCATTGGCACACGAAGATAGCGTAGCATTCTGGGTCTGAAGAACATCAATGTTCACAACCACTTTGAAATATTCAAAATCAGCTGGATTTCCGTTTCCATCAATATAATAGATAAAAGAATCTGTAGCATCTGCCGTAAGTCCTGCATTGGGAGTATACGTGATCTGTCCGGTTGCAGGATCCACTGTGGCCGTACCGTTGGTTGGCTGAGCAATAATATTGGTATGGGAAGGAACGATGACCTGTGTAGAATTCGTGAAAACCGGAGTGATCATTTTGGTGTTACATGATCCTATATTATATGTTGTTGTAGATATTGGCGGACATAATGTATACTGGTATTCAGAAGTCATTCTCGATTCACAGTTGTTTTTTGTGATAAAACAGGTATAAGTTCCTGCTCCGTATAATTCAGGGTTGATGAAATAAGAAGTAGCCCCTGGGATGGCAACGCCATTGAAATACCACTGGTATGCATCGTAACTGTTGTCTACTTCAAGACGGATTCCTGCGTAGCAATCTCCTGTTTTTGTGATTGCCGGGACTGAAGAGAATCCTGCAAAATATCCTCCGTAACCTACGGCGCCATTCCCTGCTGCAATTCCTGCAGTTACAGGTTTTGTAGAGTTGACAGTAATGTTTCCGGAAACATTCATAACAGAATAAGTAACCCAACCTGGATTTCCGGTTACCGGATAAGGGCCGGTAGCTGCAGCGAGAGGATTATTATTTAGCGTTACAACGGCACCTACCTGTGTGATGATATTAAGTTTGGTATCATAATAAGTAGTTCCGATTCTATTGATAAAGCCTATTTCATTGATCTCTTTAGGTAAGAAGCAGCTTAAAGGCGGGATAAAGTTCATACCTCCTGTCTGATAAACCGTATTTCCGGAAGTTCCGGCAAGAAGCTGGTATACATAGACATTTTTGCTGGCGGAAATATTCATATTATAATTTCCGTTACCCTGATTGATATAGTTGGTCCCTTCTATCATATAGTATCCTCCTGCATTCAGGGTTACACCGGGTACAGGATTTCCGTTGACAATAAGGGTTGTATTATCTTCTGTAGCAATGATTAAGGCTTTTTCCATCCCTGAAGTGGCAGGTCCGTTTCCTTTTACCATGACGAAATCCTTTCCTAGTCTATCTACAGGAACTGCCTGATCCATCAGGATATCTACATTGCTGTTGTTTTGGGTAGTATAAAGACCGTTGAAGTTTCCGTTCGTTACCGATACGGGTTTATTCGCAACAAGCTTTGCCCCCAATAATCCTTTTCTGTTACTCGTTCCTCCCATATCACTTATTACATCAATGATATAAGATTTTCCTTTGTTGATGGTAAATGTCCTGGTTGGCATCACACTGCCATTGGAGAAAACAACGTCAGGATTATATCCGGATAAGGTTACGGTGGTATTATCTTCTGTAGCAGTGACGCCCACGGTGGAGCTTACGTAATCTTTTGGATAGGTAGTAGGCGCTGTTCCTATGAAAAAAGTTTTTCCGATCCCTGCCAATCCTTTTGAAGTAATGATTTCGGCCTGACTGGGAACCGAAAACCTGAAGTTGGCGAAGAATTTTTTAGGTCCTTTTGCATGAAGCCCCATTGAGTTCTGGGTAAACAGGTTGTTGGCGGTTGAAGCAATCATATAATTGGTGGGAACGGTCATCTGCACCGGATTTCCTTTACTTACCTGTACGGTAGAAAACACCGTATTGTTATTAGAAACCTGTACGGAAAACGGGACAGTTTCGTTGGTCGACAGGTATAAATAACATTGTGGAGCTCCCTGAAGAGAACTTGCAGACATTGGAGCAAACCAATGTTCAGTATCTAACTGTGCATTAACGAATAAACAAAGAAAGGTGCAAATAGCTAGTAGAAATTTTTTCATGCTTTATTATAAGGGGCAGCAAATTTAAACATTAATAATCTATTTCTACCTTAAAATATGTCACCAATAGGCACTTAGGGCTTTATTGTTGAATATTTAAGATTCACTTCATATTGGGTTAACAGCGGCGCATGATCCCATAAAAAATCCCGGTGAAATATTCACCGGGATCCGTATTATTTTTTGAAAGATGATTAAGCCAGGCTTATTCTTACAAATCCTGTTACTTTAAGGTCTCCGTTTACAGATTTTACATAGTCAGCAACAGAAAGGCTTGGGTCTTTAATGAAAGACTGGTGTACCAATGTGTTGTCCTTGTAGAATTTCTGCATTTTACCTTTAAGGATGTTTTCGATAATGTTTTCAGGCTTACCTTCTTTGATAAGAAGTTCTCTTTCGATCTCTAATTCTTTATCGATCGTTTCCTGAGACACTCTGGTTTCGTCTAAAGCGATAGGGTTCATCGCAGCAACCTGCATAGAAACAGATTTAGCAGCTTCGTCAGCTCCGTCTGCTTTAGCAGAAAGCGCAGTGATAGCAGCAATTTTGTTTCCAGCGTGGATGTAAGCTCCCAAGAATGGTCCTTCGATTCTTTCGAAAGCTCCGATCTCGATTTTCTCACCGATAACTCCTGTTTGCTCAATTAATTTTTCAGCAACAGTCATTCCGTGGAAGTCTGTAGCTAAAAGCTCTTCTTTAGTAGCCGCGAAGATAGCCATTTCAGCAAATTCGTAAGCTAGCTCGATGAAAGCTTCATTTTTTGCAACGAAGTCAGTCTCGCAGTTTAGAGAGATTACCACACCTAAAGTGTTGTCCTCGTTTACTCTAGCGATTACCGCACCTTCAGCAGATTCTCTGTCAGCTCTGTTAGCAGCTACTTTCTGTCCTTTTTTTCTAAGGATATCTACTGCTTTTTCGAAGTCTCCTTCAGCTTCAACTAGAGCTTTCTTGCAGTCCATCATACCTGCACCTGTTTGGTTTCTTAATTTCGCTACGTCTGCAGCAACTGGTGTATAAGACATAATATCTATTATTTATTTTATTTAAGATTAGTATTAATTTTTAGCTTAATTTTAGAGCAGGGCAAAGATAATGATTTTAATGATAAACTAAAAAATGACTTTTCACGTTATTGATATATTTAATACTATTTTAAAGACTTGATTAATGAAAAAAATCTTTCTACTTATATTTCTATGCATTTTTACACTAGGTTTTTCCCAAAAAAAGAAGAAATCGAAATCTAAGGCTGTTGTAGAAAAAGAGACAGTAATCATCTATACAGAGCAGGATGCAGAGGCTTCAAAAGAGGCAAGAGTCATTGCCGGTTTCCTTAAACAAAATCCCGGACATGCCAAATCTGATTATTTTAAAAGAAAACTGATCGATATGATCATGGCTGATAATTCTCCTGAAGCAAAACCTACCATTAAACCAATCAGCAAGGAGAAAATTGAAAAGATTGTTCAGAATAACGAGCTGAACAGCGGAAAAACAATAGCTTCCAATACTGCTACAACGGTTGCTGCAACAGCAAAACCAGAAAGAACTGTGAGCTACGCCTCTGTAGGCTCTGCGAAAAGTGCAGGGACAAGCAGTAAAGCAGAACCTAGCGCGGATGCCAAAAGAACGGCAGCGATGCTTACCCATCTTTTTAATAACGATACGAATAAAAATGAAGCTTATATCAATATCAAAAACAGATCAAGCTGTAACCTGATCGTGAAAATAAGCGGAAAAAAATATTATAATCTGACTGTTCCTGCAAAAGGGCAGAATTTTATTCTGATCGATAAAGGAGAATATATACTGACCACTATGGTGTGTGATGCAAAATATTCATCATTGAAAAAGATCGATAAAGATATTGAGATCGCACTCAATATATCTGAGTAGGAGAATAACAACAAGAAAACGATAAGCAAAAACGGTTAAGAAATTTCTTAACCGTTTTTATTTTTTTATCCTTTAAACTGTCCCATCGCAATGAATTTCTCCTGCCTTTGGGTTTCAAGTTCTTGTCCTGAGAATTTTGAAAAAGCTTTGATATTCTGTAAAATAGAATGTTTAAGATTCAGATAAGCTACTTCCGGATCATATTGAGCACCTCCTAGTGGCTCTTCAATGACACCGTCAATGAATTTCTCTCTTAACGCATCTTTCGGGGTAAGATTCAATGCATTGGCTGCATCTTCCTTATGATCCCAGTTTCTCCATAAAATAGAAGAACAGCTTTCTGGTGCAATTACCGTATACCAAGTGTTTTCAAGCATATACACTTTGTTTCCTACACCTATTCCTAAAGCTCCACCGCTGGCTCCTTCACCAATGATATAAGTGAAAATAGGCGTTTTAAGCTGAACCATTTCAAAAATATTTCTGGCGATCGCTTCACCCTGTCCTCTTTCTTCAGCTTCCAATCCGGGATAAGCTCCTGGAGTATCTACTAAAGTCACTACAGGGATTTTGAATTTTTCAGCAAGCTTCATGAGTCGTAAAGCTTTTCTGTATCCTTCAGGATTCGGCATTCCGAATCTTCTGTACTGTCTTTCTTTGGTGGTTCTCCCTTTTTGGGTTCCGATAATCATTACTTTCTGACCATCCAATGTCGCTAAACCGCCGATCATTGCAGGGTCGTCTGCGAAATTTCTGTCTCCGTGAAGTTCCAGAAAACTTCCTTTATCTACCATTCCGTTGATATAGTCAATTGTATAAGGACGATCCGGATGACGGGATAGTTGTACTCTCTGCCAAGGGGTAAGGTTTTCGTAGATTTCTTTTTTCTTTTCTAAAATCTTATCCTCAATCTGGCTGCATGCTAATTTTACATCAACACCACTTTCTTCTCCTACTAAAGAACAAGTCTGAAGTTGATCCATTAGATCTTTTATAGGAAGTTCGAAACTTAAATATTCCATTTCTTGAAGTAAATTAAATCTTTCAAATTTATGAAAAATTATGAAAAACTATTTAAAATTATTGATAGCATTGTTTATTCTGGAGATAGTCTCCTCTTTTCCAATAAGTTCCATGATATCTGGAACATCCGGACCTTTCAGTTCTCCTACTAAAGATAATCGCAGTGGCATCATCACTTTTCCCATCCCCAGGCCTTTGTTTTCCGCAAAATCGTGAATAGCCTGCTTTAGGTTTTCTGATGTAAATTCAGTGGTCGTAAGATTTTCTGCCAATTCACCTAAAACAGCAGATGTTTCTTCGTTCCATGCTTTTTTCGATGCTTTCTCTTCATAAGAAACCGGAGCTTCAAAGAAAAATTTTCCGTTTTCGTAGATGTCTTTTGGGAAAGTTGCTCTTTCTTTCATTAAACCGATGATCTTCACCAGTTTTTCATCAGAGACTGCAGACAGGTCAAGGTCTGCATTTTTTAGAATCTGAAGAAGCTCTTCGTTGGATTTCAACTGAATATACTGGTGGTTGAACCATTCAGATTTTTCTTTGCTGAATCTGGCTCCCGCTTTATGTACTTTATGAAGATCAAATTCTTTGCACATATCTTCCAGGGTCAAAATTTCTTTATCATCTGCCGGCGACCATCCTAAAAGGGCTACCATATTGATAAATGCATCCGGAAGATATCCGTTTTCTCTGTATCCTTTAGAAACAATACCCGTTGCAGGATCTTTGAAATCCAATGGAAATACGGGGAACCCGAATTTGTCACCGTCTCTTTTGCTTAATTTCCCTTTTCCTTCAGGTTTTAAGATCAATGAAAGGTGAGCAAACTGAGGCGCTTCCCAACCCATTGCTTCGTATAATAATTTGTGAAGTCCTAAAGAAGGCAGCCATTCTTCACCACGAATCACGTGGGAAATTTCCATTTCGTGGTCATCGATGATGTTGGCGAAATGGTAGGTAGGCATTCCATCATTCTTTACAAGAACTTTGTCGTCTAATGTATTGGTATTTACCGCAGATGTTCCACGGATGATATCTTCAAGATTCAGAATTCTGTCAATCGGCATCTTGAATCTCACCACATAAGGTGTTTTTTGATCAAGCAGTTGCTGAACTTCCTCTTCAGAAAGTGCAATACTGTTTCTCAGTCGGTTTCTGGTTTGGTTGTCATACGAGAAAACATCTCCTTTCGCTTCGAACTCAGCACGGATGGCGTCCAGTTCTTCAGGAGTGTCAAAAGCGATGTAGGCATAGTCTGTTTTCAGGATCTGCTCAGTATATCTGTCATAGATATCTCTTCTCTCAGACTGTCTGTAAGGTGCAAATTTTCCTCCTTTCTTCGGACTTTCATCAGGAATGATTCCGCACCATTCTAAAGCTTCCTCGATGTATTCTTCAGCTCCTTCTACATATCTTGCCGTATCTGTATCTTCTATTCGAAGTACAAATTCACCACCCTGGTTTTTGGCAAAAAGATAATCATATAATGCGGTTCTTACGCCTCCCAAATGCAAAGGTCCGGTAGGACTTGGAGCAAAACGAACTCTTACTTTCTCCATTTCAATTAAAATTTTGGTGCAAATTTACTTAAAATTATATGTTTTAAGGATTATTTACAGTTTGGTTGTTGGCTTTTTTTGATTTCAGAGATTAAAAAAGGATGAAGTTAAAATTGACCTCATCCTTTTAATTATTTTTTAAGCATCAGCAGTTTAAAGAATAAGACAGGATTTTTGTATTTGATTCTGTACTTTTCTTTTTTCCATTCCATCTGCAGTCTTTCTTTTTCAGATTCTGAATCTGTTTCTGATAACAGGATCTCGTAGTTGAAATGAATCAGCTTCAGCCTGTATTTTTTATAAAGCTTCTGGTCAGCTTTTATATAATCCATGTATTTGTGGGTGACCTTTTCGTAAGAATCCTTCATCAGCTTCCAGTTTCTCGAAAGGCTGGTGGAAAGTATTCTGTAGTGAAATAATTTTTTGTCTATAAATCCCACTTTGTAGCCTTTGGATGTCAGCCTTAGATTCATATCCCAGTCTTCGGTATTGATATTTTCATCAAAAGGATATTCTACCAGAAGTTTTCTTTTTACAAATGTTCCTACGTTGGATGTTTTGTTTTCGGAGACATTTTCATGGAAAAAATTGGAAAGGCTGTCGATGACTTGTTTCTTTTCTTTCGGAGTGTAGGTGTCTGTTGTTTTATCTTCTGTCTGGTAGTATTTATAACCGTCTGAAAGAATAAAATCTACCGGATTTTCCTGAATATAAGCTACCTTCTCGGCCAGACTGTCTTCCGTATACCAATCATCTCCGGAAAGCAGGGAAATATATTCTCCTGAAGCATGTGAAACTGCAATGTTAATATTTTTAGCCACCCCAAAACTTTCTGTATTCCTGATCATTTGATAATGCTGGTCAAACTTCGAAAGCACTTTTTCTGCATTTTCAAAGGTCTTATCTTTTGAGGCATTATCCAACAGAATGATTTCATAATTAGGGTAGGTCTGCGAAATGGCGGACATGCATGCCTGCTCAATGAACTTTTCATGGTTCATGGTGATGATGATGAGGCTTACAAGCGGCGGGTTAGTCATTGTTTAAACAGTTAATAATTTTCAGTATAAAAATCGGATTTATAGTATTGGAAATCAAGGTTAATGATTTCTTCGGTATATAAAGTAGTAATATTCTTCTGTAGATTTTCTTACTAAAACCGGCTTTTTTGTTTGAAGGGAAAAATACTTGTATATTTTTTCTTCAAAGTCAAGTCTGGGAATAAAAGTATGATAATCTTTTGAAATAAGAATGATATAATCAGGATCTGTCTTTTTCAGGTAAGACAGGTAGGCATTCCAGTCTTTGTTTTTTTTAGTCAGTAGTAAAGTAGCATTGTTTAATCCCCAGGTATCATATAAATAGCAGTCTGAAAAATACGCTACTGCCCCTGCATCAGAATTAATGATTTTGAATTTTTTGTTTTCCTTTATAGATATGTTTTTTAGGTATTTTCCAAGGTATATAGGTCCGGCATTCATCGCCTTTTCATAAGGACCTATGTAAAAAGTTACTTGAGTCTTCAGATAAGTACAATAATTTAGAATTCCTGCGATGCTTAATATAAATAAAGAAGCATTGAGTTTTTTATTGCTGATGACCTCTGTATTTTCATAACGAAGAAAATAAATATAATACACAAATAAAGGGAACTTGTACCGATCAAAAAAATTCATAATCTCATCGATAAAGAAAGAATAATAAATGATGAAGAAAAATAAAGGACAGTAAAAAATGAATTTAGTTCTATAGTTTTTTATAACAAAAATGATGACCGGAGAAAAAATAACTATAATCGTTATAAAATTCAAAACTTTTACAGATGAAAATTCTTTAATGCTTTTCAGCAAGAAAGGAAGTGGAATCCAAGCATCATAATAATAGATAGTATATAAAAGATAAACAGATGCTGAGGCCAAGACGCATAAGACTCTTTTATAAAAAGTTTTACTGAATAGCCTGGTGTCTATTATAAAAAACAAAGTAAATATAATGGCTTCGGGTCTGATGAACGGCAGAAGAAATGCTAAGTAATAAGCACTACCGTGATTCCTGTATTTTAGAAAAAGGAACAGGGTGGTACTGAAAAGGATGGTCTCTAATCCGTGGGTAATATTAAAAGCTGCCCAAGTACTGAAGAAAACAGAGAATACCAGTGTAAATATTTTTACCGTAAGGGACTCCTGTTTTGTAAAACTTTGGAATAGTGACGAAAGCACAATAGTAATCAATACTAAACTGATTCCTTTGTTTATATAAATAGGGTTAATGAGGTCTCCGAAATTGAAAAACAGACTTTGTATAATCATCCATAGTACACTTGTCTGACCATTTCCATGAACGGTATCTATCACATTATACCATGGCTTTCCCTCCTGAAAAAAATGTTTGGAATAGGTAAGGGTAATGTATGCATCATCCAGAAAAGTATCTCTTAAAGTATAAGTGAAATAAATTAAGGGAAGAGAACTAAGAACTAAGAATAGAGATGTTAAGAAAATATTATTTTGTACGCTTTTTATCATCATGATGTTTTAACCTACCACATTGTCGTTTTGCTTTGCCCTTCAAATATGCAAAAAAAAATATGATTGAACACAAATAATATCGTATTTATTGCATCATACTGTAAATTTTTGTCAAGATAATATCTTCAACATTATTGACAGGAATACCACTTTGTCCGTAAATAAAAAAGCTTTCATAACCCTCATAGTTAGGAACAGGTTTTTTAATGTGCCACTGTACAGGAAGGTAGCTTGATACATCGTTGGAATAACCTAATACGGTTAATTTTAGAGCGGGAAAATGATTGTATAAATCAATGGCATATTGAGACACCGCTTCACGGCTCAGCGCTATAATATTCCAGTCACCTATTTTTAAAATTTGTATGTAAACGGTTGCAGATTTGGCAAGAGTACCGGAAGTATACTGATGAATGATTTTATTTGCCCATCTTACATTCCTCTCAGAGGTCTGATTGTATTTTCCTGCGTTGGCTTTTTTAATACTTAATGCTCTGTTGAAAGTGAAATTGTTAAGAGGTATGGTAATAGAGTCAAATTTAACAGTAATTTCTCCGTTAATATTTGATGAGGATAACGAAAATAGATGATTAAAATCCTGAGTAAGTTTAGTAGCAGTTTGATCCGGAGTATCCGAATTGTAAGGATTAATATCACCTGCACATCCCTGCATAAGCTGTACATTACTAATATTTTTTAATACCCCTAGCTTATCTCTTGTAGCACCAACATAGTTGGATGAAATGGTGACAAAATCTTTTGGCTGACTATGCCATACGGGATGGGTACTTGCACTCATAATGGCGCCATTGATGACATTTGTATTGCTCTGCTTCGCAATAACCATCGTAATATTATTATCCAGCTCTTTAGAAATATCGGCTCTGTTGTATCCTATATTGGTTTTGCCTTTAAGAAAACTTAAACTGTTGTTTGTTTTACTGTTGATCGCATTTTGTGTAGCAGTTAAAACAGAATTTTTTACGATATCAAGATATTTTGGATTGGGATTTTGGTAGAAATCCTGAAGACAGGAATAACTTTGAGATACCGGAGCATAATGGGTATGTGAGCAATTGATTAAAATTGCATTTTCATCGATATTATACAGATTTTTTATGTCAGCTTTTATTTTACGCGAAAATGAATAATTGATGCCACATAAATCCAAGGTAATGATCAGTGCTTTTTTTGAATTTTTTTCAAAATAAGAGGCATAGGCATAGATTGGTGTTTGGCTGTGCTGTGAGTAATATAATTTGTTGCTGTTGGAAGTAGCGTATAACTTATTTTTAGTGTAGGTAATATTTGATAAATAAGTGCTATAAGTGGTCTTATTGGGAGTGCCTATTTTTGACCAGCTTTCATTAGAGGATGAGGTACTTCTTGTCCATAAATCATTGTCATATTTAGACAGAGCGATTAGATTGGTCCCATCATTGGTTAATGATCGTACAAAATTGGCTTTCCCCATATTAGTCCAAGGGGCACTAAAAGGGCTGGCGTTTCTTACCCATAAAGTATTGTTTTTCGTGGTTCCGTATAATTTATTGTTTAGAAATGTGAGCCCGGAGGTGTTGGATGCGGACCCAATATTGATCCATGGGTTGTCATTTTCTACTGCATCTCTCATCCACAGCTTATTATTTTTGTCTGTGCCATAGAGCTTGCCGTTTCCATAGGTTAATGCTGTTACGTAATAAGCCGTTCCAATAAGAACCCAGTTGGGTGCACCAGAATTGATATCCGCCTGCCAAAGTTTATTGTCACTTGTCGCAATGTATAATTTTGTATCGGAGGAGCACATGGCAACGGCATTTTGTGCAACACCCATTTCCTGGAAATTAATGCTGAACCGTCCTTGTCTGGGATCACCAAAGCCAGCAAGAGGAGATGACAGTATAGTAGAGTTGGGATTAATAGATTCTTTTGAAAATCCCACAAAATAGTTTTGCCCGGAGATAAAATTCTGAAGCAAAAATACAAGTATAAAACTTTTAAAAAGCAGCACTTTAGTTGTAGACATCGTTAATTCTCTTTTACAATTTTTTGTTCGAAAATTTCCTCATTTTCATAGCTGCCTTTAAGCAGATATATTCCTGCCGGTAGATCAGAAATATCAATAGAGCTTGTATTCGAATAGGTTTTTACTACTCTGTTATCCATACTTATAACCTGAAGATGTTTGATGCTTTTTTCGGCAAAAAGTTTTCCGGATGTAGGGTTGGGAAAAAAGAGCGATTTACTCTTTTCAGATATAGCCTTTCCCTGAACCAATACATTATCTATAAACCAGTTATTGCCATCGTCATCTTTTTTTACAAAAGCTATATAGATATCCTTTTTATCATATTTTGAAATATTGATTTTTTTTAGGCTAAAGTTTTTGTTAAATGTGGCATCACTGTAAGATTCGACGGTTTGAAATTTATCCCGATCCCATTGAGAGTCTGTGGATACTTTTATCTCGTATCTTGTAGCATTGCCGGAAAATGAATTTCGTTGAGAAAAAGTTAATATATTATTTTCATAGCCATGCAGGTCTATTTTAGGGCTAACAAGCCAGTCTTCATTTAATTCACCCGAGTTCTCATATCTTACAAAAAAACATTTATTCGACTCATCCTTATTCAGACTCTCTAACTTCCAGTTATTGAAATCATCTCCAGCCTCATTTTTTCCTCTGAAAATAGCCCAGCTATCCGGAGTTTTTGCAAGAGGATAATTGTCAAAATTATCAGAAAACTGTCCGTAGAAGAAGGTACTGAATAATAAAAGACCTATAAATATAAATTTCATGTTATATTTTTTACAGATAATACTTCGGTTTTATGCCTTTAATACAACTTAAACGAGTTGGTTACCATCTCAAAAAGTTTCATTAAATAGGATCCGCGAAATTTACATTATTTTTAATAGGACAAAAACAAATAGATGAAATTTATCAAAATACATGAATGTATTTCAGTCAAGTGTTTGATTTTCATAGTGATAAATGGTGATTAGTGCCGGTGTGTAGTAATACGGCAAAAGGGGAGTTATTGCTTAAATGATGGCTGTAAAAAGATTAAGGATTTTTAATTGCTGCAGATGGTAGGTTAAGCAACTGCTCCAGCTGTTTATCGAAAATCTCAGGATCCAGTCTGTAATCTTCATGGAAGCCCTCATAGTCCTGCGGATAGATATAAAAATAAAGATCAAAGTTCACTTCTTTGGCTAACGTAGAGAAAATAGCAAAATCTCCCCATACAGAACTGAACCAGCTGAGACCTTTTGCTCCAGGGTTGGCAAACAGGACATTAGTCCAGGCTGCGCCACTCGGTCCAATGATATAGTCCGCATTGTTAACCAGATAGATTTGTTCGTGAATATTCAGATCTTCAAAGAATACTTCTTCAAAACCATATTTTTTTGCCGTTGCAAAGATCTCATCGTCGTTATATTTTCTATACTGGGATCTTCTTGAGATGAATATTTTTTTAACAGGCTCGATGTGGACTTTAGCCAGATCTAAATTATCGAAGGCGGTCTTTCTAAGAAACTGCAAAGAAGATTTTGATAATTTAGTAAATCCAGCCTCATAATCCATGCCGGGCATGATATTCGGGACTGCATAATTGTTGCTGGTAATATGCCAAAGCTTTTTGAAATGGTAATAATTTTTTTCGTGACTTAGGAATACAATTTTATAATCCTTCAGAAAGAAATGTAAGAGATCTTTCAGGTTTTCAACCTTCTGTACATCTTCATCTATAATGATCAGCTTATTCTTCGCATCAGGAATATACTGGAAGAACTCAACTTTAGAAAGGATGTCTACCAGAAAATGATAATAATTGAATGTAAAGGTTCCACCCAGAAAAATCGCTTCCTCGTCATAATACACATTCTTATAATTCTTTACCTTGGCAAGAGTCATTGAATGTTGCATTAAATTGTTGGTATTGTAGACATAGGTGATCCTGTCATCGTCATGCCATCTTTCGTAGAAGATCTTGTCTTTTTTCAGGTTTAAAAAATAGGTGGAATTGGGAATGCAGAATACATCCTGAAGTGCAAAGATCTCTATTGCATTTTTAGGCGTTTTTACAGAAACCTGAGGGGCATCAAAAGTCTTAGGCAAAAAAAGTTCTGCCTCTTGTTTTTCGGTAACTTTAATTTTTTCCGTGCAATATTCAGATGGGATAGAATCCAGCGGCAAAAAATCGGTAACAAGCCTCTTAGCTTTTCTGAAAAAAGATTTGATATAATATTTTTTTCTAAGTGCTTTAAGCTGTTCTTCTAAATTTTCAATTTGTTCCTTTGCATTCATATTCTAAAACTTAAGATCACCTAAGAAGTTCGGTCGTTATTTCCAGCCATACAAATCTTGTCTTTCTATATGATTTTCTGGTAATAATTGATGGTTTCATCAACCATCTTATCAATGCCGAATTTTAATTCTATTAATTTCCGGGCATTCAATGATAACCTGCTTCTCAGAGCATCGTCTTTAAAAATAAGACCTATCTTTTCATGGAAGTTGTCTTCCTCAGCAATAAGGCCGTTGACGGGCTCCTGTATAATTTCTTTGAAGGAGTCTATCGCAGAACATACAACAGGTTTCTGCATGGCCATTACCTCGAGCAAAGATAAGCTAAAATTTTCACCTTTGGAGGGGAAGCATACTACCTCTGCCTTGCCGATGAGATGCACGATTTCTGTACCGGATTTACTGCCATAAAAATGAACCGAATTTCTGGTCTCTGTATCGTGAATATTCTCAGTAATATAGGTGGGGTAATGATTAGGATTTCCTATAAAATGAAGGGATGCTTCAGGATAATTTTTTTTAAGTTTGATGAAAGAATTAATCAGCGTTTCGGCTCCCTTTTCAAAAGAGACATTTCCTAAAAAGAAAACGGATTGGTGAATGATTTCAGCATTTTCCTCAGGCTTGTAGAATTTTTCATCAATCCCATTGTAAATGAGCTTTGGATCTTTGATGGCGAACAGGCTCTTATTAATCGTTTCATTATACCTGGAGATGGTAATATTGTTTTTTGAATTTTTAAAAGCTTCTTTCTCACAGAAAACCCTTCCCTTATGAACTTTTTTATAACCAAAATATTTTTCAAGTACAGACCATGAGCCGTGACATCTGATCACGTAAGGGAGTCCTTTAGGAATAGCAAGAGCCAAACCGTCAAAGTCATGGGTTTCCGCAATATCAAAGTGAAGATCATTTTTTTTAATCCAGGCACTTATTCTATCTGATATTATTTTTTTCTCGGACAAATAGGTCTTAAAATGAACCGGCTCAAATGCTTTTACTTTTCCGGTAAAAGATCGTACCAGTTCAAGAAGAGGATTAGCTTTGAAAATATCCTTGATAGAATGAATGTTCACTTCATCTTCCTTAAGATCAAATGCGTATTTTGAGATCAGGAAAACGTGTACTGAGATCCCTCTTTTTACAAGTTCTGTACATAAATTTTTATAAAAAACGCCTGTGCCACCTACTTTGGGGTTGCGGGAACATTTGTACTCACGGGTTACGATAAGTACATTTTTTATTGCTTTCATGAATTCAGTTTAAATACAGTATTTACCCAATGATCAAGAGTATACTTATAATAAACTTCCTCAGGCAGTTTTTCGTATGGCGTAGTGAAAAAATCTTTTTTCACATTGCGGAAATTCTTATCCAATACCAGAATGTTGTTGGGATTATAAAAATCATAAGTTTTGATGGTAGGATTATCGGTAATGATTTTCTTTTCCAGAGCCATTGCTTCAAATATTCTGAAGCTGAGCCCCGTTTGATCAGCACGCATAAGGTCAAGAATGACTTTCGTGTTCTTATAATAAACAGGCAGCGCGTGATGAGGTATTTTTTTTCTTGCGAATTTTAAAATGTCAATATTCTTTTTATCAATGATCTGATTCAGCTTATTTTTCCAGCCTTTTTTTCCGGCAATATAAACTTCAAATTTTATTTTCATCGGACACAGTCTGTTGATCAGCAGATTCAAAGCAGAGAGTCTTTTTTGATCATAAGATGTGATGTAAAACAGATCCAGTTTTGGGCGCTGCTGCGCTGCAGGAATATGTTTAAGATAATTGTAATTGGTAATCTTTTCAAATCCGAAATTTTTCACATCCTCATCATCAAAAGAAAATACAGTGTCAAAATAATGCAAAAGATGGGTGGCAGGATTTCTGGCCATACTATCATAGAGGTATGCGATGTTCCGGTCTGCATATTCTCTGATTTTTTGATGGATGCTTTCTTCAATAGCTTCAGGATTGATGACCAAAATCTGATCCTGTTTGCCAATTTTTTCCAGAGATTCCAATATGAAACTTTGTCTTTTGTGATATTTCGGGTTTTTTCCCAGAAAAATTTTACTGAAAGTGTTTTTTATACGCTCTCCGGTATTTTTATGGGTAAAGGCTCCGATGTTGATATGGCAAGCCTGAATGCCTCTATCACTCAGTTTTTCTACGATGTGTTCATCATAATGCCAGAAATCGAAGCTGATTAAACAAATTTTCATACTGCAAAAATAAAAATTTCATATTTAAATTTATATTTTTGATGCAAAGCCTTGCTATAATGAGACAGAAAATTTTAATTGATGCCGAAAGATTGAAGTATCCGAAGTCGGGAATTGCTAACGTATGTGTTTCATTAATAAAGGGTCTGGACGAGAAAACGTCTGATTTTGAATATACTTTTTACGGACCAAAAAAAAATATTCCACAGACGAAAAAAAACTTTAATATTATCGACTGGAAGTTCTGGCAAAAGAAATTTTCTATCAATACCCAATCTTTTTCCCTGATCCATACCGCTCACCAACTTTCTAAATATTTTCATACGGTAAAAAAAGGGCAGAAAAAAGTAGTGACACTCCACGATCTCAATTTTCTCCACGATGGAAGCTCTGAACAAAAAATTAAAAAAGCTATAAAAATTGTTCAGAAAAATATAGGGAATGCAGATGCTGTGGTCTGTATTTCTGAATTTGTGAAAAATGATTTTCTTAAAAACAGAAACCTTTTTACTTTAAAAAATAATGTCAGCGTAGAAGTGATCTACAACGGACTGATTTTTCCTGAAACTCCAGAATTCAAGTCTGAGTGTACTTATAGTTTCATGGGTAAAAAATACATTTTAAATATTGGAGTCCTTTTTCCTAAAAAGAACCAGGAAGTCCTGCTGGACCTTATTTCACAGAATGACAGGGATTTGGTGCTCGTAACTTCTTCCGCGAAATCTGCTTATAAAGAGAAGTTTCTGGAGAAAATAAAGACATTAGGATTAGAAAGTAGAGTCCATATCCTGGAAAATATAGATAATAATGAGAAGTATTTTCTGCTGCAGCACTGTGAATCATATTGCCACCCATCATTGGCCGAAGGTTTTGGAATTCCACCTGTAGAAGCAATGTATTATGGAAAGCCTGTCTTTTTAAGTAAATTGACGAGTCTTCCTGAAATTGGTGGAGAACTGGCTTTTTATTTTGAGGATTTCTCGGGAGAGCATATGCAACATGTGTATGCATCCGGAATGCAGGCTTACGGAGCTAAAACAGAGGAATACGCTTCACAATTAAAAGAAAGAGCATTGAAGTTTGGGTATCGGGAAATGGCTGATGCTTACGAAAAACTTTACGGTGAGCTGCTGAATTAAAGCTTAATCTTTCCGAGCCTTAGTTTCCACTTAAACACACTGAAACTGTCGCCCCCTTTAATATCAATTCTTTTGATCTCAAATTTATTCTTCCAGGGATAATAGGCAATATTATTACCGATACGTACCGCAGAAGTAATTCCGGCTTTTTCAAGCATGGTAAAAAAATTCTTTTTCTGTTCTCCTTTTTTGGGAAACTTGCCGTAAGGGTAGGCGAGGACCTTTGTAAACCGGATTTTTTTTTCCTCAAGGTTACGGATGTTTTCCTGAAGGTCATCCGCCGCTTCCTGTAGAGAAATCTGTGAATAGTTCTTGTGGGAATGACTGTGTAAGGCAATTTCAACATATTCAGGATTAAGAGATCTAATCTCTTCAAACGTCATCATATCACGGTTTTTATCTGTCTCATTATTCTGAATAAGCCCGGTTGGGATGAAAATCGTAGATTTTAACTGGTATTTTTCCAGTAACGGAACCAGGTATTGAAGATTGTTGAGATAGCCGTCATCAAAAGTCAGGATGAGTTTAGCCTTCAGATGGCTACTGGTACTCAGTTCATTAAAAAATAAAGTGTTATAATGATTTTTAATGTATTGGAATTGTTTTTCAAGATCTTCTGCCGATACGGTAAGAAAATCTTTACCGGAGATTTCTTTCTCCGGAAGAACTTTATGATACATGAGGATACGGACACTTTCTGTACTTGAAAATCCAAGAGTCCTTTTAACAAATCTGAGCATGGTTATATGAATTTTGAGATCGTAATTTTCATGAAATTTGTTCCTGGAAAAAAACTTAGGTCCCTGTAATTCTACTGTTTTATTGATGAACTAATCTATTGCCTGGTTTATAGAGTATGAGTCTACATAAACAGACATCCGTTACAATACTCAAAATTAATTAAATAATGAATGCGGTAGCTTAAAAATACATTAAAATACGTTTGAGATACTGAACAATTGAACACAAAGCTAATAAAGAGGGGCTAAATAGGGGCTTTAAAAGGACAAACTGGAGCTATCCGACTATATATAGCCGATTGTTTAGTTAAAGGAGGCAATGTGTCTGTTAGGGGATAAAAAACAAACAGCCGGTTGCTGTAAAAAGAATGGCAGTCCGGCTGTTTTTTATTTCTGTCCAAAGGATATTATTTGAATTTGAGAATTTCGTTGATCTTTATATATTTCAGGAAAGTGTAAAATGCACCCGTGATAGAAATATAAAATCCTGCAACACCATCCAGAAAACCAAACTTGAAAAAATATGTCTTCATAAAATCATAAAAAGGAGAAAATATAACCTTAAAAAGAGATACTGATTTTCCATTGGAAACCTTTTTTTCGGCCATCAGCTGGGTGTAGTTGTTGATCTTTTCAATATGGTGGGCAATACTTTTGTAAGTGTAATGGTTGATGTTTCCAGGCAGTTTCCCTTTTCTGTCCTGTGTAATAAAGCATTCATGTACCAGATCATCAGTATATTTCCCATGACCTTTTTTGAAGAATCTTTCTCTCCATACATTGCCCCAACCTCCGTATTTAATGGTTTTCTTCAGCAAAATATTGTTGAAGTGGATCTCATATACGTTATAGGGCGGATTGGAATTTTTTAAAATTTCTTTAATAGCATGTACAGCTGTTTCATCCGGAACTTCGTCAGAATCAAGGAACAAGATCCATTCTCCCGAAGCTTCAGACAGGGTATAGTTTTTCTGACAGCCGAAGCCGAGAAATTTTTTTCTGATAAATTTTACTTTCGGAAACCCGGTACAGATCTCCTCCGTTTTGTCTGTGGAAAAAGAATCAACGACAATAATCTCATCAGCTATTTCGTAAATGCTATTGATACTTTTCTCTATGATTCTTTCTCCATTTAGAACAATATAACAGACTGATAACTTCATTAACGAAATTCTGTAATAGTTTTTTCAATAATTTTGACACAGTCTAATAACTGCTCTTCTGTAATAACCAAAGGCGGAGCCAATCTGATGATATTTCCGTGGGTTGGTTTTGCCAGAAGTCCGTTTTCTTTCAGCTGAAGACATAAGTTCCATGCTGTAGAACTGTCCGGAGTGTCGTTGATCAAAATAGCATTTAAAAGACCTTTTCCTCTTACTTTGGTAATAAGGCTGTTCTTTTCGATAATCTTTTCGATCTCAGATCTGAAAAGCTGGCCTAACTGTTCAGCTCTTTCTGAAAGTTTTTCATCAGCAACCACATCCAATGCGGCTATTGCTACTGCGCATGCAATAGGATTTCCTCCGAATGTAGAACCGTGTTGTCCCGGCTTGATTACACTCATGATATTGTCATTGGCCAATACGGCTGATACAGGATACATTCCTCCGGAAAGGGCTTTTCCTAAGATCAGAATATCCGGCTGTACATTTTCGTGGTGACATGCGATGAGTTGTCCTGTTCTTGCAATACCCGTCTGAACTTCGTCAGCAATGAAAAGGACGTTATGTTTTTTACACAGCTCAGAAGCGGTTTTCAGGAAACCTTCGTCCGGAACATAAACACCGGCTTCACCCTGAATAGGCTCCACTAAAAATGCCGCGATATTTCCTGCTTCTCTGTTGAGTACTTCTTCCAGTGCTGCAGTATCATTGTAAGGAATTTTGATGAATCCAGGTGTGAAAGGACCATAGTTCAGGTTGGCATCAGGATCATTAGAGAAAGAAACTATCGTTGTTGTTCTTCCGTGAAAATTATTTTCACAAACGATGATCTTAGCTGCATTTTCTGAAACTCCTTTTACTTCATAGCTCCATTTTCTGGCTAACTTTACGGCAGTTTCTACGGCTTCAGCTCCGGAGTTCATTGGAAGAACCTTATCGAATCCGAAAAGAGTAGTGATTTTTTGCTCGTATTCGCCAAGATTTGAATTGTAGAATGCTCTTGAAGTCAGGGCTAGTTTTTGCGCCTGATGTACTAATGCTGCTACAATTTTAGGGTGAGAATGTCCTTGGTTCACAGCAGAATATGCTGAAAGAAAATCATAATATTTCTTGCCTTCTACATCCCATACAAAAACGCCTTCCCCTCGGTCAAGAACCACTGGAAGTGGGTGATAGTTGTGCGCTCCATGTTTGTCTTCAAGGTCAATAAAATACTGTGAGTTTTTTGCTGTTGCTGCTGTTGACATATGTTCTGGTTTTCTACAAATTTAAGCATTATTAATGAGATGCATGAACAAAAACGTAATACGGTACACGACAGTAATTAAAGTGTATTTTAGGGTTGGATTACGATGTTTTAGAAAATATTTCTTTTACAAATCACGCAATGCAGGTTTTATATCTTTGAAGAATGGAATTTTTTTTCTTTGGATTTTGAAGAAAAAAAGCAGAATCATTTTAGGATTATGTTTTATGTTAATCAATTCTGCAGTATTTGTAACTTTTTTATATAAATTGAGAGTACCGCAAAAAAAACAGAATAGTATTCCTCTTGTTGGGTGTACTATTCTGTCTGTTATTTTTATCTGATGTAGAATTACACTCTTTAAGATGGCCACTCTCCTCTATAAGAAGCAGTTCCAAGATCAATTTGTTCTGCACTGATAACGAAAGTAATATACATACTGTTGTCGTCTACTGCATCGAAATCCAATTCATGCTGGATCACATATCCGTTCTCCCATTTCAAGGTCGTCATTGTTCCTTCTTCGTGAGACTTGTTGAATGTTACCTCTCCCGTTGTAGGTTTATATTTTCCGTTAAGAAGACTTTCCAGGATGTCTGATTTTTCAGTAGCTTCTACTGTGATTTTGACTAATGCATTGGAAGGGTCTGAGGCTACTCTTCCGGATACGTCTGTAGAGCGGGATACCGTGTAGTTAAGTTTTAATAACTTTTGTCCTTCACCGCCATTGAATTTTAAAATTCCTCTTGAATTTCTTTCTGCCATGATAGTAAATTTTAATTGTTAATTATGTGTTTTGTTATCTTATGTTACCAAAAATAAAAGTAATTATAGTGTCAAAAAAAAAATTTTAAAGAAATTTTAAAAAGTGTCGTAATTCTGCGACTAACAATTGTTAGGGATTTTTGTTTGTTGTTAATCAGTCGTTTGTAGAATCTGTAGTAACTGCTTGGTAGCTTCCGATTGATGGGGAGGTGGAAGGAGGATAAGAAAAAGAGTTCCAGTAGTTCTTGAATAAAATATGGATATTAAAGGCATAGAAATAAAAAAACTGCCCCGAAAGAGGCAGTTTGAAATTTATATATCAATAATCTTAGTGATTATCATACTTTCTATCCATTACAAAATCTTCCATGAATTTTGTTGTATAGTTTCCTGCTAAATAATCTTCATTATCCATCAGCTGTCTGTGGAAAGGAATGGTAGTTTTCACCCCTTCAATATAGAACTCTTCCAACGCACGTCTCATTTTAGCTATAGCTTCCTCACGGGTTTGAGCCGTTGTGATAAGCTTAGCGATCATTGAGTCATAGTTAGAAGGAATTGTATAGCCTGAATACACGTGAGTATCTACTCTGATTCCGTGTCCGCCAGGAATATTTAATCCTGTGATTTTTCCTGGAGACGGTCTGAAGTCTGCATAAGGATCCTCAGCGTTGATTCTACACTCGATGGAGTGTAGTTTCGGGTAATAGTTGATTCCTGAAATAGGAGTTCCTGCTGCAAGAAGAATCTGCTCTCTGATCAGGTCATAATCAATAACCTGCTCAGTGATAGGGTGCTCTACCTGGATTCTTGTATTCATTTCCATGAAATAGAAATTTCTATGTTTGTCTACAAGGAATTCAATAGTACCTACTCCTTCATATCCAATGAATTCTGCAGCTTTTACAGCGGCTTCACCCATTTTCTCACGAAGTTCGTCAGTCATGAACGGAGAAGGAGTTTCTTCGGTCAGTTTCTGGTTTCTTCTCTGTACAGAACAGTCTCTTTCAGAAAGGTGACATGCTTTTCCGTACTGATCACCAGCAACCTGGATTTCGATATGTCTAGGCTCTTCAATCAGTTTTTCCATGTACATTCCTCCGTTTCCGAAGGCAGCCACAGCTTCCTGAATAGCAGACTCCCAGTGATCTTTAAGGTCTTCGGCTTTCCATACCGCTCTCATCCCTTTTCCACCACCACCTGCAGTAGCCTTGATCATGACAGGATATCCTGTTTCTGCAGCCACTTTTACAGCATGCTCGTAGGATTCAATCAATCCGTCAGAACCAGGTACACATGGTACACCTGCAGCTTTCATGGTTGCTTTAGCGTTTGCTTTATCTCCCATTTTTTCGATCTGCTCAGGAGAAGCACCAATAAACTTGATGTTGTTTTTCTGACAGATTCTGGAGAAGTTGGCATTTTCAGACAGGAATCCATAACCTGGGTGTATAGCATCAGCATTGGTAATTTCTGCCGCCGCAATAATGTTAGGGATTTTAAGGTATGAGTCTTTGCTCATAGGAGGACCTATACAAACTGCTTCATCAGCAAATCTTACGTGAAGACTATCTTTGTCTGCAGTAGAATATACCGCAACGGTTTTGATCCCCATTTCTTTGCATGTACGTAAAATACGCATTGCAATTTCGCCACGATTGGCTATTAATATTTTTTTGAACATCTCTCCGAAATTTTAAATTATAAATTTTGAATTTTAAATTATTTTAAATGAAAAGGATTCATCTAAAATTTATAATCTTTCATCTAAAATTCCTTAAGATGGATCTACTAAGAATAAAGGCTGATCGTATTCTACCGGAGTAGCATCATCTACCAAGATCTTCACGATTTTTCCGCTGATCTCAGAATCGATCTGGTTGAATAACTTCATTGCTTCGATTACACAAACTACTTTTCCTACAGAAACCTCGTCGCCTACGTTTACGAATACATCTTTATCCGGAGATGGCTTTCTGTAGAAAGTACCAATCATTGGAGACTTGATCGTAACATATTTGCTGTCATCAGATACGGGTTCAGCTTTTTCAGCAGGAGCCGCCGGAGCCGCTACATGAGCTGGAGCTGCTGCAGCCTGAGGAGCTGTATGGTAAACTGCTGGTTGTGCATAAACCGCATCGCTACCGGCTAATGGAGTTTTAATAGTGATTTCGAAATCTTTAGTTTTGTATTTTACTTCTGAAACTTCAGCCTTAGATACAAACTTGATAAGATTTTGTATGTCTTTAATGTCCATAAATTTGATATTTGATTTTGTCCCAAAGATACCAAAAAAACATAAAAAACAACAAAAAACCGCCCGATTTTATCAAAATTGGGCGGTTTTTGTATTAAAATGAGGCTTTTCAGTGAAAAGCGACTCTTAGTTTTCTTCTGTAGTTGCTACTTCTTTTTCCAATACTACTTTACCTCTGTAGTAAAGTTTTCCTTCATGCCAGTGAGCTCTGTGGTAAAGGTGAAGTTCACCAGTTGTTGCATCTTTCGCTAATTGAGGAACTACTGCTTTATAATGAGTTCTTCTCTTATCTCTTCTTGTGGACGACTGTCTTCTCTTAGGATGTGCCATTTTGAATAACTTTTTTAATTGATGAGCGATGAGATTCATCATCTCATCATATTTAAATTATTTTATTTAATTATTGTCTTTTAACTTTCTCAGAGCTTCCCATCTCGGGTCGCTTTCATGTTTCTCTTCTTCCTCTGCAGGTTCTTCAATATCTTTTGGACTGAACCTGTTTAGAATCTCAAGATCTTCATCGCTTACATTCGGTGAAATTTTTTTCATCGGTATAGAAAGCTGTACATTTTCATAGATCAGTTGTGCCACATTGAATGCATGATCTGAGGCTGGAATAGTAATGACATCTTCATTGCTGTCGTCATATTCTTCACCAAAATGTACCAAAATTCCAATCTCGTTTTCAATAGGATGCTCGAATTCATCATTCGTGAGATCACAAATGAGTTCTACTGTCCCGTCTACTTTGATCTCAAATTCTAAAAAGGTAGTATGCTTTTCAAGAAAAACATCGGCTACTATTTTAGGATTTGTAAATTCCTGTTCAGTGTCAAATAATTGAAAGAACGTATTATCTATCTCAAATTTGAACACGTGCTTTCCGTTTTTGAGTCCGGAAAAGCTTACGTCATAGTTTCTTAACTTGTCCATAAAATGAGTGTGCAAAAATATGCAATTTTTTTATAATAACAAATAAAATCCATAACAAATTAATTTAAAATTTGTTTTAACGAATTATGCCTCGTTTTCATCCGGCAGATCCTCATCTACTCCGTTATCAACAGATACTTTTCTCGGTTGCATACGGTTGGTCATCAGATCGTTATATTCACTTCTGTTCTTGAAGATTTTAATAGCAGTGAAGATGGCTTCTGTAAAACTCTGTTCATCGGCAATGTTTTTCCCAGCAATATCATAGGCAACACCGTGGTCCGGCGAGGTTCTGATAAAGGGAAGTCCGGCTGTATAATTCACGCCTTCTTCATAAGCTAATGTTTTGAATGGAGCCAGCCCCTGGTCGTGATACATAGCTAAAACAGCATCGAAATTTTTATATTTATTTGGCTGGAAGAAACTGTCTGCAGGATAAGGCCCGAAAGCCAGTGTTCCATTATCTGAAAGTTCTTTAATGGCCGGTTCAATGATCTCAATTTCTTCTTTTCCAATCACACCGCCATCTCCTGCATGTGGGTTCAATCCCAATACGGCAATTTTAGGTTTCGAAATGCAGAAATCTTCAATCAATGTCTGATTCAGGGCTCTGATCTGTTTTTTTATTTTTTCTTTGGAAATATTTTCTGCAACACTGGCAATCGGGATGTGGTGGGTAGAAACGGCTACTTTCAGATCTTCAGTAACTAAAAACATCAGTCCTTTTTTACTGAATTTTTCTTCAAAATATCCTGTGTGTCCGGCATGTTTAAAGCCCATTTTCATCATTTCATCTTTATTGATGGGCGCTGTAACCAGAACGTCAATGTCCCCTTTCATTAAAGCTTCAGTGGCCAGTTCAAGGGAATCAATCGCCATTTGGGTAGATTCTTCTGTTGGGGTTCCTAATTCTACGTTCACATTGTCCTTGGTCAGGTTCACCATATTAAGTTTTCCTGGCTGTGCCAGAGAAGCTTCGTTCACGTAGTTGAAATTAAGATTCAGCTTGAAAATATTTTTCTGGAAGGTAAATAACTTTCCCGAGCCAAAAATCACCGGAGTGAAAAAGTCCGTAATGGTTTTGTCTTTCAGAGACTTCATGATGATCTCCGGGCCAATGCCGTTAAAATCACCGATTGAAATTCCTACTCGTACTTTATGGTTTTTTGGGCTCATTTTGATTATCTTTGAAGATTATAATTTACAAATTTAGCAAAAAATAATATGTTCACAGGAATTATTGAAGCAGTTGGTGTTATTGAAAAGATTGAAGAAAAAGGAAGCAACATAGATTTCACCTTAACATGTCCTTTTACCAGCGAATTAAAAATAGACCAGAGCCTGGCTCATAACGGATGTTGCCTGACGGTTGTTGAGATTAAAAACAATCAATATGTAGTAACGGCAATCAACGAAACATTAGAAAAGACCAATCTTGGAAAATGGGATGTTGGTACAGTCGTCAACCTTGAACGATGTATGAAAATGGATGGAAGGTTAGATGGGCATATTGTGCAGGGACACGTTGACAAGACCGGGGAAGTAGCTGGTATAGAAAATAAAGACGGAAGTTACTTTATTACAGTTAAGTATGAAGACGACGGTAATTTCGTAACTGTTCCACAAGGATCCATTACGGTGAACGGAATTAGTCTTACTGTAGCAAAAAGTGAAGACACCCAGTTTTCCGTGGCTATTATTCCGTATACCTGGGAATTTACCAATATGCAGCATCTGAAAATCGGAGATAAAGTAAATTTAGAATTTGACATCATTGGTAAGTATATTGCTAGGTTAATTAAAAAGTAGGATGCCAATAAGTAAATACAAAGGATACAGCTTAAGGAACCGCGTGTTTTTCGGATTCCTACTCGTATGTTTTTTAAGTGTTGTTGCCACATCGCTGGTTCCCTATTTTGTTTTAAGGAATAATTCTCTGCAGCAGAGTAATATTGATATGCAGGAGAAGACCAATGCTGTGATGAGATATCTCGATTATGCGGTTAGCCGAACTCTTGTAGAAACAGAGGATCTGCCAAACGTATTGGGAAATAAGATCTTTGAAATAGCAGATATCAACCAGCATGATATTGTGATCTATGATCTGAAAGGAAGCTACCTTCTTTCCAATAAAGATGAAAGTTTGATCGATCAGAAAACAATTCCTATCAATATTGTTAATAAAATTCTGGCCACTGATTCCAGAGTTGATATCAGAGGATACGACAAGACCAAAGATGCAGGACGTACTTCATCTTATCTGCTTTTGAAAAACAATGAGCTTGAACCTATAGGAATTGTATATATTCCTTTGTATCACAATGAATCCGCCTATCTGGATGTTCTTCACCAGTATATCAAGTATATTCTTTTGGTAGATATTTTTCTTATTCTGTTTAGTATCTGGATAAGCTGGGTGACTTCTAACAGCCTTGCGAAAAATATTACTAAATTTTCTGATATGATCACCCGTATTACATTATTTGAAAATGAGATGCGTCCCATCAGATATTATAAAAATGATGAGCTTAATGCCTTGGCTAGAGCTTATAACAGAATGATCCTACAGATTCAGGACCAGAAAGAAAGACTAAGATTCAAAGCATCTGAAGAAGCCTGGAGGGAAATGGCAAAGCAGGTTGCCCACGAGGTGAAGAATCCGCTTACCCCAATGAAGCTTACCATTCAGAATTTTGAAAGAAAATTTGATCCTGAAGATCCGAATATCAGAGAAAGAGTAAAGCAGATGAGCAAAACGATGGTAGACCAGATCGACCTGATTGCTACTGTTGCTTCGGCTTTCTCGGAATTTGCAAAACTTCCGGAAAAAAATAATGAGGTCATTAATCTTAATACCGAAGTTGAAGATATTCTGCGTGTTTTCAATGACGACAGCATTTTTATGCATTCCAATAAAGGGAACATTATGATCAATATGGACCGGATTTATCTGTCCAGGATCATTACCAACCTTGTAACCAATGCAAAACAGGCGCAAAGTGATGAGCGCAAACTGATCATCAATGTAGATGTGGAACAGCATCAGAGAAGGGTGATGATTTCTGTACAGGATAATGGAATCGGGATTCCGGAAAATATGTACGAAAGAATATTTGAGCCTAATTTTACCTCTAAAAACAGTGGAATGGGACTTGGTCTTTCTATGGTCAGAAAAATGATAGAGGATTACAAAGGTGAGATTGCTGTGAAATCAGAAGTAGGGAAGGGGTCTACATTTACTATTACACTGCCTACCAATTTATAGTGAAGCCTTTTAGATTTAAACATTTTGAAATTCAGCAGTCAAAAGACGTCTTCCGTGTAGGGACGGATGGTGTATTGCTTGGTGTTTTAGCCAATGTGGTCAATGCTTCGCGAGTTTTGGAAGTAGGAACAGGAACTGGCTTGATCTCATTAATGCTTGCTCAAAGAAATACCCGGGCATTTTTTCTGGGTCTTGATATCAATGAAGAGGCAGCTTTGCTTACCCAAAGAAATTTTGAACATTCACCTTTTCATGTACGGCTGAAAAATATTCATCAGGATCTTAAAACTTTTGAAACAAAGACGAAATTTGATCTTATCGTTTCAAATCCTCCTTATTTTGAAGAGTCTGCTTCAGACAAAGACAAAATTGCACGTCAAACCGTGGAACTGAACTTTCAGCAACTTATTGAGTCTTCTGTAAAACTATTGTCGGATGATGGTGTTTTGTCGGTTATTATTCCTGCTGAGGCTGGAGATGTTTTTATTCAAACGGCTTTAGAAAATAGCTTATTTCTGATGCGGAGAGTTTATATTAAAGGAACTGAAAATTCAAAAACGAAAAGAGTAGTTCTTGAATTTTCATCAACAGAAATACCGGTTGAAGAATCTGATTTTGTTATAGAAAAAAGTCCGAGACAATACTCGGACCCATATCTTGAACTCACAAAGGAGTTTCATGTCTTTAAAAAATAGAGGTTAGAAGCTAGAGATTAGAAGTTAGTTAGTGACTGTTCAGTTTGTCTGAACGCCTTAATTCTTCAATCTTTTACTTCTTTGGTCTTATTCGAATAACTCTGCAGTATCCAGTACCGAAACCTTTCCGTCCTCACATCTGATCGCTTCTCCAGGGAAGTTCTGGATCATGTGGTAGTCATGCGTTGCCATTACTACAGCGGCTCCATTTTCAAGGGCTACCTGCTTTAGAAGGGTCATGATCTCATTGGATGTTTCTGGGTCAAGGTTTCCTGTGGGCTCATCGGCTAAGATAAGGTCTGGGTGGTTGAGTAAAGCTCTGGCAATAGCGACACGCTGCTGCTCTCCTCCGGAAAGTTCATGCGGCATCTTGTGCTTTTTACTTTTCATGTTTACGCTTCCCAACACTTCGTTGATGCGGTCCTCCATTTTTACTTTATCGTTCCAGCCTGTTGCTTCAAGAACAAATTTCAGGTTTTTCTCAACGGTTCTGTCAGAGAGAAGTTGAAAATCCTGAAATACGATTCCTAATTTTCTTCTCAGGTTAGGAATGTCTGAAGGTCTCAGTTTAGCCAGTTCAAAACCTACTACAGCTCCGTGTCCTGATGCTAAAGGGATGTGTCCGTAAAGCGTTTTCAGAAGTGAGCTTTTTCCGGAACCTGTCTTTCCGATAAGGTAGCAGAATCTGCCTTTTTTGATGTTAAGATTAACGTCAGAAAGAACAGTGAAGTTTTTTTGCGCAATTTTTGCGTGCTGTAAGCTTATAATATTATCTCCGGAGATATTTGTATGCGGCATAATTCAATTTTATCGTACTATTTCTAAAATATTTTTTCAGATCTTAAAAATAGAAAAAAGAAGCTTAAAAAACCTAAACTTTAGGAAATTTTAACAACAAAAAATGCCTGAAAAACTTCTTTTCAAGCATGATCTGTATATGATAATTCGAGATATTATCTCTTAGCGCGCGCAGCACTAACAGTTAAACTCTTTCTGCCTTTAGCTCTTCTTGCTGCCAAAACTCTTCTACCGTTTGGCGTAGACATTCTTTCTCTGAAACCGTGTTTGTTTCTTTTTTTTCTTTCTGATGGCTGGAATGTTCTTTTACTCATTACTATATATTTAAATCGTAATTAATCTATTAATTTTCAGGTTGCAAAGATATAGAAATTTTTAAAAGTTACAAATGTTTAATAATCTTTTTTAGAAAATATTTGAAATATTTTTCATCCTAATCTATATAACCCGCAGGTGGAAATGAAATCCGGGTGCGGAAATTATATTGAAATGATTTATTTAAAAGCTCTATCTTTGAAAACTCAAATTTAAAGAAAAATAAACACACGATGTTTACACCAGCAGAACTTTTAGATATCAGTACACTACTTACGCCTGAAAACAAGATCGTTATCCTTACTCATTATAATCCGGACGGAGATGCTATAGGTTCCAGTCTGGGGCTGAAACATTATTTGAGAGCAAAGGGAATTCCTGCAGAAGTAATTGTACCGAATGATTTTCCGAAATTTCTGAAATGGATGCCTGAATCTAAAAAGGTGATCATCGGAGAGTATAAAAGAAAATATGCATTTGAGATGATCAGCAATGCAGATGTGATCTTCTGTCTTGATTTTAATGCTCCTTCAAGAATAGGAATATTAGGTGAATGGCTTACTAAAGCTAAGGCTAAGAAAATTCTTATTGACCATCACCAGCAGCCTGAAAAATTTGACTTTGTGTATTCTGATACCGTTATTCCGGCCACTTCACAGATGATTTATCATTTTATTGAAGCCATGGAGGATGAAAATCTGGTCAATCAGGATATTGCAGAATGCCTTTATACCGGGATTATGACAGATACAGGTGGTTTCCGTTTCCGTTCTACGAGTGCGACTACCCACCGTATTATCGCCAATCTGATAGAAAAAGGAGCTGATCCTTCCATCATCACGTCAAATACATGGGATACGAACACGGTTTCCCGTCTTCATCTTCTTGCTCTGGTATTAGGAAGAATAGAGGTGGTGAACGATGGCAAAGTAGCGGTACTTTCTCTTACAAGAAATGAGCTTAAAGAATATGGTTTTCAGAAAGGTGATACAGAAGGTTTTGTAAACTATGGATTGAGCATTGCAGGTGTAAAAATGGCTGCTTTCTTTATGGAAGATCTGTATGATGATTTTATTAAAATATCTTTCAGAAGTAAAGATGATGTGGACGTGAACCAGTTCTCAAGAAAATATTTCAGTGGGGGAGGTCATATCAATGCAGCAGGTGGGAAATCTGATGAGTCTCTGTCAGATACTATCGAAACCTTTAAAAAAAGAATAGAAGCGGAGGAAGTTTAACTGGTGAATAGGGAAATTGAAAAAAGGTTGCATTGAAATGTAAAGTTTAATGATTCCATCAATGCATTAAACCTACTCAATCCTTTATTCGCCTACAGTCATGCCCTTGGTATACCCTTTACTTTCAAGTTCTTCACAGGTGTATTCATAGACTTCCTGAAACATAATATCCAGGTTTTTCTTGCTGAATAAACTGAATTTCGTCATTTTAGGAGGATCTAAAAAAATATCACAGGATTTCGCTTTGGAATAAACCGATTTGGCGATCGCTAAATGGAGAATCCTGTCGAATTCTTTCATAAGACTCATGTTTTTGAGTTCATCATAGCTTATGGAATTGACATGGGAAGCAATTAAAAAATCACATTTATCAATAATAGGTTCTATGGGAAGGTTGTCCAGAACACCTCCGTCCACATATATTTTTTCGCCTATTCTTACAGGGGGCAGAATGAACGGAACGCTTGATGAAGCCAGAAGAGGCCCGAAAAGTTCTCCTTCTGAAAAGAAATCCACAATTCCATGGGTCATTTCTGTGGCGGTAACGTAAACAGGGATTTTCAGGATCTTAAAATCATTCTCAGGAAAATGATCCGTCAAGAGTTTTAAGATGAAATTTGGGCTGAAAAGGCCGTTCTTAGAGAGTTTCAGGTAAGATCTTGAAAAGAACGTAGTATATTTCACGATCTCCATCATCTCATCCGGTGATTTTCCGAAAGAATAGAAAGCTCCCACAATAGAACCGGCACTGGTTCCGGAAATAATATGAGGTTTCAGGTTGTATTCTTCCAGGGCTTTCAGTACTGCGATATGGGCAATTCCGCGCATTCCTCCACCGGAAAGCGTAAGGCCGATGACCGGCGGTTTCTTTTTTTTGAACGAAAATAAACCCATTGAGATAATTAATCTCTACTAATATACAAGAAATTTTAATAGGCACTGGCCAAGACCTGTCGTTGCTTTTTTACAGGATTAATTTTTTGGGTAGATTATGAAGAAGTTCCGTGTTGATAATTTCAGCACAAATGCCTGGTTTTTCCCAGTGCCCGTTGTGCCCGCAATCCAGGACATATGATTTTATATTGGTTCTGTCCGGAAGATGTTTGATGACCATCTCTGTTTTTACGGCATTATCATGTTTTCCGGCTAAAATTAAAATTTTAGCCTCAAGATTTTCCATGATGTGTTTTTTGTCAGTTCTTTCCACCATTCCTTTTACGGAGGCAAGCGCTCCCAGATTATTCGTAGAAAGGGCTGTAGCAAGAGCGGTTTCAATTTTTCCTTCCAGAATATCTCTTTCATTGGGATTAAACAGATTCGGAATTCCGGCCCTGGCATAATGGGAAAAGGCGTCTTTGATGATTCTGTAACTTTTAATTCGCTGTTGTTTTTTCTCTTCATCATCCGGGAAATAAGTTGAGAAAAATAAAGTCAGGCTTTTAAGAGTTTTCGGGTGTTTTTCTGCAAAGGCCAATGCAGTATACCCTCCCATAGAATGTCCTAGGAGATGTACTTTCTCCAGCTTCTCATGATCCAAGACTTTTTTTACTTCATCAGCCATAAGTTCCATAGTGTGCACTTCCGCTAAAACATCAGATTGTCCATGACCGGGAAGATCTATTTTCAACAGTGAAAAATCTTTAGAAAGATGAGGTTCCATATCGCTCCAGATGGAAAGATTTTCCATAAAGCCGTGGAGCAGCACTAAAGTTTCTTTTCCGTTTCCTTTTCTTTCAAAATTCAGCATGATCTTAATATTATAACAGTTAAAAATATTTCAGCAGGCAAAGTCAGATTCTGCAATCAGTTGTATCTTCAAATGTAAATAAAAAAAGAGCATTCTAAAAATGCTCTTGTATCTTATTTCGTCAATTCTGTGTAAACTTTCTTTTCCCAAGGCTTTATATCAGTAACGCCGTATCTTTCTTTTTTAGAGATTGCGATATTGTCTAAGATATCTACGAAATTCTTATAGTTGGCTTCATCGGTAGGTTTTACAATGACCGTAAAGTTTTCCGGTATCGGTGCGTTTTTGTAGGCTTCAGAAATGATTTTAGAGATTTTCACGCCGCTGAAATCAGTTTCTTTCAGGTTTCCTGCATTCAGATCTTGCTCGTTACTCTGGTGATAAAATACTCTGTTGTCTTTTCCTAAAATAAATGTGACCTGATTTTTATCTCTGATTACATTATCAGTAATAGGATAGGGATTAGGATCTTTTGCGGGAAGTCCAAGGTCCATCACGTTAGGTTTTGTAAAATTGGTGGTGAACATAAAGAAAGTGATCAATAAAAATCCCAGATCTACCATCGGAGTCATGTCTACACGGATTAATTTTTTCTTTTGTTTGCCTCCCTGTTTCTCTTGTGCAATTACTTCAGCCATAATTCATATTTTTAAATGTTAAACGGTATTTGATGAAATTTGAAAAACCTGTCGTGGTTTGATGGAAGCGATGCAAAGTTTATACCTAAATTTCTTAATTGTTATAAATTTCTAAAAATAATTTATGATTTAACATAAAAAAAACTAATGATGTTTTAATTTCATAAGGTTTTATGATAGTTTAAGTGTTTGTGTGTTTTTGATAAGATGATTGGGGAACTACTTGCTTTTGAATAAATTATATAAAAAAGCCTTACCAAAATAAATTGATAAGGCTGATATGATGTTTGGATTAAATTTTACTTCGTTGTTTTGTAATAATTAACACCGCATTCCAAGAATTTTTTGAAATCTTCTTTCGGCATATATCCTGATACCGGAGTGTTGATCACTTTTCCGTCTGGTGTTATCAGAACGTAGTGCGGCTGGGAATTGTTATTGAAATTCACCTGCTGGAACAAACTCCATCGGTCCCCGATTGTTTTTACTTTTTTGATCTGACCATCTCCAAGGTCGATTTTAGTTTTTTGATCTTCAGGAAGCTCTTCCTTATCATCTACATATAAAGAGGCCAGTACCACATCATTTTGCAGGATAGGCAGAATATCCGGTTCGCTCCAGACGAATTCCTCCATTTTACGACAGTTTTCACAGCCGTAGCCTGTAAAGTCAATCAAAATAGGCTTGTTCTCTTTTTTGGCGAGTTCTATAGCTTTAAAGAAATCATGTTCAGGGTGCATTCCCAGAATTCCGTCTTTTTCATTATGCAGATAGCTAACATTCAGTGGAGG
This sequence comes from Chryseobacterium pyrolae, assembly GCF_025153485.1. Classification (NCBI taxonomy): domain Bacteria; kingdom Pseudomonadati; phylum Bacteroidota; class Flavobacteriia; order Flavobacteriales; family Weeksellaceae; genus Chryseobacterium; species Chryseobacterium pyrolae. The sequence goes on from NZ_JANZQH010000003.1 coordinate 98,429, forward strand.
TAAAATTCCGCTTAATAACTGGAGTTTTGGACGCTCAGCAGGAATTAATCCCTGAATCAGATAAATCACAAAACCAATTCCCAATGCTCCCAATATCTTTCTTGTGATAGAAATTTTCGGTTTTTTATCATCATGCGGAAATCTTATAATTCCGAATAAATATAAAGCCAGTCCTAATGCAATAATGATCCAGATCGCAATAAAAAGCTCTCTTTTTAATAAGAAAGTTTTAGAAACCAGATCAGCTTTAGATAAGAATTTCAAAGCTAAAGCCAGTTCTACGAATCCAAGAACCACTTTCACCGTATTCATCCAGCCTCCGGATTTTGGAAGACTCTTTAATGCCTGCGGGAATAAGGCAAGCAATCCGAAAACGATAGCCCACGCCAATCCAAATCCTGCCAACGCAAAGGTAAGCAGCATCGGAACGTTAGATGATCCTGTCACTGCGCTTCCTAACAAACCTCCCAGAATAGGGCCTGTACATGAGAAAGAGACAATAACCAGCGTTAGCGCCATGAAGAAAATACCAACAAGTCCACCTGCTTCTTCTGCTTTTGAAGATTTATTGGCAATAGCGCTAGGCAGCGTGATATCATAATATCCGAAGAAACTTCCTGCAAAGAATATAAATATGATAAAGAAGGCGATATTCAGCCAGACGCTTGTAGAAATTTCATTGAAAACATTTCCGGCAATCCCGTCAATCAAATGGAACGGAACGCTTAAAAGAACAAAGATCAAAAGGATGAAAAATCCATAGATCAGTGCATCTCTTTTACCCTTTGCCTTATTGCTGTTTCCTTTGGTAAAGAATGAAACTGTAAGGGGGATCATAGGGAAAACACAAGGGGTTAGTAAGGCGATTAGACCACCTGCAAATCCTAGGAATAAATAAGTCCAGTAGTTTTCACCAACTTTTTCAACGGCGGTTCCACAATCCGTTAAAGGTTTCTGGAAATCAATGGTGGCTATTTTTAGTTGCTTGGGATCAAGTTGTGAAGTTTGGGTAACCGTCACGGCTCCTTTTTCAGGGCTTGTGGCAACAGTTTCTATCGTTTTTACTGAATCTTTTGTAGCTTCAGCTTTTTCCTCTGTAGTTTCTTCAGCAACCCCTTTTGGCGTTACTTTTTGATTGAATTCTAAAGTATTTGGAGCCAGACATACTCTGTCATCACATGTCTGATACGTAATTTCAGAAGTTACTTCAGCCGGTTTTGTGGGGTCTTTTAATTTGAATTTCTGTTTGAAACCGGCTGCGTTGGAATAAAAGACAATCGTTCCGCCAAAAGCTTCCGAGAATTCTTCATGCTTCTTACCGACTTCCGTAAATTTTCCTACCAGTTCAATATTTTTTCCCGAAACTTTGTATTCAGTAGGGATTCCTGTGTCTTCAGGCAGATCTTTGGAGTATATGTGCCAGCCGCTTTCCATGGTAGCATTTAAAACAGCTTCATACTGATTGTTCCCTAAATCATTGATTGTGAACTTGAATTTTACAGGATTTTTAATCTGTGCATTCATTCCTGCCGCTAAAAATAGCAGCACTACTAAAAACCAGTTTCTAAATTTCATTTTTTCTTTTCATTAAAAATTTTGAGAATACTTTTCGTTTTCTCATCCTTTGTATATCGTCTGTCCTGTCTGAAAGGGATAACTCCAAGTACGGAATTATGGCCATCACACAGGATCCAAATTTTTGGCCTCGCTAAAATAGATAATTTTTCGTCCCTAAAAAATTTAGAAACTTTCTTTTTACCCGGAAAAACTACCGGGAAAAACTCGTCGCCGTCCTGCTGTTTTCTTAAACGCAGTGGAAATTGAAGTTTTGTAGCATCAAACTCCCATTCAAAGTTGTTATTGATTCCATCAATATGGTCAATTGTGTTTTCAAGGCTGATACTGATTGTATTTTCAGAAAAATCAAAACCTTCGATCAGGAGGAGTTCGTCTTTTGTTTCCTGCTTCTTGTCTTTATCTACGAGAATTAATTCATTCCGGTTGATCATTAACTGGTACTCTTTTGAGAAAAAAGAACTTCCGTTTTCTGCTGTAAAGATTTTTGGAATTTCTTCCTCACAGTCGAACCCGTATTTCTTTAAGATCTCAAACTGGACGAAAGCACTTTCCTGAGCCAGCTTTTCTTTTGATAAGATTTTATGCTCCGGGTTAAATACCGTAAGTTTATTTTCAATCTCTTCGATCTGTTTGTGGACAAAATCTTTGGTTTGGTTCAGATAATAAGAACTTTTTTTGAAGTTCTCCAGAAAGTGGTCATTCGTTTCTAAAAGCTTTGGAACTATTTCATTTCTGATCTTATTCCTCAGATAATCATTTTTTTTATTGGAAAGGTCTTCCCGGAAATCAATCTTGTTTTTTTCAGCATACTCATAAATTTCCTTTTTTGAAAAGTTTAGGAGTGGGCGGATTGTATTGCTGGTCCCCGCAGGAATTCCACTAAGCCCGTTGATTCCTGAAGCTTTGGAAAGATTGATGATGAAAGTTTCCAGCTGGTCATTCAGGTGATGGGCAGTAACGAGGAATTTCAGGTTTTCCTGTTCCTGAATTTCTCTGAAAAAACGATAACGGAGCTCCCTGGCCCAAAGCTGAATAGAATTTTCCGGTTTTCTGTCTTTCTCCGAAACCTCATACAGGTGAAATTGAATATGATTTTTCTCACAAAAATCCTGAACCGTTTTTTGATCCAGATCTGAATCTGTTCCACGGAGCTTATAGTTGATGTGGGCAACCTCATAGGTAAGTCTTAAACCCTGAAAAAGAGAGGCTAAAACCATAGAGTCAGCACCTCCGCTCACCGCCAGAAGATAGCTGTGATTTTCCGGATTCTGCACAAGATTTTCAAGCTGATTTTTAAAACTAAATTTTTCCAAGATGTCTGTTGAGAATTTCTTTTATGCAAAGATAATCCATAAAATTCAATTCAATTTTCCTAACTTTGATTCGTCTAAAAATGATTACATATGAAGATTATTAAAATTTTAGGAGTTTCTGTAATGGCGTTGGGAATGACCTCTTGTGTCAGCAAAAAGCAATATGACGCTTTAAGCTCAAACTATAAGCAGTGTATTGAAAATATTGGAGAAAGACAAAGAGAGATCCAGGATTTAAAATCTCAGAATTCTGTATTGTCAGGAGAGAATAATCTTTTAAAAAGTCAGCATGATGCTTTGAAATCATCTTTGGATGCCTGTCTTTCAAATACGGGTAAAAGTTCAGCAAATATTGATAAACTGGTAGGAGAAATCAATGCTTCAAATTCATATATCAAACAGCTGATCTCAAACAATGCTAAAAATGACAGTCTGAACATGGCTTTATCCAACAAGCTTAAGAGATCTTTGGATAACGTAACGGATGATGATGTACAGGTGAAAGTATTGAAGGGAGTGGTAATGATCTCACTTTCAGATAAAATGCTATATAAAACAGGAGATTACAATATACTGCCTGCTGCTCAGGAAGTATTAGGAAAAGTAGCTAAAGTAATCAATGATTATGATAAATATTCTGTACTGATCGAAGGAAATACAGATAATGCGCCTTTAAGTTCTCCTAATCTGCCAAGAGACAACTGGGATCTTTCTGCATTGAGAGGGACTTCTATTGCTAAGGTTCTTCAGACACAGTTTGGGGTAGATCCGGCAAGAATTACGGCAGGAGGACGTTCAGAATACAATCCTAAAGCAACGAATATGAGTGTTTCGGGAAGAGCGGAAAACAGAAGAACAGAAATTATCATTATGCCTAAGCTTGATGAGTTCATGAAACTGATGGATATTACTCCTAAGAAATAATGGAAACATACCGATAAAAATAAATCCCGAAGCGATTCGGGATTTATTTTTTTAATCAAATTAATTCTTCTTTTTTCAATAATGAAATAACTCGTTGAAAAAATGAGTTGGATATTTCGGTCTTAGTTTTCTTAGACGAAGAATCCGCCTTGCCTATTGGCCCTGCGGTCTTCTGATTCTCTCTGTTAATTAGTTTTCCCCCTACATTCATTGTCTTTCTTTTCTTAGTGTTTTTACCCCTTGTTCTCTGCAAATGTATAACTATGTTCGATGCAAACATATCCGTATTTTCCCGGTATTTTAAATGGGGTTTTTACGGGAGAACTTGTGAAAAGTGCCTGGCAGTAATAATTTTTCTTTATATTTAAGTACTTTTGAACCCTATAAAAGAATTGCAGTATGAGCTTTTTTGAAGAAAAAAATCCTGAAATGGACAGGTACCTGGAAACACATGCTTCCTCAGAACCTGAAATTCTGAAAAAACTGAGAAGAGAAACATATCAGAAAACCACACAGCCGCACATGATATCAGGATATCAGCAAGGGAGGCTTCTAACGATTGTTTCGCAAATGTTACAGCCTAAAAATGTGCTGGAAATAGGAACTTTTACAGGCTATGCGACGCTTTGCCTGACCTCGGGGCTGGCTAAAGACGGAAAAATCACCACACTGGACGTTAATGAAGATCTGGCTTATCTGCCAAAAAAATATTTTGAAGAAAGTGAATATGCCGGACAGATTGATTTTAAACTTCAGGATGCCAAAGAATTTTTAAGAGAAACAGATCAGATTTTTGATCTTGTGTTTATAGATGCCGACAAAGAAAACTATGCAGAATATTTCAGGCTGATTAAGCCAAGAACACAATCCGGTTCTGTCGTTCTGTTTGATAATGTCTTATGGTACGGGAAAGTGCTTGAGGAAAATCCGAAACAGAAATCTACCCAAGTCATCAAAGAACTGAATGATTTGATCGCAAAAGACGACGATTTTGAAAATCTTATTTTACCTTTGCGTGATGGAGTGAATTTTCTGAGAAGGAAATAAAACATAAGACATCAATCTCAAGTAAATCTGATATCTGTTGTCTGAAATCTATCATCTATAAAATTATGAATAAAGGAATTTGTAACGTTACAGTAGCACCAGTCCGTGCAGAGAATTCTGACAAGGCGGAAATTGTTACGGAAATGTTGTTTGGCGAAAGTGCAGATATTTTGGAAGTGAATAAAAACTGGACCAAAATAAAAATGCATTATGATGAATATGAAGGGTGGATAGATACCAAACAATTAAGATTTGTAACAGAGGAGGATCTGACTAAAAGAAAAGTTACCGTGGTGACTGAAGATTTCTCTTCAGTGTTGATGAAAGATGGCAAAACGCTTCTTTCAATCGGGTCTGAAGTAGAGTTTCCGGTAGTGGCCTCAAGAAGGAGCCATGATCTCCGTGAAAGTATTGCTTTAGCTGCCAAAGAATTCCTTAATGTACCTTACCTGTGGGGTGGCAAAAGCTTTTTTGCCGTGGACTGCTCAGGTTTTACACAGCTGGTCTACAAAATCCATGATATTAAATTGCCGAGAGACACCTATCAGCAGGCAGAAATTGGTGTACCTTTAACTTTTGTTGAAGAAAGCCAGCCCGGAGATTTAGCGTTCTTCGAGAATCCTGAAGGAAAAATTATTCACGTAGGAATCATGCTGGATAACCAAAGAATTATTCATGCTTCAGGAAAAGTGAGGATAGATATTCTTGATTCAACCGGGATCTTTAACAAAGAAATGAATAAGCATACCCATAAACTGAGAGTGATCAAAAACTTACTCTAGCCTAAAATACAGTCGGAATGGAGAATGTTATTTTTACAATTTTTGATATTTTTAATTTCGGATTGTTGATTTTTTTCTGGTGGTTTACCCTAAAGCATTACAGAACCCTTCCTAAGAGAATTCCTGTCCATTTCGATTTTGATGGAAAAGCAGACAACTTTGGAAGCAAAAGATATTCTTTTTTGACCCCGCTTCTGGGAACAGTTTTATATGGTTTCTTTGTATATGCATTAAGACATCCTGAAACGGCTAATTTTCCCGTAGAAATCACAGGTCAAAACAAAGATGCTCAGTTTCTGATTATGGAAACATTTTTAAGATGGCTGTTTGTATTGGTAATACTTATTTTTATGAATGGCCAGGATTATATGTTCAGGTATTCCTTTGATGAAAATGTAAAGCCTAAAGTTCCATTATCTACGGCTATTTTATCCGTGATCGGAAGCTTGATAACCGTTTTTATTTTTGTAGCTATATTCAAATGATTCAATCTAAAGATAATTCAAAGCATTATATCTGGGGAAACGGTTGTGACAGCTGGATTCTGAATGATTCCGGCAATCTTTCTATCAAACAGGAGAAAATGCCCCCCGGAACCGCTGAAAAACTGCATTTCCATAACACGGCAGAGCAGGTTTTTTACATTTTAAAAGGAGAAGCTGTATTGGATATTAATGATGAACGGTTTTTAGTAAAGGCAGGAGAAAGTATTTCCGTTCAGCCTGGATCAAAACATTTTATTTCCAATGAATCTCAGGATGAGGTTGAATTTCTTGTCATCTCCAGCCCGTCTACCCATAATGATCGAATTGAAATTGAAAAATAATTAAGATGTCCTTCCTATACAACATATTTATCAGCCTTCTCATTTTCGGAATGAAAGTCTTTTCCTTGTTTAATGATAAAACTAAAAAAGGAGTTGAAGGAAGAAGACAGTCTTTAGATAAGATAAAAGCCGCATTTTTGCCATCTGATAAGGTGATTTGGATGCATGCGGCCAGTCTGGGCGAATATGAGCAGGGACTTCCTGTTTTGGAAAAACTGAAAGAGAAATATCCGGATCATAAAATCCTGGTGACCTTCTTTTCTCCATCAGGCTATGAAAATGTTGTTAAAAAGAAACATATTGCTGATGTGATCTGTTATCTTCCCTTTGATAAAAAAAGTACCGTAAAAGAATTTATTTCCCAGTTTAATACCGAATTATTTTTTACTGTTAAATACGATTATTGGTATCATCTTCTGGCTGAGCTTAAAAATCGTGGTGCTAAAATTTATGTGATCTCAGCTTTGTTTTATGAAAGACAAGCCTTCTTTACCTCTTATGGAAAATGGTTTGTAAAGCAGCTCAGGAAAAATGTTGACTGGTTTTTTCACCAGACAGAATTTTCTTTTGCACTGGCTAAAAGTGTTGGGCTGAGTAATTCTTCAGTAACAGGAGATACAAGATTTGACAGAGTAAAACAACTGAGATCCCGGGATAATCATGTTGAATGTATTTCAGAGTTTATAGGCGATCATCAAACGATAGTATTTGGAAGTTCATGGCAGGCAGAGGAAAAAATGGCAGCAGTCATTTCGCAGAAGAATAGAGACGTGAAAATAATTATGGCTCCCCATGATCTGAAAAGGGTGGCTCATCTAAAACAGACTTTTCCTGATGCTCTCTTATACAGTGAAATTAAAAATATTCAGTCTTCAAATTTCAGTGAACAACTTTTAATCATCGACAGTATCGGTTTGCTGTCAAAACTATATTCCTATGCAGATGTAGCTGTTGTAGGCGGAGGTTTTCATGATGCAGGATTACACAATATTTTGGAGGCGGCAACATTCGGTATGCCAGTGATCTTTGGAAATCATTACAGAAAAAATCCTGAGGCAGATGACCTGATTGCTGCTAATGGAGGAAAATCTTTTACCGAAGAATCTGCAGCAGCAGATTTTGTGCTGTTTCTCCTTAATAATGAAGAAGAATTAAAGGGAATGTCTGAAAATGCCGAAAACTTTGTTGCTGAAAAACCGAATGCTACCCATCTGATTCTTCAGAAAATTTTATCTTAAAAATCCCTGACTTTTAGTGTCTTTCATGATCTGATCTATATTATCCGGAATATTTTCAGATTCAAACCAGTTGAAGTCCAGACCATTGTTGATACAGAGTTTCTGCAGGTAATGATTTTCAGAGATTTTGGTTTGGGTTTCTCTCAGAAGCTCATCAATCTCCATCCAGTAATCTTCATCCAGTTTTTTCGTTAATACCAGTGCTTTGAATACTTTATTAATGATATAGATATAGAGTTTGTAAACATTGTCAAATCGCTGTCTGCTGAAGTCGCTGTTGGAATCTAAAATTCTGTTCACGAGCAAAAGGTTCAGCGAAACTTCCCCAAATCTATCCGTTGTTATTTTGATATGTTCCGTTATTTCTGCGCTCAGTTTTCGGATAATGGTCAGAAAATATTTGGCGTTTCCAACATATTTTGAGGCCAAAAGAACCTGTTCTGCAACATTTTCTTCCATTGCATTTCTTTTATCATCAGTTGTTTCCTGATCGATAAGTTCGAAATACAGTTTTTTAGATAAAAGCTTATCCTTTTTCAGAAGTCTGAAAATAAGACGGTCTTTTTCTACATTGGAAAAAGCACTCAATGCTGCTTTGAACTCTTTTGAGTACTCCATTAATTGAAAATTTTAGAATATTTTAAAAATCCGTTGAGAGCCCAATTGGCTGTATAATAAAGAGATTTTACAGTAGAGAATCCCATAAAGTCTTTGTATACCAGATATTGGTCTTTGATGATGTTCTTTTTCTTTCGTGAAACGCTGTTCTCACGCATCCTGTATTTGGCCAATGTTTTATTGATAGGCATTCCTTCCGGAATTACTTTTAAAAGATTCAGCCACATAACGTGGTCTTCGCGTTTGCTTTTTACCGGGAATAAAAACTTTCCGACTCTTTTGGTATCGTACATCGTAGAGACCGGAGCCAGTCTGCAGGTCTTCAGAAGGTTGGAAAAGGTCACGACTTTGTCTGCTAAGAAATCCTTTAAAACAGGCTGCAATTGCTCATTACACCTCGAATAATTACAGTAGACGAGTTCTGCATTGTTTTCCTGCATATAGTCTGTCATGGTTTCCAGATATTCAGGATACCAGAAATCATCAGAATCAAGAAAGGCTATATAGCGTCCCGTAGCTCTTTCCAGACTATTGTTTCTGGCATTTCCAGCGCCGCCGTTTTTTGCAAGGACCTGCAGTTTTATCCTTGGGTCATTGTATTTTCTTATAATATCTACCGTATGGTCTTTAGAAAGATCATCAGTGATCAGCCATTCCCAGTTTTCATAGGTTTGGTTGAGAACGGACTGTATCGTTTCTTCGATGAATTCAGCAGAATTGTAGCAGGGAGTGATGATGGAGACCAGGTCTTTCATTTGTGTATTTACTTGGGTAAAATTATAAAAATTTTTTCTCATAAAGATGCCACGATGCAATTCCTACTCCAATGACTACCAGCATGCATACAAAACTCATGAAAAAAGGATTGTAATTGGCAAATAGTCCAAGTGTAGCAAATACCCTGATAATAGGGAAGTGGAAGATATAAATACCATATGTGAAATCTCCATATTTTCCGAAATTATTCAGGAATTTCAGCGAATAGGCAATATACAGTACAATAATACTGATCATAATGGGCGAGAATAATTTGATGTGCAGAATCAAGTCTATCCAAACGGTAATGATCGCTATAAGGAAAAGGATATTTTTGTATTTGATGAATTTGTCAAAATGAAAATAAATCAGCATTCCTCCAATGAAATAACATAGCGAGCCGGGTAACTGCCTTGCAATAGGTGACTTTCCAGTCATTTCAAAATAATTAAGAAACACTAGAGAAAGCAAATACAGTACGATTAGGCTGATGTTCCTGTACTTATTGTTTTTCCCGAATAATAAAAAAATAAGGGGAACAGCGAAATAAAAGCACATTTCAATCTTAAGCGTCCATAAAGCACCGTTGACAGCTTGATTCCCAAATACTCCGGGAAGGGAAGGGGCGATGAAGTTCATGAATATAGAATTCCAGAAGAAATATTTATAAACCTGCACATTTCCGAAATAATCAGAAAAAGGCAAAGTACTTACCAGACTCAGAAGTACAGTACAGAGAAAAACAACCAGTAAATAAGCGGGAACAATTCTGTTGATTCTTTTCTTTATGTAGCTTTTCAGGCTGGAAGACCTTTCATAACTCCTTGCAATAAGGAATCCACTGACAATAAAAAACGAAAAAACGGCAACTTCCACCGGGCTGTTTGTTAAGAATTCAAGCTGGCTCGCGTCACTTAAAGCTCCCAGGTGTCCCACAAAGACAATGAAGGCTAGGAGAAGACGGATGAAGTCAAAATTATTTTTCGTTATATCCTGCATTTTTATTTTCTTTCTGCAAAAATAGTTTTTTTAATAAAATAGCGAGCGAACCTTGGATTCAATATTTGTTAAATATCGGCTATTATGAGGATTAATGTTCTAAAGTTTTCAGAAATATCGATTATCGAAATAATTTTTCACAAAAAATGATGTTATAAATCAAAAAAATTATAATTTTAGCCCTTGAAAATTTTATATATGAAGAAATTAGCATTACTATTTGCAGGTTTATCCTTATTTTTAGCTACAGGATGTAATGATGATGACGATAAAACGATGGAATATCCTCTTGTAGGGGTTTGGCAGCCGCTGAAAGAAGTGGTGACCACCGTGGAAGTGGGTGAAGAACCTGTTTCCGATCTTATTACCTATACCGATTGTGAAAAAGAATCCAGATGGAGATTCAATACTGAAGCAAGCGGGAAAAAAACTAAGAATGGAGAGATTGGTACCACACCGCAGTGTACAATCGTATCAGATGTGAACTTTACCTACACTTATGACAGAAGTGCAAAAACGATAGTGCTAAAATATCAGGGAACTGTAGAACCGGCCAATGGTAAAATCATTACCCTTAACGATACGACCTTGAACCTATCTATTAGAGAAGAGACTCAGGATCCGACGGTATATAAAACAAGAACATATACCATGAAAAGAATTCCTCAATAAAAGACATTTCATACCTTATCATAGATCTCATCTCCGGATGAGATTTTTTTTGTTACAAGGTATTTCTGAATTAATTAAAATTAAAATTTCCATTTCTTTTAAAATCATTATTTTTGTGAATCTTGATTTGGAATTAATGATAAGAATTAACTCTAATATCTAAAGTCTAACATCTAACATCTATTATAAAAAGTGTTTTACGATCATCAGCAGATAGAAAAAAAGTGGCAGAAGTACTGGGAAGAAAACCAGACCTACAAAACCTCCAATAACACGGACAAACCTAAATTTTATGTTCTTGATATGTTTCCGTATCCATCCGGAGCAGGGCTTCACGTGGGGCACCCGCTGGGATATATTGCATCAGATATTTATGCGAGATATAAAAGGCATCAGGGTTTTAATGTCCTCCATCCTGTAGGTTATGACAGCTTCGGGCTTCCTGCTGAGCAGTATGCGATCCAGACAGGACAGCATCCGGCGATCACTACTGAGGAAAATATCAACAGATATGAAGAACAGCTGAAAAAAATCGGTTTTTCATTCGACTGGAGCAGGGAAGTGAGAACTTCAGATGCATCATATTATAAATGGACCCAGTGGATCTTTATCGAGCTGTATCATTCATGGTATAATAAAGATACAGATAAGGCAGAATCTATCAACACCCTGATTCAGCATTTTGAAGAAAAAGGGACAGAAGGACTAAATGCCAATCAAAACGACGAATTAAATTTCACGGCAGAAGAATGGAAAGATTCTTCAGACCTTGACAAAGAAGATATCCTGTTAAATTACCGTCTGGCTTTCAGAGCAGAGACTACCGTAAACTGGTGTCCGGCTTTGGGAACCGTATTGGCGAATGATGAGGTAAAAGACGGAAAATCTGAAAGAGGAGGATTCCCTGTATTCCAAAAGAAAATGATGCAGTGGAGTATGAGAATATCTGCCTACTCTGAAAGATTGTTGCAGGGACTCAATACATTAGACTGGCCACAGCCTCTTAAAGATGCTCAGGAATACTGGATCGGAAAATCTCAGGGAGCACAGGTTCAGTTTCAGGTGGAAGGTCATGATGAGACCGTTGAGGTATTTACAACAAGACCTGACACTATTTTTGGAGCAACATTTATGGTATTGGCTCCTGAGAATCCTTTGGTAGATACTATTACTACAGAAGCTCAGAAAGCAGAAGTAGATTCTTATATTGAAGAAACTTCCAAAAAAACAGAAAGAGACAGGATGGCTGACGTAAAAAACGTGAGCGGTGCTTTTACCGGAAGTTATGCAATCAATCCTTTCAGTGGCGGGAAAATGCCGATTTATATTTCAGATTATGTATTGATGGGGTATGGAACAGGTGCTGTAATGGCAGTTCCTGCGCATGACGAACGTGACCATAGATTTGCTAAGAAATTTAACCTTGATATTAAAAAGGTAGTGGATACCGATGAAGATGTTCAGGAAAAATCTTTCGACTCTAAAGACTCAGTTTGTGTGAACTCTGATTTTTTAAATGGATTACATTATAATGATGCCAAGTCAAAAATAATTTCTGAAATCGAAAACAAAGGAATTGGCCACGGAACTACGAACTACAGACAGCGTGATGCTATTTTCTCAAGACAGCGTTATTGGGGAGAGCCGGTTCCTATTTATTATAAAGAAGGAATGCCTTATACGCTTCCGGTTTCGGCTTTACCGCTGGAACTTCCTGAAGTTGAAAAATACCTTCCTACCGAAGATGGTGATCCGCCATTAGGGAATGCAAAAGAGTTTGCATGGGATGAGGCGAATCAGAAAGTTGTTTCTACAGATCTTATTGATGACACAACCATATTCCCGTTAGAATTATCTACGATGCCGGGTTGGGCAGGAAGCTCATGGTATTTCCTGAGATATATGGATCCTTCCAATGATGAGGTTTTTGCGGATAAAAAATTAAGTGATTATTGGGGACAGGTAGATTTATACATCGGAGGAAGTGAGCACGCGACAGGTCATTTATTATATTCACGTTTCTGGAACATGTTCTTAAAAGACAGAGGGTATATTAATCAAGATGAACCTTTCCAGAAACTGATCAATCAGGGGATGATTTTGGGGATGAGTGCATTTGTATACAGAATCGATGGTACCAATCAATATGTTTCTAAAAACCTGTCTGGTGATCATCAGACACAGAAGATCCATGTTGACGTATCCTTATTAAAAGGAACCTCTGATGAATTGGATACGGAAGCTTTCAAAGCCTGGAGACCTGATTATGCGAACGCGGAATTTATTTTGGAGGACGGAAAATACATCACAGACCGTGAAGTAGAGAAAATGTCCAAGTCTAAATACAACGTTGTAAATCCTGATGATATCTGTGAAGAATACGGAGCAGACGGATTAAGACTATATGAAATGTTCTTAGGTCCATTGGAACAGTCCAAGCCTTGGAATACACAAGGATTAAGTGGAGTCTATGGTTTCCTTAAAAAATTCTGGAACCTGTATTTCAACGGAGATACTTTTGAAGTTTCTGATGAAGAACCTACAAAAGCAGAATACAAAGTTTTGCATACCCTAATAAAGAAGGTGGTTTATGACATTGAGAACTTCTCATTCAATACCTCTGTGTCTTCATTTATGATCGCTGTGAATGAGCTTCAAAAAATAAAATGCAACAAACGCAATATTTTAGAACCATTAGCCGTTATCATCTCTCCGTATGCACCCCATATCTGTGAAGAGCTTTGGAGCCTACTGGGAAATAAGGAATCTGTTGAATTTGAAAAATTTCCTATATTAAATGAAGATTACCTGGTAGAGGATGAAATCGAGTATCCGGTAAGTGTAAACGGTAAAATGAAGTTCAAAATTTCACTTTCTGCTCAATTATCAGCGAAGGAGGTAGAGGATTTGGTGATTTCAGATGAAAAGGTGCAGCCTATTTTGGAAGGTAAAACACCTAAAAAAATCATCGTCGTGCATCACCGTATTGTGAATATCGTAATTTAAAAGAAACTTAACATTGGCAAATTAAAAAAAATGGAGGTCTTATTTTTTTAAATTTCTAACACAAATGTTAAAATTGGGAAAAATAAATAAAATAATTAAAAAAAATTACTATATCGAAATCGTATTAAAATTTCTTTATCATAAAAATGCAAAATGTTTATTTAAGACTCTTGCATTTTAATTAATTTTGCCTTTAATTTACACCCTGTAAAATTTTAAAACAATATAATTTAGTTAAATATGGAAATGAATGTTTCAAAAAATGATGAGCAAGTAGTTGCTAGAAAAGCAGGAGGTTTAAACCCGGCTGTTATTATTCCTATTTTATTCGTTATAGGAGTTTGTATTTATTTATTTGTTCTTGGGAGCCCAGGAAACTTTAAAGACGCAGAAAAACTAGGTAGTGGTTCTGTAGCTTTCTCTAGTGTTGATGGAAAAGACATTCACCCGGAATCGTTTTTAGGGATTATCTACAAAGGAGGGGTTATCGTACCAATCTTGATTACTTTCATGATTACTGTAATCGTTTTCTCTTTTGAAAGACATTTCGTACTAGGTAAGGCTGCAGGAAAAGGAAACTTAGACAACTTCGTAGTACAGGTAAGAAGCTTACTAAACCAAAACAAGGTTGATGAAGCTTTAGAAGAGTGTGACAGACAACAAGGATCTGTAGGTAACGTAGTGAAAGAAGGTCTTACTACTTACAAAGCACTTTCTCACGATACTACATTAAATAAAGAGCAAAAAATGGTAGCTCTTAACAAAGCTATCGAAGAGGCTACAACTCTTGAGATGCCAATGCTTGAAAAGAACATGATGATTCTTTCTACTTTAGGTACTGTAGCTACATTGATCGCACTTTTAGGAACAGTAATCGGGATGATCAAAGCATTCTTTGCATTAGGTTCAGGTGGTGGTACTCCAGATGCTGCTGCACTTTCTACAGGTATTTCTGAAGCATTGATCAACACTGCATTAGGTATTGGTACTTCTGCTATTGCAATTATCCTTTACAACTACTTTACATCTAGAATTGATGGACTGACTTACAAGATCGATGAGATCGCAATGAGCATCCAGCAGTCTTTCGCTGAATTCAACTAAGAATTTTAGCAAGATATTTGCATTAGCAATAAAAGAAGTGAAGTTTAATTAAAAAATAATTCAAAACATGGCGAGAGTCAAACCAAAAAGACATGGAGTAGTGACGGATATGACGGCAATGTGTGACGTTGCCTTCCTACTACTTACGTTCTTTATATTGACCACTCAGTTTAAAAAACCTGACGTGGAGCAGATTAAACCGCCATCTTCAATATCAGAGAAGTTACTTCCTGATGCGAGTTTGATGACCATCAACGCTACTCCGGATGGGAAATTTTATTTCCAACCAGTAGAGAATGCATCAGAGAGATTACAGCTTTTAGAAAAAATGGGTCAAAAGTATAATATGACTTTTACCAACCAGGAAAAAGCTGCATTTCAAAAAGTACAAGCAATTGGGGTTCCTATGAACCAACTGAAAGGCTATCTCGATTTGTCAGATGAGGAGCAGAAAAGTTTTAAGAGTCCTACCGGGATTCCTATGGATAGTACAAATAAGCAGTTAGTAGAATGGGTAAAACAAAGTTTAAGCGTAAATCCTGATTACAAATTAGCGATCAAAGGAGACGTTACAACGGAGTACCCTAAAGTTAAAAGCCTGTTTGAAGGTTTAAGAGATATTGATTTTCTTAAATTCTGGTTGATTACATCACAAGAAGGTAAACCATAATAATATCATTTAGAAATGGCAGAAGTACAAGTACAGGAAAAAGGCGGCAAAGGCGGCAAGGTACGTTCCAAGAAGCAGAATACCAGAGTAGATATGACTCCAATGGTGGACTTGGGTTTTCTATTGATTACCTTCTTTATGTTCACAACCACATTTAGCAAACCGAATGTAATGGATTTGGGACTTCCGGCAAAACCTAAAGAGGATCAGCCGAAACCACCTCCAACAGAAATTAAACTTTCTAACTCAATTTCTTTATTATTGGGTAAAGACAATAAGATTTTTTGGCATCAGCAAGATCCTACATCTTTAACTGATCAGAATCTTAATGAGACTACTTTCGATAGAGAAGGGATTAGAAAAATAATTGAGAAAGCAAAAGCAGGCGCAGCAGATAAAACAAAATTTACTGTTATTATCAAGCCGACTGACGATGCTGTATATAAGAACTTTGTAGATATTCTTGACGAAATGGCCATTACCAAAAGTGAGCAGTACGGGGTAACCGATGTGAAGCCTTGGGAAAAAGCTATTTATGATAAGAGAGTTGGGAATAATGGAGCTGCGGCTACACCAGCTACAAAGTAATTTAACCATAAAACTGTAAATCTATGGCAGATGAAAATGTATACAATCAGAATCTTACTTTAGATGAGATTGTATTTGAAAATAGAAACAAGGAATATGGTGCCTATGATCTTAGACATCAGTATCCAAGACTTTTGACAAAATCTTTTGTTCTTGGAACAGCATTATTCCTCGTTGCGGCTTTGTCTCCTTTTATTTATCTTACCATTAAGAGACTTACTGAACCACCTAAGCAAGAAGTGAAGGCAGATTTAGTAAACATTATTGAAGAAGATCCAATCATTGAGCAGCCAAAAGAAGAAGAACCACCTCCACCACCTCCTCCAAAAGAAGAGGAAAAAATTGAGGTTATTCAGAACGTAGTTCCTGAGCCTGTTAAAGCTCCGAAGATTGAAACACCACCGCCACCAATTTCTAAGCAGTTAGAAACGACGACTGGTTTGAATAATCAGGAGGGGGTTAAAGCTCCGGCTTATACACCACCGCCACCACCACCGTCTACTGGTAACAAAGCCAGTACAGCGGAAGTAAAAACAAATAACCCTAATGAGATCTACAAAGATGTAGACCAGTCTGCAGAATATCCTGGAGGTATGGCTTCATTGAGAAAGTTCCTAGGGGAAAATTTTGATACTTCTCTAATGGAAGGAGGTGAAGGTACACTTAAGGCGAAACTGAAGTTCGTTGTAGAAAGAGACGGAACTGTTTCCGGAGTTACCATTGAAGAGAAATCTCCAAATGGCGACTTCAACAGTGAAGCAATTCGTGTAGTTAAGAAACTTAAAAAATGGACTCCTGCGAAAAGAAACGGGGAGAGCGTTAGATCTTACTATAGCGTACCGTTTACGATGAACTTTGAATAAGACTTATTTATTCAAATTATAAATAAAAAGAGAAGCATATGCTTCTCTTTTTTATTTTTTTTGGTATTTTTGTTATATGATGTTCAATTGGTTATCCTTAGTTACCGGATTATTTTATATCGTATTGGGAATTGTAGTTATTATCTACAAATTTTTCTTCACGATTTTGGAGCCTGCCATTGCTTATGCAATGGGTGCAGTGCTTATTCTTTATGGAGTATTTAGAATCTATAGAGCAGTTACAAGAATTAAAGATTCAGGAAATGAAGAATAGTTTAAAAATTGCGTTGCTTTCTGTGATGAGCATCGCCGCCGTAGGTTGTAAAAAAGAAGATAAATCTCCATCCTATCATAAAGGAGACCTTACCATAATTACCGACGAATCTTTCAAAAGCGTTACCGAAGCATTGGCAGATGGATATATGATTAATTATCCCGAAACCCATATCAAAATCGAAACCAAGAAAGAAGATTTAGGCTTTCTTGATTTACTGAATGACAAGGCAAGAATAACGGTCATGTCCAGAGATCTTACCCCTGAAGAGAAAAAAGCTTATGAAGAACAGGTCGACCTGAAATTTCTTCCAGCTAAATTCGCTGCAGATGCGGTTGTATTTGTTGTTCCTAAAGATTCTCCGAAACAGAGTATTTCAATGGATGAAATAAAGAACGGACTTGAATCGGATGCCAAGAATTTTATTTTTGACGGTACCAATTCAAGTAACCTGAATTTCGTTGCACAAAAGCTGAAGAAACTGCCTAAAGACCTGAAATTTTCCATTATTCCGGGAAACCAGAATATTATTGAAGAATTGAGTAAGCATACTGATAAAATCGGAGTGATTGGCTTGAACACGTTCAGCCGTCCTTATGATAAAACTTCTGAGAAGCTTAGACAAATGGTTAAAGTACTTCCAGTAGAAAGTAATGGAAAGCTTTATACTGTTGATAATGTCAATCTTCGTGAAATGACTTATCCTTTTACCCGTGTTCTTTATTTTTTAACCAACGAAGGAAACTTTAATATTGCTAACGGATTTATTAGATATTCATGTACACAACTAGGTCAGATGATCGTACAGAAAGAAGGTTTGCAACCCTATAATATCTACAAAAGAGAGGTTCAAATGCGTTAAAAAATATTAAAATAGTATTTTACTTATTGCAAAAACATTATTTTGGTCTAAAAATTGTGGAGCATATAATTCTAATAAAGAAAAATATAAAATGAAAGATATAATGATTATGAATGTAAAGAAAATTGCTTTTGGAGCAGCCGTGGTATTTTTTGCCGGTTTAGCCTCTGCACAGACGTTGCAGGATGGTATCAACAGTATAGACAGTGATAAATATGCGCAAGCTAAAATCAATTTTACCGAAATGGTTGCCAAGGCTCCTACAGCAGAAAATTACTTCTATTTAGGAAATACTTACCTGAAGCAAGGCGAGCCTGATTATGCTAAAGCCATAGAAAGTTTTAACAAAGGTTTAGCTGTTGATAATAAAAGCTATCTTAACAAAATTGGTTTGGCTACTGTAAAACTAGGTAAAGGCGATAAAAGCGCAATTGCTGAAATTCAGAAAATTGTAACAGATTCCAGAGAAAAAGATGCTGAAGTATTATTCAGAGCAGCGGAAGCTTTAACTTTATTTGAGAAAAACAATGCTCCTGATGCAGCCATTCAGTACCTTACAAAAGCTGTTGAAAAAGCTGAGAAAAAAGGAGTTCCTGCTCATTACTATTATACCCTTGGGGATGCGTACAGAATTAAAAGAGCACCGGGTGAGGCAATGTCTGCTTATGACAAAGCATTACCTTTAGCTAAAAATAAAGCATCTGTTTATACAAGAATGGCTACTTTATGGATGGCTGCACAGCAATGGCAGCAAGCTAAACAGAGCCTGGACAAAGCAATTGGCGTAGATGCAACTTATGCACCTGCCTATAAAGCTTTGGCTTCTTATGATATCAGATACCAGGAGAATGCAAAAGCAACACAAGACCTTATCAACTATACAAAATATGCTGATGAGGATCCATACACGCAGTTAGAAATTTCTAAATTATACTTCACAAATGAAGACTATGCGAACTCTAAAATTGTATTAGACAAGATCTTTGATAAGATTGATGATCCTATCAAATTTAAATTAAGAGCTTATCAGTCTTATGCTGATGGAAATTATGCTGATGCAAAACAAAACATGGATACTTTTGTTTCTCAGGCTGAGAAAACAAGATTACAGCCAGCGGATCAGGGTCTTCAGGGACTTATTGCTGCCGGATTAGCAAAAACTGAAACGGATGCCGCTAAAAAAGCAGCTTTAAATACAGAAGCTCAGCAGAAGATTGCTATCGCTAAAGCTGCGAAAGATGAAACCATGAAGTGGGATATAGAACTTGCTAATATCGCCGGTGGAGGTGCTTCTCAGGCTGAAGCAGAGAAAGGACCTACTAGTCCTGAAATTGAAGCATTGAAAAAGAAAGTGGCTGCTAATAAAGAGGATTCAGATTCCCTATTTAAGTTGGCTACAGCTTACCAGGATATTAAAAACTGGAACGGAGCTGTTCTTACATGGCAGAAAATGAGCGCTCTTCTTCCAGATTGGGCACCAGCTTATTACAGTCAGGGGTATTCTTACCAGCAAGCTGGAAATAACGATGCTGCAAAATTAGCATACGAGAAATTCATTACTACAGTAAAACCTGCAGATAAAGAAGCTAACAAGCAGATTTTATCTTATGCGTACTTTGCAGTAGCTTATATGAGTAAAGATTCTGATGCTGCAAAAGCTAAGGATTATGTAGCTAAATCTTTACAGCTTGATCCTACCTATAAGGATGCTATAAAATTAAATGCAGAAATCAATAAGTAATTTAAATTTTAAATTATAGATATTAAAACTTCCCATTCTCCATGTTTGGGAAGTTTTTATTTTAAATCTTATCTTTGAACATATGAAACGCTCGGGGTTAAAAATTCGAAAATTCGAAAAAAAATATTGGGCGTTCCATGTGACAAATTAAAAAATAAAAAGAACAGATGAAAACAGATATACTTGCTTTTGGGGCGCATCCTGATGATGTAGAGCTGGGATGTGGCGGAACGATCGCTAAAATGATTTCGGAAGGTAAAACATGTGTCATTGTGGACCTGACAAAAGGAGAGTTGGGAACAAGAGGAACGGATGAAACAAGAAAAGTAGAAGCAGGTGAAGCTGCAAAGATCCTTGGTGTTTCTGCAAGAGAAAATTTAGGCATGAAAGACGGCTTTTTGGTGAATTCAGAAGAATATCAGATGGAGATTGTAAAAATGATCCGTAAATACCGTCCTGAAATCGTCTTAGCCAATGCCATTGATGACAGACATCCGGATCATGCAAAAGGCGCGAAATTAGTGTCGGATGCGTGCTTCTTAGCCGGGCTGAGAAAAATTGAAACTGTAATAGATGGCGGGAATCAGGAAGTCTGGAGACCAAAGCAGATTTTTCATTATATCCAATGGAAAGATATCAAACCTGAGTTTGTGATTGACATATCCGAACATCTTGATAAGAAAATTGAAGCATGCATGGCCTTCAAAACACAGTTCTACGACCCAACATCCAGTGAACCTGTTACCCCGATTGCAACAAAGGACTTTTTTGAAAGCCTAACCTATCGTGCTCAGGATTTAGGAAGATTATCCGGAGTTACTTATGCTGAGGGATTTACGTCTGAGAAGCTCATTGCGATGAAAAATTTTGACGGAATTATTTGGTAATTAAAAAATCTTCCCTATATTTGCACTCACAAAACGGTGATTGTAGCTCAGTTGGTTAGAGCGTCGGATTGTGGTTCCGAAGGTCGGGGGTTCGAGACCCCTCATTCACCCAAGAAAAGTACACTTTTTAAAGTGTACTTTTTTATTTTATACTATTTTGGGCACCAATTTTAGTCTTTAAAAATTACAAAATGCTTCTTATTTATTTTAAGATTTTTGTAGTGTATTTAAGCTTAACGTTATTTATCGGGGAAATTTACGGTTGGACATAAAAAAAAGCACCTTTTTCAGATGCTTGTGTTTTTAGATATTCTTTTTTTATACTTCGTCGTCAGAATCAATAGTGAATGATTTGCTTTTGAAGTCCTTGTCGTGTTTTTCTGATATTACATCCTCACCCTTTTCATTAATGATGAAATCTGTGGATTCATTGAACATCTCCTGAAAACTCTTAAAATCCTCTTTGTAAAGATAAATTTTGTGCTTCTCGAATGTAGCTTCCCCATTCTCCCCGAAGTTCTTTTTACTTTCGGTAATCGTAAGATAATAATCTCCTGCTTTCGTCTCGCGCACATCAAAGAAATAAGTTCTTCTCCCCGCTTTTAACACCTTCGTGAAAATTTCATTTTCATGGCGTTCCTTGTATTCACTCATTGTTAGATATTTTTTAATCTTGTTAAGAACAAATATAAAAGAATTCTTTTAATCACAAAATTTTTTTTATGATTTATTTAACAATTGAGAACGAAACGGCTAAGCAGTTAAAGAATTGGCAATTTCAGTAAGGTTGATGATTTTATCAGCTCTCTGAGCGCTAGACTCTCTGTGTGTGATAATTATGGACGTGGCGTTGTTGATTTTACGGTCGATATTTTCAAGAATATTCTGCTCGGTTTCCGTGTCTAAAGCCGACAGGGAATCATCAAAAATAATGATATTTGGGTCCTTTATTAAAGCCCTTGCGATACATATCCTTTGCTTCTGTCCTCCCGAAAGCATGACCCCGCGTTCACCCACAAGTGTTTTATACCGCTCTTTAAATTCAACAATATTTTTATCAACGTCTGCAATCTTGGCATATTCTACCACTTTTTCGTGGGAAGGATGATCTATGGCAAAACCAATGTTGTTTTCAATGGAGTCAGAGAACAAATAACTTTCCTGAGGAATGTAGCCAATGAAATTTCTGTAATTCGTCAGATTATGCTCCTTCAGGTTCTTACCATCAATTAAAATCTCTCCCTCAGTAGGATCAATCAGTCTGCAGAGTAAAAGAGCGATTGTAGATTTTCCGCTTCCTGTTTTACCCATAATGGCCAGGGATTCTCCTGCCTTGATTTTAAAGCTCAGGTTTTCTAATGCTTTGATTCCGGTATTCGGATAGACGTAAGACACATTTCTGAATTCAATATCCCCTTTAATAGGATAGTTGTCAAAGTTGGTATTAGTCACCTCTGATTTTTTATCCAGAAATTCATTAATTCTCTGCATTGAAGCCTCAGCTCTTTGATTGACCGAAGTTACCCATCCCACCATTGAAAACGGCCAGATCAGGATATTGATATACATAAAGAAATCAGCAATTTTACCAACACTCAATTCCCCGGCAATATATTTCTGTCCGCCCACAAAAATGACTGCAACATTCAGGAGTCCGATGACAAATAGAATAATGGTAAAGAAATACGCTTCTGTTTTTGCTAAATCTAAAGCTTTGTTCTGATAATCAGTGACTTTTATTCCGTAGTTCTTCTTGATATAGTTTTCCTTAGCAAAAAACTTCACTACCCGGATTCCCGAAAAGCTGTCCTGTACAAAAGTGGAGATGGCAGACTGGCTTTTCTGCATGATCTTCGATTTCTTATTGATGATAGAACTCACCTTAAATATAATGTATGATAAAATAGGAAGCGGCAACAAAGTCCACAAGGTCATAGACGCATCCGTTTTTATCATATAGATACTGGTGATCAAAAGAAGGATCACTAAATTCACCACATACATAACACCTGGCCCCAGATACATTCTTACTGCCACAACATCCTCACTCAACCTGTTCATCAGGTCACCAATCGTGGTCTGTTTGTAATCCGTCAGAGATAATTCCTGGTAATGTCTGTAAATTTTGTTTTTCAGTTCATATTCAATCCTCCTTGATGCGACAATGATCGTCTGACGCATCATAAACGTGAAAAATCCCGTTAAAAGTGAACAGCCTACAATGATGGCAACATACACCAAAACCTGCTGATTGAAGCCCAGGTTTCCGCCTTTTGTAAGTTCGTCTACAGACTTTCCTACAAACTGCACCTTATATATATTGAAGAAATTACTGGCAATGATGAATAATAACCCCCAAAACAATAATATTTTGTGCTTCCAAAAGTAAGGGTTTAAGGTTTTTAGCGCTTTCATAAAGTTTTACAAATTTACGAAAATGTAGGCAGACTACGAATTTCATCAATTTTAATTTTTGTATCTTTGCACCCATAAAAAGCTCTTTGAATGTTAGGAAGACGACAAATCCGTGAAAAAGTAGTACAGACAGTGTATTCATACTACCAAAATCCTTTAAAATTTGATGTTTTAGAGAAAAACATGTTCTCTGGAATAGAGAAAATCTATAATCTCTACATCTATCAGATCAATTTTTTGGTCGCTCTGAAAGAATTAGCAGAAACCCAGATCGAAATTGGGAAGAACAAATACCTTAAAACTGATGCTGAAATTAATCCTAACCAAAAATTCATCAATAATCAAGTTCTGATCAAGCTGGAAGAAAATCCCGAGAGATTATTTTTCACAGGTCAGCACAAGCAGTTGAAATGGGATATGCATGATGATGTATTGGTGAAAACTTTCCAAAGAATCACAGCCGGGAAACGTTATCAGGATTTCATGAAAGAGGATGGATATTCTTTTGAAGCAGATCAGAAATTTATCGGAAAACTGTTTCTGAGATATATTGCTGAAAATGAAGATTTTCAGGAGTACCTGAGCGATAAAGAACTTTCCTGGTACGATGATATTCACATCGCCAACTCAATGGTACAGAAAACAATCGGTTTCCTGAAAGAAGATGAAGAAAGCAGAACTTTAATTAAAATGATTAAAGATGAAGAGGATAAAGTTTTTGCAGGAAAACTTCTTAGAGATACCCTGAACAACTGGGAAGCTAATGAGAAAAAACTAAGCGAAAGACTGGAAAACTGGGATCTGGAAAGAGTTTCTTTAATGGATAAAGTAATTTTGTCAACATCTATTTCAGAACTGGATAATTTTGCTTTGACGCCTTCAAGAGTTATTATTAATGAATATATTGAAATCGCAAAAGTATTTGCAACAGACCGTTCCAATATCTTCATTAACGGAATTTTGGATAAATATTGTAAAGATCAAAATAGAATTTAACATGAAAAAGACATTATCAATTATCGCTTTGTCTATCATAGGATTTGGTTTGGTTTCTTGTAAGAAAGAAAACAAAGAAGTTCAAGGTACTGAAACTGCAACAGCAGATTCTACAGCAATACAACAAACGGCTCCAACTGATTCAGCGGCAGCACCAGCAGTAGCTAACGCAGCAGCGGCTCCGGTTTCAAACCAGCCATTAACATCAGTTGCCCTTTCTGAAAACAACTTCGATTTTGGAAAAATCAAAAAAGGAGAGAAAGTACAGCACATTTATGAGATTACCAATACAGGAAAAAATCCTTTAGTGATCTCTGAAGTAAAACCTGGATGCGGATGTACTGCTCCTGATTTTACTAAAGAACCTATCCTTCCGGGTAAAAAAGGAAATATCACATTGCATTTTGACTCTTCAAGCTTTGACGGAAACGTTCAGAAGTATGCAGACGTATTTGCCAACGTTGATAAGGCTCCTATAAAATTAACGTTCACAGCGAACATCCAACCATAATATAAGTATATGTTGACAATCTTTTTACAGGCACAGCAGGGGTCTTCATCTATGATGCTGATCATGATGGGGGTAATGTTTGTGGGGTTTTATTTTCTAATGATAAGACCACAGATGAAAAAACAGAAGCAGGAGAAAACCTTTCAGGAAACCTTAAAAGTAGGAACTAGAGTAGTCCTTACTTCAGGTCTTCACGGAAGAATTGCTCAGGTTCAGGATGATGGTTTCGTTATCGAAACTTTATCAGGAAAACTGAAATTCGAAAAAGCAGCCGTTTCAAGAGAATTTACTGAAACGCGTTTTGGAGAAAAAGCAAAAGCTGCTGCTGAAAAAACAGCAGAGAAAAAAGAAATCGATACTGAAAAGAAATAATTTTTTTAGTTTGAAGATATTGGCTCGGCGCGGTGAACAAAGTTCACCGCGCCGAGTCTTTTATAGACAAATACCTAGCCTTAAGCTTAATCAGTGGCGCAGCCACATCTTTTTGCCCATCTCAAAACTATTGCAGAAGCATTTAAATCTTTACGTTAAAAAATAATCAGGTCTCATTTAACTCTCAATATCAGGTTTACCCTTATGATATTCGAGAACTCATTTGTGAAATCAGTAGTTAAAAAAATCCCACATAATTAAAATTCATTTTTCAAACTCCCAAAATAAAATATCTTTGCATCATGAATCAAATTACAGGCAAAACCGTTCTCATTCTGGGAGCCAATTCAGATGTAGCCAAGCAGTGCATCAGGCAGTACCTTGAAAAAGGATTTTCTGTACTGGCTGCTTCGAGGGATACTGTTTCACTTGAAAAATTTGTTGAAGACAACAAACTGGATTCCTCAAAGGTTAGAATACTGTATTTTGATGCGGTAGATTTTAATTCCCATCAGACATTTTATGATCAACTTCCTGTAAAACCTCATATTGCAGTATATGCAGCCGGTTTTCTTGTTGACAATGAGAAAGCATTGAGAGATTTTAAAGGTACACAGCAGATGATGCAGGTCAATTATATGGGAGCTGTTTCCATCCTGAATATTATCGCAATGGATCAGAGTAATGCTCACCTGGAAAGAATTATCGGGTTGTCTTCACTTTCAGGCGTAAGGGGAAGGAAAAGTAATTTTGTGTATGGAAGTACCAAAGCTGCGTTTACTCAGTATTTAGCAGGTTTACGACAGGAATTAGCCTCAAGAAAAATTGGGGTCAATGCCTTGGTAATCGGTTATATCAGAACAAAGATTAATGAAGGGCTTCAACTTAATGAATCTCTGATTATGGAGCCGGATTATGTAGCACGACATATCGTCAATGCGGGAAATTCTTTCACTATTGTCCCGAATTTTAAATGGAAAATTATTTATACTATTTTGAAAATCTTACCGGAAAGTTTGGTGGCGAAACTTCCATAGATTATTTATTTTCAATAATCACCTTTGAAAGGCCTAGGCTTTTCATTAAACTATTGTAATTATTAAGTAATTGAATATTATTCCCATATTGGGAAAGCCTTAATTTTCCTTTACTATCTTCGATTAAAAAAGAATTGCCACTATTACCCAATTCTTTATCAATGAATTTAAATTTCATTAAATTATTGAAATAAGTCATTAAACTTAATTGTTGTGAATCTGATAAAATAAAATTACGAGTAATATTTTTAGTTTGGATAGGTGAGCCTGAGCTATCTATATTACCACAAGTGACTTTATATTTTATATAGGTTAATCCAATTTTTCTTTCTAAACGATAGACTTTGATGAATTCTTCATGGCCTCCCCATTCCCCACAATCTGTAAATCGAGATTTTATAAATATTGTATCCTCTTTATTGTAACTAAATATATTTTCAAATGAATATTTAGATTGTCCCGAATTATTTTTTTCAGAAATTTCTTTATTAGTACAACCTATAAAAGATAGCAGACAAATTAAATAAATGATTTTCATTGGTCTTAGTTAATATTCTAAATTAATCATTATTTTGGAGTAATTTCAATACCTTCATCATATCAATACCCTTTCCCAACACCGGTTTAAACAAATCTCCCTTGTCCTTGATCATTTCTAAAGCATTGTGAATCGTAAAATCAGTAGGCTTCAAACCAGGCTTTACTTCATTCCATTCCAATGGCATAGAAACGGCAGCTCCCTCTTTTGGACGTAAACTATAAACACTTGCTAATGTTTGTCCTGTCCTGTTTTGCAGATAATCCAGATAAATTTTCTTATCATCTCTTTTCTGTAAACTTCTTTCCAGCGTTGTCAGTTTCGGAAGCTTTTCATTGACTTGTTTCATTAAGATATGTGCGAAATCTTTGACCTGGTCAAAATCGTATGTTCCTCCCATCGGAATATAAATATGGATTCCTGTGCTGCCGGAAGTTTTGCAATAGCCTTTAACTTTAACTGAATTTAAAACTTCATTCACCTGAAGAGCAGTTTCAATTACGTCATCAAATGAATTTTTCTTGGATGGGTCCAGGTCCAGCACCAGATAATCCGGATGTTCCAGATCAGGAAGTGAACTGTTCCAGGGATTCAGATCGATGCAGCCTAAATTATTCAGGTACGCTAAAGTTGCCTTGTCATTACAGTAAACGTAGTCAATGTATTTGTCATTGGATTCCGAATAAACCTTTGTCGTTTTGATCCAGTCCGGCATATTATCTCCTGCATCTTTCTGGTAAAATCCCTGTTCTTCAATACCATTAGGAAAACGGTTGAGTGATAATGGACGGTTTTTTAAATAAGGAAGAATATAAGTAGCAACAGACTGATAATAGTCGATCACATCGCCTTTGGTAATGCCGTCTTTCGGAAAATAGATCTTATCCTGATTGGTGAGCTTTACTTGATGCTTATCCAGAGTAATTTCCTTTTCTTTTTCGGAATTCTCTGATTTCTTTGATGGCGTTTTGGCTTTCATTTCTTTAGACTTTTTGTTGATTGGAGTTAGTTTAATTTCTTCGGGGTCTTTATCTTCACGGATAGCCAGGAAAACAGGATGCCGGTAGATACCATCTTTTGTGATTTCAGAATATTTAATTTCACATACTAGCTCAGGTTTTGTCCATGTTACGGGCATATTTGTTTTCGGAGCAGTTTCAAATGGGGATGTTTTTATAATAAGGTTTTGAAGCCTGTCGTAAATTTGTTTTAAAGATTCGTTATTAAAGCCTGTTCCGGTATGGCCACAGTAAATCAGTTTTCCGTCAATGTATTTTCCTAAAATTAAAGCTCCGAAACTTTCCCTCGAACCTCTGGGTTCTGTAAATCCACAGATAATGGCTTCATCCGTATTCGTGAATTTTATTTTAAGCCAGTCATTTGTTCTGTGGTTTTCAACATATAAGCTGTCGGCCTTTTTTGCGATCATCCCTTCCAGCTTCATTTTCTTCATTTGGTTAAAAAAAGCAATTCCATTTTCTGGAATATGGTCACAGTATTTAATCACATCCGTTTCTGTTAAAGCCTCTTTTAAAAGTTCCTTACGTTGTAGGAGAGGAAGTTCTTCGGTCGAATGGCCATTCAGCCAGAGAAGATCAAAAACCTGATAGGTTAATGCAAGATCAGGATGATCACCGATCTGCTGTAAAAGCTGAAAATTAGGCTTTCCATACTCATCATATGCGACAATTTCACCATCCACGATCATTTTATGTTTTTGTTGGCTAAAACCTTTCGTGACTTTTTCAAATTTTGATAAAAATGAGATCCCATTTCGGGAGTAGAATAGGAGATCAGTATGGCTGAGATCAGCAATTGCCCTGTAGCCGTCCCATTTGATTTCAAAAAGCCAGTTCTCATCATCGAAGGCTTTTTCAAAAGGTTTTGCCAGCATGGGTTTAATGAAATTCTTCAGTTTTTTTTCGTCAACTAAAGAATTAAACCTTTGAAACTCTGGCTTTGTTGTAGAAGTTATGACTTCTTTTTGTCGTTTTTTAGGCTTTTTTTTTCCTCTAAAAATTTCGTCACCAAAGATTTCGGAGATGTATTTTCTTCCGCATTATATTGGTCTTCAGCGAAATCATCTTTATGCTTAATTAAAAGCCAGGCATTATTTTCAGCATTTTTCATTTTAACCAAAGCAAATTCACCTTTCAGCTTTTTGCCGTGTAAAGTGAATTTTATGGAACCTGCTTTTAGTTCTTTTAATAATTCCTTTTCGTCAGAAAGTTTGCTCGTATCGTCTAAAGGTTCATACGTTCCACTGTCCCAGACTTCTACCTGCCCGGCTCCGTAGTTTCCCTCGGGGATATTTCCTTCAAAATCTTTATAATCATAGGGATGGTCTTCCACCATCATAGCAAGACGTTTGTCTTTTGGATCCAGTGAAGGGCCTTTGGGAACAGCCCAGCTTTTCAATACCCCTTCCATTTCTAACCTGAAATCATAGTGAAGACGGGAAGCTGCATGCCTCTGAACGACAAAAATCAGTTGGTCTTTGCTTTTTTTTGCCTTTCCTTTAGGCTCGGTCGTTTCATCGAACTTTCTTTTATTGTTATAATCTTTTAGAGCCATTACGATGCAGATTTGGATTTAGGAGTTTGCAGACTGGCTTTTAATTGAGCCATAAGATCAATCACTTTTCCTTCTTTCGCAGGTTCGGCTTTTTTGGTTTTTATATTTTTGCCTTTCGCTTTCTTTTTGATGATCTTCATCAGTTCATCAGAATAAGTGTTTTTATACATGATGGGATCAAAGTCCTGGGAAAGCTGTTTGATAAGGCTTACTGCCATTTTGAGCTCTGCGGGTTTAGGGGCTTTTTGAGCAGGAATTTTAAGGTCCTTATAATCTCTTATCTCCTGATGAAACCTAAGCCGGTTCAGAACCAGTATTTCTTCATTATAAGGCCTGATCATTCCAATAGCTTCACTATCACGGAGGACAAAGGTTCCGATGCCTGCCATTTCTGTTTCCTGTAAAGCTTTTAACAAAAGCCTGTACGCATTTTCACCGTTTTTCTGAGGTTCCAGATAGTAGGGGTTTTCGAAATACACACTGTCTACTTCTGCTTCTTTTACAAACTGGTCAATAGAAAGTATTTTGGTTTTCTCAGGGCTGGCAGCTTCGTAATCTTCCTCATCGAGAACGATGTATTTTTCATCCATGAGATAACCTTTTACAATGTTTTCCCATTTTACTTCTTTTCCGGTACTCTCATTCACTCTTTTAAATTTGATATTAGAAAAATCAGATTTATCGAGCATATCGAGGTCCAGTTTTGTGGTTTCTGTGGCTGAATAGATTTTAACCGGGATATTGACTAAACCGAAGCCAATGGCGCCGTTCCAGATTGCTTTCATTGTCTTACGTTTTTAAAAATCAATCAATTAACATGCCGTGAAAAGATGATGTGGTACATTTTATTTGCTTTGTTGTCAAATGACAATGGCTTCTCCACACTATTTTTATACATTTATATTTTCCCAATATTCGGGCAGAAATAACTATGGAGGAACTTTTTAAATACATAAGAAAATTCGGGGTACTGAATACTGGGGAAGAATTGCTAATCGCTGAAGGATTAAATGAAATCACCATTCCTAAAGGAGAAGTTTTCATAGAAGCCGGAAAAGTGAGCCGAAAGATTGCTTTTGTAAAAGAAGGCGTTTTCAGGTCTTTGTACTATAATAAGCAGGGAGATGATTTTACGCGTTACTTTATCTATGAGGGAAGATTTATCGGTGATTTTCATGGCTTTGCGGATCAAATGCCTTCGCTTGAGTATATTGAAGCAATAACTGATGGGGTACTGCTGGCAATTGATCTTGATCATTTTAAAAAGCTGGAGAAAGAAATTACTATTTGGCCGGTATTATTTGCCAGGCTTCATGCTTTTGTAGCAGAGAATAAACTTAAGGTAGCCAGTACCATGCTGAATCTGGATGCTAAATCACGTTATATTCATTTTTTAGATCATTATCCGGGCCTTGCTAACAGGGTGCCACAGTCTATGCTGGCTTCTTATCTCGGTATTACCCCTTCTTCATTAAGCCGGATCAGAAGAAATATCGTATAAATACTTTTTTGCCAAATGACAATGGCCTCCTATGTCAGCTGCCATAGCTTTGCAGTATAAATGTAAAGTATGAATATGGATATTGTATTAGGATTGCAATGGGGTGATGAAGGTAAAGGTAAGTTTATTGACCTCATCAGTGAGGATTATGACATCACGGCTCGTTTTAACGGTGGTGCGAATGCCGGACACAGTATAGAACGTAACGGAAAAAGAATCACGCTGAAATCTCTTCCTTCCGGGATTTTTATGAAAGGTGTTCAGAATGTGATCGGGACAGGAACAGTGTTGGATCCCGTAAGTCTGAAAAAAGAGATTTTAAATCTTAAAGAATTTGACGGAACTGTTCATCCGGAACAGAATCTGATTATTTCCAGAAAAGCACATCTGGTGCTTCCTACGCACAGACTTTTGGATGTCTTTATGGAAGATAATCCTGATTACACCACCATAGGAACTACAAGAAACGGTATTGCACAGGCTTATTCCAATAAGATTTTAAGACAGAATGTAAGAGTTGAAGACATAGAGTCTCCGGATTTTGAAAGCAGGGTAAGACATATTTTAAAAAGAGATTACAGATTGATTGCAGGCGGTGATAGGGTGCTTCCTTCATTGGAAGAAATCAGCATAGAGTTTTTTGAGGCTATAGAATTTTTGAAGAAGTTCATTCGTATGGAAACAGAGCTATTTTTAAATACAGCTTTATCTGAAGGAAAAAGAATTCTGGCAGAAGGATCCCAGGCTGCAATGCTGGATATAGACCACGGTACTTATCCGTATGTAACTTCTTCTTCCACCACTGCTTCAGGGGCCTGCAGCGGATTAGGTATTTCTCCTAAGAAAGTCGGTGAAATATTCGGAATTGCAAAAGCGTATTGTACAAGAGTTGGGAATGGTATGTTTCCGACAGAGATCTTTGATGATCTTGGTGAAGAGATCAGAAATAAAGGCCATGAGTTTGGTTCCAATACCGGACGTGCCAGAAGAATAGGCTGGCTGGATCTTCCTGCTTTAAGATATGCTATTATGATCAATGGTGTTACTCAGGTGATCCTGACCAAGGCTGATGTTTTAAGCGGAATGAGATCTGTAGCAGTCTGTACCCATTATGAGCTCGAAGACGGAAATATAGCAACCATTTCCGGAACTCTTCCCGAAAATGCCCGTCCGATTTTAAAACAGATGAAAGGCTGGGAAGGAGATATTACCGCTATTGAAAATGCTTCCGGTCTGCCTGAGGAATTAAAAGATTTCCTTTCTTTTCTGAATGATGAGCTTGGAGTTCCCATTACTTATCTTTCTACGGGTCCGGGAAGAGATCAGATATTAAAAATGAAGTAAAATTATTGTAAAAAAAGGTTTTAAGGTTGGCTTACAGAGATACTGTCGTTCTGAATAAAATCAAATTTTGAAGTGTTGATGATTCCAATAGTAGCATCTAAAGGATATTGCTTAGAAATAATGATATATTGATTTCTTTCATAACAGTGCCGGATGATCTCAATAGGAATATACTCATTGTTTTCAAAATTAATACTTCCTAAAAAAGTATCACAATGGTAGCGTCCGGGATCAGAATCAAATTTTGTGAATAAATCAGCTGAATCTTCTTGACTAAAGAAGAACCCGTTAGCCTCCACTGAGACAATTTTCTTTTCTTTTATTGCCTTGTGAAAATCACGCCTTATAAGCTCTTTACCTCCCAAAAAGGAAGTGAAAGATAAAAAAAGACATAATGCCAATGCAAAAAAATAGTTTGAAGTTTTGTCTTGATCTTCAGTTTGGTCGCTAGGAGGCTGATAGATCACTTTCTTCAGCAGTACGACTATTGCAAATACAACAACACCTATAGAGGCTGCACATCCTATTAAAACAGTTATTTGAATGAAAATTTTCATAATAAAAAAGCGGAGAAAAATCTCCGCTCTAAATTTATGCTTTTAAATTCAATTGTATTTCCAGTTCATCCAGCTGGGCATCAGCGATAGATGCGGGAGCGTCGATCATTACATCTCGTCCTGAGTTATTTTTAGGGAATGCGATATAATCTCTGATCACTTCGTTTCCGTCAAGAATAGCCACCAAACGGTCAAATCCGAAAGCCAAACCACCGTGAGGAGGTGCCCCGTATTTAAAGGCATTCATCAGGAATCCGAACTGAGCTTCTGCTTCCTCTTTTGTAAACCCTAAAAGGTCAAACATTTTAGACTGAAGGTCTTTATCAAAAATTCGGATAGAACCTCCACCAATCTCGTTTCCGTTAAGAACCATATCATAAGCGTTGGCTCTTGCTTTGCCCGGATCAGTTTCCAGTAAATGAATATCTTCAGGTTTAGGAGAGGTGAAAGGGTGGTGCATGGCATGGTAACGTCCGCTTTCTTCGTCGAATTCTAATAATGGGAAATCTACAACCCAAAGTGGTGCAAATACATTTCCTTTTCTTAATCCCAAACGGTTTCCAAGTTCCATTCTTAAGGCTGAAAGCTGGGCTCTTACCTTATTTTCGTTTCCGGATAAGATCAGCATTAAATCGCCTTCTTTAGCACCGAATTTTTCGATGATTTTTGCTAAATCTTCTTCGTTGTAGAATTTGTTGACAGATGAGGTTTTCACGCCGTCATTCTGAAACTTAGCCCAAACCATTCCTGAAGCTCCGATTTGTGGGCGTTTTACCCAATCAACAAGCTCATCGATCTGCTTTCTTGTGTAATCGGCACATCCTTCTACATTGATTCCGACCACCAATTCAGCGTCATCGAATATTTTAAAATCTTTTCCTTTTACTAAATCATTCAATTCAACGAACTCCATTCCGAAACGGATGTCCGGTTTGTCGTTTCCGTATTTCTGCATGGCCTCAGCAAATGTCATTCTAGGGAATGCTCCGAATTCCTGACCTGTAATATCTTTGATCAGTGTTTTCGTCATTCCTTCAAACACATTCATGACATCTTCCTGCTCTACGAAAGCCATTTCGCAGTCGATTTGTGTAAATTCCGGCTGTCTGTCAGCTCTTAAGTCCTCATCACGGAAACATTTTACAATCTGGAAATATTTATCCATTCCACCTACCATCAACAATTGTTTGAAAGTTTGTGGTGACTGTGGTAACGCGTAGAATTGTCCCGGATTCATTCTGCTTGGAACTACGAAGTCTCTCGCTCCTTCGGGAGTAGATTTGATTAAAACCGGAGTTTCCACTTCGATAAATCCTTTGTCTGAAAGATAATTTCTCACCTTCTGCGCCATTTTGTGACGGAAGATCAGTTTATCTCTTACCGGAGCTCTTCTGATATCCAGATAACGGTATTTCATTCTTAATTCTTCACTTACATCAAGTTTATCCTCAATTTCAAATGGAGGAAGAATTGATTCATTAAGAACCGTTAATTTTTCAACTAAAATTTCAATATCACCAGTAGGAATATTTGGATTTTTACTTGTTCTTTCAATTACTTTTCCCGTAACCTGGATCACAAATTCACGACCTAATTTTTTTACATTTTCAATCATTTCGGTAGAAGAAATATCTTGATTGAAATATAACTGGGTAATTCCGTAACGATCCCGAAGATCTATCCAAATCATAAATCCTTTATCACGGATAGTCTGTACCCATCCGGAAAGTGTAACTTCTTCATTAAGATTTTTCAGAGACAATTCTCCGTTCGTGTGTGATCGAAACATAATTATTTGTTTAAGGTTCAATGTTTAAGATATATAGGGTCTAGCTTTCTGATCATGAAGTTTTCAACCATAAATTCCGGATGCAAAGATAAGATTTTTGGAGGTTCTGTAAACAAAAAAAACTTCCTTTCGGAAGTCTTGTATATTATTTGAGGGCTTTTTAATTATTCACAGCTCCTTTTTGTATCAATAGTTGTGCGGTTTGTTCTTTCTTGCCTAATTTAGCTAATGCAAGAGGCGTTTTCCCATTACATTCTTTATTAACGTCTGCCTGGTTTTCCAGAAGGAATTTAACAATATTATTCCTACCATAAAGAGAACTGAAACCTAATGCACTGAACGTTTCATCTTTAAGAGGGAAGCACTTATTGTAATCTGCTTTTTGAAAATTCTTTTTAAATGAAGCAACATTGTCAGACTGAATGGATTGCATCTGAGCTTTACTAAGCATCTGAGCAGAAAGCATATTGGCAGCTACTGAAACTACAAGGATAAAGGCAGTAGAGATTATTTTTTTCATAAGATTCATTTTAAGAATATACAAATCTAAATTATTTTTTTGATATGAGTAACTAAATTTTTATAAGAATTGAATTTGTATTTTTGAAAATCAGATAATTATTGATTAGAAAATGACAAAATATATAAAGTTTTTCAAACGAGCATTTAGTGGCGAGGAAGTAGATTATACTCAAATAACGATAAGAAGTGCGGTACTCCTTCTGGCTGTTCCTATGATGCTGGAAATGGCTATGGAATCTGTTTTTGCCCTGGTGGATCTGTACTTTGTAGGACACTTGAAAGAAAGTGGATATGCAATTCAGACGGTAGGTTTAACGGAATCCGTGCTTTCTGTAATGTATTCCATTGCAATAGGGATGAGTATGGCGGCTACCGCTTTGGTTGCGAGGAGAATTGGAGAAAAGAATCCGGAACAGGCTTCGAGAAGTGCTGCACAGGTTTTGTTGGTTTCATTTGTTATTACTTTTATTCTAAGCTTATTCGGTGTTATTTATGCCGAAGAAATTTTGATTCTGATGGGTTCAAAACCTGAAGCTGCAGCCTACGGAAAAGATTTCACGAGGATTATGATGGGAAGCAGTGTCATCATAATGCTTTTATTTCTGATCAATGGGATATTTAGGGGAGCAGGAAATGCAGCTATTGCAATGAAGTCTCTATGGATTGCCAATATTGTCAACATTATATTATGCCCTGTTCTGATCAAAGGATTCGGGCCTATCCCTGCCATGGGGCTTACGGGAGCAGCCTTGGCAACTACCATAGGACGAAGTATTGGGGTGATTTATCAATTGTATCATCTTCTGGTGGCAGATACCCAGATCCGTATTGCACTTCCTTATTTCACCCCTGATTTCAAGCAGATAAAAGCTATTGTGAAAATTGCAACACCAGGAATTTTTCAGTTTGTGATTGCCTCATGTAGCTGGATCTTTCTTGCTCAGCTAGTAGCAACTACTGGAGGTGAAAATGCGTCTGCAGGGTATCAAACCGCTTTAAGACTGATGATGTTCTTTATTCTTCCCGCCTGGGGGTTGAGCAATGCAGCTTCAACACTGGTTGGCCAGAATATGGGTGCCAATGAAATGTTGAGGGCAGAACAATCTGTGATGAAGACCGTAAAATATAATGTGATCTTCATGCTGGCTGTAAGTTTAATATTTTTCCTGCTTGGAGATTTTCTGGTAGGTTTTTTCACACAGGAAACTGAGATCAAAGAGTTCGCTAAAAATGCATTACACATTATGAGTGTAGGATTTATTTTCTATGGAATGGGAATGGTGCTGATCAATGCTTTTAACGGAGCGGGAGATACATGGACGCCAACCTGGGTGAATTTCTTCGGATTCTGGCTGTTTCAGATCCCATTGGCCTATTTTCTTTCCAAGCATTTCGGGATGGGACCGAAAGGAGTATTTATTTCTATTCCGGCTGCAGAAACTTTAATTACCATCGTTGCTTTTATTTTGTTTAAAAAAGGAAAGTGGAAGACTGTGAAAGTATAAATGTATTATTTTAACAAATCAAAAAATATTAATTATGGCAGTATTATTACACGAAAATGGCAAAGAAGGTATTTACAAGGATACAACAGATTGGGCAGATGGAACGGTGATGCAGGATTCTTTAGCAGACGGATTTTTTTATTTAAAGTTAGGGGACAAATATTTTGAAAACGTAGAAACTTGCGTTAAACTAACAACTTTTGGAGGAGATAAAAAAGGAATACTAGATTCTTCTGCGGCATTACAAAGGGCTATTAAGTTTTGTATAGATGCTAAAAAAGATCTGATAATTGATGGTAACTTCAGAATTGATAATACCATTAATATCGATAGGATTGTAGATGGTATTAAGAGTAGAAACTGGTTTAAAATAATTGGTGGTGAATTGAAAACCTCTAATAATATTCCATTATTTTCTTCTTCTCTAGCTAACGAAATAGAAATAAAAGATTCTCAAGGAAATGTAATTAATATAAGATATCAGCCAATAAGTCAATTAATTAAATTTATTGGAGTGAATTTTACGTCAAATGTAGAAAATTCATTTGTTTTTGATGATAATAAATTTTTAAGATGTTCATTTGTTGGGTGCTCATTTGTTGGGATTAAGATGCTTGAAGCAAATGATGATTATTTACAAACGTTGTATTTTCAATCTTGTAATATAAGAGATTGGAAGGGAACTTGGCTTAAAGCTAATAAAGGGTGTTATGATATAAGATTTAATCAAGTTATGGCTGAGCAAGGTGAAAGCTTTATAGAAGCTTATGAATATCCTGGTCTGGACAAAGTTCAGTTGTTTGTTCAGAGTTCCGTTATTGAGGGATTGAGTGGTTTTGGAGTTAATTTTAAGGGGTCGTCTATTTTAAATGTAAGAGACTGTTATTTTGAAGGAAATAAAAAAGGAGATATAATTACAGATAATCCTAATATAATTGTTGCTGACGAAGGAGTGAATATTGTAGATAATTTTTTTGGGCCTTCAGGAGATAATAGTATAGACAATACCGGTATTGGCTATTATCATGTTGTTTTAAATGAATTGTTTTCAGGATGTATAAGAGGTAATAACTGCCCAGATGGAAATAAGAATTTAATCTTTTTTAAATCCATTAAGTGTAATGTTGAATATGGACAGAATGTTGGAGATTCCAATATAAATTATCATTCCAAAAGAGCCAGATATTTTTATGGAAATATTGTACCAACAGCGGGGCATAACGGAGAAGTTGTTTTCTTTGATGAAGATATTGCAGTTGGATCTGTAATTTGGAATACAGCTTCAAACAAGGATAATAATTGGATTGGCGCTATATGTATAGAAAGGGGAACATATGCTACAGCAAAATGGAAAAAATTTGGGACCTATACATCGCCTGTTACGATATCCAAAAATTATATAGACGGTTCTGAAAACTTAAATAGCTATACTGAAACCGGAATCTTTTTTGTCACTCTTCCTTCTGATTTTACTCCGGGAGTTAATTACCCGGTCAATGAAATAGGGATGTTGGAAGTTTATGATAGTGAAGATTCTGCGACAGGAAATATTCATCAGGAGTATACAACAATTATATCAAACAAAAAATATGTAAGAAGTTACTATGGATATGGTGGAGTTTGGTCTGATTGGGAGCTGATTAATAGAAAGGCAGAAAAACTAACATCTAACATCCCAAGTATTCCCTCCGATAACTATGATAAGCAAGACCTTATCGCTACAAATGCAAGATTAGAAGATCTTATCAAAAAATTAAACGCAAGCGGAATATTAAAAAGTTAAATATACGAGATCAATTATTTTTTTTTAATTTAGTGGTAAACCAACAAAACAGTTATCATTATGGGAAAAGGAGACAAAAAATCCAGAAGAGGAAAAATCAATTCGGGAAGTTATGGTAAAAGAAGACCACGAAAGGCTTCTAAGTCAATTGGTTCTTCTGAAACTAAAGCAAAAAGCTAAACATAAAAAAGGCTGAAGATGAATCTTCAGCCTTTTTTGATATACAAAATTAAATTATTTTCCTCCTAAAAGGTTACCCAGGATACTTCCTAAGCCGCCTCCCTGTTGTTGTTGCTGTCCTCCGCCTCCGCCGAGTACACTTCCCAGGATATCATTAAGTGGGTTTCCTCCGGAATGCGACTGTCCGTTTCCTAAAACACTTCCCAGGATATCATTCAATGGACTTGACTGCTGTGTTTGAGCCTGGCTGGATGCGTTTCCAAGAATCCCTCCTAAAAGGTCTCCTAAACCTCCTGCTCCTACATTATTCTGTTGTTTCTCCTTGCCAATATAGCCCATGATCACTGGAGCCAGCATGGCCAGAATAGGTCCTATTTTGTCAATTGAGATTCCTGTATTTTGAGACAACTGATTTTCTACGGTACTTTTTTGTCCGCCAAAAACGTGGTCAAGGATTGATCCTCCTTCAGCCTGTCTTGCTTCAGCTTGTGATGCATCATCAAGGATACTTCCGTCGTGGTCTTTATCCAGGGCGTTATTTAAAGCTTCTGCTTCATTAGCATCCTGAGATTTATTTCTAAGATAAGAAATAACCAATGGCGCAGCTACTGCCAATAAAGCGATAATCTGGTTTCTGCTGATCCCAAATTTGTTTTCTGCCTGCTCAGCAACCTGATTGCTGGTACTACCTGTAAGTAGGTCGATTAAACTCATAGTTTGTGTTTATTTTAAAGTATTAAGTAAATCAAAGTTATCAAAAAATGTGATTCGCAAAATCTTTTCACTCACAATTATTGTTAAAGTTTTTTAATCTCTTCTTCTGTGTATCCTTTGCTTTTTAAGAGCTTGATATAATCATTGGCTCCATTGGTCATCCAGCGCATTGGATC
Source organism: Chryseobacterium pyrolae (assembly GCF_025153485.1). Classification (NCBI taxonomy): domain Bacteria; kingdom Pseudomonadati; phylum Bacteroidota; class Flavobacteriia; order Flavobacteriales; family Weeksellaceae; genus Chryseobacterium; species Chryseobacterium pyrolae. The sequence goes on from NZ_JANZQH010000003.1 coordinate 137,691, forward strand.
CGGAGATTTCTTTTTATCAATAATGAATTCCAAAATACCCACATTGTTATTCATCCAGGGAACTAAATAATAATTAAGACCGCCTTTGTATTCTTTAGCAGCATGAAAGTTTCTTCCTTTTTCTGTTAAAAATGCGGCCTTATAAGAAACAAAATAGAACAGAGGAATGAGAAGGCATACCCATGAGAGTTTTTTTAATGTGACATATTTAGGCAATGAAAGTCCATATCCGATAGACAGTGCAAAGATCATATTAAAGGGGAGGAAAAACACATAATTATCTGAAACAGCATAAAAAGTAGAGAATCCGTACACGCAGACAGCACCGGCGAAGAATACAAAGAACATCTTCTTATCCGATTTATACAATGCGATCATTCCCATGATTCCGAAGAATACGAATATATTGAAATTATAGATCAGATAGGCAAAGGATTGTACAAAGTCTATGAGATACTGTGTAGGTGTTTTCTTAAACGTATTCTGTATCCAGTCCTCTCCTTCAGAAGTGTAGGGAGAGTTAAAGGAAAGGCCTTGTGAAACATTTATAACGGTTAATAGTAAGAACAGTACCACAAAAATAATCAGGGAAGGGTAAGCATATTTTTTTTCGTTTCTAAAATAATATAAAAAGACCAGAAGGGCCGGAATAAGTAATATGTTTTGGATATGAAGCCAAAGACTTAGCCCTAAAAATAGTCCACTTAAAATGATGTAATTTTTTTTATGCTCGGTAAAGGTTTTGACCATTGAGAAAAAGAAAAGACTCAGCCATAGACAATTATAGGTGTATACCTCTACAATTTCTGCATTTCGCCAAAAAGAAAAACTGAAGCCGAAAACAAAAGCAGCTGTGATAGACACCCAATCTGTTTTTGTAATACTTTTTACCGTAAGATAAATAACAGATACCGTAGCAGCAGCAGAACCAATAATTAAAAGCCTGCTGGTAGCAATACCATCCAGTCCGGTGATATTCTTCAGCAGAATAGCTGTATTTACGTAAAGAATGTGTGTGATAGCCGTAGCTACTGTTTTGTATTCACCAAGCTCTACACTGTGTACAAATCCTACACAATCTGCAAACGGAATCCTTGTGAAGCTTCCTGCATAATAAATAGCTATGAATATGAAAAATATAAATACAGCGTATAAGTTTTTAAACATAAATTAATTCTTTATAATTGGGACTGTCAAAATATAATTGTTAGAGTTTTCTGAGTTTTTCTTCCGTATATCCTTTGGTTTTCATCAGCTCTATATATTCACGGGCAATCGTTGTCATCCATTCTACAGGCTCTGGAGCCGTTTTTTTATCAATAGTGAATTCCAGAATGCCGGCGTTGTTGTTCATCCATGGAAGGATAAAATAATTGAGACCTCCCTTATGTTTTTTAAATTCGTGGAATGCCCTTCCTTTTTCCGTTAAAAAAGCAGTTTTATAAACAGCCAGATATCCCAGAGGGATGAGCAGGCATATCCATGAAAGCTTTTTCAATGCAGCATATTTTGGAGCCGAAAGCCCGTATCCTACAGAAAGTGCAAAAATAATATTAAAAGGAAGAAAGAAAACATAATTATCCGAAACTGCATAAAATGTAGAAAAGCCATACACACAGACAGCTCCGGAAAGGAATACTAAAAATATTTTTCTGTTCGAACTGTATAATAGAAAAGCGCCTGTTATACCAAAAAAGGTAAACAGGTTGAAGTTATAAATAAGATAAGCAATGGATTTGAAGAAATCTTTAACATATTGAATGAACGTCTTTTTGAAAGAATCCTCCACCCAGGTTCCATACTCAGAATTATAAACAGAATTGAAAGGCAGTCCTTGTGACATATTCACGATGAACAGAGATGAAAAAAACAGTCCGAAAATCAATAATGAGCCATAGATGTATGTTTTCTCTTTTCTAAAGTAAAAAAGAAAAATTAAAAATGCCGGGATCAGCAGTATATTTTCGATGTGCACCCATAGGCTGATTCCCAGGAATAATCCACTTAAAAGAATATATGTTTTTTTGTTTTCTACAAAAGTTTTGATCACTGAAAAGAAAAAAAGACTCAGCCATAGACAATTATAGGTGTAGACCTCTACAATTTCCGCATTTTTCCAAAACGAAAAACTGAATCCGAAGACAAAGGCTGCGGTGAGCGATGCCCATTCTGTTTTCGTAATACTTTTAATGGTGAGATAGACGACTGATACCGTTGCTGCCCCACAAAAAACAACAAGAAACCGGCATGCCTCAATGGCATTAAGACCGGTCAGATTTTTAATAAAAATAGCCGTATTGATGTAAAGAGAGTGTGTTGTAGCTGCAGAAGTGGTAATCCATTGGCCTTTTTCTACATCCAGGATAAAACCGATAGAGTCTACAAACGGTATTTTAGAAAAACTTCCGGCATAATAAATCACCGAAAAAATCAGCAGAAGAAGTACAGCCGATATATATTTCTTCATACTAATTCTTTACAATAGGAACATTTGAGCATGCCTCACCAAACATTAGTGATTTTACCAGAGGTTTTAGTTGCTCAACCAGTTCTATATAAGCATTTTCAGGAATTTCTTTATCAGAGCAGCCCTTTACCAGGACTCTTTTGCCTCTCATATCTTCAAAATCGAAGGTCTGGATAGCATTATGCATCAAAATAACTTCCAGGTCTTCCTGGTTTCCGAAGACAATCTTTTTAGCTACATCCGTAAGCTTAGCTGTTAACACAAAATAAGCCCACAAAGGGATGATAGTGTCCACAGAATTGTAAATGTATATGTATGCGTCTTTATATTCCTCAACATTTATCGCATCTACTTTTTCCCTGAAATCTTTTTCCTTCAGGATCATTTCCTGGAAAAGAAAATCTTTAAGATCAATACCTTTTCTTATTCCCTTAGGAACCAGAGTGGCTAGGTCGAAATTGACAAGACCGCTTTCGGCAACTTTATTTCGGATTTCAAATTCTTCTGACATTTTTTATCATTATCTTTGGACAAATTTACAAATTAAGATCATGAAAACCTTAATTTGTTCTCTATCCTTACCATAGAAACCTCCCATGATTCAAAATCATTCTATAAAATGAAATCAAAAGGTTCCTGATGGCCATAAAAAACAAATAAAGATTTCGGAAGAAATGAAATATTACATTATTGCAGGAGAAGCTTCCGGAGATCTTCATGGAAGCAATTTAATGAAAGCCCTTTTACAGAAAGATCCGCAGGCGGACATCAGATTCTGGGGGGGTGATCTCATGAAAGCCCAAGGGGGAACGCTGGTAAAACATTACCGGGATCTCGCTTTTATGGGATTCCTCGAAGTAGCTATGAATTTGAGGACGATTCTGAACAATATCAAGTTCTGTAAAGAGGATATTAAAAAAAATAAACCTGATATTCTTATTCTGATCGATTATCCCGGATTTAACTTAAGAATCGCAAGGTTTGCAAAAGAACTTGGGATTAAAGTGGTCTATTATATTTCTCCTCAACTCTGGGCCTGGAAAGAAGGTAGGGTAGAAACCATTAAAAAATATGTAGACGAAATGATGGTCATTCTTCCCTTCGAAGAAGATTTTTATAAAAAACATGGTGTTCATTCCCATTTTGTGGGACATCCGCTCCTCGATGCTATTTCCAGTCTGAAAGATATCAGTACAGAAGAATTTAAAAAAGAAAGCGGACTGAACGAAAAGGAGATCATTGCACTTCTCCCGGGTTCCAGAAAACAGGAGGTAGAGAAAATGCTTGAAATAATGCTTTCTGTGAGACCCCATTTTAAAAAGTACCAGTTTGTGATTGCCGGGGCACCAAGTCTTCCAAAAGAATTCTATCAAAAATATGTGGACGACAACGTTCATTTTGTTTCCAACAGAACCTACGACTTGCTAAGATGCTCGAAAGCGGCACTGGTGACTTCAGGAACCGCAACATTAGAAACAGCCTTACTCAATGTTCCTGAAGTGGTTTGCTACCGTGGAAGTAAAATTTCTTATGCCATTGCCAAGAGATTGGTGAAAAACATCAAGTATATTTCACTGGTCAATCTGATCATGGACCGGGAAGTGGTGAAAGAGCTGATCCAAAATGAGCTGAATACCAAAAATCTGGTTGAAGAGCTCAATAAAATTATAGATGGAGGGAAAAGAAATCAGATTCTGGATGATTACAGTCTTTTAAGAGAAAAATTAGGCGGAAAAGGAGCCAGTGAGAAGGCTGCTGAGGTCATCCTAAATGTTTAAAACACAATCTTATTGATAATGCTGATGGTTTTTGTAGATTTAAATTTTTATTAAAATGAATTTTAAAAGCTTATTAGCATTCATCCTGGTAACAGGTGTTTTTCTGACAAATTTTGCTCAAAATACCAAATCCCGTGAGAACGTACAGATTTTCTATTACGGATGGTACGGAAATCCCACAATTGATGGGAAGTATTATCACTGGAATCACGATGTTTTACCGCATTGGAGCAATCCAAAATGGAATAACCTCGGAAATTACAAGGGAGCAGACGATATTGGTGCGAATTTCTATCCGGCTTTGGGAAATTATAGTTCCAATGATCCTGAGATCATTAAAAAGCACATGAAAATGATCAAAGAATCCGGTGTCGGAGTCGTTGTTTTAAGCTGGCTCGGAAAAGATCCTTTTGTAGATAAAAGTATCATCAAATATCTTGATATAGCCGATCAGTTTGATTTGAAAATTGCTTTTCATATAGAACCCTTTTATAAAAGCATTACTGAACTTAGAGATCAGCTTTCCTATCTTGTCAAAACCTATTCTCATCACCATGCTTTTTACAAAAAAGATGGAAAGCCCTTGTATTATATATACGACAGCTACAAAATTTCTCCGTCAGAATGGTCAAAGCTGCTTTCTGAGAATGGAGAAAAAACAGTTCGGAATACTGAATTAGACGGACTTTACATAGGCTTGTGGGTAGAAAAAGAGCATTCAGATTTTTTCGATAAATCAGCTTTTGATGGTTTCTACACCTACTTTGCCAGCGAAGGTTTCGTTTTTGGAAGTACCACTTCCAATTGGAGTTACCTTTCCCAATATGCAAAAGACCATCATCTTATTTTCATTCCATGTGTTGGGCCTGGTTATTCAGATACAAGAATAAGACCCTGGAATGAAGCCAATTTCAAAAGCAGGGAAAACGGAAAATATTACGAAAAAATGTTTAATGCTGCTGCAAGAGTAAATCCGGAATTTATCGGGATCACTTCTTTCAATGAATGGCATGAAGGGACACAAATAGAACCCGCAATTCCTAAAAAAGCTGGAAATTTCAAATATGAAGATTATGGAAAAGATTCCTGGTTTTACATCAAGGAAACGAAGAGATTAACAGATCAATTTTTAAGAAGCAAATAATTCTAAGAATTACAATTTATCAATAGATTTAATTCGCAGAAAAAGAAATTGTATTGAAAATTTTAATGTAAAGAATAAAAATGCTGTTACAGGAAATTTGAAAATATAAAGTTGTCTGACGCGGGCAACTTTTATTTTTTTATATAAAATGTAATTTCATAGTAAATAATCACGCCTCATATTATTCATCAATAGGGGAGATAGATTTAAAATCCTGCAAAATCCGTGTTATTTAATAATCAAATAAATAAGTACTTTTTGATTGTAAATAATAGCATTCATTGGACAAGCAACCTATTCTTATTCTGGCCATCTGTTTTATCCTCGGGATTTTTTTTCAGGATCAGTTGAAGGTGGATAAAAACTCCGTTTATTTTGTATCCGGATGCTGTTTGCTGCTTTTCGTCTTCACATTCTTCCATTCTTATCTCCTGCATAAAATAAAAGCAGGAATGTTGGGGTTACTGTTTTTTGGAGCAGGGATAATCCTTCATTTTTTCCATACTTTTTCGTCACATACTCTTTCGGTTTCTGAAAAAGTAGCTGTAACCTTTAAGATCTCAAAGAAATTAAATTCTACAGAGAAAAATAAAAAATACGAAGTCTATGCCCGTGCCGGAGAAGAAAATTTCAATGCCCTACTTTATATACCCAAAACGCATCAGGAGTTGGATTTTAAACATTATTACAAAGCAGAGGCATATCTGTCAAAACCAAAACCCCCAAAGCATAATTTTCAGTTTGATTACGCGGCCTATTTGCAGCGGAAAGAGATTGAATATCAATGTTATATATCAAGCGGTATTTCTTCAGTGATTAGAACTGATTTAAGTCTGAACGAGCGAATTCAACAGCAGAGATTTGAAGTCTTGAAAAAGATTGATACGGCTGCATTATCTGCAAAGACCCGGGAGTTTTTGAAGGGAATTATTCTGGCAGACAGAACAGAAATGGACGCTGATACGGTACAGGATTTTAACAGGTCCGGGATGGTTCATCTCCTGGCTATTTCCGGGACCCATATCGTGGTTATTTTTGGGATGTTTTACTTCCTGCTGACCCGTTTCAGTCCCTTGCGTTTCAGGAAATATGCGGTTATTTCAAGTATAGCTTTTATCTGGCTGTTTGCCGGATTTATAGGCTTTGGAAACTCTGTAATACGCTCCTGTATCATGCTTACAGTGTATTTCGTCTATGTAATTCTTCAGCGAAAACCGGATTTACTCCACTCACTGTCACTATCTGCTATGATGATCCTGGTTGTTGATACACAGCAGCTTTTTGATGTAGGTTTTCAGTTGAGCTTTCTCGCTGTTTTAGGAATTTTTTGGCTGAATCAGCCTCTTTTAAAATATTTTCCCCGACAGGATGGTTATTTTAAAAAATTAATAATCAGCACCGTTACGATCTCACTGTCCGCGCAACTGGCGACGCTTCCGCTGGTTCTTTATTATTTTCACCAGTTTTCTTTGGTTTCTATTCCTGCCAATATTCTGATTGTTCCCTTTTCAGAACTGCTCATTGTATTTTCTTTTTTGATGACAATTTTTATAGCACTGCAGGTCGATTTTACATGGATCAATTTTGCATATGACATATCAATCCAGGTTTTATTAAAACTTATTCACTGGTTTTCAGAATGGGATTTATTGTTTTTTTCTGAAATTCCTATGAATATAGCAGAAGTCTTGTTTTTATCGGTTATTGTCTATAAGTTGAAACCATTGCTTTTAAAAGTGGATTTGAAAAATTCAATCAGGCTGCTGACCATGATTTTGGTTTTTTTTATGATGAGAACTGGATCCGATATTTTTGAAAATAAAAAAGAAGAAATGCTGCTTCATGACTTTAATAAAACCAAAGTGTTATCTGTAAAAAAAGGTGATAGAGCCTGTTTTTGGATGGATGAAAACGCGGATAAAAAGAAAATGGTGAGATTGATAGCCAGCCCATATTGTGCTTCTAGGCGTATTCGGAGTGTGGAAATAAAGACTTTTCCTCACACGGCACAAAAAGTAGTGTACAACGGTAAGATGTATGATTTGAAATAATAACTGGCATTTTTCATTTTTTCCTTATATAATGCGGTAGATTGTTATTTAGAAAGATTACAAACTGGCTAATTGTGAGATTTCTCACTTCCCGATATTGTTAACATTTCTTAATTTTGTGGGAAATTCAAATTTAAACTTATATGGCAGGTTTAACGAGTTCTACGATAGGTAGAAAATATGCGATGGCATTATCAGCTCTATTTTTGCTGATCTTTCTTATACTGCATTTGACGACCAATTTGTTATCAGTCCTGAATCGTGATGCATTCAATACAGCATCAGATTTTATGGGCTATAATCCTTTTGTGCAGTTCTTAATGCAGCCTGTTCTTGGTTTTGCAGTTCTTTTCCATTTCATTATGGGATTTGTACTGGAAATTAAGAACAATAAAGCGCGTCCGGTAAAGTACGCTTCAAACAACCCTTCCGTGAACTCTTCATGGATGTCCAGAAATATGATTATTTCCGGGGCAGTTGTTTTGGCTTTCCTAGCGCTTCACTTATATGATTTCTGGCTACATGAAATCAATTACAAGTACGTAGAAGGATTAGCTCCTGATGCAGAACGTTTCTGGCCGGAGTTACATGAGAAGTTTGCAGACCTTTGGAGAGTCGCTTTATATGTGATCTCTTTTGTTTTGCTAGGACTACATTTGGCTCACGGTTTCCAATCTTCGTTCCAGTCGATTGGTGCCAGACATCCGAAATATACTCCGGTAATTAAAGCTTTTGGAAAATGGTATTCAATCCTTATTCCTGCAGGTTTTATTTTTATTGCAATTTTTCACTTCGTAACTCAATAATATCAATATACCAATATGAGTAAATTAGATTCAAAAATTCCAGCTGGTCCTCTAAAGGATAAATGGAAAAATCATAAAGACCATATGAACCTTGTTGCACCAAACAACAGAGATAAGATTGATATTATTGTTGTAGGTACAGGTTTGGCAGGAGGTTCTGCTGCAGCTACATTAGCTGAACAGGGATATAACGTAAAAGCATTCTGCTACCAGGATTCTCCAAGAAGAGCACACTCAATCGCTGCACAAGGGGGAATCAATGCTGCTAAAAACTATCAGGGTGACGGTGACTCTACATACAGATTATTCTATGATACCATCAAAGGTGGTGACTACAGAGCAAGAGAGGCAAACGTTTACAGATTGGCTGAGGTTTCTGCTAATATCATCGACCAGTGTGTTTCACAAGGGGTACCTTTTGGAAGAGATTACGGCGGACAGTTAGATAACCGTTCATTTGGTGGGGTTCAGGTAAAAAGAACTTTCTATGCTAAAGGACAAACAGGTCAGCAGTTATTATTAGGTGCTTATTCTTCTTTAAGCCGTCAAATCGGTAAGGGTAGAGTAAAAATGTATAACCGTCACGAAATGCTAGATTTAGTAATTGTAGACGGAAAAGCAAGAGGGATCATCGCAAGAAACCTTGTAACAGGTGAGGTTGAAAGACATTCTGCTCACGCTGTAGTTATTGGATCAGGAGGATACGGAAACGTATACTTCCTTTCTACCAATGCAATGGGGTCAAACGTTTCTGCAGCATGGAAAATTCATAAAAAAGGAGCCTATTTTGCAAACCCTTGTTATGTACAGATCCACCCGACTTGTATTCCTGTTCACGGAACGCAGCAGTCTAAGCTGACTTTGATGTCTGAATCATTAAGAAACTCAGGAAGAATCTGGGTTCCTAAAAAGATTGAAGATTCAGTAGCCATCAGAGAAGGTAAATTAAGACCTGAAAATATTAAAGAAGAAGATAGAGATTACTATTTAGAAAGAAGATATCCTGCATTCGGAAACTTAGTTCCTCGTGACGTTGCGTCTAGAGCGGGTAAAGAAAGATGTGATGCTGGTTTCGGAATCGAAAATAATGATACTAAAGAAGGTGTTTACTTAGATTTCTCTACAGAAATCATCAAAAAAGGTAAAGAAGCTGCTATTGAAAAGCATATTCATAATCCTAGTGACCAGCAAATCTACGATCTCGGAAAAGCTTGGATTGAAGAAAAATACGGTAACCTATTTGTAATGTACGAAAAGATTACTGCTGATGATCCTTACAAAACTCCAATGAAGATTTATCCTGCCGTTCACTATACCATGGGTGGTGTTTGGGTTGATTATAACCTTCAGTCTACCATTCCTGGATGTTTCGTAATTGGTGAAGCTAACTTCTCAGACCACGGAGCCAACAGATTGGGAGCTTCTGCATTAATGCAAGGTCTTGCAGATGGATATTTTGTACTTCCTTACACCATTGCAGATTATCTTTCTGCAGATATCAGAACAGGAACTATTCCTACAGATTCAGCTGATTTCATTGAAGCTGAAAAAGGAATTAAAGATAAAATAGATTTCTTCTTAAATAATAAAGGAACTCATTCTGTAGACCACTTCCATAAGCAATTAGGAAACATTATGTGGAATAAAGTAGGAATGGGAAGAACTCCTGAAGGATTAAGAGAAGCAATTAAAGAAATTGAAGAAGTGAAAAACGATTTCTGGAAAAACGTAAAAGTTCCGGGAGACGTTGAAGGTATGAACACTGAACTTGAAAAAGCATTCAGAGTAGCAGACTTTATTGAACTTGGACAATTAATGGCTATCGATGCATTACACAGAAACGAATCTTGTGGTGGGCATTTCAGAGAAGATCATGCTACTCCGGAAGGGGAAGCAGAAAGAGATGACGTCAACTTTAAATATGTAGGAGCTTGGGAATATCAGGGTGATGATATCAAACAGGAAGTTCTGCACAAAGAAGATCTTATCTATGACAACATCGAAGTTAAAGCGAGAAGTTACAAATAATCTCCAACCTATAAATATAACATTATGAGTGCAAAAAAAGGCCTTCATCTTACACTGAAAATTTGGAGACAGAAAAATAGCAAAACTAAAGGTCAGTTTGAGACCTATAAAATATCAGATGTTTCTACAGATTCTTCATTCTTAGAAATGTTAGACATCCTTAATGAGAATATTATTAACGAGGGAAAAGAACCTATTGCTTTCGACCACGATTGTCGTGAAGGAATTTGCGGAATGTGTTCTCTATACATCAATGGTAGAGCTCACGGTCCGGATACAGGTATCACGACTTGTCAGTTGCACATGAGAATGTTCAAAGATGGTGAAACCATCGTTATCGAGCCATGGAGAAGTGCTGCTTTCCCGGTTATTAAAGACTTAATGGTAGACAGAAGTGCATTCGACAGAGTAATGGCTGCCGGAGGTTTCATTTCAGTGAATACTTCAGGTAATACTTTGGATGCTAATGCTATTCCGGTTCCTAAAGAAGATGCAGACAAAGCAATGGATGCTGCAGCATGTATCGGATGTGGTGCGTGTGTAGCTACTTGTAAAAACGGATCTGCAATGTTATTCGTTGGAGCTAAAGTTTCTCAGTTTGCTTTATTACCGCAAGGTAGAGTAGAAGCTAAGAGAAGAGTTCTGAACATGGTGAAAGCGATGGACGAAGAAGGATTCGGAAACTGTTCAAATACCGGTGCTTGTGAAATTGAATGTCCGAAAGGAATTTCTCTTGAAAACATCGCCAGAATGAACAGAGAATACATGGCTGCTATGGTAGACAACGGATAGAACCTATTCAAATACATAAAAAATCGTCTTCATTATGGAGGCGATTTTTTTATGCTATGCCTTTAGCTGTTAAAATTTGTTAAGTTGTTGAGAGGATAAGATATTCTTTATTTAATAAGTCTATATTTGGTGAGCACTTTTTATGAAAAGAAGAAGAATTATCATTCACAGAGTTCTTTTTGTCTATTAAAATTTATGCTGAGAAAAAGCTCTCAACGTCCCTTTTCATAGGTTTTCATAAAATTTTCAAAAAAAATAAATAGTCTTAATCAACAAGCCGTAAAAAACGGTATTTTTGTGTAATATTAAAATTGAAATGAAAAAATATCTTTTATTGTTTATCATCACAGCTTTTGTGATGTCTTGTTCAAAAAAAGTTGAAGTAAAAGGAAAAATTGCTGGAAGTTCACCGCTCGAAAGAATTGAATTTGTTGAAGCTTCCGGTGTAGCAACACTTCCACTTGCTAATATAGGTTTAGATAAAAATGGAAATTTTACAGGAAGCTTCGAAGCTCCTAAAGACGGAATGTATGTGATCAACTATGCAGGAAGACAAAATCTTATTTATCTTGAAGGCGGACAGAAATTAAATATTTCTGGAAACGCAATGACCTTTCCAAACGAATTCGTAGTAACAGGAGATGCTAAGAAAAACAACGATTTCCTTCAGGCCAGCCAAAAATTTTTAGGGGAGTACGGAAGTAAGATCAATATTCAGCAGTTAATGGCAGGAGACGAAAAAACGTTTCTAAAAGGAGCGCAGAAGATCGAAGCTGATATCAACAAAAATGTAGAGGATCTTGCTCAAAAAAATAATCCGGGTAAAGGGATCCTTGAGTGGAAAAAGAATGATGTGAAAGTAACGATTCTGAACCTTCTTGCCAATTATGAAATGGCACAGCGTCAGATGTCAGGAAATCCTTCATTTAAAGTTTCTAAGCCTTTCCAGGATTATGAAACCAAACTGGAAGAGAATAAAGATGTAATGGTAAAAACAATTCCATTATACAGACAATATTTACTTGTGAAAATGAGCCCTGACTTTCAAAAGTTTGCAGAAGCTAAAACTAAAGGAAAAACAGATGTTACGACTTCTGAAGTCTTCGCACAGTTCCTGAAAGACAGAAAAGGAATTTCACAGACCGCTAAAGAATATCTTTTAGCATTTGTCGTGGCTCAGGATATTCATCCGGGCGCTCCTGCAAAGAATACAGAGAAAATCAAAAAAATTATTGATACAGATATTAAAGATGCTTCTATAAAAGCTGACCTTGTGAAAATGCAGGTAGCAATCAATGGACTTAAAGTAGGAGAAGCTGCTCCGGAAGCTTCATTGGTAAAAGCAGACGGTAAATCTTACCAGCTTTCTGAAAATAAAGGCAAACCTTATATGTTGTTCTTCTATGCATCTTGGAACCCTTACATCAGTGAAGCTACAGTTCCGGTATTAAAAGAAGTTGTGAATTTCTACAAATCAAAAATGAACTTTGTTTTTGTAAACGTTGATGATACAAAAGATCAGTTTGTGAAAACAAGCAGCGCCTTATTAAAAGGAATTCCTGGAACAAATGTTTACGGAGAAAAAGGTCTGGAATCTGATATCGCTAAAAAATATGGCGTTTACGGATTCAAACTGCCTTGCTTTGTAGTAGTAGATAAAGACGGGAAGATTGCCAGCAGATCTTTTGTAAACTTAGGTGAGCAGGAGGTTGTAACAATTCTTGATAAACTTACAGGTCTTTCTGCACCAAGAGCAGAACCTAATGTACAAATGCAGCCGGGAATGCAAATGGCTCCTGCAGCACAACCTGCAAATCCACAGCCTGCCCCTACAAAATAATAAACTTTAATATAGATGGAAACCTTATCTTCGGATAAGGTTTTTTTTATTGTATTTTTGCGGAATCAAACCGGAAGTTTTTTCGGATGTATTAGAAAAAATAGAAATAGAGATTTAGGAATGAGACCGGAGGGTTTCTTCCGACCATTAAAAGAAATTGAGTTTACGGATGAGAAAGAAGAAAGATATAATTCTTGAAAATATTAAGTTGTTCGGTGCAGGGGCAAAAGGTGTTGCGATAGGAAGAACAGAAGAAGGAAAAACAGTACTGATCTCAGGCGCAGTCCCGGGAGATGTTGTTAATGCAAGGGTGAAAAAATCCAAGTCCAAATACTATGAGGCAGAAACCGTAGAAGTGGTAGAGCCTTCACCATTCAGAGTAGAGCCTAAATGTATTCATTTCGGGACATGCGGTGGATGTAAGTGGCAGAATATGAGCTACGAAAAACAACTGGATTTCAAACAGGAAGAGGTATACAATAATATCAAAAGAATCGGAGGAATTGAAGACTTTGAAACCGTTCCGATCTTAGGCGCTGAAGAACAGTATTTTTACAGAAATAAAATGGAGTTTTCTTTCTCAAACGCGAGATGGCTTACTCAATATGAAATAAGTTCAGAAGAAAACTTCGGAAGCAAAGATGCCCTTGGGTTCCATATTCCGGGAATGTGGAGTAAGATTTTAGATCTTAAAGAATGTTTCCTTCAGGAAGATCCATCCAATGCGATACGTCTGGCTGTGAAAAAGTTTGGGGTAGACAACGGACTGGATTTCTTTGATGTGAAAAATCAGGAAGGCTTTTTGAGAACCTTAATGATGAGACAAAACTCTAAAGGAGAGTGGATGGTTTTATTCCAGCTTTACAGAGAAGAGAAGAACAACAGAGAGCAGCTTTTCCAGTACCTATTAGAGAAATTCCCGCAGATCAAAACGTTGGTGTATGCCATTAATCCAAAACAAAACGATTCTATCTACGATTTAAATGTTAATATTTATTATGGAGAAGGATTCTTAATGGAAGAAATGGATGGGCTGAAGTTTAAAATCGGTCCGAAATCATTCTTTCAGACCAATTACAAACAGGCATTGGAACTTTACAGAAAAACATTGGAATTTGCTGATCTGAAAGGTGATGAAGTAGTTTATGATCTATATACAGGAACAGGAACCATCGCACAATATGTTGCCAGAAATGCAAAACATGTTATCGGTATAGAATCTGTTCAGGAAGCTATAGATGCTGCCATTGAACATGCTGAATTAAACGGTCTTACCAATACAACGTTCTATTGTGGAGATATGAAAAATGTCTTTAACGATGAATTTATGGAAAATCATCCAAAAGCTGATGTTTTAATTACCGATCCGCCAAGAGATGGAATGCACCAGAAAGTGGTTGAGCAAATCCTGAAACTGGCTCCTGAAAAAGTAGTCTATGTAAGCTGTAATTCTGCAACGCAGGCAAGAGATTTAGCTTTAATGAAAGAACATTATACCTTGGTGAAAATATTACCTGTGGATATGTTCCCACAAACGCACCATGTTGAAAACATAGCGTTGCTGATTAAAAAATAATTTTATTTAAATTTGAATTTCAAATCTTAATATGAAACGTCAGTTCCATCTGACTCAATAAAAATAAAAATATACAGATGAAATACTTTAAATTTCTCGTTATGATCTGCTTCATAGGAATGCTTTTCTCCTGTGGCGGAGAAGACGATATCTGTGAGAGCGGTGAAGGTACGCCTAGAATGAAAGTTTCTTTTAAAAATCTGGCGAACGATAAAGTGAGAACCTTAGATTCGTTATATGTAGCAGTAGACTACGGTTCCGGCAAAGTACAACTAGGGAAACTAACGAAAATCGATTCAAGGCTGATCCCGTTAAGGGTAGACGATTCACCTTATACAGATGTTTATTTCAGGCTTGCAGATAAAGGGACTGAATCTCACATTCGGGTTACTTATACAACGAAAACCAAATATGTATCTCCGGGATGCGGGATTAAAAAAAGCTACGAGAATTTAAGTTCAGAATTAATACAATCAAATCCTGTCCTGAAAGTGGAAACAGGACAAAACCAAATAGAGAATGAAGACAAGACTAATCTTTTCCTTCTTTTTTAGCATAATAGGAATACTGGGGCTGGCCCAGGAAAAAAAGGAGACCAAAGAAACCAAAAAAGTTCAGGAGAAATACAAACCGAATTTTATGGTGGGTTTTGATGTTCTTAATGCTGGAGTTTCTTTTTTTTCAGACAGAAAGCTTTACCAGGGCTTTATCTCATCAAAAGTGAGAGGAAATGTTCATGCTATTGCAGAAGCCGGTTTTGAGAAAAATGTTTATCAGAAGAACGGTTATGATGCTAAAGCAAGCGGTCCTTTTGTAAAACTGGGTGCATTTTATATGCTCGCAAAAGATCTTGAAAACGAATTCAACGGTTTCTATGCCGGAGGTAAAATTGGCGGTGCATTCTACAACCAGGAATATATGGCAGTCCCTGTGCGTGGTTTTGGAGGAAGCGGTTCCTCTGTAGCATTCCCATCGTCTTCCCAAACTTCTGCCTGGGTAGAAGGTACGCTGGGTGGAAGAGTGCAGCTATTCGAGTCCAATTTTTATATTGATGTCAATCTTCAGCCAAAATATTTAGTGTACACTTCCAAACAGGATGATATTACACCCATGATAGTGCCGGGATTCGGTAAAAGTTCAGCTAAATTCAATATGGGGTTTGCCTGGAATATTGCCTATAAATTTTAAAAAAAATGAGACTGATTCTTACTATTAATTATACCATCCGTCTTTATTAAAAGTAACAAAGTATATCATCATGAATCCTCAGATTTTTATCTGGGGATTTTTTGATGAATATGAAAGCAATAAGTGGAGTAAAAATTAATGTCTCATACTGATATATCATTACTGTCGATGAAAAGGAAGGGATTGGGCAAGGCCCGGATTTATTGAAAAGTTAGAGTAATTCAAAATAATATAAAATCCTCAGGCTCTCCGGAGGATTTTATGTTTTAATGTATTAAATGTATTATTATTGTGAAATTTTTACAAAAAAATATTTGAATGGATATATTAATAGTGAAAAAATTATTAGATTTGTGTAATTATTAAAATATTAGCGTATGAATTAAAAAACTATTCTTTTCAATACAGATTATATGTAAAATGGATGTTTCAAATTAACATTTGAACACCAAAATGGAAAACACTACAATTACTTTATACTATTGTTATCATTAAATTTTAAAAAATATGAGTGGATTTTTACTCTGTAAAATGAGCAGGCCCTTTAGGGTGCTCATAACATTGCTTTGTATGGTCTTTGGGCTGTTCACACAAGCACAAACAGTTACAATTGGTACAGGAACAAGCACACAAAGGTATCCTTTGAGTACTTACTATGGATTCCAAAGAGATGCGTCACTTTATACCGCTGCGGAAGCGAATATTCCTGCGGGTGGAAGTGTCCTGTCGGTAGCATGGAATGCTACGGTAGCGACAACTATTGCTGCTCCGGTAAAGATTTATTTAAAATCTGTTCCAGCTGCAACCACCACGATTACAGCGCAAAACTGGGCAACTGCAACTGCCGGTGCTACTTTAGTGTACAACGGAACCATAAACAGCATCCCTACAGGATGGAATACGGTCACGCTTCAAAATCCTTTTTATTATAATGGGACAGAAAACCTGATGGTATTGGTTGAAACAAACTATGGTGGAGGTGGAAATGGAACTTCAACAGGAAATTCCTTTACCTATTCCAGTAATGCATCGAAACATATGTATCTCGAAGCAGATACTACGGCGCCTACTACTAACGGAACAGTGGATGGTAACAGACCCAATGTTCAGTTAACCTTTGGTCCGCCACCTTCTTGCTTACCTCCTTTAGGATTTACTTCAGGAGCCACAACAGCAACTACAGCTGCGATCAGCTGGACTGCACCTTCTTCTGTACCCGCAGGAGGATATGATGTCTATTACAGTACAACAGCTACGGCCCCTACGGCTGCAACTGTGCCTACACAAACGGTTACTACTGGAACAGGAGTGACCCTTTCTCCATTGGTGCCTAATACAACGTACTATATATGGGTACGATCAAGATGCAGCGCTACTGACCAGAGTACTTGGGTTGGACAGTTAACAGTGACTACACCTCCTTCATGTGTGGCACCTACCGCACTAACCTTAGGAACAGTAATACCAACCAGCGCCAATATAAGCTGGACGGCTGCTTCACCTGCACCTGCAGGAGGATATGATGTATATTACAGTACATCTGCTACAGCGCCAACGGCTGCAACGGTACCTTCACAGACGGTTACAGGAACCACTGCAACACTATCTCCATTGACTGCCAATAGTACCTACTACGTATGGGTAAGATCAAGATGTTCTGCAACAGACCAAAGTTCATGGACAGGGCCACTAACGGTGCTTACGGGATACTGTACACCAACAGGGGGCGGGAGTTCAACTTCATATTATCTGAAAACGATTAATACAACAGGAGGAATTACAAATCTAAATTATACCGCTAATTCCTATACAGCTTATGTTAATAATTCAACTACTGTTTTTTCTGGGTTACCAACCAATACGATAACCATGAATTTGAACAGTGGAACCAGCACGTACAATTACTATGTTTGGGTTGACTGGAATAATAATATGAACTTTAATGATCCGGGCGAAACCATTCTGGCAACGACGGCATATACTACAAATGGAACAGCAGCTATTACTATACCTGGATCACAGCCTCCTGGAAATTACAGAGTAAGAACTTCTACATCATTTATTGGTGCCAATACTTCATGTGGGCCTGCAGCATGGGGTAATTTTGTAGACTTTACATTAAATGTTATTGCTCTGCAACCTTGTAGTACAGCGCCACCAGCTAATATTGCAGTTTCAAATATTACACCAACTACAGCACTTGTAACATGGTTACCTTCAACTGGAGCAACTTATGTATTAAGATACAGAGTTTCACCTTCAGGAGCATGGACTACCGTAAATATCACTGCGCCACTATCAAGCAGCTATCCGATACCTGGTCTTACAGAACAGACACAGTATGAAGTTCAGATTGCTACAATCTGTGGAGGTACAACGGGAGCATTCTCTCCAAGTACTAATTTTACAACACCTGCGATTTCGTATTGTACTTCTGGTTCTACAAGTACCACTATTGATGGTTTCATCAGTAAAGTTACTGTTGTTCCGAATGCTGCAATACCAATGATCAGTAATTCAGATTTCAGCAATTATACAGATTATAGTGCAGATCCTGCAAGACTGATTACCTTAGTAAGAGGTTTAGGAGCTAATACTGTTACTATCGAGAAAACTTGGCCAGGAACTCAATGGTCGTTTGGAACAGGAGTGTGGATTGACTTTAACAGAAACGGGGTTTTTGAAGCTTCTGAGCAGGTTCTGAATTCACCAAGTAATACAACGTCACCTGTTACTGCTATTTTCCCTGTACCTGGTGCTGCCGGGGGAGTGTATATGGGAAATCTTACGACACGTATGCGTGTTGCGCTAAGAGAAAGCGCTGCCGCCGCTGCTTGTGGAACCTTTACCTGGGGTGAAGTGGAAGATTACGCTGTGAAACTTATCGATCAGCCTGCTTGTACTACAGCGCCACCTACAAACATTACAGTAACAAACCTTACAGCAACTACGGCTACGGTATACTGGCTGGCTGCTGCCAACGCAACCTATACCATCAGATGGAGATTATCTCCTAGTGGGGCTTGGACTACTCAGGTTTTAGCTGCTGGAGTAAACAACTATACAATTCCGGGACTTACTGAACAGACTAAGTATGATGTACAGGTATCTACAACATGTGGAACTTCTACAGGTGCATTTTCCGCAACAGTACAGTTTACAACACCGCCACTTTCTTATTGCCCAATGACAGGTACAGGAACTAACGAACACATCTCAAATGTAACCGTTACTTCTTCTAACCCTGGTGTACCGGTAATGAGTAATACAACGGTACAGACTAACTATACAAGTTATTCAACGCCTCAAACATTAATTACTCTTGATGCAGGTTCTGCAAATAATAAACTGTCTGTATCAAAAGGATGGACAGGGGCTACGAGTAATGTTGCTGTTTCAGCTTGGATTGACTATAACAGAAATGGAGTTTTTGAAGCTTCAGAACAAATCTTAACTTCAGCAGCAAGTTCTGCAACTCCTGTTACTAATAATAATTTCAGTGTTCCGGCAACTGCTTATACAGGTCCGTTGACAACAACAATGAGAGTTGTAGTGAAACGTACCAGTGCTCCGGTATTATGCCAGAATGCAGTAAACGGAGAGGTTGAAGATTACGCTGTAAAAATTAGACCATGTAGTAATGGTACACCGAACCAGCCTGGAATCGTTGCAACCCATAATTCTGCGACACTTACTTTCTCAGGAGTTGCCAATACCGTTACTTATCTTGTAAGATACAGACTTCAGGGACCTCCTCCAGGACCGTGGGTACAAGTATATGCTTCGGCATTGTTAAATAACATTCCACTTGTATTAACTGGTTTAACGCCGGCTACTACTTATGAAGTTCAGGTGGCTGCTGTGTGTGGAGATGTTCCAGGTGCATTTACAGCAATCAAACCATTTGTAACAAGATGCGACCCTACACCCCCAAATGTTACGGTAAGTAATATTACCACAAACTCTGCATTGATTACATGGGCACCGCTTGCAGCAAGCTCTACGTATACACTGGAATGGAGAAAAGTGGGAACTACGGTTTGGACTCCGGTGAGCAACATCGCGCCTCCTACCAATACTTATTTGTTAACCGGTTTAGATCCATATACAAAATATGAAGTAAGAGTAGCAAACAAATGCGTTGGAGAAACCACTCTTAACCCGTATTCAAATCCGAAAGTGTTTACTACGGAAAGAACTTGTGAACTTCCTCCTCCAGGATTGACTATTCTTCAACTTTTCCCTACGTGGGCTGAAGTGACTTGGGAAGGATTCCCTGGGGCAACGTATATCCTGAGATATAGAAAAGTAGGTATTCCGAGCTGGACTAATGTTCCTTTAACAACGAATACTTATACTATAACAGGATTATTGGAAGAAACGAAATATGAAATGCAGGTAGTGAACGTTTGTAACGGTACACCGGGTACATACACTCCTCCATACTATTTCACGACACCTACAGTGGTTTATTGCCAGATGGCTTCTCAAAACGCTGTGAACGAACATATCGCTAAAGTGACAGTAGTACCAAACGGAAGACCTAAAATGGAGAATGCTTCTGGACCGTCTAGCTATACAAATTATACAGGAGTACCTGATACATTCATAGAAATGGTTCAGGGATCTACTGGAAATAGCATTACGATTGAGAAAAAATGGAACGGAACCAATCATGACGAAGGTATTGCCGTATGGATAGATTTCAACAGAAATGGAAATTTCGATATCGATGAAAGAGTATTTACTTCACCTCCGAATACCACAAGTCCTGTTACAGGAACATTCAGTGTACCGGTGGATGCTTATGTAAGTATGACAAACTATAAGTATGTAGTAATGAGAGTAGCATTGATGAGAGATGGAGTTCCTGTGAACTGTACTAATTTTGCCAACGGTGAAGTAGAAGATTACTCAGTAAGAATCGCTAAACCGGGAGTGCCAAACCCTGTTAACCAGACTGACATTCTGATTTACCCTAACCCGGTAAGCACAGTATTGTATGTGAAAAATATCAGCAAAAGAGCGAAATATAAGATCTACAATTCTACAGGACAGGTTATCGGTGACGGTATTTTATTAAACAACCAGATCAATGTAAGCAAACTGATCAACGGAGTTTACGTAATAGATATCGAAGACGAAGGTAAAACAGTTCAAAAGAAATTTATTAAAGAATAATATATAAATTTCAAATATAGAAAGCCCTCAGAAATGAGGGCTTTTTTTTATTATATACATATTTTATATTGTTGTGGTATTTTTAATTAATAATTCAATAAACGTTGAATTTTTTTATATAAAATATAAAATATTATTTGTTTTTTTAGTTTCATGGTGTTTTGTTGCTTTATTTTTAATAATTTGAACGAATAGGTTTTTTTTTAATAAAAAATATATTAGATTTGTGAAATCATTACAAAATATTTAAATTATGAAGAAAATCTCTCTTTCTTTCTTCTTCCTGTGTTTATTTGCGATGATCCATGCCCAATGGATACCCGCAGTGCATTATGGAAAAGAAGCTACTGAAGATTCAAAATCTGACAAGTATTACTCTTTGGACATTTCACAGCTCAAATTGCAGCTAGCCAAAGCAGAGGAATCAGGTAAAAATGCAAAACCTGTGATTATATCCCTGCCTACCACGAATGGGAAAATCGAAAAATTTGCAGTCTACAGCTTTCCTGTTGTAGTAAAAGAGCTCGCAGATCAATATCAGTTGGGCTCTTATGCTGGAGTAGGGATAGATAATCCCTCTAAATATTTAAGATTCAGCTTATCCCCTAATGATTTCCAGTCAATGATCATTCAGGATGGAGGCTATGAATTTATAGAACCAGCCAATGCTGCTAAGACAATCTATAAAGTTCATCCGAAAACAGGAAAAGATAAAAAAGGTTTTGTATGTTCTACTGAGGAAAGTGAAAGTGCAAAACATGATATCGAGACGCTTCAAAAAAAAGGAAAAGCCTTCTTCAATCAGGCTACTGACTTTGCAAAAAATTCAGATAAGAAATTCAGAACATTAAGACTGGCACTCTCAGTCTGCGGAGAATATACCCAATATCATGGAGGTACTGTAGCTGGAGCATTAGCTGCGATGAATGCCACCTTAACAAGAATCAATGGGGTTTATGAAAAAGATTTTGCACTCCATTTAAATCTGCAGAATTATCCGAGCTTAATTTATACCAATGCTACTACCGATCCTTATTCCACAACAGAAAACGGAACAGCTAACGGTATTGTTGGCTGGAATTCTCAGGTGCAGAATGTCATTACTGCAGCAGTAGGTAACGCCAACTATGATATAGGACATTTATTTTCTCCTCCAGGAGCTGGAGGAAATGCAGGATGTGTGGGTTGTATATGCCGCGATAATATAGTGCCTACATCCAATGATAAAGGTTCGGGATGGACATCTCCAGGCGGTAATCCTCCTGTAGGAGATAATTTTGACATTGATTATGTAGCCCATGAAATAGGTCACCAGCTGGGAGGAGTCCACAGCTTTTCATATTCTGCCCCTCAGTTAGGCTCTTCTACAAGTGTGGAGCCGGGTTCAGGATCAAGTATAATGGGATATGCCGGTATTACCGGGCCTACTACCGATGTACAGGCACATTCAGATCCCTATTTTAACGTAACCAATATTACCCAGATTCAGGCTAATCTGATCAGCAAAACGTGTGATGTTGAAACAGTTATTACGAATACGCCTCCGGCAATTACACCACTTACGACCTATAATATTCCAAAAGGAACCGCTTTTGTCCTGACAGCATCTGCTACGGACGCTGAGAATGATCCCATGACTTTTAACTGGGAGGAGGTAGATATCGCCAATGAAGTGATTAATAATGCTAACTTAGGAAATACCACGACAGGTCCGTCTTTCAGATCTGTGGCTCCAACAGTGAGCCCTACCCGCTATTTCCCAAGACTGTCTTCTGTACTTGCGGGCGTTTTAAACAATGCCAACAACCTGTGGGAAGCCGTATCTACGGTAGGAAGAACCACCAAATTTACCGTTACAGCAAGAGATAACAATCCTGTTGCCAATCAGCAGCAGACCCAATCGGCAACACAGACTATTATTGTAGGCAACAACGGTCCTTTTATCGTAAACCCAACAACCATCTACAATAACGGTCCTACCAATGTAACCTGGAATGTGGTCAATACAAACGCAGCACCTTACAATGCGGCTAATGTCAAAATAGATTTTACAACAGATAACGGAACTACATGGAATGTTGTAGCTGCATCGACACCGAATGATGGAAACCAGGCTGTAGATTTCACTACCTTTCCATTAACAGTGGGAGGGACTGCTAAAATCAGAGTCAGTGCAATTAATAATGTATTCTATGCGATCGGGACTGCTTCAATAGCTACGCTTCCGATTTGTACCACCACTGCACCGGGAGGAATCATAGTTTCAGCGATTACCCAGGCTCAGGCAACGGTAACCTGGAATGCGTCATTCAATGCAACCTACATTTTCCAATACAAGGTTGCAGGAACTACAGCATGGACAACAGTGACACCGGCACCCATAACGAATACCGTTACACTTAGCGGTCTGGCAGCAGGTACCCATTATGAATTTCAAATTGCTAATGTATGCGCAGGAACAGCAGGCGCTTTTTCACCGGTTTCAACTTTTGTAACCCTGTATTGTGCTGCAACTTCTACAAGTACAGATAATGGATATATTTCCAATGTAACCGTAGCGGCCACCAACTCATATACGATGAGTAACAACTCAGCTGCTGCGAATTATACAGATTATTCTGCTGATATCACAAAATTGATAACATTGGTTAGAGGGTCAACAAATAATAATGTTTCTATTTCTAAATCCTGGCCAGCTGCTGCATCAAGCAAAGCGGTAAGTGTTTGGATAGATTTTAACAAAAATGGTACTTTTGAGACTATTGAACGCGTTTTAAATACTGCCAATAATACAACGACTCCGGTAAATGCGATATTTACGGTCCCTGCTACTGCTTATTTAGGTCCGCTTACAACCCGTATGCGTGTTGTTCTACGGGATTCTGCTAATCCTGCCGTATGTGGTAGCTTTACCAATGGTGAAGTAGAAGATTATGCAGTAAAGCTAACGGATCAGCCGGCATGTACAAATGCGCCGCCTGCCAATATTACTGTGACGAATCTTACCCCTGCTACTGCCGATGTTTCCTGGATAGCAGCAACGGGAGCCACCTATGTATTAAGATACAGAAAAGTAGGAACTACAGCTTGGACTACAGTAGACCCTGTACCTGCTCCCGGAAATAGCTACACCATTCCGAACTTAACAGAACAGACTCAATATGAAGTGCAGGTATCCACAAAATGTAACGGCGGCCAGAGTGCATTCTCACCTTCCATACAATTTACGACTCCTCCGGTTACGTATTGCCCGATGACAGGTACCGGAACTAATGATCACATTTCAAATGTAACCATTACGTCTGTAAACCCGGCACTTCCGGTAATGAATAACACTACTGTACAGAATAATTATACCAGTTACAATACCCCAGCTACGCTTATTACATTGGAAATAGGATCTACAGGTAATCAAATCTCTGTAGCAAAAGGATGGACAGGGGCAACCAGCAGCGATGCGGTTACTGCCTGGATAGACTTCAATAGAAATGGAGTTTTTGAAACTATAGAACAGATCCTTACTTCAGCATCCAATACGACCACTCCTGTTACGGCTAATTTTGCAGTTCCGGCAGGAGCATATAATGGTCCGTTGACAACAACAATGAGAGTGGTACTGAAACGTTCCAGTGCTCCTGTCATATGTCAAAATGCAGTAAACGGAGAAGTTGAAGATTATACCGTAAGACTAAAACCTTGCAGCACGGTTACGCCAACAAATCCTACCGTTACAGCAATAACATACAATTCAGCTGTTGTTAACTGGACAGCTGCCACGAATAACCTTACTTACCTGCTTCAATATAGAATACAGGGAACAGCAACGTGGACTTCCGTATATGTTACTGCGGTACCTCATACATTGAACAATCTGGTTCCTTTTACTACATATGAATTACAGATTGCAGCCAACTGCGGAACTTCTACAGGTGCCTTTACACCAATCAAGGCATTTACTACAAAATGTGATCCTACACCTCCGGGTATTTCGGTGACGAATATCACGACAAACTCTGCACTGTTAACATGGACTCCATTAGTAACAGGCTCTACCTACGTCATGAGATGGAGAAAAGTAGGCACAACAACATGGAATCTTGTTAACCTGCCAGCTCCACCTGCAAACACCTATTCATTATCTGGTTTAGATCCGTATACAAAATATGAAGTACAGGTTGCCAATCAGTGTACAGGAGAAGCTTTACCTAATCCATATTCAAACCCTGTTGTATTTACGACCCTGAGAACATGTGAATTGCCTCCTCCGGGATTAACGATTACCCAGCTTACTCCTACATCAGCTGAAGTGATATGGGAAGGTTTCCCTGGGGCAACGTATATCCTGAGATACAGAAAAGTAGGTATTCCGAGCTGGACTAATGTTCCGGTAGCGAATAATGCTTATACCATAACAGGATTATTAGAAGATACGAAATATGAAATGCAGGTCGTGAATATCTGTAACGGGACACCGGGAACTTATACACCTCCGTATTATTTCACGACCCCTACAGTGATCTACTGTCAAATGTCTTCAGGAAGCTCAGTGAACGAGCATATTGCCAAAGTTACAGTGATGCCAAACGGAAGACCTAAGATGGAAAATGCTTCCGGACCCTCTACCTATACAGATTATACAGGAGTACCTGATACTTTCATAGAGATGGTTCAGGGATCTACAGGAAATCAGATCACGATTGAGAAGAAATGGAATGGGACCAATCACGATGAAGGGATCGCAGTATGGATAGACTTCAACAGAAACGGATATTTCGATATTGATGAAAGAGTATTTACATCACCTCCGAATACCACAAGTCCGGTGACAGGAACCTTCAGTGTACCAGCCGATGCTTTTGTAAGTATGACAAGCTATAAGTATGTGGTCATGAGAATTGCATTGATGAGAGATGGAGTTCCGGTGAACTGTACAAGGTTCGCCAATGGTGAAGTGGAAGATTACTCAGTAAGAATTTCCAAGCCAGCCATAGCGAATCCGGTAAACCAGACGGATATCATGATTTATCCTAACCCGGTAAGCTCAGTATTGTATGTGAAGAATATCAGCAAAAGAGCGAAATATAAGATCTACAATTCCGCAGCACAGGTCATTGGTCAGGGTATTTTACTGAACAATCAGATCAATGTAAGCAAGCTGATCAACGGAGTTTATGTCTTAGATATCGAAGACAATGGTAAATCGGTACAGAAGAAATTTATTAAAGAATAATAGATAAATTTCAAATACATGAAGCCCTCAGAAATGAGGGCTTCATTTGTTATATACTATTTTATTGACTCTTTATATCTAGAATTGTTATTTGATGATCAGTTATTTATGATTGGATTCTTTCATTTGAGTATTTTTTATGATTAAAATCTCATCAGACATTTCTTTCATATCTTCCAAATAATGACTGATTATAAAAATTACCTTTTCAGATTTTATTTTTAGGATTAATTCATAAATGAATTTCCTATTTTCCTTATCTAAAGAAGAAGTGGGTTCATCCAGGATTAAAAACTGCGGATCATGATATAAAGCACGCATCCAGCCAAGTAACTGTTTCTGTCCACCAGACAAATTTATGCCTTCTTCACCTACTAAAGTTAAAAGGGCCTGAGGTAAAGAGTTGATAAATTGATCAAAACCAAGAGAAATTAATTTCCTTAGCTTATACTCGTCAACCTGTTCTTCAAGAATAATGTTTTCCAAAATAGTCCCATTGAAAAGTTGTATGTTTTGTGGGACTATGCCGGTCAAACTCCGCCAATTAGTTATAGAAATATCTTTTAAAGGGATGTTTTTATTGATAATAATCTCTCCATTTTCCGGTAAATAATTTTTTTGTAATATTTCTGTCAGTGTGGTTTTACCGCTTCCACTTTCTCCGAGAAGACACGTTATATTTCCCTTTTGAAGGGAAAAAGAGATTTGATTTAATAGTCTGCTTCTTCCATTGAACCTGAAGTCAATATTGGCAATGTCAATAGATTTAATCTCTGTAATTTCCAGGCCCTCCGTTTTTTCTTTTTCTAATGAAGAATATTCAAACATTCTGTCAAAGGCTACTTTGGCTTCCTGTATTGGAATGGTTACCAATGCCAGATTAGTGATTGAAGAGAGCAGTGAACTGGAAATTCCTATAATCGCCATTAATTCCCCGGTTTTAATTTCCCCGTTCAAAACATTATAGGAAGAAAAACCAAGAATGACAATAAGAAAGAAAACCAAAACCATTCCTGAATATAATGCTATGGTTAGGTTAAGTTTTCCAAGCTCAAAAATCCTTGTCTGGAAAAAGCCAAATATGGTTTCATTCCTTTTTATAAACATATGCTGCTTGGAGAACCCTTTGATAACTTCTATTCCTCTTATGCTGTCAATATAATTTGCCTCGTTTATACTATAGGACTGCATAACGTTCCTTTGGGCATCAATAATTTTTTTATTAAAACTGAAGATGATATAGAAAATTACAGGTGAAATAATGATACATACCATAGCCAGTTTCCAGGAATAGAAGAAAAGAAAGCCGGTAGATATTAAAATGCCCAGAACATCGATGGCAGTATTGGTTATAAGCTGTTTTATTACGGTTTGTATTCTTTGTGTATCATTAAGCCTTGCTACAAAATCACCCACTTTTCTGCTGTCGAAAAACATTTTTGGAAGATGAAGAAGAGAAGAGTAGAAATTTTTATTAATCCTCTCATTAAATGACTTACTTTGCTTAATAATATAAAGTTCCCTCAACGCCTGAGTAATTACCTTCGCAAAAAGTAGAAATCCAAGAAATGAAATGCTTAACAATAAAACGGATATTTTTTTCTTTGGCAGAATGTCATCAATCAATTTCTGTGAAAAAATAGACATTGACATGCCCAATAGTGAGAAAATAAGGCCTAGAAAAAGAATGGTATAAATAGCCTCTTGGTCTTCTTTGATAAGATTTCTAAGCCATTTTTTTTTCTCTGTATCGGTTTGTTCTTTTTTTTGAAACTGTGCATTGGGCTTTAGGATAAGGCAGGTTTTAGACTGCCATACTTCTTCAAGATATTCCCTTGTCCAGTATTCTAAACCTTTTGCAGGATCTCCGATAAGAAATTGATGATTTTCAGAAAGATTGTAGCAATAGCATATAACATAATGTTCAAATTTTTGATCTATAATAGTATGTAAAATAACAGGTTCTCCATGTTCAATAAGGGCATCTATATCGGCTTCACATCCTTCCGCCTCAAAGCCTATAGAATTAGCACATTGATGCAATCCTAAAAGTGTAGTTCCTGTTTTGCTTGTTCCGCTTTTTTCACGTAGAGTTTCTAATGAAATACTGCTACCATAATACTGGACCAGAGATTGTAAACATCCAATTCCGCAATCGGTTAAATCCTTTTGAAGAGAGAATGTTTTTTTTATATGTCTATTTTCTTTCATCAAAGTTGTTTATGATTTTTTCTAGTTTTATAGCTCCTGAATTTCGTTTGATAAGGTGATTGTTATTATCATAAACTAAGAAATAAGGGACACTGTTCATCCCTAATTTTTGATAAAGGGCTGCCATTTCATCGTGGCACCAATAGATATTCATTTGATTATCTAGTTTATATTTCACAGCAAATTGTTTGATCTCTTCCAAAGGTTCACTGGCAACCCATATCCACTGAATGTTTTTATAAGTGTGATAACTTTTAGATAACTCATCTGCTTCTGCCTGACAAAAATGACAGCTTGGACTGAAATATATTATGACTTTAGTCTGTTCGCTGGCCAAATTGTGTTGGGTGAAAGAATTTCCATTAATAGTTTTAAGGCTAAATGAAGGGATGTTTTTCAATGCATCTATTTTTTTTTTCTTTTTCTGAAAGTTTAAAAATAAATACACCATTATTCCAATCAACAAAATTGGAAAAATAATAGCTGATGCTTTTAGAAATTTATTATTTTTCATACATTAGTACTGGGCGTTTAGGATGAAAAATGAAACGACACCTACCCAGAACAGCAGACCAATTCCATAAGTTATTGTTGTTAAACCGAAAGACTTTTTGAAACTGATTTTTTGTTCTGAAAGTTCCCAAATTCCCCAAGCGAGAATTCCCCAATAGAATAATTCAAATAAATTAACTAATTGTAAAGGATAAGCAAGCCATTTCTCAGCTGAAATATATTCTTTTATATTTAATAAAGAGATGGGATAATAGGTTTGCAGATTTTCCAGCGTATAATCTGTATCGATCCAATAAAAATTAACAAACTTATAAAAGCCTGCTATGATAAAAACAAATTCTGCTATTAAAACAAGTGTTATTATATCTGAAAATTTTACTTTTTCTAACCCAGGAAGATCAAAAAGTTTAATAAAGTTCAGACAGAAAGTTACCAGTAGAATTTTGATTCCAATAAGTAAAGGTATTGTTGCATAGCTTACCCACCACCATTTTTTCTGGCTCTCCATATAATTTTGTACCATTTCGCTGGGGTAGTCTTTGGAAAGGAAATCGAAAATTTTGGAACTCGTACTGATGAAATTCTTATCAAGAAAAGTCAGGGTGAAATATAGAAGGATTAATATAAAAAACAATATGCTATTTCTCATTTTTATATTTTATTATGACATATACTATAGCGAGTACTACTGCTGCAAAAATAGTTTTAAGGTAGAACTCATTGTGGATAATATAACTAAAAAGATTATACAAAATCACAAAAACAACGGATGCTATAATTAATATTTCAAGTCTATTATTCATCATGAATTTTTATTTTATTTATAGTACTGTTTCCTATCTAAATAAGAAACAGTACTAATTAATTTGAAATTAAACCTTCAATTACCAGTTTCCAAATAAAACACCACAACCAACTGCAGCCAATACTAAAGAGCCACCTCCAGTAGGAATAGCCGCTCCTAGTGCTAGTCCACAAAGGACTCCGCTTACAAGGTCTTGACCATCCCCATTAGCTGTTATTTTTTCCATCTGATTAAAATTAATTTTTTTCATAAGATTATCTATTTTAGATTATTATTAATTAGAACTATCACTTACTAAACATCCTGCAGCTGCAACAGCTGCTCCTAAATAAAACATAGGAGTAAACATCAGCCCAATTCCTATACCACATAGGACTGCCTGATTATTACCACTCCCATTCAAATTTTCCATTTGTGAAACATTTAATTTTTTCATTTTGTTAAAATTTTCATATTATTAATTAATTTTTGTCATATAAACCCTGACATGGGCTTTCTTTGCTGATCAGCTGTAATATTTCGTTTTTTATACTGTACACATATAAAAAAGGAATATTTGTGTTTTTACCTGAGACAAAGATGCAGGAAATTAGAATGGTAATGCAAGTAATTAGTTCCTAAATTCATGAATTTAAGTACACGGATTCATGAATTTAGAATAATTAAAATCTTGTAAATTAGTTATTTAAGCGTGTTTTTTGATTTGTAATCTGTTGAGTCTACTATCCTTTCAACTTCTTTTAAATATATAGAAAGTGGTGTTCCTGTCCGCTTTTTAAACGCCAATGTGAATGCTTGTTCGGTGTTATATCCTAATTCTTCTGCAATAGAAGATATTTTATACGAACGAAACTTTCTGTCTTCTGCTAACCTCTTGATAGCATAATCGATACGGAGATCATTTATGTAACCGGTAAAATTTTTCCCCTTATAGGTATTAATAATCTCGGATAAATATTTAGAATTTGTCCTTATTTTTTTCGCAAGACTTCCTAAAGTGATTCCTTTATTTATGAATTGTTCTTTAGCTTCAAAGTTTTCAAGCTCTTTTAAAATATTTTGAGCTACATCTTGTGAGATGGTTTTTGTTGTTTTATCTTCTATAGTTCCTTGCTCTTGGAAATTATCAGAGAATGTTTCATTTATAGATATGGTTTCTCTTTTGATTTTATTTTCATTAACAAAATAGATCAAATCTTGAGCAATCTTTCTATGTTGCTTTTCAGCTTTTTTAGATTTACGGTATAGGAATATAAATATTAATAGTATCAATAATAAGACTAAAACAGAAAAATAAAAGAATCTTTTTCTGTTTTTGAGCTCATTAATGATGTTCTCCTTCTCTTTTAGAAGCCTTGGTTTGTCATACCGTCTAGGAAGCTCCCGAGAAATATATCTAAATTGAGAATCTAAAATTTGGTCAATTTTTAAAAACTTTTCAATGAAATATAATTGTTTTTCTTTATCGTTTTTTTCTTTATAATAATTTATAAGATAGGGATATACTTCTCTAAGCTCAGGAAATAAGTGTTTACTCTGTTGTATATGTGAATCTAGCTGTATAAAAGTTTCTATAGCCTTCTCTGTTTCCTTTAATCCGACATATGACTGTCCTAAAAATAAGAGAGTATAGCTTTGATTTTTAATATTATTGGTTGTGAAAAAATATTTTTTGCATCGTATTAGATTTTCAATGGCAATATGATATTTTTTTATTTTTAAATTATAAAATCCTGACTCAAGTAGATATCCATAATATTGATTTGTATTACCATTTTCAGAATTAAAAAGCAATCCTTCTTCTATAAGTATTCGGGCTGAATCTATTTTATTAATTTCTATATAAGTGTCCACCAGGTTTACACGAATATTATCATAATCTTTTTTATCTAAATAATCTGTATTATATAAATAATGCCGTAATGTGTTTGCCGCATCCCTATATTTCCCAATATAATTATTAAGATATGCAATGCTAATTTCCGCAAAAGCAATTTGTCTTTTATTACCTTTTTCTCTAGCATGATCAAGAGTCAAAACATAATTACCCAATGCAGTCTTTACATTATAAAATTTAGAATACAGATTGCCACGGAGGAGATAAATCCTTGCAGGATAATAATCTTTGTCTGAATTTTTTGTAATTATTTGTAAACTATCCAGGTACTTTAAAGCATTAGGCAAATTTTCATTGAAATGCATCATTACATATCCTTCAGATATTTGCTCTTGGTTTTTTTCAGATTTTGCTTTTTTCAGGTAATATTTTGAAATTATTTTCGCATTTCTTATTTCATTACTATTATTGTAGCTATAGAATTTTTGGCTTAAATCATTATACGAATATGTTTTTAACGAATCAGTTAAATTATTTTGTGAATAAAATAATTGGTGGAATAAGATTAGTAAAATGAAGTATTTAAATTTCATCATATTATTATTGTGCAAAAATATCACAATTAAATTAATCGATTAAGTTTAAAATTTTATTAACTTAAAAATGTGTTTATTTATTTGATTATCATAATTTTGATGAGTGTTTAGTGTTCCTAAATTCATGAATTTAGGAATACATTTGGTTCAAAATTAAAAAAAATATTACTTCCTTTGCGCTGTATTTAATTTAATCAAAATGAAAAAACAAAACAAGAAAGAAAAAAAATTATCTTTAGAAAAATTACAATTAGTAAAAATTAGTAATCCTAAAAAAATATTTGGTGGAACTAAGCAATATTTGGATGGTTGTAACAATCCAGATAATGGAAGTGGTAATGACCAAGGTGGAGTTGGCGGAGTTGGGTATTAGTTAGCTTAATTTTCATTAAATTTATTATCATTAATCATTTAATCTGTGATGTATTATAAATTAATTTTCAGTCTTTCATTATTCATTATGATTTTTCATAAAGCTCAAAAAAATAATCCAGCTTTGTCTGTACCTGCTACAGATGAACATTTCGGTATTAAGATAATTGATGAATATAGAAATTTGGAAAATTTAAAGGATCAAAATACCATTGATTGGATGAGGTCTCAAACTGATTACTCAAACTCTCTTTTAAATACAATTCCAAACAGAAATTATTATTTGGAAAAAAGATTGGAGCTTGATAGAAGACAAGGGTACTCAATTTCAGATCTTAAAATTATAAGTAATGATAAATACTTTTATTTAAAAAGAAGTGCCGGAGAAAAAACAGCAAAAGTGTATTACAGGCAAGGATTTGAAGGAAAAGAAGAATTGCTTTATGACCCGGCTAATTTTAATAGTAACCTTGAAGGTAAACATAATTATATAATTAATTTAATTAGTCCAAGCTGGGATGGACGTAAATTAGCAATTTCTTTAACTGAAAAGGGGAAAGAGTTATCTGAGGTAATAATTATGGATATAAGTACAAAAAAAATATATCCGGAGAAAATTACGAATACAAACCCTTCAAATATTGGGGGAATTAAGTGGTTGGAAGATAATAGTGGTTTTTTATATGTCTATTACCCAGTCATTGATATTACCTCAGAACAATTTAGAAAAGACACTCAATCAATATTATATAAAATAGGAGAAGATCCTAAAAAATTGAAGATTGTTTTTTCAAAATCCAATAATCCTAATCTAAAAATCAACAGGGATGAATTTCCTGCTGTATTAGCTTTTAATCAAGACGATAAATATTATATTGGTATATTGGTAGATGCAGAAGATTTTAGGAAAACCTTTATAATTGATAAAAAAGATTTGCTAAATGGAAAAAATAACTGGCAGCTATTATATGATAAAGAGAGCAAAGTTTATTCAATAAAACTGTCCAGAGATGATATTTATTTTTTATCAGGATATAATTCTCCTAACTACAAGTTATGCAGAGGTAGTGTAAAAACAAAGGATTTCAAAAATCCGGAAGTACTAGTTCCTGAAAAAAAAGATGAGGTCATTACCCAATACACACTTACGAAAGATGGAATTTATTATGCGACTACAAAAAATGGTGTAGAAGCAAAATTATATCTTTATAAAGATGGAAAAGAAGTCTCCATAAAACTTCCATATGTTTCAGGAAATATAAGCTTACAATCAAAAGGTAAAGATTTTTCTGAAATATGGGTAAACTGCTCGGGGTGGGCAAATGAAGAACAACGATTTAAATATGATCTGGCGACAAATACTTTTAAACCAGAAAATCTAGCCCCACTTACAGAATATCCTGAATTTAAAGATATTATAGTAGAGGAAACTACAGTTAAGTCTTACGATGGAACAGAAGTGCCATTATCCTTGATTTATAATAAAAATTTAAAAAAAGATGGTGAAAATCCTGTACTTATTCAAAGTTATGGTGCATTTGGAACATCCTTTTCGCCTTTTTTTGCAAGAAGTTACCTTGTATGGGCTAGCCAGGGGGGGATTTTAGCAATTGCTCATGTAAGAGGCGGTGGTGAAAAAGGAGTTCAGTGGCATATCGATGGACAAAAAACAAAGAAACCAAATTCTTGGAAAGATCTTACTGCTTGTACAGAATATTTGATTGAGAAAAAATATACATCCCCAAAAAAAGTTGCTATTTGGGGAGCTAGTGCCGGAGGAATAACAATAGGCAGAGCCATGATTGAAAGACCAGACTTATATGGCGCAATGATAGTAGAAGCAGGGGTTTTAAATACAACAAGATATGAAGGTATTGGTGAAAATGCTTTTAAAGAATATGGAAATCCTAATAATTTGGTAGAATTTAAGGGGTTATTAGAAATGGATGCCTATCAACAATTAAAAAAAGAAACAAAGTATCCGGCAACTTTAATTACTTCTGGAATTAATGATCCAAGAGTTGCTTCGTGGGTGCCAACAAAGTTTGCGGCTAAACTACTATCCTATAATACTTCAAAGAACCCTATTCTTCTAAAAGTAGACTACGAAGGAGGTCATGGAAAAGATATCCCTGTAGCACAAGCATATTCTACTTTGAGTGATATTTTCGCCTTTGCATTTTGGCAATTAGGTCATCCTGATTACCAACCTAAAGAAAACATAAAAAAATAATGTCTCGTTTTCCGTATCAATTTTTCGATGAATATGTTTTTCGTACTCCGTTATTTTCACGCAAGAAATTTCAAGAAAATGTAGACGATCATGAAACTTCTACCGAAGAATTAAAAATAATTTGTACTAATTCTGTTTTCCAAGAAGCTATCTATCTTGCATCTCCTTATGTGTATAATGAATTAATCAGATGGCTTAATTCAGAAAAAGAATTTTCATCAAAGAAATTTCAAAAGCTCAAAATTACAATTTTAAAATACTACAGTAGAACCAGTACCAGATGTACTCCCTTTGGATTATTTTCAGAAGTTGGTTTGGGAAAGTTCAACAAAGAGCCAAAATTAAACTATAATTCTGATCTTGGGAAATTAAGAGACACAAAATTAGATATGCATTTTCTTGTTGGTTTAACTCAACATTTTGCACAAACTTTAGAAATTAGAAATCGACTATTATTTTTTCCTAATAGTAGTATTTACAAAGTTGGAAGTAAAATTCGGTATGTTGAATATGAGTATACTAAAGAAAAAAGAGAATACATCATTTCTTCGGCTTCTCTATCTATTGAATTACAACAAATATTGGATTTTTCTGTACAAGGTAAGACAATTGAGCAAATTGCAGATATTCTTATTAATGAGGAAATAACTGAGGATGCAGCTAATGAGTTTATTGAAGAATTGATTGATAATCAGTTTTTAGTAAGTGAATTAGAACCTACTGTTGCAGGAAATGATTTTTTAGAAGTAATAATTTCTGTTTTAACAAGAATAGAAGCTAAAACTGAAGTTGAAACCTTACTTTCAATACAAAAAAAGCTGGGAGAATTAGATCAGATATTAGGAAATCCAATTTCGTGTTATAATGAAATAGAAAAATTGATTCAATGTTTTAATGTAGAATATAAATCAAATCATCTTTTCCAAACTGATGTGTATTATCAAGAAGCGTTAAAACTTTCCTCATTTTGGAAAAAAGAATTAAAAGAAGGGATTAGCTTTCTCAATAAAATAACGTCTTATCAAAAGGAAACTCACTTCGAGAAATTCAAAAAAGCTTTTTATGAAAGATTTGAAACACAAGAAGTCCCTTTGAGCTATGCTTTAGATATAGAAGTAGGAATTGGCTATAGACAGGACGCTACCATAAAAGGACTCCATCCTTATCTTGAAGATTTAGAGCTTCCTTTATCTCAAAAACGATTAAATTTAACAATAGAACTTGATCCGATTCAGCAAATTTTAAACGAGAAAATTCAAGAAGCTTTATTAAGCAATAAATATATAATCGAATTATCGGACGAAGATTTTATAGATTTTGGAGAAAACTGGAATGACCTTCCAAATACAATTTCTTTTATGGCTGAAATTGTTTCTGAAAAGAACCAAGAGAAACTATTTTTAAATGGGGGAGGCGGAAGTAGTGCTGGCAACTTACTAGCGAGGTTTTGCTGTGATAAATCAGAAATACAAAATTTAACCACAAAAATAGCTCAAAAAGAAGAAGAATTAAGCCAGGACTTTATTTTAGCAGAAATAATTCATTTACCAGAAGCGCGGATTGGAAATATAATAAGAAGACCTACTTTAAGAAAATATGAAATTCCTTATTTGGCTCAATCTATTTTACCGGATGAAAATCAAATTTCTGTTGATGATTTGTATATTTCTCTAAAAAATGACAGAATTGTTTTACGCTCTAAGAAACTTGATAAAGAGATTAAACCTTATCTTACTAATGCTCATAATTATTCCGCAGACCCTTTGCCTATTTATCATTTTTTATGTGACTTATATTCTCAGAATACTAGAACCGGACTATATTTTAACTGGGGAAATTTAAAAAACATTTATAATTTTCTGCCAAGGGTAGAATACAAGAACATTATTTTATCCAAAGCTTCATGGAAGATGACAGAAAAAGAAATCAAACAGTTTTCATCATTGATTAATGATCAAGAAAAATTTCTTGTTTTGATGAGAGATTGGCGAAGCAAAAAACGAATCCCCCAATGGATACAATGGGTAAAATCCGATAACAAGCTTACCATTAATTTGGAAAATTATGATCTGCTGAAAATGTTCATTGATTCTGTACAGTATGAAAAGTCAATCATAATTGAAGAATTCTTGTATAATGAGAATGACGATTTTAAACATGAGTTTATTTTTCCGATGCATAAAAAAGATAAATGATGATGGAGAGAAGAAAATTTACTATTGGAAGTGAATGGTTGTATCTGAAGATCTACACAGGGATCAAAACCTCTGATATTATTTTAGAAGAAGCTATTGTCCCGTTAATAGAATATTTTCAAGAGAATAATTATATTTCAAAATGGTTTTTCATTCGCTATAATGACCCCCAAACACATATGCGGTTGAGATTTAAACTGAACTGTACCGAAAGCTATAGTGAAGTTCTCTATAAAATTAATAAAACCCTGCAAGAATATGTAGACAGTGGAGAAATTTCAAATATCGTAATAGATACTTATAATAGAGAAATAGAGCGATACGGACAGAATACTATTGAAGAAGCCGAAAGTTTGTTCTGTAAAAGCAGCGAATTTACCTTGCAATGCTTAGATTACGACGATGAAGATAAAATCATTATTTCTCTTTTTTATATTGATCGCATTCTAAATAAACTTGACCTTTCAGTCCAAGAAAAATTGGATTGGATCAAAGGTTTTAATGCTGTTTTTAAACAGGAATTTAATGCTGATAAAAAATTGAATTCTCAACTGGATAAAAAATATCGGGAGTTTAAGCCAAAATATGTAGACTTTCTTCAATCAGATGAGTTTTTAGAAGAGAGAAATGCTGTCATTTTCAATATCGAAGTAAGCAATTCAGCACTGCAAAATATGATCGACCATCAAGAAAACCAATCTTTAGAAATGTCCTTACAGAGTTTCTTCCAAAGCATATTTCACATGAACATCAACAGGCTATTTGTTTCTAATCAGCGTTTGTTTGAAATGGTGATTTATGATTATTTAGTACGTTACTATAAAACTTGTGCTTATCAGTCTTTGTAAAGGAAAGTCTACATACTACTAAAGCAGCCTGATAAAGGGA
The DNA here is from genome assembly GCF_025153485.1 of Chryseobacterium pyrolae. Lineage (NCBI taxonomy): Bacteria > Pseudomonadati > Bacteroidota > Flavobacteriia > Flavobacteriales > Weeksellaceae > Chryseobacterium > Chryseobacterium pyrolae. Next base: position 175,422 of record NZ_JANZQH010000003.1, read on the forward strand.
GAGGGTTTTACTAGTTTCTAGCTTAAGTCTCTCTAGTTTTTTATCATTAAAAACCTCGTTAGAGTATTTCTAACGAGGTTCTTTTTATTCAATACTGAAAATGATCCGTTCGGTCTGTTCCTTAAGATCCTCCAGGTTGGTGTTGTTATAAATAATACAGTCTGCTAGTTTGATCTTATCCTTTTCAGGCATTTGCTTTTCCATGACGGATTCTACTTCACGGTAGGTTTTTCCGTCTCTGTCCATTACCCTTTTGGTTCTGATATTATCTTCTGCAGTCACCAGAAGAGATTGGTAGCACTGTCTGTTCAGTTTTAATTCAAACAATAACGCTGTTTCTTTGAAGACTAAATACTTGGTCTGTTTTTTCAGCCATTCTTCAAAATCAATCTTTACAGCGGGATGAATGATTTCGTTCAATTCATGAAGCAGATCATTATTGTTAAACACCTTTTCTGCTACATATTTTCTATTGTAAAAACCATTTGAATCATAAGCTTCTTCGCCCAGCAATTCTTTGATCTTTATTTTTAGGTCTTCACTGTCATTTACAATGGTTTTGGCCCTGTCATCAGAATAATAAACTGGGAATCCAAACTCCTCAATAAAATGGGCTACAGTAGTCTTTCCTGAGCCTATACCGCCGGTAAGCCCAATGATCTTGGGTGATGGTTCCGGTTCTGCTTTCTGTGTCTCTGAATGTAATTCTTCCATAATCAAAAGTTAATATCCAAAAACGTCATTAAAACTGTGAATTTCATCTAATCTTACTCCTTTTTCAGTCATTTTAAGGCTCGCTAACTCATTGCGAGCGTCATGTTCAAAGAACAGTAAATATTCATTATCTACGCACTGTTTCAGAAACTTTCCTTTTTCTTCCATAGTAAGAAGAGGTCTGGTATCATATCCCATCACATAAACCTGGTTGATATGTCCTGCCGTAGGAATAAGGTCTGCAGCGAAAACAATTGTTTTTTCCTGGTATTGGATTACCGGAAGCATCTGCTTTTCCGTATGTCCGTCTACAAAGATCACATCCATTTTCAAATCAGGCGCAAAACCGTAGTTCCCTGTAGTAGGAAGAGGTAAAAAGTTAAGTTGCCCACTTTCCTGTATCGGAAGGATATTCTCCTTCAGGAAACTTGCTTTTTCTCTTGGATTAGGCTCTGTAGCCCATTTCCAGTGGTTTTCATTGGTCCAGAACTGGGCATTTTTAAAAGCGGGTCTGTATCCTGTTCTGTCGTCATTCCATTCGATGGCACCTCCGCAATGGTCGAAGTGAAGGTGAGTAAGGAAAACATCGGTGATATCCTCTTTTACAAAACCGAATTTCTTTAAATTTTTATCAAGACTGTCATCTCCCCAAAGAGAATAATGACCGAAGAATTTATCATCTTGTTTATTACCAAGACCGCAGTCCACAAGAATCAGTTTCTTGCCGTCTTCTATAAGCAGGGATCTTGTTCCCAGTTCAATTAGGTTTTTTTCGTCTGCAGGATTGGTTTTTTCCCACAAACTCTTTGGGACGACTCCAAACATGGCACCGCCATCCAGTTTAAATTTTCCACATTGTATAGGATATAATTTCATATATATTTTGATTATTATTTCTTTATTAATTTCATTTTTTCAGCAATCTTTCTTCCGTTCTCATCAGAATTTTCAAGCTCCGAAATGATATTTTGAAAATCATGCTCTTTTCTGTTCTGAGAAAGTTTTTGCTTGATGAATATTTCTGTCGGAATTATTTTCAGCCCGAAAGCGCCTTTCATTTCCTTTTCTACAAATTCCCTTCCCATATCTTTCACCATCACCGGACACTTCTGAAAATTTTCATATTTGGACGTTAATTTTTCCAGATGCTGATACAATTCGTCATGATTCATCAGTTGTACCTTTCCGTGGATCTGTACCGCTTCATAATTCCATGTTGAAACATTCATATGGTCGTACCAGCTGCTTGAGATATACGTATGAGCACCTAGAAAATCGCACAGAACTTCATCTCCGTCCTTTAATATTTTTGCCTGAGGGTTAGCTCTTGAAATATGAGTTTCCACAAACATATTCTCAGGATCATCTTCATTAAGCATCATCATAGAATGAGTAGCCCTTATTTTTTCAACCGAAGAAATAAGTAAAGCAAAAGCATTTTCCCTGATGATTTCTTTCATCAGATTGTAATCTTCACTTCTGTATAGTTTTGGAATAAACATAGATGGTTAAAATAATTCTCCGGGACTTCTCGGGATGGCTATATTTAAATGCTTATAGGCTTTGTCGGTCACTTCTCTTCCTCTTGGTGTTCTGATAATGAATCCTTCCTGAATCAAAAAAGGTTCGTAAACCTCTTCTAATGTTTCAGGGTTTTCAGCAATAGAAGTAGCCAGCGCAGAAATTCCTACAGGTTTTCCTTTAAAATTTTCTATCATGACACGCATGATCTTATTATCCATTTCATCCAATCCGAACTCATCGACATTAAGAGAATTCAATGCATATTTGGTAATGTTGATCTCAATTTCACCATTTCCTTTGATCTCAGCAAAATCACGTACCCTTCTTAACAGAGCGTTCGCAATTCTCGGAGTTCCACGGCTTCTTCTCGCGATTTCTATCGCTGCATCTTCATAAATCTTACTTCCTAAAACCCTTGAACTCCTCTGAATAATCATCGATAAAAGCTCAACCGAATAATACTCAAGTCTGCTCTGGATCCCGAATCTTGCCAACATCGGCTTCGTCAGCATTCCGCTTCTTGTAGTTGCTCCCACCAATGTAAAAGGATTCAGACCAATCTGAACACTTCTTGCATTAGGGCCGGTTTCCAGCATAATGTCTATCTTATAATCCTCCATAGCAGAATACAGATATTCTTCTACAATAGGAGAAAGACGGTGAATCTCATCAATAAAAAGAACGTCATTTTCTTCCAGATTCGTAAGCAAGCCTGCTAAACTTCCCGGTTTATCCAAAACAGGACCGGAAGTAATTTTACAGCCTACGCCAAGTTCATTAGCGATAATATTGGCTAAAGTTGTTTTACCCAGACCCGGCGGACCGTGCAGAAGTACATGATCGAGAGCTCCACCGCGTCGTTTGGCAGCACTCACGAAAACTTCAAGGTTTTCCAAAGTTTTTCTCTGCCCGGCAAAGTCTTTAAAACTCTGGGGACGGATCTGCTCTTCCTGCATAAGCTCTTCATGCGAGTAGTTTTCCTTATCTGGATGTAAAAAATCTGGCATTAATTCATTTCATTTACCTCAAAGATAGCAAATTTAGACTAAGGTTGAGGTTTAGATTAAGAAAATTCAAGGATAGGAAAAAGGCGAATAGTGAGGCTGAGATAGAGGCTAAGGTAAAGGCAGAAGCTAATTTAGATTGAGGATATTAATATATTTTAAGTATTTTTGAGAGGAAAAATAGACATAATAAATTGATAAAAGATTTTACCGAAATGCCTGTTTGGCAAAAAGCAATGGATATTGCTGAACGGTGTTTCCTTATATCTGCTGACTTACCTAAAGAGGAAGACTATGCACTCACTTCGCAACTAAGAAGGTCTGCGCAAAGTATTGCTGCAAATATTGCCGAAGGTTTTGGAAGAAGGACTGCTAAAGATAAAAGCAGGTTCTATGATATTTCCAGAGGCTCAGCATTTGAAACTAAAAGTCATTTGATGTATGGAAACAGGGTAAAATATTTTTCAGAAAATGATTGTTTAGAAATACAGATATTGATTGATGAAGTGATATTCGATTTAAATAAAATTACGAATTATCTAAAGAATAACAGTCAAACTTAATCTATACCTAAACAATCTTAGCCTTAATCTTAATCTAAACCTAACTAATGAAATTAATAGGACCTTTCAAACAGATCGTAACATTGGCCAATCTTCCTTTAAGAGGAAAACTTTCCGATGAGCAGATCGATATTGTCGTAGACGGAGGAATTGTAGTGAATGACGGGACCATCCAGGAAATTGGAAATTTCGAAACACTGAAATCTGAAAATCAAAATATAAACATAGAAACCATTGAAGGAGAGCAGATTGTTCTTCCCGGATTGGTGGATTCACATACTCATATCTGTTTTGGAGGAAACCGGGCCAATGATTTTGCCATGCGTAATGCAGGAAAAACATATCTGGAAATTGCTGAAAGCGGTGGGGGAATCTGGAGTTCTGTACAACACACAAGAAATGCTTCAGAAGAAGAATTACTAAAAACTTTGCTGGAAAGAATCAACTTCCTGATATCATTGGGAATTACAACCATTGAAGTAAAAAGCGGTTACGGATTGGATGTAGAGAATGAACTGAAAATGCTTAGGATAATTAAAAAAGCACAAGGAAAGACCGAAGCTAAACTGGTTCCTACATGTCTTTCTGCACACCTGAAGCCAAGAGATTTTGAAGGAAGCAATCCGGAATATTTAGAGTATATCCTTACCGAAATCTTGCCTAAAGTCAAAGAAGAAGAACTTGCAACACGTGTAGATATATTTATTGAGAAATCTGCTTTCCAGCCTGAAGAAAGTAAATATTTTTTACTTAAAACTAAGGATTTAGGTTTTGATATTACTGTTCATGCAGACCAGTTTACACCGGGAAGTTCAAGAATTGCAGTAGAAGTAGGGGCTAAATCTGCAGACCATCTGGAAGCGACTATTGATGAAGATATTGAGTTTTTAGCTAAATCAGATACTGTAGCAACAGCACTTCCGGGAGCAAGTTTAGGATTGGGAGAAAAATTCACACCGGCCAGAAAATTATTGGATGCAGGTGCCATCGTAGCGATTGCCAGTGACTGGAATCCAGGATCTGCCCCCATGGGAAATTTAATTACCCAGGCTTCCATTTTAGCAACATTTGAAAAACTGACAACAGCTGAGGTGTTAGCAGGAATGACCTTCCGTGCAGCGTATGCCTTAGGTCTTGAAGACATAGGAAAACTGGAAGCCGGTAAAAAAGCAGATTTTGTGACTTTTAAAACGGATAATTTCCAGAATGTGCTTTACAATCAGGGAAGTCTCAATGCTGAGAATGTTTATATCAGTGGAAATCAAGTTCATTAAGTATGGGATTATTTGATAAACTTCTGGGCAAAAAACAGCCGGAAAAAGAGACCAGAACCTATAAGGAGTTTTGGGATTGGTTTTTGACCAAAGAAAAGATTTTTTTTGAAGTGGTAAAAGGGAGAGAACATATTGAAGATCAGTTTTTTGATATCATATCTCCCGAACTTCGCAAGATCAACGATGGCTATTATTTCCTTGCAGGAATGAGTGATGAAAATATAGCAGAACTTATTATTACGGTAGAAGGAGATGTGAAAAAAATAATTTTTGCAGAAGAACTTATTGCCGCTGCTCCACAGCTTGATCACTGGAAGTTTACCGCTCTCAAACCTGAAACAGATATTGAAAATGTTGGGGTGAGAATGAATGACTGTGAGTTTACAAAAAACAATATTTACTTTTATTCAAACGACATAGATGGTTATCCGGATGAAATAGACCTGGCCTTTGTTTATGAAAATTTAACCGAAGAAAACAGAGAATCAGCTACGACGGGAATCTGTATTTTTCTGGATAACTTCCTGGGCGAGCTGAATTTTGCCACTCAAATTGATACCTTTAGCATTATCGGTAAAAACGAAGCAGAGCAGGAACTGATTCCGATAGAAAAACTAAGAGAATTTCTTCTCTGGAGAGAAAGAGAATTTACAGAAAAGTATAAAGATTCGCAAATTTTAGAAAATGAAAACCAGTTTTCTCTTCTTGAGGCAACTTTAGAAAATGGGATGCCGCTTATGGCTACGGTGAATGCTTCTTTATTAAAATATGATGCAAAAGCTTCCTATCCTTGGATCTCAGTCCTGAAATTTTCTTATGACGGAAGCAAAAACGATGGTTTCCCGGAAGAAAAAGATTACAATACCATGAACATCATCGAAGATTATGCAGTGGAAGTTCTCAATCCTAAAGATGGGCATCTGTACATCGGGAGAGAAACAGCAGACAGTTGTAAAAGTATTTACTTCGCGAGCAAAGATTTTAGGCAGCCTTCTAAAGTTTTTGATCAGATCATAAAAGAAAACCCTCAATATAAAATTTCCCTCGAAATTTATAAAGATAAATACTGGCAGAGCTTTGAACACTATAATGTAAATTAAATCAGATTTTTTTTTTCGGAAGGCAGATGAGACGGAATAACAGTCTTCGATTTTTATTTTTTATATAAGTTTTCTTATATTGTGACCCCATTACTGTTGATTCATTGTATAAAACAGTAATTTTCTATAGTTCTTAAGTACATCCTTGATAAGGAAAATAACGCAGTCATATTATTTCTTTGAGTACTTCTACCGGGGCTATGCCAGGTGTCTGTCAATATTAATACGAAAATAAATATGATGAAATTTAAAAATGTAAAATCTACTTTCAATAAAGGGGTAACCATCCCAAGTCTGATTTTTATTATTGGAACATGTTTTCTTTCGGCCCTATATCCTAAGCCGACAGAAAATATCCTGAATGAGATTAAACAGTTCATATTTGTTAATCTGAACTGGGTGTATGTCTGGGCGGTCACTCTGTTTGTGATCTTTTTAGTGTATCTGCTGTTTAGTAAATATGCGAACATTAAGCTGGGGGCTAACGATAGCAAACCTGAATATTCATTCTTTTCCTGGATTTCAATGCTGTTTGCAGCAGGGATGGGAATCGGACTGATTTATTTTAGTGTGGCAGAACCCATGCAACACTATTCTTCCGAAGTTTTTGCAGATAATCATTACGTTAGCAGGGCAAAACAGGCACAGCTATATACTTTTTTTCACTGGGGAATTCATGCCTGGGCCATTTATGGAGTGGTAGGACTTTCCTTATCATATTTTGCTTACCGGTACAGATTGCCGCTTTCATTACGAAGCTGCTTTTATCCATTGCTGAAAGATAAGATTAATGGTAAATGGGGAAATGCAATTGATGTGTTTGCATTATGCTGTACCTTCTTTGGATTGACCACGACGTTAGGATTTGGAGTGGTACAGATCAGTTCAGGACTAAATATACTTCATATCACTGCGGAAAATAGTTTTACCAATCAGGTGATTATTGTGATCAGCCTTATTTCTCTTTCTGTATTTTCAGCGATTAGCGGAGTAGATAAAGGCGTAAAGATTTTAAGCAATATCAATGTAATGGGCGTCATTATCCTCTTACTTTTTGTACTGATATTAGGGCCAACGGTCTATTTAATAGGAAGCTTTACCGATGGATTGGGAAACTACATTAATAATTTTTTCAATCTTACCTTCAATACCCACGTTTACGAAAAAAATGCGTTGCCTTGGTTTTATGACTGGACTATTTTATACTGGGCGTGGTGGATTTCATGGTCGCCTTATGTAGGGTTATTTATCGCTCGAATTTCCAAAGGGAGAACCATCAGGGAATTTATTCTGGCAGTTTTGGTACTTCCTACCTTATTCAATTTTATCTGGATGTCTGTGTTCGGAAACAGTGCTATTTGGTTCGATCTGAATGTGGCCAACGGAAAATTAAGTCAGATGGCATCCGATCCTGATGCATTGATGTTCCGATTTTTAGAATATATGCCTTTGTCAACCCTGACCGGATTTTTTGTTATTGCCATCATCATTATTTTCTTCGTGACATCCGCCGATTCAGGAATATTTGTGATGAACAGTATCGCTACTAAAAATGCAAAAAAATCTCCTAAATGGCAAATTGTATTCTGGGGTATTTTGCTCGCGGTGCTTTCCCTTTTATTATTAAATGCAGGTGGTTTAAAAGCCCTTCAAAGTATGACTTTAATTACGGCATTGCCCTTTTCAATCATTGTCCTTTTATTTATAGTAAGCTTAATGAAGGGACTTATTATCGATCAGAAATACTATGATACCAACTTTTCTGCATCCACCGTTCCATGGTCAGGCGAATTTTGGAAAGAGCGTTTAAAAAACATTGTTTCCTTTAAAGATAATTCTTCGGTAGATCATTTTATTCAGGTGAAAACAAAAGAAGCCTTTACAGATCTGCAGCAGGAATTTGCAGCCAATGGGATCGATGCAAAAATTAATCATTACGAAAATCCTGTCAGAACAGAAATAGAAATTCACCAGGGCGTGGTCAATAATTTTATCTATGGAGTTGAAAATAAGGTGAAAACTGTTTCTGAATACATGATGAATGAAGAAAATCTTCCCGATCTGGATGATAAGAAAACCCACTATCCAAGATCCTATTTTGGAGATGGAAGGGAAGGATACGATGTGCAGTATTTTACCAAAAATGAACTGATTTCCGATGTACTCAAGCATTACGAGCGATTCCTGGAAATTGTTTCAGAAGAACGCAACGAAATGTTCATCAGCAGTAATGCCAATCAGGGAAAAGAATGACCTGAAAAGGACATCTCCGTGGAATGACAGATGTCATGGAAAGCTGTTGAAAATGAATACAGGAGCGTTTTAATATCTAAACAATATTATTTAGATTTACCGGATAAAACGATGTAACTAAAATTTAATTTAAAACCTATGTTTCAGGACACTTGGCAAGGCAGACTAGACGGGGAAGAACTTCTTTTCCACAGAATATTCCAAAGAGTTAAAGAAGAACATAATTACGACCATATTGCGGCAGATGATTTTGTGCTGCATGGTTTTGCTGTAGATGAAGGAGTGAGACGGAATAAAGGACGACAGGGCGCGAAAGACGCTCCGGATGTGATCCGAAAGAATATGTCTAACTTTCCTGTCATCCGCCCGGATTTTTCCCTTCTGGATTTTGGGAATGTGACCTGTGAAAACGGTGACCTGGAAAGTAGCCAGAACAGTCTTGCTAAAAACGTATCAAAAGTACTGCTGAAAGGAGGAAAATCACTTGTTTTGGGCGGAGGCCATGAGGTGACTTATGCCCACTATTTAGGCGTGAAAACAGCCTTCCCGGAACAAAAGATCGGGATCATCAATATCGATGCTCATTTTGACAACAGACAGCCGGAGAATGGGGTAGGAGCAAGCTCAGGAACCGGATTCTGGCAGATTGCACAGGAAGGACAGATCAACTCGCTGCACATCGGGATTCAGAGAAATTCGAATACCCTGAAACTGTTTGATACAGCCCATCAGTACGGAATGAAATATATCCTTGCCGATGAACTCTTTTTTGAAAATCTTCCTTCAATCTATCAGCGCATTGATGAACTGATGGAAAGTGTAGATTTTATCTACCTTACCATCTGTATGGATGTTTTCAACGCATCAATCGCTCCGGGAGTTTCTGCTTCCGCATATAATGGTATCTTTGCAGATACGCCTTTTATGCATTTATACAGGCATATTTTGAAAAGCAAAAAACTGATAGCGCTGGATGCAGCAGAAGTCAATCCTTCCCTGGATATTCAGGAAAGAACGGCGAGGCTTGCAGCGTGTCTTGTGAATGAATGGTTTATGATCTGAGGATAAAATTATATTATTTCAATAGAGAAAATCATTCCTTTATTTACCCTTTAAGGAACAAAATTTGTTACTTTCACGATGCTTTTAGAATAAAGGCATTAATAAATTCATTTTTGAATTTAAAACAGAAATTAGATTATGGAACAGTTAATTGAAAATAAGCTTATTCAAGCAGATAAGACATTTTCAGAATGGAGAAAAGTACCGTTTGAAGAAAAGCAAAAGCTAATCACTAAAGCGGCAGAAATTTTAAAGAATAATTCGGAAAAATTCGGCAGAATCATTACGACTGAAATGAATAAACCTATTTCAGAAGCGATTGCTGAGGTAGAAAAATGTGCTTTGATGATGAATTATTATGCAGATGCTGAAAATATTTTAAAACCCGAAAAAGTTGAATCTGAATTTTCTTATTCTGAAGTTCATTATGTTCCGAAAGGTGTGATTTTAGGAGTAATGCCCTGGAATTTTCCTTTCTGGCAGGTATTGAGATTTGCTGTTCCTGCGATTTTGGCTGGAAATACAGTAGTTCTGAAACACGCTTCAATTTGTTTCGGAAGTGGAAATGCCATTGTAGAGGTTCTTTTAGAGGCAGGTTTTCCGGAAGGTGTTTTCCAGAATCTGGAAGTGGGACATAAAGCTGTAAAAGAAATTCTTGAGCATGATGCTGTAAAAGGAGTGAGTCTTACAGGTAGCGGAAAAGCTGGTGGAGAAGTCGCTTCAATTGCTGGTTTAAATATCAAAAAATCTTTGTTGGAATTGGGAGGAAGTGATGCTTTCATTATTTTCGATGATGCAGATTTGGATGCTGCTGCAAAAGCAGGAGCGAAATCCAGACTTCAAAATTGCGGACAAACTTGTACTGCCGCTAAAAGATTTATTATTGATGAAAAAATTGAAGGTGAATTTTTGCCGAAATTCATTGAAGAATATAAAACGTATGAAGTTGGAGATCCTTTAAATAAAGAAACGAAATTAGCGGGAATGGCTAGACCTGACCTTGCCGATGAGTTGGAAGCTCAATTCAACAGGGCATTGGAAAATGGTGCGGAAATTATTATTCCTTTGGAAAGAATTTCTGAAAATGAATTTAAACCCGGTTTAATTCGTGTTCAGGCAGGAAATCCTATTTTAAAAGAAGAACTTTTTGGACCTCTTGGAATGATAATGATCGCTAAAAGTGATGAAGAAGCTTTACAAATGGCCAATGATATTCCTTTCGGACTTTCAAATTCCGTGTGGACGAAGAAAGCAGACCGTCAGTTATTCTTTATCGAAAACCTGGAATCAGGAACGGTAAATATCAATCGAATGACGAGCTCTGATCCACGTTTTCCATTCGGTGGCAGCAAGGGTTCAGGATATGGAACGGAATTGTCTTTATTGGCTTTAAAAGAGTTTGTAACGGCGAGAACGATCGTTGGAAATTGATTTGTATAATGTACGATGTAAAAAGTATAATGCATTAATGTAACAAACTATACGCATTAAAATATAAAAATTCCCGGAAATAGATATTTCCGGGAATTTTTTGTATCTGGTCAAAAAGTAATTTTGCTTATTGCTTAAACTGTCGTCAGTCTCAATGTATTAGTTTTTCCGCCTTCGTAAGATGGAGTAGCATTGATATTGATGACAAAATCACCACTTTCGATATAACCGTGGTTGTGAGTCAGCATATTCACCTGAATAATGGTTTCATCCGTAGACTTCTTCATGTCATAGTAATACGCATGAACCCCCCAAAGAAGGTTCAGCATTGTGATCACTCTTCTGTTTCCACTGTATACAATGATCTGTGAATTCGGTCGGTGAGCGGCAAGCTGGAATGCGGTATATCCTGAGTGCGTTAAGGTAACAATCGCAGAAACATTCGTTGTTTTAGCAATTCTAACCGCTGCAAGACATACTCTGTTGGTGATGAATCTTTCATCGATACAGTTGTAATCTTTTTCCATAGGCTCATTTTTATGTTGGTAAAAATGAGTGGTTTCAATATTTTTTACAATTTTCGTCATGTTTTCAACGACCTGAATCGGATATCTTCCTACAGAAGTTTCTCCTGAAAGCATTACTGCATCCGCACCGTCCAATACAGAGTTGGCAACGTCATTTACTTCCGCTCTGGTAGGCGTAAGACTGTTGATCATTGTTTCCATCATCTGCGTAGCAATAATCACCGGCTTTGAATAGAATCTTGCCTTCTCTACCAGAGTTTTCTGGATCGCTGGAACTTCTTCCATTGGAACTTCTACACCAAGGTCACCACGGGCAACCATCAATCCGTCACATTCCAATAAAATTTCGTCAATATTTTTAACGCCTTCCGGCTTTTCGATCTTAGCAATGATTGGTGTTTTGAATTTACCGTTCGGATGTGCATTGATCAACTTTTTTAAATCGATAATATCCTGGGCATGACGAACGAACGACAATGCAATCCAGTCAACCTCCATATCAAGCATGAAATTAGCATCCTGGATATCCTTCTCCGTTAAAGCTGGAAGAGAAACGTTCGTATTAGGTAAATTAACTCCTTTTTTAGAGCTTAATGGTCCACCCTGGATGGTTTTTGCTTTTACTGTATCTATTTCGTTGGTTTCAATAACCTCCAACATCAGTTTTCCGTCATCAATAAGGATTTTTTCCCCTACTTTTACGTCCTGAGGAAACTGCTGGTAAGTCATATACACCTTCGTGGAATCACCTTCTATTTTCTCATTGGTAAAGGTCAGAATGTCTCCCGGGTTCAGGTAAGAACCTTCTTTTACAACGCCTACTCTAAGTTTTGGGCCCTGCAGGTCTCCTAAGATTCCTATAGAATAGCCATATTCCTTATTAAGCTCTCTGATAATTTCAATATTATTTCGAACTAAGTCGTAGTCTGCATGTGAAAAATTTATTCTGAAAATATCAACACCTGCTTTCATCAGTCCTAACATTACCTCCTTCGATGACGAAGCTGGTCCTAGTGTTGCAATAATTTTTGTCTTCTTTAAATACTTATTCATAATACTGGATAATTTGATAAAGTTCCTCTTCAGAACCTAATGTGTAATCTTGTATCGGAAACACAAGATTTTCCGGGAGCAAAATTACGGAAAAATCAGGAATTTGTTCCGAAGTATGCAGAATATATTCTACATCTACCTGATTATTTAATAAAAATTTAATGTTTTCTTCTTCTGTAAAGAGCTCAGTCTGCAGTTTTTTTTGCTTACTTTCCGAAGACCGGTTTGAAATGAATGTAAAACACGTCTTTGTAAACTTATGATAAGCTTCAAATCTCGGAAAATAATAATCATAATACGCTCCGTGAATAATCACATCTTTCTTTCTGGAAAAGGTAAGGCCGTTGATTTGATTTATTTTGTAGAAAAACTCATGAGCAGGTACATCTTTTGCTAATCTTACCAATCCTATGGCAATATCTTCAAATTCTATATCGTCTAGATCATAAAGTTTTTGGATTTCCAAGTATGTTTTCTTTTTTATTTAAAATATAAAATGCTCTCTGCGCTGCTTTTTCTTCTGCCTTCTTTTTGGAAGTTTCCGTCGCGTTGGCAATTTTTTCTTCTCCCAACCAGACGTGGCATCTGAATACAATGGCTTTATTGGCCTGAATTTCTTCGCAGGTTTCGTACTTTATATTTACTTTTTTCTTCTGGCTCCATTCGAGCAGAAGGCCTTTGTAGCTTACAATTTTATTTTCAAGCTTATTAATTTCGGTAGGCGTCAGCAATCTTTCCAGAATGATCCTTTTACAGGCTTCATAATGGAAGTCGAGATAGACCGCACCGATGAGTGCTTCAAATAAATTTCCGGAAATATTTTCGCCCAACGCTGCGGATCCCTGCTTTTGCAAAAGATCGATAAGCTTCAGGTCTTCACCTAATTTATTAAGATTCTTCCTATTAACAATTTTAGATTTCATCTGGGTCAGATATCCTTCGTTGGCCTGAGGATAGGTCTGGAACAGATGACAGGAAATAATTGTACCCAAAACAGAATCCCCCAAAAATTCAAGTCGTTCGTAATTGCTGTCTTGATTTTTAGAAGAACTTTTTAAAGAAAAAGCTTCCCGGTAAAGAGCAACATTCTGAACCTCTGAACCCAGCATTTTTTTTAGCTCGGTACTAAGGAAGTAGTCTCTCTCCGTTAATTTTCTTTTTCTTTGTCTGAGAAGGAATTTAGAAAAGTATTTCTGTAACTCCATTCATTGAATTTAGATTTTCTTAAATAGAACGCAAGCATTGTGCCCGCCAAATCCAAAAGTATTGCTCATGGCTACTTTTACATCTTTCTTAACAGCTGTATTGAATGTGAAATTCAATCTTTTGTCAATATTTTCATCATCAGTAAAATGGTTGATGGTAGGCGGAACGATACCATGAATAATAGTTCCTAATGCAGCAATAGCCTCAATAACACCAGCAGCACCCAAAAGGTGACCAGTCATTGATTTTGTAGAATTAATCTGAATATCAAAAGCGTGCTCGCCCAATAATCTCGAAATTGCGTTGGATTCTGCAATATCTCCTAATGGAGTAGAGGTACCATGCATGTTGATATGATCTACTTCATCAGCAGTTAAGCCTGCGTCTTCCAGACAGTTTTTCATTACCAGATAAGCGCCTAAGCCTTCAGGATGAGGGGCTGTCATATGATGTGCATCTGCACTCATACCGCCACCTAATAATTCTGCATAAATGGTAGCACCACGTTTTACCGCGTGCTCATATTCTTCAAGGATAATAGATCCTGCACCTTCGCCCAATACAAAACCGTCTCTGTCTTTATCAAACGGTCTTGAAGCTGTGGTAGGATCATCATTTCTTGTAGAAAGTGCCATCATCGCATTAAATCCACCGACACCACTTGCTGTAACGGCTGCTTCAGAGCCACCGCATACAATCACGTCAGCTTTTCCTAACTGGATAATCATCTTGGAGTCAATTAGTGCATTGGCAGATGATGCACAGGCAGATACCGTAGTATAATTCGGCCCGTGAAAACCATACTCAATGGAAATGTGTCCAGGAGTGATATCCGCAATCATTTTAGGAATAAAGAATGGGTTGAATCTTGGAATTTCCGTATTCGCCCATCCTAAAACCTCTGTTTCGAAAGTTTCTAAACCTCCGATTCCTGACCCCCAAATTACTCCGACTCTGTTTTTATCAACATTGTCTTCCATAATTCTGGAGTGTGCTACCGCTTCTCTTGCGGCTACAAGCCCAAGTTGAGTATTTCGGTCCATTTTCTTTGCTTCTTTCTTATCGAAATGCTGCAATGGATCGAAATCTTTTACTTCGCAAGCGAATTTAGTTTTAAAGTTTTTGGCATCAAAAAGAGTAATCGGAGCAGCACCGCTCTCACCTTTAAGAAGATTTTCCCAGTATTCTTTTGCATTATTTCCAATTGGTGTTATTGCGCCAAAACCGGTTACAACTACTCTTTTTAATTCCATAAACTTTTAAAATTTTCTTTTTTGTTGAAGAATATTATTTATTTACTACTTCTTCGATGTAAGCGATAGCGTGCCCTACAGTAGTAATTTTTTCAGCCTGATCATCAGGGATTTGAATATTGAATTCTTTTTCAAATTCCATGATTAACTCAACGGTATCCAATGAATCAGCTCCTAAATCGTTAGTGAAGCTAGCTTCAGGAGTTACTTCTGTTTCTTCAACGTCAAGCTTATCAGCGATGATAGCTTTTACTCTTGATGCAATGTCTGACATAGTAAATTATTTTTTTAATTGTTAGATGGTGCAAATATATAAAATTCTTCACGATAAAACATTTTTTTAGTCTTTTTTGTGGGTAGACTATACTTATTTTATAGTAAGAAGTTTTAGTGTTTTAGTTTTCAGCTATTTATGTTTACTATGCAGGTCATAAGTAAAATGAATGGGTATTTCGGTTAGGGATGATGCAAAAATCGTTTACAGTAAAAGGTAAATCAAGCGTATTTCAAGTCAGGAATTGAATTAAATAATCATATTCCGTAACAGGTTTATTTCTGTTGAATTTAATAATGATAGGCCTTTTTTACTTTTTATCAACTCAATTATAGATGAACTTACAGATAGATTCTGATCTTTTTAATAAAGTTGAATTGAGCCATGCAGCAAAGTACATACTTGGGAATTGTAAGAACTTTATCCTGTTCAATTAAAATAAGGAAGATGAAACGTATAGACAAATCTTACTTCAATGGCAAATTTGTAGGAGTAGAGGGAATTGAAATATTCGATTTGATCAATCCAACGAACCGTGAAAACATTGGAGAAGTGATTTTGGAAGATGAAAATGATACCAGGAATGCAATTGCAGCAGCAAAAGAAGCTTTTAAAACATTCTCGAAAACAAGTGTGGATGAACGCATTGAAATTCTTAAAAATCTAAAGAAAACTGTTGAAAGGCGGGGAAAAGAACTAAGTGCTTTAAACTTATGATAGAAACTTTGCGTTATTTTGAAAAGATATTCAGCACTGCTCCTAGAAAATGGCTGCTCGAAAAACGACTTCAGGAAGCTCATTGTCTTTTGGAAAAAGGCAAAAAGGCAACGGATATCTATTTGGATCTCGGTTTTGAAGACTTTTTTCATTTTTCATTTGCTTTCAAGAAACAGTACGGTCTGCCGCCGAGCAGACTCTCCACATAGCGTTGATTTGATATCTAAGATGACGGCAACTACGATTGGTATGTTACAGTAATCTTATATAAGGAGTTAAAGAACGATTTGTAATAAAAAAAGAGAGTCTGAAGACAGACTCTCTTTTAGTGGAGTTGGAGGGATTCGAACCCTCGTCCAAACAAGCAACACATAAGATTTCTACATGCTTATTCTACCATTGATTTTCGACTGAAGGCAGAGGGCAGACACCCAACATCCAGCTTATCTTCTGAGGTTTTCGAGTTTCAGCCAAAGCATCTGAAACCTTATTTCTACATTCCTATATCTCAGGATCAAACGCCGTAGAACGGAGCATTTGTGAGATATCTTGCTTCCTTACTATCTTCGGGAAAGCGCTTGAATCTTACTTTATTCGGATTAAGCTGCAAGAGCGAACTCTTCGTTGCCAGTTAAAGTTGTGTAGCAAGGGATTTAAGAGATCGCGCTACGGTTCTCTGCATGCTTACTTACCCATTGATCTTGCTGTCGAAACCAGTCAACCCCATGAATAAAGTGACTGCAAAGATAAAGTTTTTTGTTTATATACCGTTCATAATGTAGTCTACTTTTTGGAATTATGCTGACATAGGATAGTTTGGCAATGTTTTCTCAAATGAAATGATGTCTAATGGATTGATTTTTAGACATAAAATAAGGTTTAGATTATATGGCAATGCATACTTATCCACATTCTGATGTGTTTTTGTGGATAAGTTATTTGCTTTTTTTTTTATTAAATCAGAGTTAAATTTTGTGGTTTAATAAAAAATGTCTAGTTTTGCAACCCAAAATGAGATGTAAAATATGTTAATAATTCCAGTAAAAGATGGGGAATCCATCGACAGAGCATTAAAAAAATATAAAAGAAAATTTGATAAAACGGGTACAGTTCGTCAATTGAGATCTAGACAAGCGTTTATTAAGCCTTCTGTAACTTTAAGACAATCTAGACTGAAAGCCGCTTACAAACAAAGAGGGCTTAGCAAGGAAGAGCAGGCTTAAGATTTTTCTTAACCACATACTAAATTCACTTCTTAAATATTCGTATATTTGAGAGGTGGATTTTTGTTTTTATACCTTACGTGATGTTGCATAAATATTTAGAATATTTACAGTTTGAAAAGAGGTATTCGCCTCATACCGTTACAAGCTACAAAAAAGATCTTGAGGATTTTTCTCATTTCTATCTCAAAACAGAAGCTTCCGAAGATATTTCCCGGGCAGATAAAAAAGTGATCAGGAATTTTATCGTTGAATTAAGTGAAAATAATATTTCAAAAAGAAGCATCAATAGAAAATTGTCTTCACTCCGAAGTTTTTATTTATTTCTTTTAAAAATAGGGGAGATCAAAGTTTCTCCCACCGAAAGCATCTCTTCTCTCAAGTTTTATGCTGAAAAACAGATTCCTATCTCTCAGGAAGAAATGCAGACGCTGAGCGATGATATACTACTAAAGACGGATGATATCCTTGAAAAATGCATTATTGAAGTATTATACCAGACCGGGATCCGTAAAGCCGAGCTTTGTGGCCTGATGTTTGAGTATGTTAATTTAGACGGAAACGAGCTAAAGGTCATAGGAAAAGGAAATAAAGAACGCTTTATTCCGATCTCCCAGGACTTGTCGGATCTGCTTAGACGTTATCTTGAAATAAGGCAACCTGAGAACGACCATCAATCATATTTTTTTGTCAATAAAAAGGGTAAAAAACTCTCAGAAAAATTTGTTTATGTGGTAGTTAATAAGTACCTTAGTCTTGTAACAACGAAAGAAAAAAGAAGTCCTCACATCCTTCGGCATAGCTTTGCTACGCATGTTTTGGATAATGGGGCGGAGATCTCCAAAGTAAAAAAAATATTAGGGCATTCCAGTCTTGCAAGTACTCAAGTCTATACGAATGCCAATATTGAACAATTGAAAAAAGTGTTTAATCAGGCTCACCCTAGAGCATCTAAAAAAGAAGAATTATGAAGATTACAGTTCAATCAATTGGTTTAACACCACACGAACCATTAGAATCACACATTGACAAAAAAGTAAGCAAATTGGAAACCTTCTATGATAAAATTCATGAGTGCAAGGTCTTCCTAAAAGTTGAAAATACCTCGGATAGAAGTAACAAAACTGCTGAACTTATTTTAGCCGTTCCGGGAGACGATATCGTAGTAAAAAAGACATCTGAAACTTTTGAAGAAAGTTTAGACCTTTGTGTTGATACAGCTAAAAAGCTACTAATCAAGAAAAAAGAGATGGCGTAGAAAAAAAAGATAAAAAAAGTCATAAAAAAGTTTGAGAATTCAAAAAAACCGTTCTATCTTTGCAATCGCAAAAAGGGAACAGCGTTCTTTTGAATTCTTTTTATTATGCCTCCATAGCTCAGTTGGCTAGAGCAGCTGATTTGTAATCAGCAGGTCGTGGGTTCGAGTCCCTCTGGAGGCTCTTTAATATAAACATTCGGGAAGATTCCAGAGTGGCTAAATGGGACTGACTGTAACTCAGTTGCTTCGGCTTCGCAGGTTCGAATCCTGCTCTTCCCACAGTTTATATTTAGAAAAAAAGTCTTGCAGGTTTAAAGAAAGTTTCTTAGATTTGCAAACCGTTAAACCAATAGTTTTGGAAACAAAATTGCGGAAGTAGCTCAGTTGGTAGAGCGTCAGCCTTCCAAGCTGAATGTCGCGAGTTCGACCCTCGTCTTCCGCTCAATTTCACACCAGTTTAGGCGTGATTTTTTTTAAACAACTGAAAAGCTCAGAGTAGAATTTTCTCAACAGCTTTCAGTCGTAACATTAAAATTGCCTCCATAGCTCAGTTGGCTAGAGCAGCTGATTTGTAATCAGCAGGTCGTGGGTTCGAGTCCCTCTGGAGGCTCAATTTTAATATAATATTTTGGGAAGATTCCAGAGTGGCTAAATGGGACTGACTGTAACTCAGTTGCTTCGGCTTCGCAGGTTCGAATCCTGCTCTTCCCACAATTTATATTAAAAAAAATCTTGCAGATTTAAAAGGATTTTCCTAGATTTGCAAAGCGTTTACCAATAGTTTTGGAAACAAAATTGCGGAAGTAGCTCAGTTGGTAGAGCGTCAGCCTTCCAAGCTGAATGTCGCGAGTTCGACCCTCGTCTTCCGCTCAAAGAAAATCACGCTGATTAGTGTGATTTTTTTTAGTTAGTGCCGACTTAGCTCAGCGGTAGAGTGCTTCCTTGGTAAGGAAGAGGTCACGGGTTCAAGTCCCGTAGTTGGCTCTCAAATTTCCCGAATTTCCTTCGGGATTTTTTTTTGCCCAAAATTTCCAGACTCAAATTAACATAAAGGAATTTCAAAGAAGCGGAAAGATTGTTTTTAGGGACAGAGATCCTAGCGAGATCATCAAAGGGATCTAAAAGACCGCTTTGGAAGACAGGAAAAAGAATAATAACCTCCTTCAACTGAATCAGCGTTAAATCTTATCTTTTAATTTAATACTTCCGGTAGAAAACGATTAATATAGCAACGCCAATTAGCATGAATAGTCATAATTTTTCGTTAAATTCGTATCAAATAATTTTTGATGAATATTCTTTTATTGGAAGATGACCTTATTCTATCAGCAGAACTTTGCCGGTTTTTGGAATCAAACAGCTTTACGTGCGATAAAATCTACGATGGTGAAACCTTTCTCCGTCAGATTAGGAACAATACGTATGACCTGTATCTGCTGGATATCAATGTTCCCAAGATCAACGGACTTGATGTTTGTCAGACCATCCGTTCTTTCGATAAAAATACCCCCATTATCATCATTTCGGCCTACGGAGATATTTCCGATAAAAAAGATGCATTTACGAGACTTGCTGACGACTATCTGGTAAAACCTTTTCAGTTTGAAGAACTTCTACTGAGAATGAATTCATTGTTGAGAAGAAAATCGCCTTCCGATGCCTCTGATCAGGATATCATCAGAGTAGATGACCTGATCATCAATAAAACAGAACAGAAAGTCTATAGAGCCGGCAATGAAATAGCCCTTACTCTGAAAGAATTCCAGTTGCTGGTTTATCTTGCCGAAGCACAGGGAAGAACGGTTTCCAAACAGCAGATCACTGAGCACGTATGGGAGCATAACTTCAATACGAACACCAATACTGTAGAAGTCTACATCAATTTTTTGAGAAAGAAGATTGATAAAGACTTTAAACTAAAACTTATTCATACCCGTTCCGGTTTCGGATACTACCTAAGTACATTGTAGATGTCTTTAAAAAGAAAGATAGCTTTAACGATCAGCATCGCTTTCTCCCTGCTTTTTGCAATGGTGATGGCCGTTATCTATATGTCTTTTAATGATTTTAGGAGAGATGAATTTAAAGAAAGATTCAGGCAGCGTCTCGAATTTACTTCCCACTTCATTTCAAAGTCTAAAGATTTTGAAGTAGAAGCTCCTATCTTTTTTAACGAAAACTCAGACAACATCCTTCTGAATGAAACGATCTTAATTTTCAATAGTGATAAAGAGTTGATTTATAGTACGATCAAGGACCGTAATGTAATCTGGGATAGTGCTCTTCTTAAAGAGCTGGATGAAAAGAAGATCATATACACAGAGAAAACAGTTCCTGAGATCTACGCAGCGCTTCGGAATATCAATGGCGAAAATTATTATATCCTTACCAGCGCTTTTGATACCAATGGAAAATCAAAACTTGAATACCTTAAATACCTTTTGATCACAGCTTATGTGATGAGTACTCTTTTGATCGGTTTTTTCAGCTACTATTTTATGGGACAGTTTCTGCGTCCCCTGGAAGATCTTAATACTGAAATTTCGGAAGTTACCGCCCATAAACTTACAAAACAGATTCCTGTTCAGGAGTCTAATGATGAGATCAATGTTTTGGCAAAATCCTTTAATACGATGATTGCAAGGCTGGATGATGTTTTTCAGTCGCAGAAAGATTTTACAGCAAGTGCTTCTCATGAGATCAGGACTCCGATTACAAGGATGGCATTTCAGCTTGAAAATCTGATCAAATTTGAAGAACATTCTCCCGAAACCCTTTCCTCTTTAAAACAGATCCAGCGGGATGTTTATCAGCTGTCTGATCTTACCAATTCTCTTTTGCTGCTTACAAAATTCGACAAAGAAAATATCCAGAGTATTTATGAAGAAGTAAGGATTGATGAAGTGATATTTGAAGCTTTCGAAGCGGTCGAAAAAAGTTACCCTTCCCTGAAACTGGATTTCCTGATCTCTGAAGACACCTCGGAAAATGGCCTGCTAACCATAAGTGGCATCCATTCTTTATTGGTGATTGTATTTATCAATCTCTTTAAAAATGCAGCTGTATATTCGGATGATGCAGAAGTAGATGTTTTAATCACCGAAACCAATGATCAGCTTAATGTTGATGTGATTTCTCATGGAAATACCATTCCTGAAGAAGAACAGACAAAACTATTTGAAGCCTTTATGAGAGGGAATAATTCTCAGAATATTTCCGGTTCGGGTCTTGGTCTGCGGATTGTCAAAAGGATTCTGGAATACCACGGTGCAGAAATCAGATATACTTCTCCGGCCGAAAACACCAATAAATTTGCCGTTACATTTAATAAACAGCTTTAATTTTATCGCTGCATCAGAATTTACTTTGTCTTACAACCGTAAGCCAGACGGATTGCTCCATATTAAAGTTTTTCCCATTTAGAAATTCCCGGTCTATTCTTACGACAGTTTTCTCCATTCATTTTAAATAAATATTTCAATAAATGTAGTATTTATCGTGGTTCTAAATCAAATTTAATTTTTTTTTAAGGCTCCTTTAAGGCCATTTTAATCGCATAATGGCAATTTTGTACCATAAAAAAAGATAGAATGAACAAAATTGCAGGGCTGTTTATTGCCGTTTCCTCATTCATGGCAGGGCAGCAGCAGATGTCACTTTTGGACTGTGAAGAGGCTTTTCAGAAAAACAATCTTCAGCTTCTCGCAGAACAATACAACATCAATATGGCTGATGCAGATATTCTGCAGGCTAAGATTTGGGAACTTCCCCAACTGAGCGGGCAGATCAATGCTTATAATCCCGAAGGTAAAAAAGTCTTTGATATAGGACGTGCTAAAGGAGCAGAGATCACTCAGCTCATCTATATGGGCGGGAAAAAGAAAAATGAAATTGCTTTCGCGAAATCAAACAAAGAATTGGCCCAGCTTCAGTTTTCACAGCTTCTGGTAGATCTGAGAACCCAGCTCCATGCCGGCTACTTCAACCTGTATTACGAAAAACTGAAACTCGATAATACCAACAAGCAGCTTGGCTATATGAATGATCTCCTAAGTGCTTACCGTGCTCAATCTGCAAAAGGTAATGTTTCCCTTAAAGACGAAGTAAGACTGCAGAGCTTAGTAATCCAGCTTAACAATGATAAACTTGGTATCAATAAGAATATTCTTGAATTTGAGCAGAATTTAAAGGTACTCACGGGAAGTTCAGATGATATAGAACCCCAGCTTTCTGATGCTGATGCAAAAGAAATCCTTGCCGCACAGCCTTTCGGAGACGAAAGTGAATTAAAGAAAAAAGCACTGGAAAATAATTCCGACTATCAGTATTTTCTAAAATTAATAGACAACAGCAAACTATACGCACAGTGGCAGAAATCTCTCAATGTTCCGGATCTGAATGTGGGAGCGGGATGGGACCAGAACGGAGGAACCTTTAAAAATGAGGTTAATCTTATGATAGGGATTCCGCTGCCATTATGGAAATCCAATCAGGGGAATGTGGAAAAGGCCAATTATGCCATTCAGCAAAACCAGAAAAATGCAGACTATCAGAAACTGAATCTTGAAACGAAAGTGCAGTCCGCTTATAAAACCTGGAAAAGTCAATACGATCAGCTCGCGGAGATCAAAACCACGGACCTTAGCAATATGGAACTGGTCTATGACGGAATGCTGAAGAATTTCAGAAAAGGAAACGTCAACCTCATAGAATTTACAGATTTCATGGACAGCTACAGACAAACTGCACTCCAGATTTATGATATGAAAAATGAAATCATGCAGTCTGCAGAACAACTTAATCAACTCATACAAACGAAAATCTTCTATTAAGCAATGAAAAAATATATAATCCCTGTACTGATAGCCCTTTCTTTGTTATCATGTGCAAAAAAAGAAGAAGAAAAAGCCCCACAGGCCAAAAAAGGTTTTGAACTGAGCAACACCATGCTGAGCTCGATCTCTTTTGCCAAAGCGGAGAAAAAAAATATAGAAGATCAGTATAGTTTTTATGGTAAAATATCTGCTGATAAAAACAGCTATATCGATGTATATCCTTTAGTAGGTGGAAATGTTTTAAGCGTAAATGTAGAGCTTGGAGATTACGTAAAAAAAGGGCAGGTGCTGGCTACGATCAGAAGCACGGAGCTGGCTGAAGTGCAAAAAGATGTAAGCGATGCAAAGACCGATATGGTGGTGGCCCAGAATAACCTGCGTGTCGCCAAAGAAATGTACGAAGGCAAACTGAATACGGAAAGAGAAGTACTTGAAGCCAAAAGCGTACTGCAGAAAGCTCAGGACCAGATGCAGAGAGCAACAGCTGTAAGTACGGTGTATAATGTAAAAAAAGGCAATATCTACAGTGTTGTGGCCCCCATTAGCGGATATATCGTTCAGAAAAATATTAATAAAGACATGCAGCTGAGAAGCGACAGAAGCGAAAATATTTTTGATGTTGCCAATACAACAAACGTTTGGGCCATCATGAACGTCAATGAATCTGATATTGAAAAAATAAGCCTGGGAATGAAAGCACAAGTGTCAACACTGTCTTATCCGGATAAAATTTTTGATGGTAGAATAGATAAGATATTCAAGATCATCGATCCGGAAACCAATTCCATGCAGGCAAGAGTTGTCCTGGATAATGCCAACGGTCTTTTGATTCCTGATAGTAAAGCAACAATCAAAGTTTCAAGTTCCGAAAGCAATACAGCGCTTACCATCCCTTCAAAAGCGGTGATTTTTGATGACAACAGAAGTTTTGTTGTGGTTTTCAAATCCAGAACCGATATAAAAATTAAAGAAATAAAGATATTAAAACAGGTAGGAGACATTACCTATATAGCCAGAGGTCTGTCTGAAGGAGAAGAAGTGATCACCAACAACCAGCTGTTGATCTACCGCTCTTTAAATAGTTAATACGTTTTAAACCATTAAGAGTATTTTAAGCTGTTAAGAGGGATTAAGTATCTGAGAGCAGATATAAGAAGGAAGCTGAAAAATATCTTCAGATATTTCCTTAATCAAGCTTAAAGCCTAAACTGCGCTTAATGGTTCAATTAAAATAGTAATGGACTTAAAATAATGTTTCTTTCAACGGCTTTTTTAGGTCATCAATTTAATCTATCATGAATAAATTCATTAAAAATATAATTGCTTTCTCGTTAAAAAATAAAGCATTTACCTTTATCTGGGTCGCTATTTTGGCCATTGCGGGTTTTATAAGTTTCAAAAATATGCCCATTGAAGCTTTTCCCGATGTTACCAATACCCAGATCGTTATTATAACCCAATGGAATGGGCGCAGCGCAGAAGAAGTGGAACGTTTTGTCACTACGCCCATCGAATTGGCCATGAGCCCGGTTCAGAAGAAAACAAGTGTCAGAAGTACCACGATGTTCGGTCTTTCTATCGTTAAAATTCTTTTCGACGACGGGGTGGATGATACTTTTGCCCGAAATCAGGTCAATAACCAATTAAGAACCGTAAGCCTTCCTGATGAGGTGGATCCGGAAGTTCAGCCACCCTACGGGCCTACCGGGGAAATTTTCAGATATACCCTGGAAAGTAAAACAAAAGATTCCAGAGAACTCTTAACCCTGCAAAACTGGGTGATCGACCGTGCGCTGAGAGGGGTTCCTGGCGTAGCAGACATCAATGTTTTCGGAGGACAAGACAAAGTTTTCGAATTAAGTATCGATCCGAGAGCTTTGGATAAATATAACCTGACTCCACTTCAGGTGTACGATGCTGTTACCAAAAGTAATTTAAATGTAGGAGGTGATGTGATCGAAAAAAATGGTCAGGCTTATGTCGTAAGAGGAATAGGGCTGGTAAAATCTGTGGCAGATATCGGAAATATCACCATTCAGAATGACAGCGGAAACCCGGTGCTGGTAAGATATGTAGCAGATGTCCATGAAAGCTCTATGCCGAGAGTAGGACAGGCAGGTCTTAACAAACATGAAGATACGGTTGAAGGAATCGTAGTGATGAGAAAAGGAGAGAACCCGCGTGAAGTTCTCGTCGGAGTAAAAGCCAAAATCAAAGAACTTAATGAAAAGGTCCTTCCAAAAGATGTCAAAATGGTAACCTTTTATGACCGTGACAACTTAATGGATTTTACAACACACACTGTGATGCACAATCTGATCGAGGGAATCATCCTAGTTACCGTGATCGTTTTAATCTTTATGGCGGACTGGAGAACGACTTTTATCGTTTCCATTATTATTCCACTGTCGCTGTTGTTTGCATTTTTATGCTTAAAACTGGCAGGAATGAGTGCCAACCTTCTTTCATTGGGAGCTGTAGATTTCGGGATCATTATTGACGGAGCCGTCGTCATGGTGGAAGGGCTCTTTGTGATGCTCGACCACAAAGCCCTTAAATACGGAACAGAAAAATTTAATAAACTCTCAAAAGGAGGCTGGATCAAACAGACGGGAACAGGTTTAGGAAAGGCCATCTTCTTTTCAAAATTAATCATTATCACCTCACTGATACCTATTTTCTCTTTCCAGAAAGTAGAAGGGAAGATGTTCTCGCCTTTGGCATTTACTTTGGGATTTGCCTTGATCGGAGCCTTGATTTTTACACTGACTTTAGTTCCTGTTCTTTCGCATATCCTTTTAAACAAGAACGTAAAAGAAAAAAACAACCCGTTTGTGAATTTCTGGGACAGAATGGTACTGAAAGGATTCAACTATACTTTTAAACATAAAAAAATGAGTTTAATCGTTGCGGTATCCTTCATGGTGGCAACATTATTCTCCGGGAAATTCTTAGGAACAGAATTCCTGCCGCAGCTGAATGAAGGTTCGCTTTGGATCACGGCAGAAATGCCAATGAGTTCATCATTAAAGGAATCCTTAAAAACGGCTGACCTTTTAAAGAGAGACATTATGAGCTTTCCTGAAGTGACCGATGTTCTTGCTCAAACGGGACGAAGTAATGACGGAACAGACCCGAACGGATTTGGATTTGTACAGTTTGCCGTCAACCTTAAACCTAAAGATGAATGGAAACGCAAGATCAGTTATGAAGAACTTATTGAAGAAATTGATAAAAAACTCAGAAGCTACCAGGGGATTACCTTTAATTATTCCCAACCGATCTCCGATAATGTGGCAGAAGCCGTAGCTGGTTTCAAAGCAGAGAACGGGATCAAGATCTATGGTGATAATCTGGAAACCTTAGACAAATTAGCTGATGAAGTTTTAAAACAGATCAAAGATGTAGACGGGGTAAAAGATCCCGGAATCATTAAAAATATCGGACAGCCGGAAGTAAGTGTTGTGCTGGACAGAGATAAAATGGCTGCGTACGGAGTAATGCCGGATGATGCACAATCCGTATTGGAGATGGCTTTTGGAGGAAAAACAGCTTCAGAAATGTTTGATGGAGAAAGAAAATTTCCGATCCGTCTCCGTTATTCCCAGGAATACAGAAAAGATGAAAATGATATTGCTTCGCTAATGGTTCCTACGCAGGATGGCGCAAAAATTCCCCTGAAAGAGATCAGTACCATTGTAAAAGATAACGGAGCCGCATTTATTTACAGAGATGATATTAAAAGATATATCGGGGTTAAATTCTCGATCCGCGACCGGGATTTAGGAAGTACTATTGCCGATGCGCAGAAAAAAGTAGCCAATGTTGACCTTCCGGATGGGTATTCCATCGGTTGGACGGGGCAGTTTGAAAACCAGCAGAGAGCTTCACACCGATTGGCGCAGGTGGTTCCGATCAGTATTTTGGGGATCTTCTTCTTATTGTTCATCCTTTTTGGAAACATGAAAGACTCATTGCTGGTACTGGCTAATGTGCCATTTGCATTGATCGGTGGAATAATTGCCCTGCATATTACCAGAATGAACTTTGGAATATCTGCCGGAGTCGGAATGATCGCTTTGCTCGGGATCTGTATCCAGAACGGAGTGATCCTGATCACGGAATTCCATCAGAATGTTAAGGACGGATTGAGTTTAGATATTGCCATACTCAATGGAGTGAAATCCAGAACACGTCCTGTTATTATGACCGCACTAATGGCTTCAATAGGGTTAATGCCTGCAGCCCTGTCCACCGGGATTGGTTCAGAATCCCAGAAACCTTTGGCTATTGTGATTATCGGAGGGTTAATTACGGCAACTGTATTAACCTTGTTGATCTTCCCGATTATATTCTGGATCTTCAACAGGACGAAGAAGTCCCAGCAGATTTAATTATTCTTCTATCTATTTATATTAAGCGAAGCGCGGAAAACTATGTTTTCCGCGCTTCTTCGTATCGAAATAATTTTTATGGGTTTTTAAAATCCTAAGCCTACTGCAAAAGCTTTTACAGCATTAGGAAAGTCAGAAACTGCCGTGGCAGCTCCCGATGTCGTATTTACAGTATAAAGTTTTGTTGAGGTCCCTACCGTAGCCATTAAATAAGCCTTTTGACTTGCGCTTCCGATATCAAAACCATTAGCATTCGTCATATTGATTCCCAAAGAACCCGTTTCCACTAAAGTTCCGTTGTTGGGTGGAGTTTGCTGATAGAGTTTATCCGTATTATGATCAATGACGAATAGAGTAGTGGCCGTAGTTCCGGTAAAATTATTAGCATAAGCCGCTGCACTGATCATAGCCGTAACCGGAGTGATTGTGGTATCTGCGGCAGTGATCCCTCCGGTTACAGGATCCAGACGAAGATTTTGTCCGGAGTTGCTCACTACCCTTATTTTGTCAACCATCGGATTAAAATCAAATCCAAAATCAGTTCCTGTAAGTAAAATAGCGAAAGGTGAGCTTCCTACTGCCGTAGCCGCACCTGTTCCTAAATTGATGGTATACATTCTGCTAGAACTGCCCAAAGCATACAATTGTCCATTTAACGGACGGAAGTCTATTCCCAAAATATTTTCTCCGGTCTGTAATCCTGTCACTGTTTTAGAAACGGGCATCGGGTTGTTCGGATTAAATATCTGAAGGTTATTTGAACTGTCAATAGCATAAGCTACAGCTTCAGTAGGAATCGCGATGTCAATTATAGCCTGTTGAAGTGTTCCTATAAAAGTGGTTTTACCGCTATTCAGATCCAAAATGTGAAGTTTGTCACTTAAAGCAACTAATGCTGTACTGTTATCATATTTAATATCAAAAGCAGCCTGTCCGGAGAAGGTTGCTCCAAGATTTCCCACTTCTACCAAAGTTCCGTTATTCGGAGGATCTTGCTTAAATAATTTTCCGGCAACAGGATCAATATCATATAAAACAGTAGACGAAGCTCCTGCTTTACTGTTGGTATAAGCCACTCCGGTAATGCCTGTAGCAGAAGTATTGGTATCGGTAGATGCTACAGCTCCTGTTTCAGGATGAAGACGTAGATTTTGCCCTGAATTGCTGACCAGACGGATTCTGTCAACCGTTGGATTAAAATCAATAGAAGCGATACTTCCGGAAATCGCTGGAGTAAAAGCTGTAGAGCTCACGATCCTGGCAGATGCAGAAGACGTATTAATGATATATAATTTGCTTGCATTCGACAAAGCATATAATTCTCCTGTAGCAGGTCTGAAGTCGATACTCATTAATTTTTCACCTGCCGGAATTCCTGTCACTGCTGTTTTGGAAGCAAATGTTTTAGGGTTATTGGCATTAAAAGAAACGAGTTCGTTCATTCCTGTCAGGCCGTAAGCCATAAGATCGGGACCGGTAACATTGGTATCCGGGGTCATCATTGCATCATCAGAATTATCGCACGAAAAAAAAGTGGTCATGGTAATCAGTACCAGAAAGAAATGTAATAGTGTTCTCATCATATTATTTTTAATGGTTCATAATGATATACGAGATTAATGACAAGATGGATTTTGATTAGTTTTTTTTTACTAGAGTGAATTTTTATCTTGTTCATTATTAAAACGATACAATTATTATAACAGATTACCTTGACTATATTTTGAATAAAACACTTATAAGGTTTCTTTCAATTAATAAATTTGTGTAAATTTGCACCTCAATACTTAGAAGTATTGGGGTTTGCAATTGTTTGGATCAAGATGTTGAATTTTTTTAAAGAAAAAAGGTTTTGATATTTAAAAAATCATTATATTTGCACACTGAAAATTTGAATAAACAATAAATAAATAATTTCACATCATGGCAAAGGAAACGTTTAATCGTAACAAACCACACTTGAACATTGGTACTATTGGTCACGTTGACCATGGTAAAACTACTCTTACAGCTGCTATTTCTGCTGTATTAGCTAGCAAAGGTCTTGCTGAGAAAAAAGACTTCTCTGCAATTGACTCTGCTCCAGAAGAAAAAGAAAGAGGTATTACTATCAATACAGCTCACATCGAATACGAAACTGAAAAAAGACACTATGCTCACGTTGACTGTCCAGGTCACGCGGATTATGTAAAGAACATGGTAACTGGTGCTGCTCAAATGGACGGAGCTATCGTAGTATGTGCTGCAACTGACGGTCCTATGCCTCAGACTAGAGAACATATCCTACTTTGCCGTCAGGTAAACGTACCTAGAATTGTTGTTTTCATGAACAAAGTTGATATGGTAGATGATGCTGAGTTATTAGAGCTTGTTGAAATGGAGCTTAGAGACTTACTATCTACTTACGATTTCGACGGAGATAACTCTCCAGTAATTCAAGGTTCTGCATTAGGTGCTCTTACTGCTGCTACAGCTGAAGGAGGTGCTAAGACTGACGATAAGTGGTTCAAGAGCGTTGAAGAATTGATGGATGCTGTTGATACTTGGATCGAGCAACCACCAAGAGATACTGATAAGCCATTCTTGATGCCAATCGAAGACGTATTCTCTATTACAGGTAGAGGTACTGTTGCAACTGGTAGAATCGAAGCTGGTATTATCAATACAGGTGATCCTGTTGATATCATCGGTATGGGTGAAGAAAAATTAACTTCTACTATTACAGGAGTTGAGATGTTCAGAAAAATCCTTGACAGAGGTGAAGCTGGAGATAACGTAGGTCTATTGTTGAGAGGTATTGAAAAAACTGACATCAAGAGAGGTATGGTAATCGCTAAGAAAGATTCTGTTAAGCCACACAAAAAATTCAAAGCATCTGTTTATATCCTTTCTAAAGAAGAAGGTGGACGTCACACTCCATTCCACAACAAGTACCGTCCTCAGTTCTACGTAAGAACTACTGACGTTACAGGTGAGATCTTCTTACCAGAAGGTGTAGAAATGGTAATGCCTGGTGATAACTTAGAGATCACTGTAGAATTGTTACAGCCAATCGCTCTTAACGTAGGTCTTAGATTTGCGATCAGAGAAGGAGGTAGAACAGTTGGTTCAGGTCAGGTAACTGAAATCTTAGACTAATCATCTTAAAATAAATAAAGCTTCCGGAAGGAAACTCTCGGAAGCTTTTTATCTACGGGCATCGTCCAATGGTAGGATACCGGTCTCCAAAACCGTTGATCAGGGTTCGAATCCTTGTGCCCGTGCAAATATTAATTATGAGTTCATTTGTTGATTTTTTAAAAGGTTCTTATAACGAATTCAGACATAAAGTTGAATGGCCAAAGTGGTCTGATCTTCAGTCTTCCACTATTGTAGTAACTATAGCTACAGTGATTTTGGCATTGTTTACCTTTGGAGTTGATGAGTTGTTTTCAAAAGCAATCAGCAACATAATTGGAATGCTAATTAACGTGTTCAACTAAAAAAGTATTTTCCCATAATGAGCGAATTGAAATGGTATGTGCTGAAAGCAATCAGCGGACAGGAAAATAAAGTGAAAAACTATATTGAGACAGAAATCAAACGTCTAGGGTTTGAGCAGTATGTTACTCAAGTGGTTATTCCTATGGAAAAGGTTATTCAGATAAGAAACGGTAAAAAAGTTCCTAAAGAGAAGCCTTACTATCCTGGATACCTGATGATCGAAGCTGATCTGATGGGTGAAATTCCTCACGCGATTAAGAACATCCCGGGAGTGATATCTTTCCTTAGTTTAACGAAAGGAGGAGATCCTGTTCCGATGAGAAAGTCTGAAGTAAACAGAATGTTGGGAAGAATGGACGAGTTGTCTGAATTCGCTACCGATGTTGAGATTCCATACATTGTAGGTGAAAACGTTAAGGTTATTGACGGTCCTTTCAATGGATTCAATGGAACTGTTGAGAAAATTCTTGAAGACAAAAAGAAAATCGAAGTTTCTGTATTGATCTTCGGTAGAAAAACTCCAATGGAGCTTAGCTATATGCAAGTAGAAAAAGTATAAATAGTACTTTTTAAATATATAAAGACCGCTTTTAAGCGGTCTTTTTTTGTTCCTGATATGTTCGTAATTTGAAATTTGTAAAAAAAATATTGCAGAAGATACTTTTATTATGAATTCCATATTAAATACACTTTATTTTGATTGAATTTTATCGAATAGCTAATTAAATAGTTGTTTTTCGTTGTGATAAATAATTATTTGTTTATCGTTTATTTCCACATGGCATGTTTCTTGTAAAGTATTGAGCGATTAATCCTTAAAACTTTATCCTTTTAATTTTATACAATGCATAGCAGAAGTATAGCAACTTCGTATGCCATTTAGAAAGAAGAGGACATCAATCAGCCGAGGAATTAATAAAGACAAACACAATACATAAGTCCAATGACTAAAATTATTTCGACAGTACTTCTGGCAAGTGCTGTATCTATGAACGCACAGGTGGGTATTAACACTTCCAATCCTGAAAAAGAACTCTCAGTGAATGGGACGATGAAAACATCAGGAATGATCTTCAAAAGTCCGTTAGAAAAATTAGGAGCTGACGAAAATTACACATTCGTCATTAAGTCTCCGGCTCCGGAAAATAAAATTACGGCCTACAACGATTCTTTTGTGCCTAATTCTCCGGCTCCCATAAATCTTATTCAGTTTAAGATCACATGTGACCCTTCAGATAAAGACTGGGTGAATCAGTTTGATACCAAAATCAACTCCAACAAATTTCTTGTAGTGATTTCTTCATTCGGATTTACACAAGCTGTAAGAACCTATTCTGCAGACTGGCTTACTCCTGTACCTCAGATTTTTGCGTATTCTTCCGACGGAACATGGAAACTGAAAGCCGATTATCAGGGATTTGCTCCGGATAGCTCTTTTCCTACTGGGGAATGGACACTTAATCTGCTGGTTTTTGACAAAGCCTATGCAAAAGAAATCAATAATACTCAAGATCTCGGAGCTTCTACAACGGGGGCAGCTACCGCTCCACTAATTCAATAATAAAGATGTACATAATGAAAAAAATCACCACATTATTCCTTGTGGCAGTGGCCTTATTTAATGCAAAAGCACAAGTGGGAATTAATACCATTAATCCTCAGGGAACTTTAGATGTAGCAGGAGAAACATTAGTAGAATCTTATCTGGTAGATACCGTAAATTCACCGGCAAGAGGAAATTATTTTCTTCTGACCCGTTCAAAAGACACTTCCCCTGTAGGAAAGATCAAGATGCTTGATATTTCACTTCGTAATGTAGCCCCTGTGAATACCTATAATGTTATTCTGAAAAATGTGAGCCAGGATGAAGTCGTTAATCTCAATACAGACTTGGAAACCAGTAAATATGTAGTAGCCATTACCGGTGCTGTTTTTACAAGTGCTGTTTCGGCTGCCAATACTTCTACCAGTCCTAAATCTTTCGGAGCTTATTCTACGGAAGTGACGCAGGTAACGAACGGTGGGAAAAATTATCATGCGATTAATTTAAGTTTTAAAGGAGCCGGCACAGTATCTTCAGTGAACGGAACATGGACGCTTACTCTTAATGTATTTGAAAAATCGCTGGTGAAAGATTGGGGAACATTCACCGGATCTGTCTCTGCTTCTGCTTCACCCATTTATTCAGGAGTTTCAACCAATACGCCTTTAGGGCTTCAATAATGATGATCATGGAAAGAAGAATGTATAGTATAATGATACTATTTCTGGGAATGTTTGTGAATGCCCAGTCAGGAAGAGTAGGGATCAAAACGACTGATCCCAAAGAGACACTTGATGTCAATGGAAACACGTACACCAATTCACTATATCTAAGAAATCCGGGAGAGCCTACAATGACCGGGGGAAGCTTTTTGGCTACCTCTGAAAATTCTCTGCAGCTGTATGACCCTAAACTGGAAAGCAGCGGACTGTTTAATTATCTTAAACTTTCTCTTACGGGAATATCCGGAGCGGGAATTACAGATTATGAT
Source organism: Chryseobacterium pyrolae (assembly GCF_025153485.1). NCBI lineage: Bacteria > Pseudomonadati > Bacteroidota > Flavobacteriia > Flavobacteriales > Weeksellaceae > Chryseobacterium > Chryseobacterium pyrolae. The sequence goes on from NZ_JANZQH010000003.1 coordinate 209,104, forward strand.
ACTAAAATTGATGAGGATAAATTTTTGGTCGTAGTCCATAATTATTCATTTAAGATGAATGATGGTACCACCAACGTAGCTCTTGATTACGGGGATAACGGAATCAATGACAACAGACAGGGATCTCCGGATGTAACGGCATTCAAAAGTAAAGGGACATGGCATATCCGAGCCAGATTTACGGACAGTAAGCTTATCGCTCTTACCTCTGCAAACCCCGGAAGAACCTATAATAATTTTACAATAGACCTCTATCTGATGGCCTATAAAAGACTGATCACGAAACAGAATATCAATGATATTAATTCTGATCTGGGAGGGACAAATGGTTCTGCACGTACGGTTAACAAGCCTTCAGGATTCTAAATAGAGTATCAATAGCTTTTATATAAGAGGTGACCTCAAAAGGTCGCCTCTTTCTTGTTTTGAATAATGAATGGGTTTAATCTTTAATAAATTTTTTAAACAATAACTTTCCTGATGGATCAGTGGCTTTTAGAATATAAATTCCTTTTGGTAAATCTGGAGTGTTGATATGGTTTGGTTTCGATGTTCTTTTGACAAGTTTTTTGTCAACAGGATCAATTTGAAGTTTTTGTCGTTCTTTTGAAAAGAATAAAGTGTTTCTTAGGAATGTATTTATTGGAAATCAAAACAAAAAATAAAGTGGTAACCGAAAAGTTTATTAAAAAATAATAATTAAGCTAACTATTAATAAGAAGTGTAATTACTGCTCAGAAATGAGCGGTAATTTTTTTTTGTCACATATTTGACTTTTATTCATGTATTTACGAGATTATTATTTGCTAATTCAAAAATATTTCATAATTTTGCAGTCCGAAAAGTAGATTTACTGTATGTGAGTCGGTTATCTGCTGAATAAATAATGCTTCCAAACTCATTAATTATTCAAACTAAAAAAATTAAAAATGGCTAAGAAAGTCTTTAAAATGGTAAAGCTTCAGGTGAAAGGTGGCGCAGCTAACCCTTCTCCACCAGTAGGTCCAGCATTGGGTTCTGCAGGTGTGAACATCATGGAGTTTTGTAAGCAATTTAACGGAAGAACCCAAGATAAGCCAGGGCAAGTTTTACCTGTAGTAATTACAGTATACGAAGACAAATCTTTTGAATTCGTTATTAAAACTCCACCTGCAGCGATCCAGTTAATGGATGCAGCTAAAATCAAGGGAGGTTCTGGTGAACCAAACAGAAACAAAGTAGGTGCTGTATCTTGGGATCAGGTAAAGAAAATCGCTGAAGATAAAATGACAGACCTTAACTGCTTTACAATAGACTCTGCTCTTTCTATGGTAGCTGGTACTGCTAGATCTATGGGGTTAAAAGTAACAGGAACTAAACCAACTAACGCTTAAAACTTATTGAAATGGCAAAATTAACTAAAAAGCAAAAAGAAGCTTTAAGCAAAGTAGAAAAAGGTAGAATCTATAACCTTGAAGAAGGTTCAGCTCTTGTAAAAGAAGTAAGCACTGCAAAGTTTGATGCTTCTGTAGATATCGCTGTAAGATTGGGTGTAGATCCAAGAAAAGCAAACCAAATGGTAAGAGGTGTAGTATCTCTTCCTCACGGAACTGGTAAAGATGTTAAAGTTTTAGCTCTTGTTACACCAGATAAAGAAGCTGAAGCTAAAGAAGCTGGAGCTGATTATGTAGGTCTTGACGAATATTTACAAAAAATAAAAGATGGTTGGACAGATGTTGACGTTATCGTTACTATGCCAGCTGTTATGGGTAAATTAGGTCCATTAGGTAGAGTATTAGGTCCAAGAGGTCTTATGCCTAACCCTAAGTCAGGAACTGTAACCATGGAAATTGGTAAAGCAGTAACTGAAGTGAAAGCAGGTAAAATTGATTTCAAAGTAGATAAGTACGGGATCATCCACGCTGGTATTGGTAAAGTATCTTTCGATGCTGACAAAATCAAAGAAAATGCTCAGGAACTAATCTCGACATTGATCAAAATGAAACCAACTGCTGCTAAAGGTACTTATGTGAAGAGCATTTATTTGTCTTCTACAATGAGCCCAGGTATTGCAATTGATAGTAAATCTGTTAACTAATAATAATCCTTAAGACAATGACAAAAGACCAAAAAGTTGTAGCAATACAAGAGATCAAAGATTTGCTTCAGGATGCGAAAGTAGTTTACGTAGCAGATTTAGACGGTTTGAACGCTGCTAAATCTTCTGACTTCAGAAGACAGGCTTTCAAGCAGAATATCAAAGTGAAAGTGGTGAAAAATACACTTTTACAAAAAGCAATGGAGCAAATGGAAGGAGTAGATTACTCTGAAATGTTTGAAACGTTCAAAGGAAATTCAGCATTGATGATTGCTGATACGGCAAGCGCTCCTGCAAAATTAATTCAAGGGTTCAGAAAGAAAGAAGATAAGCCAGCTTTAAAGTCTGCTTTTGTTCAGGAAACTTTCTACGTTGGAGACGAAAACTTATCTTCACTTGCGAACATCAAGTCTAGAGAAGAAATGATCGGAGAAATCATTGGATTACTTCAATCTCCAATTCAAAGAGTTGTTTCTGCTCTTCAAAACAAACCTGAAACAGTAGAAGCTAAAGCTGAAGAAGCTGCTGCACCTGCTGTAGAAGAAACTCCTGCTGAGGCGGCTCCAGAAGCTCCTGCTGCAGAAAGCACGGAAGAAACTCCAAGTGCTGAATAATTACTCTCAAAAAATTAAATAAATAATCAACAAAAACATTACAACAATGTCAGATTTAAAAAATTTAGCTGAAACGCTAGTAAACCTTACAGTAAAAGACGTAAACGAATTAGCTACTATCCTTAAGGATGAGTACGGAATTGAGCCAGCTGCTGCTGCTGTAGTAGTTGCTGCAGGTGGTGGAGAAGCTGCTGAAGAAAAGACTGAATTCGATGTAATTCTTAAGTCTGCAGGTGCTTCTAAATTAGCTATCGTTAAATTGGTAAAAGATTTAACTGGTGCTGGTCTTAAAGAAGCTAAAGATATCGTAGACGGAGCTCCTGCTGCAATTAAGCAAGGAATCTCTAAAGACGAAGCTGAAGCTCTTAAGAAGCAATTAGAAGAAGCTGGTGCTGAAGTAGAATTGAAATAATTCAATTTACTATAAAAATAGAAAGCCCGGACAGCAATGTCCGGGCTTTTTTTTTGTTTTTATCAGATTTAAATTAAAATTTTCCACAATAGTATTCAAATATGTTAAACGTATATAGTTTCATATTTTATTATTATTGATGATTTGATAAAATTTAACTTAATTAAATATTTATTATTCATGGAATTGTTTATTTATAATTAAAATTAATATTAAAATATTGTTTTATTTGAAAAATAACTATATTTGCACCGAGAAAAAAACACACATAATTTTGAAAAGAAGTTACTTTATCTTCTACGGCTCTGCTGTAGCGTATTGTATCAGTATGCTGGCTGCATTGCAGATTGGAAGTTTCAGCATTACATCTTCAGCAGCGAAGGGATCGCCTGTCTCAAACTGCTGTCCTGATATGATAAGCAGTTATGAATACATGACTGGCGACTACGCGGAATATTCGGTAGAAAATAGTACTGTCAGCTTCGATTTTGAATCTTATAACATCTCTTTCGGTGATAAAATCTTTGCAAAAATACGCACTAGTAGGGAACGGAACCCAAGTGAATCTGGATTTAAAAATATCCCTCATTTTGCAACAGGTAATTTTAATCATATTCATTCACCTGTAGGGTATGCTTCTCCAGATAAAATATGCTCTTTTATAACATTACATAAATTGTATACCAGGCATCAATCCTTTGACCCAATAGATGCTGATGTGACAATTGAAGACTATAAAAGATCTAGCAGATATCCCATGGAAGATTCTAAAAGTCTTGGAGGTTTTAATCTTATCATTGAATTTCCGGATAAAATATCTTAATCGTATCCTTTAGATACGTCCTATCCATTCGCTTTAACGAGAAATTATCATTTTCTACTCTTTCTCAGAGTCTGAAAGGTTCTCTATACTTCTTAAAAAAACACACAAAAAAAAAGACAAATATTACTAAAAATGAAAAACAGATTATTTACGATCGCAGCTATGTCCATATGTTTTGGAGCAAGCGCGCAAGTAGGAATTAATACAAATCAGGGGCAGGCAACCCTTGATGTGGTAGGATCTCCTTCAGTCACAACTAAGATGGATGGAATCATAGCTCCTAGACTGACTGAAACGGAGTTGAATAAAAAGACATATGGAGCAGCCCAAATTGGTGCACTGGTCTATGTGACATTAGCGGATATTGCACCAGCTAACCAAACAGTCAATGTAACCACTCCCGGATATTATTATTTTGATGGGGCACAATGGCAAAAACAAACAGGTACAGAATGGCAGGTGAAGGGAAATGCTGTTGGTGAAATTTCTACAGCCGCAGAAGCTTTGGGAGCAGCGCCGGTTTCCGAAAATTATCTGGGACCTAAAGGAGCTGCTGATCTTGTCATGATTACGGCTAATAAAGTTCACGCAGTTCTTGATGTTGCAGGTGGCCTGACAGGCGGTGGTGAGAATGCTTCAAGCCTTTCATGGGGAACTACCAATACAGTCAACAATACTTCAAATAATATAGCACTGGGAAGAGGAAATACAGCGACTGCTTCAGCAGCCAACTTTCCGGGAATAGCTATTGGATCAGCAAACGTTGTGACGGCTGGTGGTAAAGCTTTTGGTGCCGGAAATACAGCGACATCTTCTAATAACTTCGCCTTCGGAGGATTTAATAAAACAGGAAATTCTGTAGCTGTTGCAGTAGGGTATTCCAATGATGCTTCAGGTGGTGGTTTTGCCTTTGGGGCCAATAACGTAGTCACGCTGAATAATTTTGCTTTCGGAAGTAATAACAGTGTGGGCGGAACAGGTTCAATTGCAATAGGAATTGGGGGCTCTTCACTGGGTAATCAATCAACTTATGCCAACACTACACAAGTGTTTTCAGGGCAGGGAGCTGTAGGTACGGTCCTTACGGATGTGGGTATCAATATAAATCCTAATTCCACAAACTATGCAGATTTGGAAGTAAGTAAAGCTGTACAAATCAAATCTACTGCTACAAGACCTACATGTGATGCTGGTAATGCAGGATCAATAATATATGAGGTAACCACTGTGCTGGGGGTAACATCCGGTAATTTCGTTGGTTGCAGACAAAGTGGGAATGCCACTTATGTATGGCAGAATTTATAAATATAATTAAACACAAAACTTAATAAAAAAAAACAAAAAAAATGGCAAGAAAATTATTTGATAGATTTGCAGCAATACTCATGATATTCATGATGTCCGCCGCAATATCTGCCCAAAAGGGTTACGAGCCTATTCGAGGAATGGGTGTAGAAGCGAAGCCTGTTAACAATTCAGGAATCTGTCTGGCATGTTATAGCGGAAGTATGAATCCTGTAGTGGATGCAAACCTTGATAACAGTGTAAGCATGGGGAATTTTGCGTCCCTTTTGAGTGGAAACGGTATTTCTGTAAAGAATACCAATACTACATATCCGGCTGGATACATCACCGGGTTTAATGTAGATCTTGGAACAAGCTTCATTACGGTAGATTTGTTAAGTTCACTAAGAATCAGTACCTATAAAAATGGAGTTCTTCAGGAAACAACTACCAGCGGTACATTGTTATCTGTTCCTGCATTCGGTGGGAGCAAGAACAGAATCTTCCTTCATTTAAAAACAACAAAAGATTTTAATGAGGTAAGGTTGTACCAAACCAATGTGCTGTCTATATTCAGTTCAATGAATGTGTATTATGCATTTGCGTTCGATCCTGCCAAAGTGCCTGTTGACCAGAATGGTATCTGTGATGATATTATTGCGGGAAGCGGTGTAGATGGTAATGTATCAGGAAGCAGCAGTTTCCTTGCTCCACTTTCTTTTGTTCAGAATAAAGAAAGAATTGGAGATGGCGACAAAAACTCTTATGGATCTATTGTATTGCCTGCGGGGCTTCTTGGATCTTATTCAGTAGGAGTATTAGATAAAAACCAGGTGTATCCTGCGGGGAACAAAACTGGTTTTGTGATTTCTCCTGATGATGAAGGAAAACTTTTAAGTGCAGAATTCCTTAAAAACATTACTGTAGAAACTTATTTATACGGACAGCTTCAGGACTCTAAAGCATTATCTGATGGAGGTGGACTGATTAATATCAAAGTTTTAGGTTTTGGTTCAGGAAAACAAAAAGTGACATTGACGGCTTCTAAGCCTTTTAACGAAGTTCGTTTGAAAGTAACGCAGACTTTAGGGGTGAATTTGGGGTCTCTTAAAGTGTACTATGCGTTCGAAGAGCCTGCATCTTGTGACTGTAATGATAAAATTCAGACAAGTGGTTCTGCTATTGCCGGTAATCTGGTAACAGGATCTAGCTGGACTTCAGGTCCTGGATTCCTTGGTCTTATCCTTGCGAAAATGACAAACGCATCAGCGATTGTAGATACCAATACTTCTAATTATGCCACTGCGACTCTTCCTGCAGCTTCAATTTTAAGTATCTTCTCAGCATATGCTACAGTAAGCAGCAATACATTGCTTCCTGCCAATACTTATGCAGGATTCACATTGGAAAAAGCAGCTAACCTGATTGGAGTAAGTGTTCTTGAAAATATCACGGTAACACTTTACAATAATAATACGCAGACAGATACTTTCACAAGTACAGGAAGCTTGATCAGTGGAAACTTCTTCACTACAGATTCTAATAAATTTTATGTAGGAGGTAAGGCAACAAAACCTTTCAACCGTATTAAAGTGACTTTCTACAGCGGAACAGGAATTCGTATTCCTCAGAATTATAACATCTACAATGCATTTGCAAGCAGAGATGATGATAATGATGGTGTTCCTAACTGTTTCGACCAGTGTCCAAACGGTAATGACAGTATTGATACAAACGGTAATGGTATTCCTGACTGTGCAGAAGGATGTACAGCAGTAAATGATAAATCGCCTTCACTGGATACAGATGGAGATGGTATTAAAGATGCTTGTGATCTTGATTCTGATAATGACGGAATTTCAGATGCTTTAGAAGACCTTGATCAGAATGGTAAATTTGAAGATGACGATACAGAAGGGGTTTACGGGCCGGTTCAGGTATTGGGAGACGGAATTCCAAGTTACCTTGATTTAGATTCTGATAATGATGGTATTTTAGATTTATTTGAATCTGGTATTCCAACATCAGTAATCAACCAGATCGATACTGACCATAATGGTATAATCGACAGCAATATTGCAGTGGGAACTAATGGTATCGCAGATATTTTAGAAACCTCTCCGGATTCTGGAATCTTAAAATACCCTCTTAAAAATACAGATGGTGATGATAAACCAGATTTCGTTGACTTGAATTCTAACGGATCTGACTTTGACCTTTATGCAATTGGTAAAGACAGTCTGGATGATTTCGGAGCAGGATTTATCTCCAGAATTGTTGACCTTGACAAAGACGGTATTCAGGCAGTTGTGGATACAGACCTTGTGAAAAGAGGAGCGCCAAATTCTCCACTTTCACCATATGCTTCTCTGTTGAAAAACGGTCAGAATGCTAATGCAAAAGGAATTGCTGATTCTGATATCACTGAAAAGGCTAATGATGTTAAAGTATATCCAAATCCTGTAAAATCAGGCGAAAACCTTAATGTTAAGTCTGAAGAAGGAGGAGTGTATACCTTGTTCTCTGCTCAGGGGCAGTTGATCAAGTCAGATAAATTCTCTGGAAATACTGAAATCAGTACAGCTTCACTACCGGCGGGTGTTTATATTGTGAAAATAGAAACGAAGTCAACGGTGAAATCTTATAAGATCATTGTAAAATAATTCTTCATATTTCTACCAATGAGAGGCCATCCCTAGGGGTGGCCTTTTTTGTTTAAAAAGTTTTAACGATCTCAAAATGAAGTGGTTTTATTTGTCTATGTACGTAAAATTTTGTACCTTTGTCCCTCTTTTGGCGCGAATCATTGTACGAAAATCTATAAAATATTGAAAATCAGCTCTTTCATGGAAAATAATGAAAGGGGTTTCTTGTGTATAGATACTACAGGTAATTCTGCCTCAAAAGAATAAGAATATTTTGCATTACGCTGTGAAAAGATATACCAGCGTTGCAGTTAGGCTAGATTTTAAGAATATAGAACAAAGAATAAAGATTATTTCTAATAGCGCCAAACATTTGAAGTCTTTTATCTTTTCTCTCTTTTCTTTTTCTTTCCTGATATTTTTTAATGAATCAAAATATTTTTTAACCCTTTCTTAAAAGTTTTATGAGTAAAACAACAGCAACTACAAGGGGGAATCAGAGAATTAACTTCTCATCAGCTAAAGGAAAAATTATCACTCCTGACTTCCTGGACATCCAGTTAGAGTCTTTCAGAGATTTTTTCCAGCTTGATACCCTTCCAGAAGACAGAACAGACGAAGGTTTATACAGAACCTTCCAGGAAAACTTCCCAATCACAGATTCTAGAAATCAGTTTGTATTGGAATTCCTTGATTATTTGGTAGATTCTCCACGTTATTCAATTAACGAGTGTGTGGAAAGAGGATTGACCTATTCAGTCCCTCTTAAAGCAAGACTTAAATTGTATTGTACAGACCCTGAGCACGAAGATTTCCAAACAGTGGTTCAGGATGTGTATTTAGGCCCGGTTCCTTATATGACGCCTAGTGGATCTTTCATCATCAATGGTGCTGAAAGAGTTATCGTTACGCAGCTTCACCGTTCACCTGGTGTATTTTTCGGACAAACTTACCACGCAAACGGAACTAAACTGTACTATTCAAGAATTATCCCTTTCAAAGGATCTTGGATGGAATTTACAACAGATATCAACAGCGTAATGTACGCGTATATCGACCGTAAGAAAAAGTTACCATTAACTACCCTGTTAAGAGCTATCGGTTATGAATCTGATAAGGATATCCTTCAGATCTTCGACCTTGCTGAAGAAGTGAAAGTTTCTAAAGCTGCCCTTAAAAAAGTAGAAGGAAGAACATTGGCTGCGAGAGTCTTGAACACTTGGTTCGAAGATTTCGTAGACGAAGATACAGGTGAAGTAGTTTCTATCGAAAGAAACGAAATCATCCTGGACAGAGAAACTATTCTTGAAAAAGAACACTTAGATCTTATTCTTGATGCTGGCGTGAAATCTATCCTGATTCACAAAGAAAATGCAAACGAATTCTCTATCATCCAGAATACACTACAAAAAGACCCTACGAACTCTGAAAAAGAAGCAGTAGAGTATATCTACCGTCAGTTAAGAAATGCAGATCCACCCGATGAGGAAACAGCAAGAGGAATCATTGAAAAATTATTCTTCTCCGAGCAAAGATATTCACTTGGTGAAGTAGGACGTTACAGACTAAACAAAAAGTTAGGTCTTAATATCCCTACAACCACTGAGGTTCTTACAAAAGAAGATATCATTGCGATCGTAAGACACTTGATCGAATTGGTAAACTCTAAAGCTGAGGTAGATGATATTGACCACCTTTCTAACAGAAGAATCAAGACTGTTGGAGAGCAATTGGCAGGACAGTTCGGTGTAGGTCTTTCAAGAATTGCAAGAACAATCAAGGAAAGGATGAACGTTAGAGATAACGAAATATTTACTCCGCTTGACCTTGTAAATGCTAAAACATTAACATCAGTAATTAACTCGTTCTTCGGTACCAACCAGCTTTCTCAGTTCATGGACCAGACCAACCCGCTTTCAGAGATCACTCACAAGAGAAGATTATCTGCACTAGGGCCTGGTGGTTTATCAAGAGAAAGAGCAGGTTTCGAGGTTCGTGACGTTCACCATACCCACTACGGAAGAATTTGCCCGATTGAAACTCCGGAAGGACCAAACATCGGTTTGATTTCATCTCTGGGGATCTATGCTAAAATCAATAGCCTAGGTTTCATCGAAACTCCATACAGAAAAGTAGAGAACAGTACAGTAAATCTGAATGCTGATCCTATTTATCTGAATGCAGAAGATGAAGAAGATAAAGTAATTGCTCAGGCGAACGTTGAATTGACGGATGGCGGAGAATTCTTAACAGACAGAATTATTGCAAGACTGGACGGTGATTACCCGGTAGTTGAACCTTCTCAGGTTAACCTTATCGACGTTGCACCAAACCAGATCTCTGGTATCTCAGCTTCATTGATTCCATTCCTGGAACATGATGATGCGAACCGTGCATTGATGGGATCCAACATGATGCGTCAGGCAGTTCCTCTATTGAAGCCACAAGCTCCAATCGTAGGTACAGGTCTGGAACAGCAGGTTGCTAAAGATTCAAGAATCTTGATCAATGCTGAAGGTAGAGGAACTGTTGAGTATGTAGATGCTGATCAGATTACTATTAAATATGAAAGAAGCGATGACGAAGATTTAGTACAATTCGAGTCCGCTACGAAAACATATAAATTAACTAAGTTTAGAAAAACCAACCAGAGTACAACAATTACACTTAGACCAAACGTAAGAGTAGGTGAAACAGTGGAAAAAGGACAGGTGCTTTGCGACGGTTATGCTACCGAAAAGGGAGAATTGGCTCTTGGTAGAAACTTAGTAGTAGCGTTCATGCCTTGGAAAGGATACAACTTTGAGGATGCAATCGTAATCAACGAAAAAGTTGTACGTGAAGACTGGTTTACTTCAATCCACGTAGACGAGTACTCTCTGGAAGTTCGTGATACCAAATTAGGTATGGAAGAATTAACAGCAGATATTCCTAACGTTTCTGAAGAAGCTACTAAAGATCTTGACGAGAACGGTATGATCAGAATTGGTGCTGAAGTGAAGCCTGGAGACATTATGATCGGTAAGATCACTCCAAAAGGTGAATCAGACCCAACTCCTGAAGAAAAACTTCTTAGAGCAATCTTTGGTGACAAAGCCGGTGATGTAAAGGATGCTTCATTGAAAGCTGACTCTTCATTAAGAGGTGTTGTAATCAACAAAAAATTGTTCTCCAGAAATATTAAGGATAAAAAGAAGAGAACTGAAGAAAAACTTAAACTTGAAGAAATTGAAAACACTTACAAGGCTAAGTTTGATGAGTTGAGAAATACTTTAATTGAAAAATTAAACACACTGGTAGGAGGGAAAACTTCTCAGGGAGTTACCAACGACCTTGATGAGGAAATCATCGGTAAAGGTGTGAAATTTACTCATAAATTATTGACTTCAGTTGAAGATTACGTCAACGTAAGCGGTGCAGATTGGACGGTAGATAACGATAAGAATGAATTGGTTAAACAATTAATTCACAATTATAAAATCAAGTTCAACGATATCCAGGGAGTTAAAAACCGTGAGAAATTTGCTATTTCTATCGGAGATGAGCTTCCGGCTGGTATCATGAAATTGGCTAAAGTATATATCGCTAAGAAACGTAAGTTGAACGTAGGGGATAAAATGGCAGGACGTCACGGTAACAAAGGTATCGTTTCAAGAATCGTTCGTGAAGAAGATATGCCATTCCTTGAAGACGGAACACCGGTAGATATCGTATTGAATCCACTTGGGGTACCTTCTCGTATGAACATCGGTCAGATTTATGAAACAGTTCTTGGATGGGCTGGTCAAAAATTAGGAATGACGTTCGCTACACCAATCTTTGATGGAGCAACTCTTGATCAGATCACGGAGTATACAGAGAAAGCAGGTCTTCCTAAATTCGGTAACACTCACCTTTATGATGGAGGTACCGGAGAAAGATTTACGCAGCCAGCTACGGTAGGTATTATCTACATGCTGAAACTAGGTCACATGGTTGATGACAAGATGCACGCACGTTCTATTGGTCCTTACTCATTGATTACTCAGCAGCCGTTAGGAGGTAAAGCTCAGTTCGGTGGTCAGAGATTCGGAGAGATGGAGGTTTGGGCTCTTGAAGCATTTGGAGCTTCTAACATCTTGAGAGAGATCCTGACAGTGAAGTCTGATGACGTGATTGGTAGAGCAAAAACTTATGAAGCCATTGCAAAAGGTGAATCTATGCCTGAACCAGGTATTCCGGAATCATTCAATGTATTACTTCACGAGTTACAAGGACTTGGACTTGATGTAAGACTTGAGGAATAATTTTAAATTTTGAATATTGAATTTTGAATCAATTCAGAATTTATAATCCAAAATTTATAATCCAAAATCTAAAATCTAAAAAATGTCAAATAAAAATAAATCAAGTAGATTTAATAAAATAACCATCGGTTTAGCTTCACCGGAATCGATTCTTCAAGAGTCGAGAGGGGAAGTACTTAAGCCGGAAACTATTAACTACAGAACGCACAAACCTGAAAGAGACGGGTTGTTCTGTGAAAAGATCTTTGGTCCCGTAAAGGATTACGAATGTGCTTGTGGTAAATACAAGAGAATTCGTTACAAAGGGATCGTTTGTGACCGTTGTGGAGTAGAAGTTACAGAGAAAAAAGTCAGAAGAGAGAGAATCGGACACATCAATCTTGTTGTGCCTATCGCTCACATCTGGTATTTCCGTTCTTTACCAAACAAAATCGGTTACCTTTTAGGAATTCCTTCTAAGAAATTAGACATGATCATCTACTACGAAAGATATGTAGTGATTCAGCAAGGTATTGCTAAAAAATTAGACGGTTCTGATTTCGATAACATGGAGTTCTTAACAGAAGAAGAGTACCTTGACATCATGGAAACTCTTCCTGCGGAAAACCAGTATCTTGATGATTCTGATCCCAACAAATTCATCGCCAGAATGGGTGCTGAAGCTGTTGAAGATCTGTTAAAAAGAATCAACCTTGATGCATTGTCTTTCGATTTAAGACACAAAGCTCACAACGAAGGTTCTAAGCAAAGAAGAACTGAAGCTCTTAAAAGATTGAACGTTGTAGAAGCATTAAGAGGTGCTAATACAAGAATGATCAACAGACCAGAGTGGATGATTATGCGTGTACTTCCTGTTATACCACCAGAACTAAGACCATTGGTTCCATTGGATGGAGGACGTTTCGCTACTTCTGACTTAAATGACCTTTACAGAAGAGTTATTATCAGAAACAACCGTCTGAAAAGACTATTGGAGATCAAAGCTCCGGAAGTAATCTTGAGAAACGAGAAGCGTATGCTTCAGGAATCAGTAGATTCATTATTCGATAATACAAGAAAATCTTCTGCTGTAAAATCTGAATCAAACAGACCATTGAAATCACTTTCTGATTCATTGAAAGGTAAACAAGGTCGTTTCCGTCAGAACTTACTAGGGAAAAGGGTTGACTACTCTGCGCGTTCCGTAATTGTTGTAGGTCCAAACTTACAGCTTCACGAATGTGGTATTCCTAAAGATATGGCAGCAGAACTTTACAAACCATTCATCATCAGAAAACTGATTGAAAGAGGTATTGTAAAAACTGTGAAATCTGCAAAGAGAATCATCGACAGAAAAGAGCCTGTAGTATATGATATCCTTGAAAACGTGATGAAAGGTCACCCTGTTCTATTGAACAGAGCACCTACCCTTCACAGACTGGGTATCCAGGCATTCCAGCCGAAGATGATCGAAGGTAAAGCTATTCAGCTTCACCCGTTGGTAACAACAGCATTCAACGCCGATTTCGATGGTGACCAGATGGCGGTACACTTACCGTTAGGCCCTGAAGCGATCCTTGAAGCTCAGTTATTGATGCTAGGTTCTCAGAACATCTTGAACCCTGCAAACGGTTCTCCTATTACCGTACCTTCTCAGGACATGGTTCTTGGTCTTTATTTCATGACCAAAGAATTGAGCTCTACAGAAGATATGAAAGTTTTAGGTGAAGGCCTTGCATTCTATTCTCCTGAAGAAGCGGAAATCGCTTATGCTGAAGGTAGAGTTTCATTGAATGCTAAAGTAAGATGTAGACTACCGGTTAAAGAAGATGGTGAAATCAAAACAAAATTGATCGAAACTTCTTTAGGTAGAATTTTATTCAACCAAATTGTTCCTAAACAATCAGGATACGTTAATGAACTTTTAACGAAGAAATCACTGAGAAACATTATTGGTAGAGTCTTGGCAGATACGGATTTCCCTACAACAGTGAAGTTCCTGGATGCAATGAAAGACTTAGGATATTCAAACGCATTCAAAGGAGGTCTTTCATTCTCATTAGGTGACATTGTAGTTCCTGTTGAGAAGAAAAAAATGATTGCTACATCAATTGAAACAGTAGACGAAATTAGAGCCAACTATAACATGGGTCTGATTACAGATACAGAACGTTATAATCAGGTAATCGACGTTTGGACAAACACCAACGCCGGATTAACTGAAATGATTATGGGTAGAATGAAAACCGATCAAGGTGGATTCAACTCTGTATATATGATGCTTGATTCTGGTGCGAGGGGTTCTAAAGAACAGATCCGTCAGTTATCAGGGATGAGAGGTCTGATGGCAAAACCGCAAAAAGCTGGTTCTACCGGTGCGGAAATTATCGAAAACCCGATTCTTGCCAACTTTAAAGAAGGTCTTTCGATCCTTGAGTACTTTATCTCTACTCACGGTGCCCGTAAAGGTCTTGCAGATACCGCTCTTAAAACAGCCGATGCTGGTTACCTTACAAGAAGACTGGTAGACGTTGCTCAGGACGTTATCGTTACTGAGGACGACTGTGGTACTCTAAGAGGTACTGAAGTTACTGCACTTAAGAAAAATGATGAGATCGTTGAAAAGATCTCTGAAAGAATCTTAGGTAGAGTTTCTCTTCATAACATCTACGATCCGGAATCAGACGAGTTAATCGCTGAAGCAGATCAGGTGATCAATGAAGTATTGGCGAAAAGAATCGAAGCGGCAGGATTAGAGTTTGTTGAAGTTCGTTCTCCACTTACTTGTGAAACTAAAAAAGGAATCTGTGCTAAATGTTATGGTAGAAACCTGGCAACCGGTAAGATGATCCACATGGGTGAAGCAGTAGGTGTTATTGGAGCACAGTCAATTGGGGAACCAGGTACTCAGCTTACGTTGAGAACTTTCCACCAGGGTGGTGTTTCTACAAACGTTTCAGAAAACCCTTCAATCACTGCAAGAAGAGATGGTATCGTAGAATTGGATGAAGTAAGAACAATTACTTCTGAAGACGAAAACGGTAACAACGCTGAAGTAGTAGTTTCACGTACAACAGAATTTAGATTGGTTGCAGATAACGAATCTAGAACTCCGTTGATGATTGCTAACGTACCTTACGGTTCTCAGTTAGTAGTTAAATCTGGTGACAGAGTGAAGAAAGGTGATCTTATTGCAAAATGGGATCCGTACAACGCGGTAATTATTGCTGAAACCGCTGGTAAAGTAGAATACGAGGATATTATCCAGGGTATTTCATTCCAGCTTGAAATAGATGAACAAACAGGATTTGAAGAGAAAGTAATCTCTGAATCCAGAAATAAGAAAGCCGTACCTACTTTAAAAGTGGTAGATTCTAAAGGAGTTGAACAGAAAGGTTACAACTTACCGGTAGGAGCCCACTTAATGGTAAACGATGGTGAAAAAATTAAGGCTGGTAAAGTCTTGATCAAGATCCCAAGAAAATCTGCAAAAGCAGGGGATATCACCGGAGGTCTTCCAAGAGTTACCGAATTATTTGAAGCAAGAAACCCTTCAAACCCGGCGGTTGTTACAGAAATCGATGGGGTAGTTTCTTACGGAAAAATCAAAAGAGGTAACCGTGAACTTATTGTTGAGGCTAAAACAGGGGAAAGAAAAATTTACCTGGTGAAACTTTCTAACCAGATTCTTGTTCAGGAGAATGACTTCGTAAGAGCAGGTTCTCCACTTTCTGACGGTTCTATTACACCGGACGATATCTTAAGAATTAAAGGTCCAACTGCAGTTCAGGAATATCTTGTTAATGAAATTCAGGAAGTTTACCGTCTGCAAGGGGTGAAAATCGACGATAAGCACTTTGAAATCATCGTAAGACAGATGATGACAAAAGTATCTATCGTAGACGGAGGTGATACTCAGTTCCTTGAAGGTGCATTAGAACATAAATTCGACTTCCTGGAAGAAAACAACAGAGTATTCGGTCTTAAAGTAGTAACTGAAGCTGGTGATTCTAAAGAATTCAAGCCAGGTCAGATGATTACAGCAAGAGAATTAAGAGACGAAAACTCTAAATTGAAGCGTGAAGATCAAGCTTTAGTTGAAGTAAGAGAAGCTTTACCTGCTACAGCAACGCCTGTACTTCAGGGTATTACAAGAGCAGCTCTTCAAACTAAATCATTCATGTCTGCAGCATCATTCCAGGAAACTACTAAAGTTCTAAACGAAGCAGCAGTAGCTGGTAAAGTAGACTTCTTAAGTGGTCTTAAAGAAAACGTAATTGTAGGACACAGAATCCCTGCAGGTACAGGTCTTAAAGAATACCAGAATGTAATTGTCGGTTCTAGAAAAGAATTCGAAGACCTTAACTAAAATTAATGATTTGAAATTTGAGGTTTGGATTTATTTTTATATTTTCACAATCTCAAATTTCGAATTTTAAAAACATATTTTATAACAATGGACAACAATCAAAATCCACAAGACGGAAACATCAACATCGAATTGAACGAAATGGTAGCTGCTGGAGTTTATGCTAATTTAGCATTGGTAAACCACTCTCCATCTGAGTTCGTAGTAGATTTCATCCAGTTAATGCCGGGTGTTCAACAAGCTAAAGTAAGATCAAGAATCATTCTTGCTCCACTTCACGCTAAAAGAGTATTATCTGCTCTTCAACAGAACATTGCTAACTACGAGCAGCAGTTCGGAGAAATCAAAGAAGTTGAGCCTTTCGTATTAGGAGGAAACAACGTACAAGCATAAGATTTTTCTTACAATACATAAGAATGCCCCGGTTTTTACCGGGGCATTTTTTATTCCGGATATTGGTTATTTTATTTAACTATTTTTAAGTGCAATTTTTTACTTTTATTTAAAATGACCTCATTAATTAATGAATTGTTAAATTTTAATAGAGATAATTAAAGAACGTTATTTTTATGGTATATGAATATCGCATTTTATATATTTGTTTGAAAATGATAAGCAGATATGGTTAATGATCAATTTATTCTTAATAAATTCGGGTTTTTAGGTGAAAATTTTTTAAATGAACTGCATGCAAACGCAGTGATGACTGACATCAAGGCAAAAACCGAGATCATCAGGGAAGGACAGAAAAATAAGTATGTCCCTTTTCTGATCAAAGGCTCTATCAAAGTTTTTACCCTTAATGACGGCAGGGAGCTTATCTATTACTATATAAAACCTAATGACAGCTGTCTGATGACCTTCTCATCGATCTTTACAGACTGTACCAGCAGAGTGTATGCCGTTGCCGAAGAAGAGTCTGAGGTCATCCTGATCCCCGTATCCGTTATCCATGAATGGCTGATTCGCTTTCCGGAGATCAACAGGGTATTTTATCATGAATACGACAAACGTTTCTCAGACGTCATGAATATGGTGAATGATGCGGTATTCCACAGACTTGACAAAAGAGTTCTGAACTATATCAAACAGCAGATTTCAGTGACAGGGAACAATCCATTAAAGATTACACACCGGGAAATCGCCAATAATTTGGGTACTTCCAGGGAAGTAGTAAGCAGAGTATTAAAAAAGATTGAAAATGAAGGTGAAATTATTCAGACCAAAGAAGGGATCAAAATACCTGTTAATGAAAATGTTAGATCAATCTAATATATGGTGTTTTAATGTTTTCATCTTTATCATTGATAAAAACAATTTGTTCGGTGACTTTTATCACCTACTTTTGAATTCATAACTCGATAAGTTTGTCATATCATAATTTAATTAAAATTGTATATGACAAAAACTCTCTTATTTTTGTCGGTATTGGCCTCAGGTCTTGTCTCTGCACAGGAAGATCTGCTCAAAGATATTGACACACTCAAAACAACCACAGAAATTTCTCAACCTGCCTTCAAAGCCCTGCAAATTGTTACAGGGCAATCCACAAAGCTTTCTGCTAAAAAAGAATGGTACATTGTCGTAGCACACCGTTTCGGAGACATCAGTACCGGCTTTAAAAACTTTTTCGGACTCGATGATGCTTCTACGAAGCTGGGCGTCATCTATGGCCTTACTGACGGAATTTCAGTAAGTCTTTCCAGGGAAACGAATATGAAAACATTCGAAGGCGCCGTAAAGTATAAACTGGTAAAGCAAACTGAAAATTTCCCTGCAGACATCGTGGGTTACAATGTAATGGCGTTAAATACAGATCTGGATAAAGACAATTATCCTTATCTTAAATTCGGCGACAGACTTGCTTACCTTACCCAGGCTTTAATCTCAAGAAGATTTAATGATAAGTTTTCATTACAGCTTACTCCCTCATACATCCACAAAAATTTGTATGATCCTGCCATTGAAGACAAGAATCAGTTTCTTGCCGGATTAGGCGGCCGATATAAAATTTCCAAAAGAATTTCTCTTAACGCAGAGTATTTTGTGAATTTCGACAATCACAGTTTCTATAAAAATCCTCTTTCATTAGGGATGGATATAGAAACCGGGGGACATGTTTTCCAGCTTTTATTCTCGAATTCCCAGATCAATTCAGACATTGGCTATCTCTCCAATGCAGTAGGGAAGTGGGGGAAAGGACAGATATTTTTTGGGTTTAACCTTTATAGAGTTTTTTAATATGAAAAAGATACTATACATATTGTCATCAGTTGTTTTGTTCATTGCTTGTGACAGCAGAACCTATGAGGAAATTTCAGATAATACTCCCATTACAATAGCTGTTAAATATAATGCTGAAGTGAAAACCATTGTTGATAATAACTGTATTGGTTGTCACGCCGTTGGAAGTTATAAACCTTTGACCACTTACACGGATGTAAAGAATAACATTGATGGAATTCTCGACAGGATACAAAGACCCAACGGAGATCCCGGTAAAATGCCACAGGGCGGATCTTTATCCCAGACTCAGATCAACACCTTCATAAAATGGAAAGCCGACGGGCTTGCCGAAAATTAAAAAGTATTGGATATGAAAAGATTAGTATTAATGAGTGCCATGCTGCTATTCACAGGCTTTGCTTCAGCCCAGAAATACAGCTCTAAAACGGGCAGCGTAACCTTTGAGGCATCCGTGCCTTTATTCGAAGATGTATTTGCAAAAGATGGTAATAATGTTGTTATTCTGAATGCAGACAATGGAGAGATGGCTTCCGTTTCCGTCGTTAAAAACTTTCATTTTAAAACCAAATTAATGGAAGAGCATTTTAATGAAAGCTATGCGGAAACAGCAAAATATCCCAAGGCAACATTCAAAGGAAAGGTTTTGAACTTTGATAAAACGAAACTTACCGCTTCACCGCAGAAATATACCGTTCAGGGCACCCTGAATTTTCATGGGGTAGATAAGGCCGTGTCTTCAGCAGCCTCCATTTATTCCAAAGATGGAAAGTTGTATATGCAGGGAAGTTTTATGGCCAGACCTGTGGATCACAATGTGACCATTCCTAAAATGGTGACCAAGAAAGTCGCAGAAAATGTTAAGGTGGAATATAATTATGTAATGACAAAACAATGAAAAACATCATTTTAATCCTAAGTATTTTCCTGAGTTTTTCTGTCATGTCTGCTCAGGAAAAAGCAAAATCAATATTTGATATTGCCAGAAGCGGAACCGTAGCTGAAGTCCAGGAACTCATGAAGCAGAATCCGGATATTATCAGCCAGACCAATGAAAATGGATTTTCACCATTGATTTTATCTTGTTACAGGGGAAATACTCCGGTTGCTGAATTTTTGATTACTCATGTTAAAAATATAAATTATGCAAGCGGAGAAGGAACGGCTTTAACGGCTTCTGTCTTTAAAGGAGATAAAAATCTCACTCAAAAATTATTACAGAATAAAGCTGACCCGAATATTACAAATGCCGGCGGAATAACACCACTGATGTATGCTGTCCAGTCCCAGAACAAGGAAATGGTAGAACTGTTATTAAAGAATAAAGCAGATAAAACACTGGCTGATAAACAAGGCAAAACAGTTTTTGAATATGCTTTATTTTCTAAAAATCAGGAAATTATTAACCTATTAAAAAATTGATCATATGAAATTTAAAACTATCTTATTATTAATCGGATTTTTGGCTTTTTTTAATGTAAAAAGCCAAGCATATTCGACAGGAACAGTGCCTCTCTTCTCTAATGGAGGAACAAATTTAACGTATTCTGCTAAAATAGATGTCACAAACACATTGGTTACAGTCACACTTATAGGCCCATCAACTAGTTGGCTTGGATTGGCGTTTAATGCTACAGGTATGTCTAATGCAGGCAGTGATGTTGTGCTTTTTGATGGTACAAATTTTACTGATAGAAATTTTACTGGAAGTTTTACAGCACCTACAACAGATGCAACTCAAAACTGGACAGTAACATCTAATACAGTAGCATCAGGAGTGCGGACCGTAATAGGAACAAGAGCTTTAAATACTGGTGATGCTAATGATTATGTATTTAATTTTCCACCAAACAGTCCATTGAATATTGCTTATGCAAGAAGATTAGGCAGTCTTACTGTTGGTTATCATGGTGCAGATAGTTGCGGTACTACTGCGGTTACTTTTAGCAGTACTTTAGGTACTAATGAAACGGTTTTAGACAGCAAAGAAATAATTCTTTATCCAAATCCTGCTAAAGAAATGGTCAGCTTTAAAAATGCAAATAAGATAAAATCTATTGATTTGTATGAGTCAACGGGAAGAAAAGTAAGATCCGTAAAACTGAACGGAGACAGTTTTACTATTTCCGATTTGCGGTCAGGAAGCTATTACCTTGAAATTACATTACAAGATGGCAGCTTAACGTATGAAAAACTGATTAAAGAATAATTAAACAAACTCAAATAACAAAACCTCTTACCCTGTGTGAGAGGTTTTCTTTTTAATGGTTATCTGCCTTTTTTCGGGGAAATAATTCTAAAAAATGTTTTTAATGATTTTTTAACCCATTAAACTTTCATCTCAGGTTTCGACACAGTAACTTTGCTGAAAATTTCTATAATGAAGCGAGGACTGCATTTTTTACTGCTTATTTTTTCTTTAACACTTTTTGCACAGAAAGTACCGGTTGATACGGCTCAGGTTATCATTCCCAACCGTTATAACAGTGTTGATGCACAGACGAAACCTTATGTGATCATGATCTCAACGGATGGCTTCCGCTATGATTATGCTAAAAAATACAATGCGGAGAACCTTTTAAAACTGTCTGGAGAAGGAGTTCAGGCCAAAGCCATGATTCCCAGCTATCCAAGCATCACTTTTCCTAATCACTGGAGTTTGATTACCGGCCTATACCCATCACATCACGGCTTGATCGATAATTTTTTCTACGATTACAAGAGAAAAGAATTTTATGCCATGAGTGATAAAAAAAATGCAGAAGACGGAAGCTGGTATGGCGGAGTTCCTCTTTGGGGATTGGCTGAAAAACAGGGAATGGTTTCGGCTTCGTTGATGTGGGTAGGTTCTGCAAGTGATGCTGGGGGAAAAAGACCCACCTACTATTATCCGTATCATGAAAAATTCACTCCCGCTGAAAAAGTTGATAAAGTAATTGATTGGCTGAAATTACCGATGGATAAAAGACCTCATTTTATTTCCCTGTATTTCCCTGAGGTTGATGGAAGCGGACATCACTTCGGGCCGGAAGCGAAGGAAACAGAAAATGCGGTTCATTTAATAGATCATGCAGTAGGCGATTTAGTTCAGAAAATCAATGATTTAGGATTGAAAAATGTAAACTTTGTTTTTGTTTCAGACCACGGAATGATCAAAGTAGACGGTGGCAGCCCTTTAGAAATTCCTGCCATCCTCTTTAATAAAGACAGATTTGATTTTTATAACTCCCAGACATTATTAAGAGTTATAGTTAAAAATCCGACAGAGGTTAAATCAGTATATCAGGAACTTAAAGCCGGAAAAACAGACGATTACGAAGTGTATTTAGATAAAAGATTGCCTAAATATTTACATTTCGGAACCAAAGACGATCAGTACCAGAGAATAGGCCAGATCCTTCTTATTCCCAAAGCTCCAAAAATATTTTTGGAAAAAGGAAAGAAAACATCAGTCGGAAAACATGGCTACAATGCAAGGCTTGTTCCCGAAATGAAAGCTACATTTTTTGCCTGGGGCCCGGAATTTAAAAATAACGTGGTTGTTGATGAATTTTCGAATGTCAATGTATACCCATTAGTTGCTGAAATATTAGGTCTGAAAATAGAACAGCCTATCGACGGGAAACTTAAAGTTTTAAAAGAAACGTTGAAGGAGAAAAAATAAATTGAGGTTGAAATTGATCTCTAAAACTTACAAAATAGTTTAAAATTAAAGTTTCGGCGCACCGCAGGTGCGCCGAAACCTTTTTATAGAAACTTTAAAGTAAAAACTGAATCGACGTAGATTGAGTTTCAGTCTTGAATTTTTGTTTTAAGACCAAACAAATTAATATTTAGAAGCAAATTCTTTCGCAAACTCTTCCAATTTAATCTTGCCATCAACAGGTGAACCCTGTTCAATAAAATCCGCCTGAACGACTCCCGTTCTGATTCCTTTACCCATCTCAACATATAAATGAGCCATTTCTTCAGGAAGTCCTGCCTGCTTCATTCCGTCTAGTGACTGTGCATCCGTAAATTCAACCCAGGGTAGTTCTGAATTTCCGACTGCTGAACCCAGAACTACAGCAAAATCAGAGGCTTTACGCGCATCGCTTACAATATACCGGATATTTTTACCTGTTGAGGTTTTCACTAATTCTTCAGCAGCAGCTTTAGCAATATCAGCAGGATGAACCACTGGAATACTTATATTCCCTGAATAGTTTCCGCCGATAATTCCCGCGTTTTTAATCAATGGAATATCATTAAAGAAATTAATATAAAAATATCCTGCTCTTAGAAAAGTCACAGAAGTATTTTCCAGCTCATTATATAATTTTTCGATGTGATGAAGTCCCGCAATAGGACCGTTCTCAACAGGAGAATCTGCTCCTACGCTGCTTAACATCACGATTCTTTTTACCCCTGTTTTTTTGGCAGCTTCAGCATAATTTTCACCTGCTTTAATGGTGTTTTTAATGATATTACTTTCGCCCATGATCGGTGGAGTCATCGCAAATACAGCATCTGCTCCCTCAAATGTTTTTGTAAGAAAATCCAGATCATTAATAGAACCGATGGCGGCTTTTGCTCCTAATGATTCGATCTCTTCTTTTTTAGAATCACTGCTGCTGATGACGGTAATATCATGGCCTTCTGCAATTAATTGCTGTGCTAATGGTTTTGCGGTGTTCCCTAAAGAACCTGTTACAATAATTTTCATAATAAATGTTGTTTATTTTCTTATACAAAGTTATATTTGTACTTACTTTTATACAAGTACTTACCCTAAAGTATGTATTATGACAGCAATTAAAGAAAGTTCCACTATTCAGAAGAACAGAAAAGATATATTAGACCAGTGCCCTGTAATGTATGTAATGGGGAAAATTGGCGGCTTTTGGAAACCTATCATTCTCTTTCATCTTTCAACAGGTGAAAAAAGATACAGCGAGCTCAAAAGAGCAATTCCGGAAGTGACTGAAAAAATGCTGATCCAGCATCTGAAACAACTGGAAGCCGACGGGCTGATTATTAGAACTGCAAGACCTGTCGTTCCCCCGCATGTTACTTATAAGCTGAGTGAGGCTGGAGATGGATTGGGGCCAATAATTGATGCAATGGCAGAATGGGCTTTTCAGGATATGAAAAAGAATGTATTAAACTAAACTATACAAAAAAAGACTCTTCACTTTTGAAGAGTCTTTATTATTTAAATCTGACCAGATCTTAAAGAGATTTCATGTCGATTACGAAACGGTATCTTACATCACTTTTCAGCATTCTTTCGTAGGCTTCATTAATTTCCTGCATTTTTATCATTTCAATTTCAGAAACAATATTGTGCTCTCCACAGAAATCCAGCATTTCCTGAGTTTCAGCAATACCTCCGATTAAAGAAGCCGCTACAGATCTTCTTCCCATGATCATAGGAACTGTATTTAAGATAGGCTCTAAACCTCCTAAATATCCTACTAAAACTAATGTTCCGCTGATATTTAAAGTGGCAACATAAGGATTTACATCATGTACATAAGGGACTGTATCAATTATGACATCGAATTTTCCTTTTACAGAGTTCATATGCTCTTCATCTGTTGAAATAACAACGTGGTCTGCACCCAATTGTTTTGCATCTTCCGTTTTCCCCGGAGTTCTTGAGAATAAAGTAACTTCAGCTCCTAGACCTTTTGCTAATTTAATGGCCATATGTCCAAGTCCGCCCAAACCTACAACAGCTACTTTAGAACCCGGACCTACGTTCCAGTGTCTTAGAGGAGACCAGGTCGTAATTCCTGCGCAGAGAAGTGGTGCTACAGCAGCCAGATCCAGATTTTCCGGCACTCTTAAAACGAAGCTTTCATCTACAACTACTTTCTCAGAATATCCGCCAAAAGTATGACCTCCCAAATGCTTGTCTTTCCCGTTATATGTTCCTGTAAATCCGTTGAGGCAGTATTGCTCAAGATCCTGCTTACAGCTGTCGCAGTGTCCGCATGAATCTACCATACATCCTACTGCAGCTAGGTCTCCCACTTTAAATTTAGTGACTTCATTTCCTATTTTCGTAATTCTGCCTACGATCTCATGACCGGGAACAGCAGGATACATTGTTCCGCCCCAGTCATTACGGGCTGTATGAAGATCAGAGTGGCATACTCCGCAGTATAGAATGTCAATTTCTATGTCTGTGGGTGTAGTTTCTCTTCTTTCGATATTCATTTCTTTCAGGTCTGCCGTGGTAGACTCAGCTCCGTAGGCTTTTACTGTTAATGTGCTCATTGGTTTATTTGATTTAAGTTAATTAAGTTTAGTTATAAATTGTTGTATTCCTCGTCACTTACCGGTTCCAGCCATTCCACAATACCGTTTTGCGTATTGGGATTAATCGCGATATGCGTGAACTCACTGTCTGGAGCAGCACCATGCCAGTGGATAGTATGGGGAAGAATATTCACCACATCTCCCGCATGTAATACCTGCGCTGGTTTTCCTTTTTCCTGATAAAATCCGGTTCCTGAAGTTACGATTAAAATCTGGCCACCACCGTGAGAATGCCAGTTATTTCTGCATCCGGGCTCAAAAATAACATTTCCGATCTGGCAGTTCAGATCATCTTCGTTGGGTTTTAGAATCTGCACCCATGCTGTTCCTCCGGAGAAGTAAGCTTCAGGGGCTTTTTCTCCTTTTGGAAAAATGTTTGTATTCAATGTTTCCATAACGGTACAAAATTCGATACTTTTAAATAAACACAGCTTATACAGATTACCGAAATACCTACCAATTTTACAGACATCCTATACAATACGTGAGAAAGTGGTAATTTTGAATAAGATTAAAAAGACAGTCAATGGAAGATCAGGAAGTTGAGAAAGTGAAGAGTGTTTCAGATTACAATAAAATGGTTAATAATGAAACGCTACATCCGCTGGTAAGTGTAGTAGATTTTTCAAAATCTGATCCTATTTGCCAGTACAGAAGAACATATACCTTTTATACTGTTTTTCTGAAAGATGTCATTTGCGGTGATATGCATTACGGCAAACACAGCTACGACTATCAGGAAGGAACGCTGGTCTTCATTGCTCCGGGGCAGGTGAGTGGAGTAACCAACGATGGAAAATCAATACAGCCCGGAGGATATGCATTGCTGTTTCATCCTGATCTGATCAAAGGAACCAATCTCGGCAAAAATATGAATGACTATAGTTTCTTTTCCTATGACGTTCATGAAGCTTTGCATCTCTCAGAAAAAGAAAGAGAGATTGTTTTGGAATGTTTTAAAAACATAAGACTTGAACTCGAACAATCCATTGATAAACACAGCAAATCATTGATTGTGAACAATATTGAACTGTTCTTAAACTACTGTATGCGTTTCTATGACCGTCAGTTTATTACCAGAGATCATATCAATCAGGGTGTGATCGGAAAGTTTGAAAACCTGGTAGATGATTATTTTAAATCGGATAACCCTAAAAATATAGGTTTCCCGATGGTCAATTACTTTGCCGAAAAACTTAACCTTTCTGCTAATTACTTCGGCGACCTGATCAAAAAAGAATTAGGGGTTTCCGCTCAGGAATTTATTCACAATAAACTGATCGATGCAGCGAAGGAGCAGATCTTGAATCCATCAAAATCCATCAGTGAAATTTCTTATGACCTCGGATTTAAATACCCGCAGCATTTTACAAGATTATTCAAAGCCAAAGTAGGCGTTTCTCCAAGTGAATATAAAACACTAAACTGATCATTTTAAAACATAGATAAAAAACATCACGTTCAATATGTTGACATTTTAAAATTGAAGTACAATAAAATCTAAAATTCTTACCCCGAAAGTAATTTACTATACTATTATTTTTGCTGTGAACTATGTAGCCTTATTTAGGTATTTGATTGTATTTATTAATTGATTTGTAGTATTTTATGTATATTTAGTTAACCAAATCTTAAAACATATTAACTATGAAAACAAAAAAGCATCTGAACGCACGAAAACTTAACAGGCAAGAGCTTAAGAATCTAAAAGGAGGCGACATCAACCGCGGCAAGGTGTGCTGTACTTCCAACGAGGACGGCTATTGTTGCGAATGGGCAAGCGATATATGGAATTGCCGGTATATCAATTGCTAAGGCATAGATGATATAGGTAAATTCTTTCAGGCATACATGAACAGAAGAGTACTCCTCCGGTCATGTATGCTTTTTTCATTTCTCAGAATTATTTACTGATCCATACACTTACATTTCCTGCCGGAACCGGGAAATTTCCCCATCCGTTTTCATCGATGATTACTTTTTCCTTAGTCCTTTTTAGCAGATCATAGAATTCTTTTCCGGAATAGCGTTTCCCCATTTCCATTGGTTTACTGTATGCTTCTTTATTGCTGAGAACCACTGCACATCCGGAATGTTCATCATCACCTTCACGCGTCCAGCCGAGGCAATTGGCGTCTTCAAAATAATCTCTCTGTGTTCCGTAAGCATGATCTTTTCTTGCTTTAAGAAGTCCTTCAATGCCGCCTACTTTCTCAAGGAAAATTTCCTGGTCATTCCCATCTCTGCCTTTATCTGTATAATGAGCTCCATAAAGGTCAGGATAAAAGACACAGGGATATCCACTTTCACGAAGCAAAATAAGGGCATAGGCTAATGGTTTGAACCATGCTTCCACCGGAGCTTCAAGATCCTGCAGAGGTTGGGTATCATGATTATCCACAAGACTTACAGAATGCATAGGATCTGCCTGTGTAAGGGTTTCATCAAAAATTCTCCGGAGATCATAAGAACCGCCTTCGTTGGAAGCCGTGTGGAAATTGTTCTGAAGAGAACTGTCAAAAAGGCTCATACATCCTTCCGTTACTTCAATATATTTCTGAAGAAGATTCAGCTGTCCCGGAGCCCAGTATTCTCCGACTGCAAAGATGTTTTTCCCTGAATTGGAGCGGAGCATCGTCAGCCATTCTTTATAAAAATCAAATGAAATGTGTTTTAAGGCATCCAGTCTTACTCCATCAAAATCAGTCAGGTTGAAATACCACTCAGCCCAGGTGTTGAGTTCTTCACGAACAAAAGGATTACGGTGTTCGATGTCGTTATACATCAGATAATCGTAATTTCCTTTCTCATCGTCAATCATCTCTTCCCAGTCGTTACCATACTCAGACTGTATTTTAAAGATGTGGGAATCCATACCTTCAGCATAATCTACACCACTGAAACAGGTGAAATTCCATTCAAAATCAGAATATTTTTTTCCTCTTCCCGGAAATGTAAATTTGGTATAAGATTCTATTTCCATGACGTCGGAGATCATCTTTTCCCGGTTGTTTTCGTCTACTTTTACCGCTTTAAATTTCTCCAGTTCATCGCCACCCGCTTTGTGTCCAAGAACGATATCAACGATGATGTCTATATTTTGTTTTTTTAAAGCTTTAATGGCTTTCAGATAATCATGATGAGTGCCATATTTGGTAGGAAGGCTTCCTTTCTGGTCAAACTCTCCAAGGTCATACAGATCGTAAGCATCATAGCCTACTGAGTAGCCTCCGTTCGTTCCTTTATAGGCGGGGGGAAGCCAAACCGAGGTGATTCCTAATTTTGCCAGATGGTTGGCCTGTTTTTCTGCTTCTTTCCATAACTTTCCATTTCCTTCAGAATACCAGTGGAAAAATTGAATCATCGTCGTGTTCATAGGTTGTGATTTGGTTGGTTCTCTACAAGATAGTGAAAATTTTTCAGCTACTGATTGTCAAACTCTTCGAACGGGATCTTTAGTTGAATGGACACTTGCTTTTTCTCCTCCGTGTTGAGGTGGGAGAGGGACAGACCCAATAATCTTACGGGTTTATCAAAAGGTCTAAGTTCCCAGAGTTTTTTTCCGGTGTTGAAATACTGCTCAGGAGAAGTGAAATAGTCTTCCTTCGTAAAGCTTCTGGTGAAAAGGGAAAAATCTTTGTATTTGATTTTTAAAGTTAAAGCTCTTCCAAGGATATTATTCTTTTGCAACCGTTGATGAAGTTCCTGGCTCAGATGTTCCAGT
Source organism: Chryseobacterium pyrolae (assembly GCF_025153485.1). Taxonomy (NCBI): domain Bacteria; kingdom Pseudomonadati; phylum Bacteroidota; class Flavobacteriia; order Flavobacteriales; family Weeksellaceae; genus Chryseobacterium; species Chryseobacterium pyrolae. The sequence continues at coordinate 237,867 of NZ_JANZQH010000003.1, forward strand.
TTTTCATTGATCTCCTGATCATCAAACAGATCTTCAAAAAAGGTTCTTTCTACAGCGACGCTTTTCTGGATGCGATGAGGTTTTACTTCAGAATTATGAATACCACGCACAACATTGTAATAATAACCTCCCGATTTCCCAAAAAGCCGGACCAGCTCTTCTATCGATCTTTTCTTTAAATCTTTTCCTTTATAAATTCCTAAGCTGAACATTTTATTAGCTGTAACTTTTCCTACACCATAAAATTTTTCAACCGGAAGCTCTTCAAGAAAACCTTCAATTCGATCGGGATGAATGGTCTTCTGTCCATTTGGTTTATTAATGTCGGAAGCTACTTTCGCCAGAAATTTATTGACAGAAATTCCTGCAGAAGCGGTGAGTCCAGTCTGCTCAAATATTTTCTGACGGATCTCTTTGGCGATCTGATTGGCAGATTCTATATCTTTTTTATTTTCCGTAACATCAAGATAGGCCTCATCCAAAGAAAGAGGTTCTACCAAATCTGTATATTCATGAAAAATTTCCCGGATCTGTTTTGATATTTCTTTATAGCGCGCAAAGCGGGGAGGGACAAAAATAATATGCGGACATTTCTCCTTGGCCGTTTTACTGGGCATCGCAGAACGTACACCGTATTTCCTTGCTTCATAGCTAGCAGCTGAAACCACACCACGGTGCTCTCCTCCCACAGCAATAGGCTTTCCCTTGAGTGAAGGGTCATCATGCTGCTCTACAGAAGCATAAAATGCATCCATATCGACATGAATTATTTTACGGGTGGGAAAAGAAGAATCCATACCGCAAAGATATGGATTCATTTATTTTGAATTAAATTCTATTCTATATAAATGCGGTTGAAAGCTGGAAGAAGGAGGCCGGAAGTTACTGTTGGTCAATAATTTTAAACTGTTCCCCTGAAATTGGAGAATTATGTTTAAAAAATGAGTAAAACTTTGCGGTGGCTCTGATTTTGGACTGCAATAACTTTCCTCTTCCAGCTTCAGACTTCTTACTTCATTATTATGTTTTCATTCTCATCGTAACGAGTAATGATTCAAAGCCTGCTTTTTCATAAGCTTTTACTGCAGACTCATTTTCGGCATACACATCCAGTCTGATTTCAGAAATATCTTTGGACTTTGCCCAGCTTATCAGTTCATCAAGAATCAGCTTGTTGACTCCCTTGCCTCTGTGTTCAGGTTTTACATACATAAAACCGAGGTAAGCATATTGATCGAAATTAGAATAATTATTGTCCGGTTTTTTAACCTTTGCATACCCGGAAGCAATGATTTCATGATCCTCTTCCGTGACCAATACTAAGGCATCCTCAGATTGTACCAAATGAAGCAAATCATAATAGTGAATCTCCCCATCCTTAAGTGTACTGTTAAACGGTCTTTCTGCAGCAACAATTCCCTGCTCGAATTCTAAAAGGACCTCCAGATCCTGTTCTGTAGCTTCTCTTGTAATCATTATTTCAAAAGACGGTTTATGGTTTCCTGGATCTCAGGATCTTCCGGTGAAATGGCGTAATATTTTGCAATAGAAGACTTTTGGTCCACAACCATATATCTTGGAATCCAGTTCAGGTCAATATAATTGTTGAAATCATTTTTCCATCCTGAAGCAAACCAGTAGTTATCTTTATCCTTCATATTGAATCTGTCCAGGCTTTTGTTAAAACCTTCTTTTGATCTTTCCAGTGACAGGAACACGAAATCTATATTGGGATTATTTTTCTCAAGTTCTTCAGCTTTAGGAAGTGCTTTTAAACAGTCTCTGCACCATCCGGCCCAGAAATCAATCACTAAAACTTTTCCTTTATGGTGATCCAGAATTTGCTGGATGGTCATATTTTTACCTTCCTCATCTTCCAGCTTTTGTGCTAAAGCCTCTTTGGAGAAACTGGTTTTAAGTACTTTCGGTTGCTGCTGCGAATAGCTCAATCCGAAAAGACTGATCATAAAAATTAATGCTAACTTTTTCATTCTTTCAATTTCATATACAAATCTAAACAATGAAACGCAATTTGAGATTGATTTCTTATGAATTAGGAAAAATTTATGAGATCGAAAATTTCTATAAAGATTTATTGATAGTCTTTCACCAGACCTTTCACTACTGCGATTACATTCGGCATCGCTTTATTGGCTGCATTCAGAACTTCTTCGTGGGAAACGGCAAAAGCAATGTCTGGTCCGCCAAGATCTGTAATTACGGAAATACAGAAAGCATCCATACCCATATGTTTGGCCACAATGACTTCTGGAACGGTACTCATTCCCACCATATCGCCACCAATGGCTTTAATCATGCCGTATTCAGCCGGTGTTTCAAAAGTCGGGCCCTGTAACGCAACATAAACGCCCTGATGAATTTTAATATTGTTTTCAGAAGCCGCTTTTTCAGCCACTTCGATCATTTTTTTGTTATACGGTTCGCTCATATCCACAAAACGTGGTCCGAACGATTCAATATTTTTGCCACGAAGCGGATGTTCAGGCATCATATTGATATGGTCTTTTAAAATAACGATATCTGCAACACGGTAAGCCGGATTCACACCTCCGCAAGCATTGGAAAGGATGAGGTTTTTAATACCCAGCAGATGAAAAACTCTTATGGGAAAAGTTACTGTTTCCATAGAATGGCCTTCGTAGTAATGAAAACGTCCGCTCATCATCAGAACTTTTTTGCCTTCGAGGATTCCAAAAATTAATTTTCCGCCATGTCCAACGACAGTCGTTTGGGGAAAGTTAGGGATTTCAGGGTATTCTAAAATATGGATGGCTTCCACTTCATCCTGCAGTTTTCCCAGCCCGGATCCTAAAATGATCGCAAAATCTGGTGTTTCTTTGATAATAGCTTTAATGAAATCGGCAGTCTGCTTAATTTTTTCTAACATAATCTAAGATGATTTGATTGAATTCTTCCTTTTTATCAATAACGACATTGATAGGCCAGTAGTAAACAATTTCTCTAAGATAATCAAAAGTTTTCAGACGTACATAATCTTTCTCCGTAGTCAGGATCAGTTTGTATTCCCCTAATTTTCTATATTCTGCAGTGATCTTTTTAATGTCATCATCTGTAAAATTATGGTGGTCTCTGAATTTTAAATGTTTAACCCGCTGTGAGAATTTCGCCAGATGCTCAAGAAGAGGTTTGGGATTGGCGATTCCAGTGATCAGGAGGATGTCATAGTAATTCAGGTTGTTGTCCGGAAGCATTTTGTCTCTACCGTACACATTTTCGTCATAACCGATGGATGAAAAGAATACTTTTTGGTTGTAGGAAGGTCTTATCCTTGAAATATAATATCGCTTGGTTTCTTCGGTAAGCTCATCAGGACATTTGCTGACCATAATGATATCTGCTCTTTTTGACCCATGTCGGGATTCTCTCAAGTCTCCGGCTGGAAGAAGATGATCTTTAAAATAAGGATCATTAAAATCCGTCATCAGAATATTAAACCCAGCTTTGATTGCCCTGTGCTGTAAAGCATCATCAAGGACAAGGACATCAAGGTCCATATCTGCGATCACTTTTTTGGCTCCGGGAACTCTTTCCTCTGAAACGGCAATGACGAAACGGTTTTTGAAACGCTCAAAAAGCTGCATGGCTTCATCGCCCACTACTTTGTAATTGCTTTCATAATTCGTTACTTCGTAGCCTTTGCTCAGTCTTCCGTATCCGCGCGAAAGCACGCCTGTCCTGTAATGTTTGGACAGGTATTGAGCAAGATACATCACCATAGGCGATTTTCCGCTTCCGCCCACAGAAAGGTTCCCGACATTGATTATCGGGGTCTTGAACTTAGTCGTCTTTAAAACTCCCAGATCATACATTGTGTTTCGGATACCCGTTACCAAATGATAACCAAGGGAAAAAGGATAAAGGTACCATCTTTTCATACGTTTGCAAAAATAGGAATTTTCGTAAGGATTTTGTGTAATATTCTCAAAGACTTTTCAATAAATATTTCATTAAATTAAAGTATTTTTGTGGAGTTATTTTAATACATTGAGATACTTTATAGAATTTTCTTACAACGGGAAAAATTATTTCGGTTACCAGATACAGCCGGATGCCATTTCTGTACAGGAAGAGCTTGAAAAAGCGCTTTCCACCATATTACGGGAAGAGATCAAAACAACAGGTGCCGGACGAACGGATACCGGTGTTCATGCCAAAAAAATATTTGCCCATTTCGATACAGAGAAAGAGGTGAATGTAATCAATCTTCCTTATAAACTGAACAGTTTCCTGCCGCCTGATATATCCATAAAAAAAATGTTTCAGGTAAAAGATGATTTCCATGCCCGTTTCGATGCGACGTACAGAACGTATGAGTATTATATTTCTCTCGCAAAAAATCCCTTTACCCAGGAATCTGCATGGCAACACTGGAAAAGACCGCTTGATATTCACAAAATGAATGAAGCCTGTAAAATTCTGTTTGAATATGAGGATTTTACAAGTTTTGCGAAATTAAAGACGGACAACAAAACCAACATCTGCAAAATGTACAAAGCAGAGTGGGAGCAGGATGGAACAGAACTTAAATTTACGGTTTCCGCCAACCGTTTCCTCAGAAATATGGTCCGTGCTATCGTAGGAACCATGGTGGAAATAGGAAGCGGTAAAATAAAACCCGAAGATCTGCGTAAAATTATCGAAGATAAACACAGGAATGCTGCAGGAACCTCTGCTCCGGGTCACGGACTGTTTCTTGTGGATGTAGGCTACGAATTTTAGTCAGGAGAAAACTGGACCCATCTAATCATTCATAGTTTCTGTATATTATTCTGTTTGTTCACAATACAGAAAAATTTATTATTTTAGCAGGATAACTATTTCCATGAAAAGATTCTTTAAATCCCCTTTCTTTAGCATAAAGTGTTCTTTGGTGGAAATAGAAAAAGTACTAAACGTATGATGAATTCAGGATAGGCCTGAATTTTCTGCTATTATAAAACACGAATTATGTTATCAATTTTTATTCTTATCGGAGCGTACCGTTACTACGCACAGCTTGCCGAAAAGTTCGGGAAAACAAAATGGCACTACGGCCTTTTAGCAATTGGAGTATACCTGGGAACTCAGCTGTTCTTTGGGTTTTCTTACGGGATTTATAAAGGAATTACAGATCCTGCTTCCCTTGACGGAGTAAACTATACTGGTTTTTCTGTAATCAATATCATTAGCTGGATCATTTCCATTGCGGCGGTATATGGAGTTTACCAGCTTCTTGAAAAGAGACTTATGAAGGAAAATGTTAATAAACCTTCTCTGGAAATTGAAAAGATTGGAGATAAGGATTTATAAATAGCAGATGGCTGAGCTTCCAAAAGCTACTGGATATATTGGTTTCCAGTGCCTCAGCCAACTGTCATGCTCACTTATCTGTTTATGGAAATCCGCCAAAATATATTCATATTGTAAATAACCGTTATCTGGAATTTTCTATGACGATTTGATGAACTTGTAAAGGTTGTCAAATTATAAAGTCTTATTTTTGCATAGAATTTTAAATTCTTTCTTCAACTCGTACAATGAAAAAACAAGATACCTGGGGGATTGTTAAGAGGTTATTTTTTATTGGAATGAAATTCCGTTCCTGGTTCATCCTTACTTTAATAATTTCCGTCATACTGTCCATAGTTTCTACGTATAGACCTTATCTTACCATGCAGGTGGTAGATAATGATATCACCAAGCTGAAGGATAATGCTTTGATGATGAAGCATATCTACATCCTTGTAGGTCTGGTTTTTGCTGAAACTATTTTAAACTTTTTCTTAGTTTATTTTTCAAACTATATTTCGCAGAACGTGATCCGTGACATTCGGGAGAGGCTTTATGCGAAGCTGATTTATTTCAGAACATCATTTTTTGATAAAACGCCTATCGGACAGCTTGTAACCCGTGCTGTAGGTGATGTAGAGACAATTGCAACGGTTTATACGGATGGTTTCCTGATGGTCTTCGGGGATATCCTGAGAATTGTATTCGTTTTGATCATGATGTTCAGTACGAATGTCCATCTGAGTTATATTACTTTGGCGATCCTTCCTTTAATGGTGATGATTACCAGGTTTTTCCAGAAAAGACTGAAAAAAGCTTTCGGGGATGAAAGAACCTGGACGGCCAATCAAAACTCTTTCGTTCAGGAAAGACTGGCGGGAATGTCCATTATTCAGGTGTTCAACAGACAGGACGCTGAGTTTAAAAAATTTGATGATATTAATATCACCCTGAAAACTGCTTTACTGAGAACGGTTTTCATCTTCTCCTTATTCTTCCCGGTTGTGGAACTGATCTCCTCATTATTCATCGGGTTTATCCTGTTTTATGGAGGGTATATTACGATCAGTGCCGGTGTTGTGATCGCATTTATTCAGTATATCTCAATGCTGATCCGTCCGTTGAGACAGATCGCAGACCGTTTCAATAATATCCAGAGAGGTATTGTGGGAGCAGAAAGAGTATTGGGTGTGATGGATGAGGATTATGCTATGCCGAATACAGGAATTGTGAAGAAAGATCATTTTGACGGTAAAATTGAATTCGAAAACGTTCGTTTTGCTTATGATGATAAACAGGAAGTCCTGAAAGGAATTGATTTTAAAGTAAATCCAGGAGAAACAGTTGCCATTGTGGGGGCTACAGGTGCCGGTAAATCTACGATCATCAGTCTTATCACCAGGCTTTATGATATTAATTCCGGAAGGATTGTGATTGATGATGTTGAGGTAAAAGATTATGAACTCTATAACCTGAGAAGTCATATCGGTGTGGTGCTTCAGGATGTATTCCTTTTCCATGGAAGTATCTTTGAAAACCTTGCCTTTGGTGATGAGAGCGTTACTTTGGAAAAAATAAAAGCAGGAGCGAAAGAAATTGAAGTAGATCAGTTTATCGAGCAGCTTCCGGGTGGTTATGATTTTGTGGTAAGCGAAAGAGGTTCCTCTATTTCTTTAGGACAGAGACAATTGTTGTCTTTCCTTAGAGCTTATTTATCAGATCCTAAAATTCTGATTCTGGATGAAGCTACTTCTTCTATAGATCATGAAAGTGAGAAACTGATCCAGAGAGCCACGGAAAAGATTACTAAAAATAGAACTTCAATTATCATTGCCCATAGACTTTCCACCATCGAAAAGGCAGATAAAATTATTGTTATGGAACATGGGAAAATAGTGGAAGAAGGAAAACATTTGGAACTTCTTGACAAGAACGGATATTATTCAACGCTTTATAAAGCCCAGCTGAGACACGAAGTAGAACTGGAAGAAGAACAGCAATCATAGTCAATTGACTGTATATAAAAATAAAAAGAGAGCCTTTAAGCTCTCTTTTCCATTTGAATGGGGTTTTCTTAAAATTTTAATTTCTTAGTAACTACTTTTCCGTTTTCCAGAACCGCGGTTACTGTTAAGATCGTATTTTTTTCGTTGACAGGGAATCTGAATTCAGATGATTTTATATCTGTCCTGCTGGTAAGCAGCCTTCCCGAAGCATCGTAGATATGCAGGGTGGAGATTTTCAGGTCACTTTTAACATATACAGAATTTTCGTCTTTCGTAATCTCTGTGGTGTTTTTCTTACCCGTATTTTCTACAGATAATACAGTCTGGCGGTCAATGATCACTGAATAATCTTCTACCTGTCCGTATTTTGGAGTAGAGCAAGCAGTAACCGCTGTTCCGTTAAATTCTCCAATCACTCTCATTCTTAAAGGAGTATTGGCAACGGCACTTGCCGGCGGAGTTACCGATGCCGTAGCAACAGAACCGCTGCTGATTCCACTTTGATTAAGCACAAGTTCCGTAGTTTCATTGAATTGTCCGTCGTTATTATAATCGATATATGCTTTTATAATATGGGCATTGCTTGTTCCCGGTGCAATAGTAAGCGTAGTTGCCGTATTGGATGGAATATTGGTTTTTGATACGCCAGAACAGTAGTTTCCGGTAAAGTTTTCGTAAAAATTATTAGAAGCCTGTTTGTAGTTGGCAGAGTAATTATTAATGTTGGCAAATTTCACAGAAGTAACACCAATGTTGAAGTTTCCGGGATTCGTCATGGAAGTCGGAGTACAAGTTGCTGTTAAAACAGAGCTGTTGTTAGGAGTCGTGGAAGAAGCCACAGGAGAGTTGATTAAAGACTGTCTGTACTGCAACAGCTGTGCGGTGGCTCTATCTGCCTGTCCTAGGGTAAACAGGTTTCTGAAACAGTAGGTATAAGCCATAACATTTTTCTCTCCACCTGCGTATATTTGGGTAGTACAAGGATTGATTTGCCCTGTTTGGCAGCTACTGGGAACAGAAGAGTGGTAAAGACTTTTCATTGGTTCAGTATCACATACCAGATCTCCCTGAAGCGTGCAGTCGGTATTGGTAGGGCAGGCTCCTGTAGATTCATTGTAGCCTTCATGAGTATGACGTAAACCAAGGGCATGTCCGAATTCATGGGCTAAAGTCTGTGCATTGACTGCAGAAGCGTTGGTAGACATGAAAGAATAATCATTACTGCCTCCCGGATAATAAGCAAATCCGTTTAATCCTCCAGAATTGGAAGTCAGTTTTTTAATCACATAAATATTATAATACTTGCTGGTATCCCACATTCCTAAAGCGGTGATTTCAGAAGCTGTTACCGCATTGGTCGTATTGTCATTATTGACCCCGCCGCTTACATATTTAGGCAGATGGGAAGCATTGATCCTGTTGATTCCGTTTGTGGTATTGCAGCTGGGATCTACTTTGGCAAAAACAAATTTTACAGGGAGTATCGCACTGGTTCCGGACATTCCGCTGGAAGCATTTCCCGAAAATACACCGTTGGTATAATTAACCCATGCTATAATATCTGCATCAGATTTGTTATTGACGGTTCCAATAGCACTTCCGTCGCCTACCACATGGACAACGACAGGGATTTCATAGACCTGTTTTTTATTTAAAGTGTTAGAAAATTTCCCGCTTTTGATCAGTTTTGATAATTCTAAATTAAAGGCATCATCCTGAGCTTTCTGTTCCGGATACCTTTCATAGTGCTTTCGCATTAATTCATCGGTTCCACACTCCTGGAATTCGACCTTTTGTGAATAAAAATTGGAGCATAAAGCCCCTGAAATAATTAAAAATAGTAGTTTTTTCATAATTTTTTATATTCATATTTTTCGTGATTTAAAAATAGTTAAAAAAATAATAAATTGCCATTTTTTCTATGTTGTTGATTTAGAATGCTTAAGATTATTTTGAAAAGATCATGGAAACATGAAAAATACAGACATATATAAAAAAGAAAACCAGGGCGTGTACCCTGGTTTATGTATAGTTAATAGTAAAAGAAAAAATAATGGTAAAATGTAGGGATCAGAAGGCTAATTTTTTTTAAAACTGCAAAACACAAAACTCTGTACAGTACCAAATGGAGTGGTGTGGTTTTCTGTAAGGCATTTTATTTTTTCAAAACCTGCCTCAAACTTGACAGACAATGATTCGTCATCATACTGCTGAATATCCAGTCCGCTGCACTTTATCGGGCCGTTTTTGGAGAAAGTTCCTATAATCATGAAGCCTGTGACATTTTTTTCAGTTGTACGGGTATATTTTGAGACCTGTTCCGGGGTGGTCAAAAAATGAAATGCAGCCCTGTCATGCCAGATGTCGTAGGTTTCATCAGTTTCATATTCTGTAATGTCGGAGACGATCCATTTTACTTTTTCAGCTTCACTTCCCAATCTTGCTTTTGCTTTTTCCAAAGCTTTTTCCGAAATGTCGAGGACGGTGATGTTTCTGTAGCCTTCATTCAGTAAAAAATCAACAAGATGACTGTCTCCGCCTCCTATATCAATGATCCCGGCATCTTTTCCCAATCCGAAAGAGCGAATGAAATCAAGTGAAGTCTGTGGTTTTTCCTGTGTCCAGCTTACCTGGTCCGGATTTTTGGTCTCATACACATGCTCCCAGTGTTTTTTGTTGGCGTCTTCCATTCTTTAGATTGTTAATAATTGTCGTAAGATAAACTTAATACCAGCCGGAAGTTAATCTTTCAACTGATCATTAATTTCTTCAAATTTATTAATTAATCCATTAAGTTTTGCCTGTTGCTTCTTTATGGTTTTTGGTCTTAAATAAAACCAGTTGAAAGCTATCCACAAAAAAGTGAGTCCATACGCAGTAACTGCATATACCATCTTCATTCTTGAAGCATATTCATACATATACAGACTTATTCCGGCGAACAGCATAATGAAGTAGAGATTCAGCATGGTGGTCTGCATAAATTTCTGTTTGTTCTTCAGAGAATACAGGCTGTTTAAGTATTCTGTATTTGTCTGGGTGCTATCTAGTTTATGAAAGTTCATAAACAACTGGTTATAAGCGAACAGGAAAATAACCATGGCCAGAATGACCAATACAATTCCTATTTTCGTTGTAGCCAGTTGAGGCTGGTAATGATACCAGATCAGTCCTATAAATATACTGGTTACGATCAGCAAAATATTGGTAATGATTAATCTACGTATATTTTCTTTCCTGAATTTTTTCAACCTGCCAAGCAGTTCTTCTATGCTGGGTTTCTCCACAGTCTGTTGTTTCCAGAGGTTTTTAAAATCTATATTAGTAGCCATTTTCTTTGAATCTTTTTGTTAATTTTTCTTTTATCCTGTGAATTCTTACCCGTATATTGGATTCAGATAGTCCCACAATGCCAGCAATTTCTGTCTGCTTTACTTCTTCCAGTTCCAGCGAAATAATAATCCGGTCTGTTTCAGGAAGCTCAGAAATAAACTGATAGAGCATCTGGATCTGCGGTTCAAGAGATTCCTGCTTTTTTTCTTCGAGATGAACGGGAAGATCAGCTTTCGTAAATCTTTTCTCCTTTTCGATCTGTTTTAAACAGTTATTCGAAGCAATTCTAAAGATCCATGTTCCGATGCTGGATTCATTTCTGAATTTTGGAAGCTGGCGCCAAACAATAATGAAGGTTTCCTGTGCGAGATCCTGCGCCAGTTCAGAATTGTTTACATATCCCATGCACAAACGGAATATCTTCTGCCAGTAGAGTTCATATATATCTTCAAATACCATTATTTTGATGATAAAAAGTTATTTAACTGTTCAAAGTACCATTCTTTGTCGTCATACATGATAAAATGAAGCCCTTTTGAAGCGTATCTCATATCTGCCCATTTTAAATTTTTATATTGGCTTTCAATAGCCGGCTTGAAATTGACAAAATAAGATTCCAGCAGGATAAGGGAAGGACACTGAATAGTCTGTATTTTTTCCCTAAGGTCCGTATTGGAGAAATCACAGTACATCTTTGCAAATGTTGTCCTGTCCGACTTCATGCTCCAGCTAATAACTGTTTCCTGCATCGAAGGATCGGCTACAAGACGGGGGATTGTGCCGGTTTGCATTTGTTTAAACTGTTCATCACTCATTGCTTTCAATGTATTGATGGTTGAGGTGCAGTCATTATTCTCCTTAGATTTAAAATTGGGATCCGACAGTGCAGCCAGACACGGAAGGGCGTCTACAACAACTATTTTGGAAACCAATTCAGGATAATCTGCTGCTAATGCCATAGCCAGGCCGCCTCCCATACTGTGTCCGATGATAATCGGTTTTTCAATTTTCTGGTCCTTTATATACTCAGCAATTCCTTTTTCCCAGTCTTTAAAATTGGCATCTGCCAATGGTTTTACTCCGGCAAATCCTTTCATTGTTAATACATAGCAGGAGAATTTCTTGTCAAACTGAGTGACGGTGTCATTCCATACCTCTCCGGAAGAAGCAAAACCAGGAATAAATATGATAGACTGGTTACCTTGTCCTGTCTTTTTTACTTCAAAAGGATAGGTTTTTGTTTGTCCAAATATATTGCATACCGCTGCAAAAACTAATACCAGGATAAAGAAGATTTTGTATTTTTTCATTGTATAAAATTTTAATGTGAATCTGCCTTTTAGAGACGGTCTTTTTTAAAATGTTACAAAATGTTTTAAATTATTTTATAAAATTATGTTTAAATATAATGGGATAAGAGTTTTGTTATTTTGAAACTGTTGCTGATCCACTGTTATTGCAAGGAACGAAGTGATCCACAAACATCAATTTCAAATCCCGAAAATCACCATCAATATTTTTCTTTCTCTTGCTGGAAATTTTTAATTTTCTTGTGCTTCAAAACGCGATACCACGAAAAATCGTTGCGACATTGCGCTATTTTAGCAAATTTTCCATCAATTTTCCTGATCATATTGAACTAAAGCAACATATCCCAATGGTTTATCCTGTTCAAAAGAAGATTTGTTTTTTTTGATTGTTTTTCCTGAATTAATCGGCTTTTTAACTAGATTTTCTATACAATTTTATTGGCTTTAATTTATTTTATTATTCTCAAAAAATGTAAAATCCTTATGAAAATCTAAAATTTGATAAAAAAACAGCATTTACCTAATGATTATATTGAAAAATTCACTAATTTTATTATAAATTTAGAACATGCCCCAGGCGAATGAAGGGTGTAAAGTCTAAAGTTGAATTTTTTAACTAAAAATCCAAAAATATAAATGAGCAATATACAAGATGAATTTAAAGTCTTTAAAGACGAACTGAAAAAACTGAATATCGATGTACAGAAAGTAGTGAAAGTAGGAAACGGAAGTATGGATTTCCATGAAGTTTTTTACAAGTCACCAAGATATCAGGATGTGAAAAGTGTATATGTCCAGCGCCATAATCTGGATAGCATGGTGGAGAAATTTAAAAAGGCTTACCATTAAAAATAAAACTGGGCGCCGCAGATTTTCTGCGGCGCCCAGTTGCTATATCTATTAACCTGATTTTAAATTTGATAGATTAAGGTTAAGAGAGTTTAAAGGTGGAAGAACGGTGAGGTTGGACGTTCCTGTTGATATTCCTCGATACTTTTCTGGGAGTCATTTATCAAACTTCCTGACATGATTAAAAATAGAAATATCTTATCATGAACTCAGGTTATTTATTTTAATCTTTATCCAGTGAGGAATTATCTTTGGTATCCTTCATTCCGGCATATACGATCAGAGAAAATAAAATACATCCCGTGATATACCAGTAAAAATATTGTTCTGTTCCTGATTGTTTAAACCATAAAGCAATATACTCCGCCGTTCCTCCAAAAATAGCTACCGTAAGAGCATAGGGAAGGCCTACTCCCAGGGCCCGTATTTCAGAAGGGAAAAGTTCTGCTTTTACAACGGCATTGATGGAAGTGTAACCGCTGACAATGATCAGGGCTGCCATGATCAGAAAAAATGCAGTCCACATTGAAGTTGTGGTACTTAAAGCCGTAAGAAGCGGAACCGTACATAGCGTACCCAGAATTCCAAAACCTAAAAGTAACGGTCTCCTTCCGATTTTATCAGACAGTGCTCCGAATACAGGCTGCAGACATGCAAATATAAATAATGAGATAAATGAAATAAGGGTAGATTGCTCTTTGGTAAGATGCACGGTGTTCACTAAAAACTTCTGCATATAGGTCGTATACGTATAAAAAGCCAGAGTTCCACCTAGCGTCAAACCGATTACGGTAAGCAGGGCTTTAGGGTGCTTGAGAAGTTCTGTAACCGTTCCTTTTTTCTTATCGTTCACCTCTTTTTTGTTCTCAAAAGCTTCTGTTTCATGAAGATTAGCTCTTAAATATAGGGCAATCACAGAAAGTAATGCTCCGATCACAAAAGGAATTCTCCAGCCCCATTCTTCGAGCTGAGTTTCCGTTAAAAGAAGTTTCTGTAAAATCAACTGAATTCCCAATGCAATCAATTGCCCGCCTATAAGCGTTACATATTGGAAACTTGAATAAAAACCTCTGCGATTTTCGGATGCCATTTCGCTCAGGTACGTTGCAGAAACACCGTATTCTCCGCCGACGCTTAGTCCCTGTAATAATCTGGCAATTAACAGTAATGCGGGTGCCAGAATCCCTATGGTTTTATAAGTGGGAGTCAATGCAATAAGAAGAGAACCGAAAGACATTAACAATACCGAAAGGGTCATTGCTTTTTTTCTTCCGATCTTATCAGCAATGCTTCCGAATATCCAGCCTCCGATAGGACGCATCAGAAAGCCGACTGCAAATATTCCTGCGGTATTCATCAGCTGGGCATTCAGATCAGAATCCGGAAAAAATGAATTGGAAAAGTAAATGGCAAAAGCAGCATAGGCGTACCAGTCGTACCATTCCACGAGGTTTCCTACGGAACCGCCCACAATGGCCTTGATCCTTTGAGCAGTTGTAATTTGAGTAGTATTCATATGAGTAAGATATTAAATTTTTTAAAGTACGATTTGAAAAGACAGTAAAAATTCACCTTTTCTGTCAAAAACTGTTTTGGATGTGGGATCATAAAGCGGTCTGCTGCTGTATTGAGCAACGATTCTTGCATTTTGACCATACAGATAAAAATTGGCACCGATGTCATAATAGCTTCCACTTTGATTGAGCGCTTTCATGTCTTTAAGTGCATAATTGAAAAATGGCTGTACCTTCAGAATAGTACTGAATTTCGGAAGAACAAAACCCACCTGCGAGAACCATATGTTTCCTGTTCCCATCAAAACCCTGTTATTTCCGGCTCCTTCCAGTGCTTTTTGTCCCTTAAAGTCTGAATCCGGAGTACCGGGATTCAAAAGACCGCTTACTCTTAAATAGTCTGGGCCATAGTTATAATTGTAATAAACGGAGTACAGCGTAAGTCCCATTTCTTTACTTTTATCTCCTACCGGAAGTTCTGCATAAACATCTGCTCCAAAAATATTGACATCATGAGATTCAAAAATATTTTCAGACGGCTGAGATTGGGTGCCATCTTTGTTCGTGTAAAAACCAGCTCCCAGATTCAGAACTTTTTTTGTGGCTAAATTATTTCCGGGCAGGAAGGAAGTCACCGTCGTTTCTTTGTTAAAGAACTGATAGAAGGCATATCCGGAATAAGAAAGTTTTCCGCTTTGGTTATTATCTACGGCTGCACCTCCTGTATTAGGTTTTAAATTGGTGGCAAAAGGTTTGTTGACACTGAAACGGTAATTAATCCGATCCAGTTCTCCATGTACAAAAATTCCCAATTGTCTTGAAAACTGGTCGGCAATTTCTATCGTTGGAAAATTAAAAACAGGAATATCACCTGCAAGCATTTTGGTGGTACTTGCATTGGTTAATCTGCTTACCCCATTCCACGAATGCAGTCCTGCTCCTAAGTAAAGGTTGTTTTTGTTCGGTTTTCCCGTCTGAAAATCATTTCTTGGAATAATGGCCAGTTCATTATAAGCATCGTGAAAAAAGAAAGGGGCTTTTTTCCCGGCTCCATTGTTTCCGGTACCTGTTCCGCCACCTGAAATAAAACTCTGATTATTAATTCCCATCTGTAAAAAAACAGAATAAAAAGGCGTAACCTGGCTCTGAATGATTAATCTCATTCTCCGGATCCCGGCATCATAAGTTTGTTCCTGAGGAACTCCGTTAACCAATGTTCCGGGGTTGTTATCCATACTGCGGAGCCAAATCTGACTGGAAATCCCGAATTTAAGCCATTTGTCGCCTTTAGAGTTGAGGTTTATTTTAAGTTCTCCCACATCTAAAGGATTTTTTTCAAGAGCAACTTCTTCAGGGCTTTTTTTTATACTTACGGTATCCTGGCCGTATGTACATTGCATAACAGCTAAACTGAAAATAATTAGTAATTTTTTCATTGGCGCTTTTGTTTGCACCTAAACAATACATAAATTCTGAAGAAATTCTGAAGTTTTCATGAAATTAAAACATTTGGTGTTATGTTTTTGAATTTCAATGTTTTATTTTGTGAAATTGATCCTTACGCTGTGCATATTGTTTTCAAATTGATAGAAGATTTCGGTGTCGTAAATCTCCAAAATTTTCTTCACGAGTGCCAAACCTATCCCAATGGAGTTTTGGTTGGGGTTTCCGCGCTTGAATCTTTTGAATAATTCTTCAGTAGGAATCGTGGGAGGATTACCTGTATTGGAAATTTGGAAATAGCTTTCTGTAAGCGTTACAGAGATTTTTCCGTTTTCTATATTGTGTCTTTTGGAATTATTGATGAGGTTATTGATAACGATCGTTGCCAGGTTTTTATCAAAATTAAGATAGATATCCTCCTGAATTTCTTTTGTCACCGTAAGATTCTGAATTTCAAAAATATCCTCAAAATAATGAAGCCTTTCCTGAAGTAAGTCAGAGAAATTAATAAGCTGTGAATCGTTTTTTTCAAAATGTTCCAGCTTGGCGAGGAGAATAAGAGATTGATTGATGGATGACAGTCTGTCCAGTTCATCATTCATTGAGGAAAGAGTGATCAGTTGGTTTTCCGAAAGCTCACTGTCCATAAGCAGTTCTATTTTCCCTTTGATGGAAGCCAACGGTGTTTGTAATTCATGAGACGTGTTTTCCGAAAGTTCCTCTAAGAGGTTGTAGTCTTTTTTGGAGCTTTCCGTCATTTTTAGTAAAAATGTATTCAGGGATTTGAATTCTTCGGTTTCCGTGTTCATCAGATCCATGGAACGGTTATCTCTCAGACTGAATTTCTTTATTTCGTCTATCGCGTGGTAAAAAGGGTCAAGAATTTTTTTAGAAACCAGAATACTCACGATAATGGTCAGAATGATAAGAAAGACCATGATCCAGGCAATGACCATAATGATGCTCATCAGGAAATTATTTTCAATGATCGTAATGTATCTTACACTGGTGATGGCATACCTTTTCTTCTGAATTAAAGGATACGTGGTTACTGTGATCCTGTTCATGTGTGACTGGATGCTTTTATTCCAAATGTATTTTTCTTCGATAATTTTTTCCTTGATATTTTTAGAATCTAAGGGAAGAATTTTCACCTGAATCTGCCCGTGGTGAAATTTTAAATAATCATAAGCGGAATCACTTTCCAGTCTACGTGCTACGTAACTGTTTAAATCCTCAAGTTTGAGAATGGCAGAACGCATCGTTGCCCTTTCAAACGCGAAATAGAGAATAGCAAAACCTGTGATAAGAACGAAAAATACCAATACAGTGAATGCTCGGGCAAAACGGAAACTTAAATTCATTTATCAATCCATTTATAACCCAATCCATAAACGGTCTGCAGATAATCTTTTCCACCGGCATCAATAACTTTCTTTCTTAAGTTTTTTAAATGCTGATAAACGAAATCCACATTGTCAATGCTGTACGTATAATCACCCCAAAGGTGACTGGCAATTGCCTGCTTGGAAAGCATCCTGTTCTGATTGTTGATAAAATAGATCAGCAGGTTCAGCTCTTTTTTGGTAAGATTGATCAGTTGGTCGTTGATCCTGCATTCTTTAGACTCCAGGTCAATTTTAATTTCATTAAAGCTTAAAATACGGTTGGCTTCAGGGGTTTTTCTTCTGAGAACTGCTTTTATTCTGGAATGAAGCTCGGGTAAAGAAAATGGTTTGGTGATGTAATCATCGGCTCCGTCATCTAACCCGGTCAGTTTTGTATCTAAAGAATCTTTTGCTGAAACAATAATGACACTTGCTCCGGGAGTGTAGTTTTTAATATGCTTCAGAATGTCCAGTCCGTTTCCATCAGGAAGCATAAGATCCAGAAGAATACAGTCGTACTCAAAAAGTTCTATTTTTTCTAAAGCTTCTTTCGCATCAGAAGCTACTTCACAGACGTAATCTTCCTTTTTAAGGTAGTCCGTGATGTTGGCAGCAAGGTCTTTATGGTCTTCTATGATGAGAATTTTCATGCGAACGTATTAAACCGGATAACAATTTATCCGGTTTAAAGATATAAAAAAACCGTTCAGAAAATCAAGAACGGTATTTTTTAATGATTTAAAACCTGTACCCAATCGACAGGCCGCTTCTGAAACCTGCCCAGGGCCCGTCTACTTTTACTTTAGCGCCATTGGCATTGGTTTCTACTGTGTAATCTACAAAAGGGATGTCCAGATTTTCAATTTCTTTTTTAAGCTGAGCCTGCATTTCCGGCGTCAGGACATAGTCGCTGGTCATGGTGAAGTCGCCTTTTCCGCTTCCGTAATGAGCACCCGCGATCCAGAAATCAAGGACCAGATTCTGGCTTCTGGTCAGGAAAAACTGTACACCCACCATCAGCCCGCCGCTGTTTCCGCTGGTGCTTCCCTGTCCTTTAAGGGGAATCTGATAGGTATGTCCGTCAATGGCATCATAATCGTAATAGAAATCAAAGCTGTTGGAAGAAACATCGGAATACCGGTAATATGGTGCAAAATAAAATCCTTTTCCGTAGCCTTTCCCGATGTAGAATCTGGGTTCAATGGTGAAGTTCGTGGCCTTTACCTTTAGGTTCTGGAATCTTTTCTCATCTTCATCTTTCAAAAAGGCATTGATGAAGGGTACTTTACCCTGCGTCATGGTTCCGAAACCTATATTTACTGAGAACCATTGGTTAATCGCTCTTTCATAAGACAGGTTGATGTTTCTGAATGCATAAGCTGTAACGTTGGTTTTAATGATATTCATTTTATCGACTGGAACAGCCTGGACTTCCTGTGCGTCTGCCTCTGAAAAGAAGAAACAAGGTATTAAGATGAGGAGCTTTTTCATGATGTTATATTTTGTGGTGTAGAAAGGTATCAGCAAAAAGCGGGCAAAAATTCAATAATATTTCAATATGAATTGATTTTTAACTTAAAAATAATGATATAGTTGTTGTTTTCGATATTCTGGATTGCTAAATACTGTTATTCTAAAAAAAATCGGAATGCAAAGTGATTGGAGTACTATGCAAAATCAGTGAAAGATGCACATTATTATATACAAAAAGCCGTCCTGACGCAGGACGGCTTTCTTGGTTATTGATAAAAAATTACTTTTTGATAAACTTAGTATTTTTCTTTGTTTCAGAATTTTTCCTTTTAATTTCTATAAAATAAGAAGCTGGCGGAAGTTCCGAAATCTGTACGTTCCCTGATTGTATATCTGAAGTTTTGATCAGTTTTCCATCTAGGCTATAGATATTGGCAGTTGTATAGTTTTCTGTATTTCCTTTAAATCCGATAAAATCCTTTGCAGGATTAGGATAAACCACAAAATCTTCTTTTTTTGTAGTGTTGGCAGTTGCTAAAAAAGTTTCGCTCAGAGCCGCCGCACTTGAAGTAGATTGATTGATTCCCAGTAAAGGAACCGAAATATTTCCGCTTGTAGATGTCAGTAGCGCATATCGGTGATTGCCGTCATAATACGAATAAGCGGTGTTGGTAAAAGTTCCTATAGGATTTGAGAAAGTGACATCAAATGGGGAGTATAAATTAAAATTCTGTGTAAATTTTACCCTCAGTACATTCGTGTAAGTTTTGTTGCTGATGATCAATGTTCCATAGGCATCTGCCAGTGTACCCATTGTCCCGCTGAACAGTCCGTTGGCTACCGATGAAGTGAAATTTCCTCTGGCGTTATCGGATTGAGTGATTCCGAAAGCAGTAGGGTAATTCATATACGTACCATTATCAACTGAAAAGTTTAGGGTAGCTTCAGGATTGATTACTCCGGTGATTTCCAGTTTTGCAGCTGAGGTTTTATAAAAAATAGTAGTGGCTCCGCTGCTCATTTTAATGGTAGAACCCGGAAATGTTGTAATCTCTGCAGCAGATGGTATCGAATAAGTTGTTGGAGAAGCTGCTCCCTGTGTCAGACTGCCGTTTGAAAAGGTAACATTGGCTCCTGTAGCGGAATTGTTTACTGTTCCCGTTACCGTATAATTATTCGCGGTATCTCCAGATAAAGGATCGTTGGCCGCTTTTGTCAGAGTGATTTGTGCGGAAAGTGCGCCGGAAATACCCAGCAAAAAGAGTAGTGGTGTTTTCATAGTTTTATTTTTCACTAAGATAAATAAAAACAGGTATTGATTTTTTATGTTAACTTGTTTTTAATGAATTATTTAAATAAAAAAACCGCCCGGTATGATCGGACGGCTGTTCTGTGCGTTATATATAATTTTTTAGTTGCTCATTATTTTGCGGTAGGCATAAATGTCTTCAATCGTTACCACGCTCATTTCTTTGAGGGACGCAAATTTCACGATCTCCGGAAGCCTGGCCATAGAGCCATCTTCATTGGTTAGTTCGCAAAGTACGGCATCGTCACCGAGATTGGCCATTTTCACAAGATCTACACTGCCTTCCGTGTGGCCGCGTCTTTCGAAAACCCCGCCTTCTTTGGCAATCAGTGGGAAAACGTGTCCCGGACTTGCAATATGACCAGCCTGCGCATCTTCTGCCACGGCAGTTCTGATGGTTGTTACACGGTCTTTAGCAGAAACACCGGACTCAACGCCTTCTTTGGCTTCGATAGAAATGGTGAATGCGGTTTGATTTTTAGAGTTGTTGTTTTCCACCATCGGACGCAGATTAAGGTGCCTGCTTTTCTCTTCGGAAATGCATAGACAGACGATACCGCTGCATTCACGGATCAGCAGTGCCATGTCCTTTTCTGTAATGGTGGATGCGGGAAAGATGATATCACCTTCGTTTTCTCGGTTTTCATCATCTACTAAAAGAATACCTTTTCCCTGTTGTAGTTTTAGAAGTGCATTTTCTACACGTTCTGTGGAGGTCGCTCCAAATTGTTCTAATAATTTTTCCATGTTATTTTACTTTTAAAAGTTAAAATAGTCTTCGGTACATGGAAATGAAACACGGCACAATAAGCCCGTAAGGAATCTTACTGACCGTTTCATTTTCTTCTCCCATCCAGACTTTAACTGTCGGTTTTGGAATTCCACCAAATCAGTCCCTTCCGAAGAAAGGAGTCGCGGACTGTAACCGCCGGTAGGGATTTTCACCCTGCCCCGAAGAAAACTTATACTAAGTTTTACTGTATGTTTTGATTTAAAATTTTATTTCATTGATTATATTTAACGCACAGATGGCAAATTTCGGGAAGTTTTTTGAATTGGAAAAGGGATTTTTGGTCGTTTTTTCGGTTGCCTTACAAATTCAAAAAAAATAAACCACTCCGATTTGAAATGGCTTTATTTTTTGTGAGATTCTGATAAGCTTAACTTTTGTAAGGGATCCGGTTTTAAATCTTATGATTCGTATTCCTTTAAGTATGTTACTATTTTTTTCTCTACAAAATCAGATAATGAGTTTGCGATTTTTATCACTTTTGGAGGGCTATGTTCATGGGCAAAGATGTAAATGCTTTGATTTTCCAAACTGTACAGCAATTGGTCTCCATCGCCGTACAGCCAGAATTCTCCCAGGACTAAGTATTGTTTTTTTTGAATTGTTTCCGTACTTAATTCCTGAAAATCGATTTCTATACCTTCCAGCTTTAGGATGGATACATTTTGGTACCATGTTGTCAGATCTTCAGGGAGCTTCATAGAAAGTTCTTTTTCTATATTGTGAATAAATTCCTGCTGTACACCAGCTTCAATAATGTCAGAATCACCGTACGATTTGGTTAATTGCCTGAAAAACTTCGGATAGTGGTCTTTTAAATATCCGAATTTCTTTTCAACCTCTTTCTGAAGCTTTTTTTCCTTTTGTTTTTCGGCTTTACAGAAATCTTCAAATTCTTTTTCCCAGCCTTTTTTATAGAGGTCAGAAAAAGTAGTGTTGATTTTCACAGATTGAAGCCAGTCAAAAGCGCCCAGTTGCCCGATGTATAAATTTCTGATCCCGCTGAAACTTTCTTTGGGCTTTATTTTAAGAAAGGCAGTTCTTCCGCATATTTTTTCTACTGTGTTTTTATGATCGGCAAACCAGCCCATCCATTCGTGTGCGATGAGTTTTCCTTCTGAGAGGCTGATGAATTTTTCAATAAGTTTTTGTAGTATCATCTATCAAACGGATTACGTATCACATGAAACATCATCCCAATCCTGATCCATATAAGTGATCAGCCAGTTTAAGGCATAATGTCTTTCATAGACAATGCCGGGATCTATCGTGGTCATTTCAATACTGTTGATACGGGCATCAACACACGCCCAGTCATATCGGTAATACAGGTCGGCTGCATCAAGTATGTCTGATTTTGAACGGAGTTCATGAGGAGCATGAATGAAATCATTGGGATCCATATCTCCGCCAAAAGGATAGTTTTCGGCCGGAATATCATTCAAATCACATAACTCATTAGGAAAGGGTAAGGTATCTACTTTTTTTAATGCCCATAATAAAACCCAAATACACTCACATTTCCAGCTTTCCTGGGATTTTTTGTATTCTGTAGGATCATTTAGAAAATCTTTTTCATCAGGAGTCACATAGTCCCAAAGATTACAGTCTTTAAGATAATCAATAGCTTCTTCCGGTTCCATGGAATCAAAAGCAATAAGGTTGGTCACAGCAAGAACAGTGACTCTTCTGGCTATTTCTTCAGCGGTCCGAATTGTCGTTTCCTCCTCAGTTTCTATGTGGGGGAGGTTGAAATTAATTTTTATGTCTTCTTTTTTGAGAATTTCTTCACTTTTTTCTTTTCGGGAGAGATCTTCCTTTTTGGTGGAAATATTCAGCATGATAATGGATAATTGTGAATCGTCTAGATAAGTTCTTTGATCGTTTGTTCAAGTAATTGATTGAATTTTTCCGGGTTTTCCAGCATAGGATAATGCCCTGTTCCGGCTATTTCAACATAATTATAATCTTTTAAATACTTTCGGTTGTTGTCGGCATTGGTAGGAAAGTTATCTGAATTGATAGCTCTTACCGGTACCTGAACTTTTGATGCTGCTTCCCTGAAATCTGTTTTATACAAAGGTCTGAGCAGGTCTATGGCTGTTTGTGATGTGTTTTGAAGGAATTCATTCTGTAATTGCTCTCTTACGTCCGATGGTGTTTTTTCCGCGAAAAGATATTGGGGAAGAATATGTTCAACCGCATTTTTAAAATCATTACGGTAATGCACAAATAAATATTCCTCGGCTTGTTCGTCTGTAAAGGTTTCATCGAGATCTTTTATAGTGTCTATCAGAATAAGAGCCTTTACCTTGGGGATTTTCAAAGAGGCTTCAAGAACGTAGGCTCCCGACATCGAGTGTCCCACAAGAATAATCTCAGGTGAATCGATCTGATCTGCTACCGCTTTGATATCCTCTGCGTATAATTCGCTTGACCATTCTTTTCTGGAGGCATCCGATTTTCCATGTCCGGCAAGACTCATTTGTACAATCTGATATTTTTCTTTGAAATATTCCTGCTGGCTGTTCCACCATTCTGCATTACCGAGCCATCCGTGTACGAATAGGATAGAAGTACTTCCTTGGCCGTTTTCTTTATAGTGAATGTTCTGTCCGTCTGAAGATTGTGCGTATTTTTCCATGAGTTATTTTATTCCTATTTATAATTGTGATTTTTGTGAAACTAAAAATACAAAAAGTACGGTGAATACTATTGTGTTTTCTTCTTTTTCAGTTAATAAAAAACGTCCTGAAACCAGAACGTTTGTAAATTATTTTATGATCTTACCACTTCCATATCTGAGGTTCATCTTTCCATATCAGCAACCTGAATTCTTCATAAAGATTGGCATTGCCTATACTGTGGGGATCTCTGCGGCCCTGGTCTAATTTAAGTTTGTGCAAAATGCCTGAATGAGCAGCTACCCAAAGTGTTTTTCCGTCATCTGAAAGGGTCATTCCGGAGATGGTAGATCCTAAAAAGTGCCTCCAAAGTTGCTTTCCTTCTTTATTGAAGGCTTTGATGTATCCGTAAGCATCCCCCAAAATGTAATGATCTTCTGTGGCCGTACCTGCATATACTCTCATTTCTTCATCAATAATAGTATAATCATCGCTTTCAGTATAAGCTTCGATATCAGCACCTACATATTGATCAGCATTGATTCCAATGGTAATTCCGTTGTAGAAATGGCAGGAATTGGTGATCAGCTGGCTGTCATCTTTAGCAAACAGGCAGAAATGCGGGTATGAGGACTGTGCTCCGATGGAACCTAAAGTATTGCCTTCCGGATCTAAAATCCTGTGGTCATAACTCTGATCTCCTACCACGATATAGGAATTGTCATTGGAAAGCGTGGCGTTTTCCATATCGATATCCGGAGTCCAGTCTTCCTCATTATCTTCATTGATGGGATGAATGAGTTTTTCTTCATTTTTAGAAATCAGATAAATCCCGAATGAAGTGACCAGAAGGACTTTGCTGCCATCGTTGAACGGGATCAGCTCTGTAATCCCTAATTCTTTGGTTTGATCGAGCTTAAATTCGTTGATGAGTTCTCCATCCCAGCCTTTATAAACGGATATTTTACCGGGAGTCGCTATGGCAAAAACAAGGTTCTGTTTTGATTTTCCGATGGCCTGAATCGTTTCGTCTAGTGGGGTCACCTGATCATGATCCAGTAGGTAAGCCTGTCTTTTTTCATAGGAAGTCCCGGTCATGAAAACCATCTTTTCACCGGAAATGAAGTGAAGCTGCTCGATACTTTGGGATCTGTTTTCCAGTAAAGGAATGATAGGCGTGTGAGCAGGCGGAAATTCTGCTCTGAAATTTTCTGTATCTCCGTTCTGGTTGGCTGTTTTAAGCAAGTTAAATACAGCTTCAGCAAGATTGGATCTTGTATCTTCAGGTTCTTTGCCCTTCCAGTTTTCCCAACCGTTCTTTTCACCGAAATCAACCATTTCGTTAATTTCTTTAGCATACTGTTCTCCTTTTGAGAACCACTCTTCCTGGATTGTCGTGTTTTGCATAATGATGATTAATTAAAATTGAGATATTCTTCACAGGAATATCTTATTTAAAAATTAAGTTTAGTATTATTTGAAGTTTACATGTTCGTCATGATAGCCATTGATCTTGATGCTGCTTCCTTTCAGCAGTTGAGGATTTACAGTTCCGGTTTTTTCAGCCGTGAATTCAAATCCCAAGATACTAAGCGTTTCGCCGGGTTTGGAGAAATTTTCTTTTTTTAAGGTGTAATTTCCTGCAGGGCCAATTTTTATAGTATCTCCTGGCTGTTCCATAAATGTCTCAATATTACTTTTCTCTTTAGTGTTTACTTTAACACTTTTGGACAAATACAGCCTATTGACATCCTGAAGACCGGACCAATGGATGGAAAAATCTTTGCTTAAGGGGGCTTCTTCGTCATAGATAATATTTCTGGAACTGCTTAGTTTCAGAGAGGGAACGCTGCCCAGAAAAAAGTTTTTCCCGTTGGCCAGTTGGATCTGAAATTCGTACTTATTATTTTCCGGAGCTATCTTCTCTGTGTGATATAAATAGCTTTTGGTATAGTATAATCCTTGTACAATTTTGTATTCTACTTTTTTCCCATTGACGGATATCTTCACCGAATCATTGCCAAACATTTTGCCTTTTCTGTCATACAAGCTGACGGAAATACTATTGTCATTTTCATCTGTTAAGCTCTGATAAAGATTAATTTCAGCTTTTATATCGGAAATATCTGTAATCGTGGATGCAGGAACGGGTCCTGAACAGGAAGTGAACAGAAAATAGAGACAGCATAGCATAACAGAAAGCCTTGTTTTTATGGAGCTGACGATTTTCATAGGGTGATGTTTGGTGTGACGGAACTCTTTTCCGGTGTGTTAAATTACAAAAAGAAATAGAATAGGGGATCTGTGATGGGAATTAATTTGCAAAAAGTAAAATGTATTCATGTAAAATGACTTCATGAATACTTTATACAAAATACACTAAAATATTTAAAAATGATAATAATTCCTAAAGTCTTTTTTTTCAATGATCTTCCAGTTTTTAGCAGTAAAATGCACCGCTGCGCCCTCACTTATTTCACCGTCTACATTGAGTTCATAGAAATCACAGCCCCAGCCTTTATTCATCATCGTATAATGAGACCTGACAAGATATTTAAACCCGTAAATCTTTTTTGCAGGTTCATTTTTTATTTTTACAAAGACGGTGTCCGTTAAAAGTAATTCATTTTTCACCAAATAATTTCTCTGGTTTCTTAAAGAATCAAAAATAGCGGTGGGTATTTTGTCATGATAATTTTGAATGATCTGATTTCCTCTTTTTATCTGAATATGGACAGAATCTGCATCTTTTGGAAAGTATCCGAAGAAGGAGACATTGAAGCCGTCAATTTTAGTTTTAGCAGCACATTCTTTTTCAACTTTTGCTAGTTTTTCTTTGTCGCTTTCGCAGGAGATAAAGCAAAGAGCCATTAAAACAAAGATCAGATTTTTCATATCAGTTTTTGAAGCAAGCTTCATCGATATTTCCTTCAAATTCATTGGAAATTATATTTTTTAATCGGTATCTGAATTATCTTTTAATAACTTATAAAGGCCTTTTTGGGGATAACGACCAATGCATCATTTCAGCATCCTGCTTTGTTTCAGTAAAGCTTAATTTCTTCAGAAAGTTAATGGAATTGGCATTTTCCAAAAGACATCGTGCAGTGATTTCAGAAACCATACCGGTAGAAAAAGCCCAGCGTATCAATTCTGTGACAGCTTCTTCAGCATAGCCTTTTCGTCTTTCTTCTTTGGAGATTCCATATCCGATGTCGATGTTTTTTTTATCATCATTATATCCTTTAAATCCGGCATCCCCAATGATTTCGAAAGTGTCTTTTTTAATAATCATCCAGGATTCAAACCCTGTAGGTCCTTCAACTTTTGAGAGATTATCAATGATCCTTGGCAATGTCTCTATCACATCGGGATAGGGCCAGCCTTTTCCTTTTTTTAATCCCATGGCCAAAAGACCGCCGAAATCATCTTTCAGAATACCCTCACAGATTTTTGTTGTAAACGGAATAAGAATCAGCCTTTCTGTGGTAAGTTTGTCAATGGATAGTTTTTGAGCTTTCAAAATGATTAGTTTTTTATGGAGTAAATCCTGTACAGTTTTTATTTAATCAGTTTTTTTGAATAATTATACACAGATTTATTATATCTGGGTAAATGTTTAGATAGTGATTCAAGAGCTAATGATAACGCTTCTTTATCATTGTTGATTGAAGACAATGACAATGCAAGAAAAGCATTGACAGCATCATCCAGTTCATCAGAATAGTTTTCTTTTTCTTCCCTAAGGATCTCAATACTTTCATGTATTTTGCCATTATTCCGCAATGTACTTGCCAGTTGTATTTTGGCTCTTCTTCTCCGCAATCCCGTAAGGCCGAGCTGTAACGCAGATCTGTAAAGGGGTTCTGCATTTTTTTCAAAACCTGTTGAATCATAGGCGCAGGCTCTTTCAAAATCTGCAACAGCATTGGGTTTTCCGGCAGAGATTGTTTCTGTATGTACTTTTATCTTTTCAATGAAATCATCGTTGGAAATGAGTCCCAACTGATCCCATATGGTTTTTAATTCTGCCTCCCAAAGTTCAAAATCTGTCATTTTTAATTGTTGGTTTTATCAGTCTTCAATGGCTTCAATGCCTTGCTGTTTCAGTTTTTCAAGGTGATCTCTCATTGTTTTCAGCTGCTCCGGCGAATGTCCCTGCCATTCAGTAACTTCCCCAATTACTTTAAAAGGATGTTGAGAACGGTAAGATTTTGTGGGATTACCGGGGAATTTTTTGTCTGTTAAGTTAGGATCATCTTCAATAGGGCCCGTAGGTTCTACGATATAAATTCTTTCTTTTCCCTCTCCGAAAGCCAGTTCTGCGCCCCATGTTGCCGCTTCCAAAGTAGCCGAAAGATAGATGTATTTCGCTTTTCTCTTGGTGCCATAGTTGGAACTGAAACCGACTTCGATGAGGTCTCCGGTTTTAAGATCTGCTTTGGTACCGTGGTAATAGACTGGTGTTTCTTCAGAAATGTTTGAATTCACTGTTTTGATATTTTATAATTTAAAGACAGGATATTTGGGATGAATTAAATTTCAGACGTAGCTTCAGAATTTTTATACACATTCCAGAAATTGTAATCCGTCATAGGAGCATCAGTAATTCCAACATTTCGTCCCATTGTTACAATTTGTCCTCTGTGATAAGTTCCATGTACGATCACATGCTGGATGTACTCATATTTGGAGAAATCACACTGAAACCAGGGAGATTCAATTTTTACATTTTTTGTTAAATCCTCTTCTGATAAACTTTCTACGTAATCCATCAGCTTTTGAGAATTGGTTTTTATGCCTGCGAAAATTTCGTCTTTAGTGGCTGCCGCAGAAATTTTATCAAAATTAAAATCGGAATTTTCTGCAATATAGCCCCACCAGTATTCCTGCGTCTGCCAGATGTGGTGCAGGGTTGCTAAGATCGTTGGGAAGCTTGAAATAACTTCCTGGTTAAGCTGTTCATCAGACTTGGTTGAAAGCCAGTCAATGTATTGGTTGACCACCCAATTATTGTACTGAACACTGTGATTGATTAATGTTTTTAAATTCATGATGATTCATATTTTGTTTAATGATTTTGGTGATATAAAAATAAATAAAATAAGAATTGCTTCAGAAAAAATGATACTCTCCAAAAATAGAAGGATCTTATATCTAAGCTGAACGGAAAAAAAACATTCTAAAGGATAGAACGGTTTATCTATTTTAAAAAAAATATTTATTTTGAATAGATTAGTAATCTACAATGACGAAATCCGGATTTCCGGTCGCGAAAAAGTATCCATTCATATAATCTTCGGTAGGAGGCTGTTCATATCCCTTTTTTAATGTGGAGATTTCTTTCTTTGACATTCCTTTGGTATTTTCTTTTGACAGTTCCGATTTTTTGCTGTATTCCCAGACTTCAATATATTTTTTTAATTCCATTTTATATTCTTCCGTTTTTTTATATTGGGCAAACTGACGAAATTTGAATTTTATGAATTCATCTTTATTGAGATCTTTTTCCTTGACCACCGTATCATTGTTGATGGTTATTAATTTGTAATGCTCATGTAAAGACGAATATCCGAAACTGGCAGCTTCAATGAGTTTTCCGGTTGGAATCACAAGTATTCCAGAATAATTAAGAACTATTTTTCGATCTCCGAAAAGTTTTTGGAAAACGGAAATATAATCTTCATTTTCTGAATTCAGATCAGGAATTTTGATATCAATTAAGCTTAAGACATTATTTTCAATTGTAAATGTTGCGATATAATCGCGGTCATTTGAAGTGGAAAATGAAAGCATCCTCTCTCCGTTTTTGTATTTTTGAAATTCCGGGAGCTTGGGTCCAAAGACAGGATGATCATCAGGATGGCGCTCTAAATATCCCTCCAAAGGATTGTTCATAAGATCATACTCTTTGTTGTTGATTATAATTTTGTCAGGTTCCTGACCCGTTGCAAAAATTTTTATGAGTGAAAAAGTAAATAGGAAGATGAATAATTTGAGTTTCATTGTAGAATATGGTTATGCAGGTTCAAAAGGTATTTTGTTTTCATCAATAAGCTTTGCTTTTAGTGCATCTGCATATGCGTGAGCAAATTTTTCTTTTTCACTTTTGGGTATACTGAAATAGAAATCCATTCTTTTCTCTTTTTCATCATAATTTTCCTCATCCTCGAAATCATTTCTCGGTCTTTCAACAACTTCTAAATAATGAACATAATGACCGAATTCGTGTGGTAAAGTTCTATAAAGTTGAGTGTTTCTTGTAAATTCAGGTTTGAATTCAGCGATAAAGTTTCTTTTTGCATCGATAAATGTGTGTCCATCAGTTTTTAATCTTTCAAATTCTCTTTGATCCTCAACAGTTTGTTTTTTAGGCCAGAATATTTTTTTCTCTGTATCAATTGCATCCAAAATAACCGCAGGAAAGTATTCGTTTTCAAATTCATAACTGTAAATTAATCTTCCCCATACCGGTGAAAGAATTTCTTCTTTTCTTTTTGGCTGTCTTAAAATAATGAACTTTAAACCTCCATAATCTTTAGATGGAATCTGTTCAATTATTTTCTGAATATCATTCAATGAACAGGAGTGTATTGAATTTTTGCGGGTTTCTTCAATCACAAATATAAATTCGTGATTATTTATTAATCTGATTTCTTTTCTATAATGAGCAAGTCTTTCATAAAAGGATTTTAAATCTCCATAGGGTGAGGATATCGTCAATTTATTATTTTGACCATAGCCTTGATTCTCGGTTCCTATATTTCTATTTCTTCTTGTTGGACTATACATTGTCAATAATTTATGGTTGAGGCTGAGAATTATTTTTTTTAATATGTTTCTCTTCCCATTCACAAATTCCACCTTTTTCAAAAAGATTTCCCTGCGAAAAAGATTTTAAAAATTCAAGGATTGAATGGGATGAAATAGTTTGTGCAGAATTGAAAAATTCAAAATTTCCGTTTGTATTTTTTCTCAAACCCCACGAATCAGAATAAATCATATACTCTGCAAACAAAAACCAATGATGGCCATAATCATCATTAGCTAATATGGTATCTACTGATAAAAAATTGAAAATATCTTTATGACATTCAAATCCGTTACATAAACTATAGAAATGAATGAATTCTTCAGGGAGCTTAAATCCAATTTTATTTTCCAATTCCAATATTTTATCATCTGACGCTGGATTCAATATTTTAAATCCATAAGGAGAGTTTTTAATTTCAATTTGTTTTAATATTTCTTCCATCTAATAAGCTTGAATTATAATGAAAATAGATTTATTCTAATGTGAGGATGGTTTACATGAGCAGCAACCTAATCTGCATTTTTTCAAATTATTTACCCCTAAACTGACCGTATTTTTTTCTCAGTGAATTTTGAATTGTCAAGGATTAAAGGAATGCTAATGAGGTAGTTTTTTGAATGATTGAAGTTTATTTCTCTTAATAAATTGTGACCAACCACTATTAGGTTATATTTTTTTACTTTTTAACTGAAATACATTGCCTTCCGGTTCTATCATTTTTAAAATAAAGGCTCTCCATTGAGATTCGTCGTCAGAACTTCACTCATATAATCAAAAAAAGGACGCATCGCTAATAAAGTGAGAACGGCTTCTTTTTGAAAACTGGCCGATATAACTTCCTTATCGGTAAATTTTCTCATGACGACATATTGCTTTTTTCTTATAAGATCAATGGCCGGATGATTTTTATCAAAACCTCTTGGAGCTGTTTTTACAGCCTCACCTTCGATATTTCCGAAGTATTTCCTGAAAGTTTCATCAGAAGTAATCTTTTCTATGACTGTTGTACTGAGTTCGAATTCTTTACGGATGCGAAGCAAATCTTTGGTATCAGGACCCCAAAATCCGCCGCCCACAAAACTGTTATTGGGCTCTATCTGTATATAATATCCGCCTCGTAACATCGGTTTTGAACGGGAATAGCCAACCCCGAAATTATTTTTATAGGGTGTTTGATCTTTTGAAAATCGAACGTCTCTGTAAATCCGATACATATGGATTCCTTTTAAATTATCGTGTTCCTGAAGGTCAGTATAGATCTGATCAAAAAAAACTTTGTTTTCTTTCACAATCAAGTCATATTCCGGTTTGTGCTGGGCAAACCATTCTCTGTTGTTATTTTTTTTCAGGTTTTTAAGGAATTCAAATGCTTTTTTCATGTCGTGGTATGAATGTTAGAAGTTATAGGTCTGAATAAACCCGGATGCTTTATTTTATGTTTTTCAGTTGCTGATCATAAAGACCTATTAACAAACTGTTTCCCTTTTTATCGATTTTTACGCCACCATATTTTGCTGCTTCATACTTTTTAGCTTGTCCTTCCTGAAAGAAGAAAGATTCTGCTCCGATATTGATATTCCATTGGTCGGGAGCAGTGTATTTAATTAAGTATTCGCCCTTATTTAAAGGGGTTGTTTCTTGTTGGAACCTTAATCTTTCTGCGACGCCTTTGCTGTCGAGACGTATAACGCAATATCCTCTTTTGGGAAGATGTTCAGCATTGACATTTTCCGATAGTCTGTACCGTAAGCTCATGTAATCACCCTGCATCAAAGAACGGGGATCTACCGGGGCCAGCTGCAAAAGAACAAGTTTCCCGTTCTGGAGAAGTTCTTCCTTTTTAGAAACGGAATAATTGAAATACACCAGTAAAATAACAAGGTTGGCTGCAATAATGATCCATTTATACTTTTTCATTCGATGTCAGTTTTTTACGGGTTAATAAATAAAGCCCCAGGAATAAAATACCAGACGAAAATAAAAGAATGGATTTGGTCAGCAGGGTAAAATGAAGGTCATAATAATATCGTGAAACAAAATAAATAAATGCCATAATGCCAATGGCCAGACTGGTTTTGTAATTCACTAAAAAGCTTAAAAGAATAATTAAAATAGCTCCCGATATGGCCGGGGATAGAATAGTAGGCAGTAGTAGGGCTACAGTCACAATATAAATACCTGCCTTTTGTGTAGTTTGGGAAATGTTCAATACTTCAAAAAGCCTTGAAAGGACATACAGGATGGCCAGAATAATGACCACAGATGATATCCAAAGATAATCCCCGGATACCTCAATAAAATCATTCCCAAGAAAAATCAATCCTGCTAGAAACGAAAAAATAAGTCCGATGCGAACCGGATCATATAATTTTGAAAATGCGGGATGCAGAGAAATTATTTTAGCTTCTTTCAGGAACACTGCTGTAACAGTGATAGCCAGAAGAGAAGTATACAGGTGAATCAAATCAAAATTGTGGTTCGATGCAATCAGTGTTATAATACCTCCACTAATGATTAGTACAGAAATAAAGGCAATGATATAGCTGCGGACAATTACCAGTGATACAGCCGCAATCAGAATACAGATAAGGCTGACCGTATTTTCAGTCATTTCCATCTTAAATAAGCCGAGTGCTAAAAGGACCAACCCAATAGTATACGATGAAACACTTACGGTATCAAAGATGATGGTATTATACATTGTATTGATGAACATTCCTCCTATAATTAATAACATTCCAGATATCAGTAAACCGGAAGTTGAATCATATAATCCCGTAATGAAAAGGAAACCCAAAAAAGCAAGGCTTGCTAAGATCCCTCCGAAAACAGAAAGAATTTTTACGGCTAAGGATTGATGGTCATCCCTTTTTGCATAAGCGGCAAAGATAGCATCTTCGTCAAATTTTAATTCTTTATTTTCCGGGGTTCGGAAATAATCCAGCATTTCTTTGATCTCTTCTCTATTTCTCATGGTTCCATTTTTTTTGAAGGTTGATCAGATTCATAATTACCAGCGTAACACTTACAATGATAAAAAGGCTGACTAGTAAAAGCATGCCTCCGCCTTCTGATATTTTGAGAAGTAAAGCTGAAATAATGATAATGATGCTCAATGGAATCACCGAAAGATAAAACCCATTTTTTGATTGGATGCCGTGCCAGATTCCTAGCCCAAAAACCAGTAAAACAATCGGAATTAAAACCGGAAATACAGGATCGTATCCATCAAGAATCCCAAAAATCATTCCGGCAGTCGCGAAGGTCACGGAGCCTAAAGCCAGGATATAGGTAAACCACTTAGGGACATTTTCAATTTTTTTATCCTTATCCAAAAAGAGGAAAGTAAGGAGTATGGCTGTATTGAACAGAAAAAATAGTGTAATGACCAATAATGCCGGCCAGTCTTTGGCGACCTGCTCTGTGTATAGAAAAAATGTCGTGTTAAGTAAAACAATATACAGCAGCCACAATGGAGCAAAGTTGGAAACTACCACCCAAAGCGTTATAAAAAGAGTCCAGGCCAAAAAGAAGTCGTAGGCATTAGCGCCCGTTTGATAAATCTGTCCGAATACGGCAAACAGAACTCCAACCAAACATGATGAACCCGTCAGAATGATATTTTTGGTCGTGCTGTTTATTTTGGGAAGTAATACGATGATGGTCGTAGCAATAACGAGGATTTCGGTTAACCCTAGCTTTACAAATTTATTCAGGTCTGCCCAATTATAGGCAAAAAAGAAAATAATTCCTGCGGTAGTAAAACCTATTCCTAGGGTGATAAAAAACAGGCGAAGGAATTTCTGCCACATGTCTTTATCATGGTAAATGTTTTCTTTCAGAGCCCGTTGTATGTCCTGTTCCGTCACATTGCTGTGGCGGCTGATGATATGGAGGTCTTCCCGCTGGAGGTTTTTCATGGTTGGTGTTTTTAATAAGTATAATGAAATACGATGTTTCATCAGGCTTCACGAAACGAAGCTACAAAAAAATGATATGTTTTCAATTTAAGATTTTTAAGCATTCTTTAATGCAATGTTAGTTGAGTTTTTTTTATTATATTTTGATAGTCAATTAATTAAATTACTTTAATCAATTTCGATTGAAGCATAGCCTAATTGTTTGTGACAATTTGGATAAACATACATCAGATTAGCTTTATATTACTCTATAAATTCTATTTCAACTTCAGGAAGTTTTTTCAATATCCTTGTTTTTCTAATGATTTCAATGACATTTTCTGTAAACTTATGGTGATGGACTGAATTGGCAATGAGAAGCTGTACCTGCTCTTTTAATTCATTGAGCCATTCTCCCGGATGATTTTCCTGTAATAGTTTCTGATAGTAATGATTTTGTTCAACGAGATCATTGGTTAGCCCACATATTGTTCCTTTATGATAACTTCCCCAAATATTCTCACTGGTGTAGGTGTGGTTCAAAATGAACGGTTTGGCTTTATGGATATTTTGAAGATTTTCTCTGTATTCAAGGGCTTTGTTAAGGGCTATTTCACAAAGTTGTTCAACCTCTTTCGAAAAGTGATCGTCGTTTCCATCATATTCTATAAAATCAACATCTTGTCTATAGCTGATATCAAATGAAAAATAGACCTGTTCATGCCAATTGAAATTGACCCCAACATTGAGCGTGGTTCCCTGTCTTCCGGTAAATGGCTGAAACTCGATGACGGTCGTGTACCAACCATTGTCGTCAAACCAGATTCTTGATCTTCCTTTTTGTTTGATGCCATACGGGCCAAAAATTTTTTTTGCTGTTTTATTTATAATCTTTGAATGATCTGGTGATGTCATACTGTAGTTTTAAAATGGCAAGCTGTTCATTAATTTTTCACTCTCCCAATGCTGTCGAGAGTATCCCTACTACGAACCTCAAAAAATTAGGGAACCGGAACACCCGTACTTTCCGACCAAAGCGCGAACCAATCCTGTAACTCCATATTAACCGTGGTTGCTTTCATTAGATTGGCAATCCTCGACGGATCAGCGGTGCCGCAAACCGGTAAGATCCCGGCAGGATGTTTTAGAATCCATGCGAGAAGAAGAATATCTGCAGTAACATCATATTGAGTAGAAAGCTCTCCCAATATCTTTTTTAAACGCTGAGTCTGATCGTTATCCTGTTTAAAAACAGTGCCCAAGGGTGACCAGCACATTGGTGTAATATGACGAGTCTGCATATGATCTAAACTTCCGTTGGTCATCGCTTCAAAATCGGTAACAGAAAAGCTGATTTGATTATAATTGATTTTGATTTTTGTTTCAATCAGATCCGTTTGTAGTGGTGTAAAATTGGAAACACCAAAATTCAGAATTTTTCCGTCTTGTTTGAGTTTTTCGACAGCTTCTGCAATGTCATCAGCTCTCATTAACGGGCTGGGACGATGCAACAACAGTAAGTCCAAATAATCCGTTTGCAGGTTTCTCAGTGACTGTTCTACGGACCCAATAATATATGAAGCAGAATAATCGTAATGCTTTATGGAGTTATTTCTTTTGTCGGATTGCATTTGAATACCACACTTAGAGATCAGCTGTATTTTGCTCCGATCGATCTTACTTTCGTTGAAAGCTTTTCCAAAATCAGCTTCCGTAGTATAGTCTCCGTAAATGTCTGCATGATCAAAAGTTGTGATGCTGTTTTCCAGACAAGAGTTCATCAATTCGATCATCTGTTGAGTGCTGCAGTTTTTACCCCAGACTCCCCAGGTCATGGTACCGGCAATAATCTTTGAAAAAGGTGTTGTATTCATGTTTTTTATCTAAATGTCTCTTTGAATTCATCAATATAGGAGAATTTTTCATATCCTAAATATTTGAATTGTGCTTGTATTTGATTTTTTATCTGATAATAATTTACATGATAGAATTGAGATATTTTTGCAATCTTACTGCCATTTTTATATAAATACAAATATTGATATGTACCTCCCTTTGAAGTTAAATGACTGTATTTCCATCCTTCTATTTCAGAGAATTGATATGATTTTGTTTGAAGACCCCAAAAGCGTTTTATAATTATTTCGTTTCGATTGATTTTTAAAATGATGCATTTGGTTCTAACCTCTCCAAAAAACAGTACTATGAAAGAGAAGGTAAATAAAAAAGGAAAAAAAATAGCAAATAAGTTTTTTTCATAATATGGGTCACGGAAAAATGTAGGTAAAGTTAGGACCACTAAAAAGAGAAAGGCAATGGATAATATTGAAGGGAGTAATGATTTTATTGTAAACTTTGTTTTCATATTTTCTGCTGCTCTATTTCAAATCATATAAATTTTTAACTCTCTTTTTCAATCATAAAACCATGAGACTGTAGATATTCATCAATATCAACGTCAAAAGGAACATCAAAGCCATTATTTAAGTCATACAAGCCGGCTCCGGCTTCTGAGGATTCTAAAAATCCAAGAATTTTAGACTGCGTTTTTTCTTTGGCGTTTCTCCAGCAGCTCATTAAGAAATCACTTTCCAAACCGAACTGGTTTTCCCAGTAATGAGCATAATCCAAATGACCATCTTCATCGAGATAGGCCGAATAATCAATATTATTTTCCTCCAAAACTCTTTTGCAGAGTTCCTGAACGTCAGTGGAGGAGTAGTCTTCCAATGAATGTTCTTTTAAATGGAGTTCTGCAATCTGAATGGTCTTGTCCGGAGAATAATATTCATAATTGGGTAAGGCAAATAAAAAGCTTAAAGGACTTGAAGCATAATAATACAAGCTGATCACTTCAATTTTTTTATCATCCTCCCTGAATTTATATTTAGAGCTTAGAACATCAACTAAGAAATTGGTAACTGCTTTTTCTCTGGGAAGCAGGAACGTGTTTTTAAAGGCTTCATCAATTTTTTGTTCTATTTTCTTCATGTCTTGTTCACTTTTTTTGTGGGTGTAAAAATAAAGAAACCGTTCTGGAAACAGAACGGTTTTATATGTTTTTAAAAATAATTGACTTATTTTATTCCTTATGCACTCATCGTTTACGGTTCGGGTATTGCCGAAGGTGGGCATTTTTAGCACAAAAGTTCAATCGAAGCAACTCAGCCCCGCTTTTCGCAATACCTTGTTGTTTGTCATAAAATTGTTCAAGCAGTCTTTGTATTTCTGCTGTATCGCCAAATAAAATACCACGTAATTAAAATTTGAAAAAGAATAATTGTAGGAAGAATAAACGGATATTCTTGAAATGGTTTCAGTGAGTCGCCACCACCAAGCATTAATGGCAAATCTGTAATATTAAATATCACAATAACAGCCAATAAAGCTTTACTGCCTTTGAAATACCACCAACAAAATAATCCATACAAAAACTCCAACGCAAAATTTAACCACGGATAATCTATAATTCCCAAACCCCAAACTGGCGTAGCTGAAAACGGTGAAAGTTGAATGTCTTTTTCGTGAAATATCATATCTATAATAATGTGAGATAAAACGCCAATGGAAAATGCAATAGCAAGTTTTCGGTTGTTGTAGCCCCAGTTAATAATGGCAAATGATATTAAAGCAGCCACGACTGCACCAAACACAGAGTGCGAATAAGGAAGAAAATCGAGGTGCACTTTACCGTCTGAAATGGAAAAATGTTCCCAACCGATGTAATTAAATAATACCCAAAATAATTCTATCAACTGTACTGAAACAAGTAATAAAATCATAGGTGCTGTTGGTGCTTTTTTCTTAATGAGCAAGGCTGTTGCAGCGTGATTGATTGCATACATAATGTGTAATTTTTTTGCAAACATACAACAGCTATTTTCTGTATGCTTGTATGATTTGGCTATTCTTTAAAAGTAGAGAAGGGTTGAGCCCGAACATTCTTTTGAAAGTCCTGTTAAAGTGTGATGCATCAGAGAAGCCTCCTTCTAATGCTGCCTGTGTAATGTTTTTTGTGTCGATTATTTTTTGCGTTGCACTTAAAAGTTTTGTCCACAAAACATATTTTCGGATTGGAATTCCAACCTGGTCAGTAAATAAATGAATAAGACGGCTGGGTGAAATAAACACTTTGCCTGCAAGGTCATCAATTTTAATCCGAACACCGTTTTGCTGATTTAACAGTTTGATCACCTCTAAAATTCGATTGTCAAAAATTTTCATTTCTTCTAAATTTATCAATGTGTAAAGAAATTTTTGGGTGATTGAAAAAATTTCATCGCAGCTTTGTTCTTCTTTTAATTCAATTTGTAGTTGGCCAATAAATTCAGAAGTTTTTTCATCTGACAATTCTGCAATTTTTTGATTGGTAAGATATTTTTTTTTAATAGCGGTTCCGATTTTACTTTCAGGGGCAATATTTAAAAGCAGAAATGTATTGTCATAAGTTCTGCACTCATGCGGTTGGTCTGAATCAATAATTGCAGCTTTGAATTTATATGATGAATCAGGCAGTCTTATTTCAATTGCTTTATCAAAACAAATAACAATTTGAATGGCATGATGGTCATGTATTGACGTATCAGCAGCTTTGCCGATGTACATAAACTGTCCTGTCCAGAAAAAAAGGAAAGCATTTTGTTTTATGGATGTGATGGAGGCTTTATTAATACTCATTTTACAACGATAGTTTTTTATAATCGATTATCCGGATAGTCAAATAAGTTCTCAAAATACTTTCTATCTATGGGTAGGCTTTTTTCAAATTCTTTCTGCTGTTTTTGCCTCACTCATTTTCTACCCTCGCTTTTCGAAGTTTACTGACTTCGTATTGTGTTCTAAAAAGACTTATCGTGCCAGTTATTTCCGCAATGTCTGCATTGTCTTGCGTATGGTGTTCTTGCTAGCTTGTTACATTTTGGACAATTGTTCAGAAAAACTTTTTCAGGTGTTTCTTGCATTATTCGCTTGGCAACATTGAATTCAAATTCTTCATATCCATCTTTGAGGTACTCTTTTATGTCAGGCCGTTCACTAATCCAACCTCTGTCAATCATCATTTTTCTCATTTTTGGATTGTCCTCAGTTTTATAAGTATACATCTGATATTTCAATGCCAGCTTTTCATCGTCTGTCATTAAGTTGCTGAAATAGTTTTTGATATAATTCGCTGTTTCTTTGTCCACGATAATTCTGTTGTGCGTTGGTTATTCTGGTATCATGGGTTCGGCATTATGATAATATTTCATATTTTCCCAATCAACATCAGGTAGATTCATAAATTCTTCAGCAGTAAAAGATTGTTTAAATTCATTGATATAACCAAAATGTTTTGGATTTAACGTATCTATACTGCTCACTTTACTTTTGCTGTAATACCAGAATGTATATATTTTTTTACCATTTTTATCATAAAAATATTTATTAGTTTCCTCTTCACCACCAATGATTGAGCTGTAATAAATTTCTCGATTATTTTTGTCAATCACTGAAAAGCTATTATTTTCATCTCTAATTCCAGCATCGTAATCTCTATGGGTTCGTTTAAAATATTCTTCGATTTTTTCTGATTCAATCATTTCAACAGAAGAGATTTCAAAGTTTTCTTCTAAAACATTCTCAGGATTTTCGGTTTCGTCTAAATAATAAATAAGATGAGTTATTTTTTCATTTAAATACTCTTCTTTCTTTTTTACAGAGCCATTTTTATAATAAACTTTTACATATTTTTCAGAAAAATTGATGAAATTAAAATCTATTTCATTTTCAAAATAATCTTCATATTTAATTTCAAATTCCATGATGCTTAATTTTTAGCATTTTTTTTATAATGACGCAGAACACCCTAATTTACGCATTGCGTCAATATAAATATATATAAATTGTATTAATCCTGTAGAGTTCTACTGAAATTACATGACTCTGCCCAACTCTGTTTCTCATCAATCGCAACCAGCGGAAGTCGCAAACACCTATGTTTGTTATGAAATAATTCTTATTTTCACGTTTTATCAATAGTTATCGTTAGCTTGTTTTTCTTTTGTTCTACGTTCACCATTTGTCCTTCTTTAAACCCCAGTTTATCAAGCTATTTTCCCTCGAGACGAATTTCGGGAACAGTTATTATTCTGTAAGTACTTGTCTGATATCTTGTATGAATTTTAAGTCTTCTTGAATTAATCATTGTCATATAATTGTACGACAAATGTATCATAAAATTTTGAAATGTCAATCTTTTATATGACAATTTTGTCAACAAATTAGCTGACATTTGATTTATGACCAGAGAGAAGTTAAAGATAGAATTGGGTAAACAAATTGTTATGCTTCGTCAGCAGAAGGGCTGGAGCCAGTCTGATCTTGCCCGTGCCTGCAACAAAGATCGCCAGGCTATTGAAAAACTGGAAAACGGTAAAGTAAACCCCACGCTTTATACTTTGCTTGAAATAGCAACTGCTTTGGAAGTTTCTCTGCCGGAACTAGTGGATTTGGTTTGATATATAAAGTTTCCAAATTGCTCGGATAATGGTAATTGCAATGGATAAAATTGAATTTCGAATAGCTTTTGGTAAAAGAGTTGAAAAACTTAGAAAGAAGATGGGATTAAGCTATCGGGAGTTAGCTCAAAAATGTGATGTAGACCATAGTAATATCAGTAAAATTGAAAAAGGAGAAGTTGATTTAAGAATTTCAACAATACAGGAACTAGCTACAGGCTTAGAAGTTCATCCTCAAGAATTATTCAATTTCAAAATAGATGAGAAATCATAGATTATCCTTAATTAGAATATAAAACAATCTCCGAAGTCTGAAACTTCGGAGATTGTTTTATTGTATACAAACTCAGTAGTAAGAAGCATTCCAGATACAGAAGCTGCATTTTCAAGGGCAAATCTTGTTACTTTCTCTTTTTTACTTATGCTCTTCCTTATCAATTTCTTTTATAATTTCTCTTGCTTCCTTAATAGCGCCTTCATAAGATTCCTGGGTGTCTTTGGTAAAACGATCAATACCTGATAAAAGAATCTTTGTCTTCTTTTTTAGTATCGTTGTATTGATATCTTCATCTTCGTTTCCATTTATTAATAAATCTACATACCTTGAAATGAGTCTTTCGTATGAGTCTTCGACAAACGCTATCTCTGGAATAGTTTGCTGATAATAACTCAAAATTTTATTTCTTATATTTTGATTTTCTATGGTATTTATTTTTCCACTAGATTTAAAGCCTTCATATCGTCCATTATTTACTAATGTATTAATGAAATTTGTACCTGAATTAATCTGTTTGTGATTAGCTTCAATACTGTCTATTTTTTGTGGGGTAAGATGTAAAGCAAATGATATTTGCTGTTGAGTTTTATTTAATGTTTTTTTTGTGTTTTCCAGGTTTGAAATGTCTTTTTGTAAATCTTCCTTCAACCCAATTAAAAATGTTTGTGCATCTTTCTGTTGATGTCTTTCTTCGCTCCAGGAGTGAAGCCAAATTGAAAGGGTAACTGCAAATACAATAATAAGAATTTCAGTAAGTACTTCTTTTACTTTTTCTTTAAAAGAATGGTTTTTATTGTTCATAGCAGAATGTATTTTTTTTGAGTGTTTTATGATTTCGTCTTGCATGTTTTAGTTTTGTAATGTTAATTTGAGCTGTTGGTGGCAGTTTATTTTAGTATGGTATTTAATTCAACGAGTTCAAAGTCGTCATTGTTTTGTAGCAGATGTTTTAATATAGGAATATGCCCTTGTCCAAATATCAGGATAACGTATTTGTCATTGGCATCTATTTGTGTTATTACATTAGCGTAAACGGCTAAATTCCTCAAATACCAATCAGAAACGGATTCTGCACCAATGTAATTGTCTCCAGCACCAATTTTTGCATAATATTTTAAGTACAATGATAAATTTTTCTCCAAAAGTTCTTTTGTGTTGATATATTTCAGGATTCCGGTTATTGAATTTTGTTTTGTTACACTATCGATTTCACGCATAAAGTTATTCGCAGTAGTCCCTAATTCATTTAATATATATACCTGATTTTTTTCTTTAGCAGTGACAGAAACCAAACTGTCATGTTTCATTCCATAAAAAATATCTACACAATTGATATGTTTTAAATTTAATTTTTTAGCTAATCTAAAACCAATTTGCTCCCGTTCAGAAACGGTTAATGTATACCTGTTTTGGGAATAGGTATTATACAGACTATCAATTTGCTTTTGTTGATTCAATGGTTTTTCTATCATCACTTTATCAGCATTTGTTCGTTTTAAAATTTCGGTCAGTTCTTCCAGTTCCTTCTGTCTTTTAGGAGCTAAAAAATCATCAGTCTTTAATTCAAACGTATCTAAATGAGGGGTTTCAAAGTGAATGGTCCCGATTAACAGGATTTTGGTTTTGTGTTTGGATGCTTGTCCAAAAGTTGTTGTTAATGATAAAAACGTAATTAGAAATGTAAAAATTGTTTTAATGAAAGTCATTCTTTTAGGTTATTAGTTTATTTTTTGTTAAAGATAAAGCTTATTGCGAGACGTAAAGATGAATTCACAACAAAATTAGTAATTGCTTGAAACGGCTGTTGTAGATTTTCCTGATTCGCTGTTTTTTTATTCTAAACAAAAAAAACCGCCCTGCAAAAGCAAAACGGTTAGTATATAAATTGTCTTAGCGACACGTTGTTACATCATTCCCGGCATTCCACCACCTTGGCATAGCTGGTTCGTCTTTTTCACTTCTGTAATCACGCATTCTAATACTTGTGGTAGTGCTTTATTTTGAAGCTTTATTTTTTTTAATATCCAAAGCTTTCTGCTTTATCCATTGTACAGCAATATCAACAGGGGCTGTATCGTTGCTAGAAGAGGTATTGTGTCCCAATTTAGAAAAAAAAGTATATTCGAAAGGTTTACCCTGCACTTTAAGTGTATTTAATTGCTCTATACACAACTTTACCGGAATCTGTATATCTTTTTCACCAAAAAGCCAAAGCCCGGGAATTGAAAGCGTATTCAGATAGGTTTTTGGGTCAGTCGCTACAAATTGATACCTGTCCGGATCATTTCTGGTATGCTCGATGGCATCTGCTTCTGTATGATTTTCCCAAAAACTATTGTTTCCATTAGTATAAAACTGAAATCGAAGTTGTTCTAACGTTGTAATTGTAGGGCAACTAAATAAAACCATAAAGTCAATTTGTGGATTTTTGCTTGCAGCAATCGGGATTATCCATCCTGCCTGACTGAAGCCAACTAATCCAATGGGTGTTTTTTTATCTTTCAAATAGGTTCGAAATGTTTTTACGGCTACATTGGCATCGTGAGCCAATAAATTAAGATTAGTAGAGTCGATATTATTCGTGCCCACAGAGGGTCCTACATACACACCACCAGATTCTCCAACTCCACGTTTGTCATAGGTGAATACAGCAATGCCTTCTTTAGCAAGATGTTTTGCGAACTCCATTTCTCTTTTTACCGGATCAGATCCGTGAACAATGACAACTGCTGCAAAGGAGTTTTTAGGTTGTAAAATTGAGCCTGCGAGAGTGATACCCTGACTTTCAAACTTTACATCCTGAATGGTAAAGTCGGTCGATTGTGAAAATACCATTTCTGGTAAAGCTATTAATAGCAGCCAAATAAAGACGTTAGAAAAAAAGTTGATTTTCATGGGTTATAGTTACCTATCAAATATAATAAAAAAACCGTCCTATAAAAACAGAACGATTTAATGTTTTTGAAAATTTTTTTATAAATTTTATTGTTTCTCAGTGAAAAGCTCGCACTACTGTGGATAATTAACTACCACATTACTTTACCTGTTTTTCTCTTTTTAGAATTCATATTGGAATCTCTTTGAGTTTACCTAGTAACTATAACCAGGTCTTTGATTGCCTGGATAAGCAGGATTTATGATAAAATCACCATAAGGATAAAGTTTACCATCTCCGTTGACGTCTGGAACTCCCCAAGCATTGCCATTATATACGTTGTCTTTAGGGGAATTGGCATCCATTACCATAACATTTGTTGCCCCATTTTGTCTGTAAACAGATTTGTTATCATAGGCATCCCATAGGGCATCAAGGTGTTTCCAAGTTCCGTTATCAAGCCATTCTACACATGCATGGGCAGCGGGTTTTCCATTGTAGTTAAAGGTAAGGAATTTCAAGACAGAAGGAATGCCCAATGCCCTTAACATTGTTATTTGAATAACAGCCCATTCATCACAAATACCCCGATAACCTAACTGATCAATTACCAGATTATCCGCCCAAGTAAACTCGCCAATATGAAGGATGTTACCATCATAAAGCATTTTTTCTTTGGTTTTGAGGAATACTCGGAATACTTTATCAGAGACCGTAATTGCCGGGCTGCCCCATTGTAATGCTAGAGCCCTGTATTTGTTTAAATGGTGTAATTCATTTTCTTCAAGCCAATCATTATACGCAGGTGCAGTTGTTGAAGGAA
This sequence comes from Chryseobacterium pyrolae, assembly GCF_025153485.1. Taxonomy (NCBI): domain Bacteria; kingdom Pseudomonadati; phylum Bacteroidota; class Flavobacteriia; order Flavobacteriales; family Weeksellaceae; genus Chryseobacterium; species Chryseobacterium pyrolae. The sequence goes on from NZ_JANZQH010000003.1 coordinate 282,401, forward strand.
TAGTTTTTTGAGGCAATTTTAGGGTATTGATCTTAATTAGTTGATTATTGTTTGAAATGTATTTTTCGACTGTCTGGTTTTCAAGAAGATCAATCTCCCAGCTAATTTCATTTTGGGTCCAATCTATTTTGGGTCTTATAGCAAGAATATTCTTTTTACTTTTAGCAATCCGATTGGCCTCAATTAAACTGAATAGTCGATTTGATTTTGAGTTTAATAGATCAAAAGTCTTATATTCAAGAATTTCTGATTTTATTCCAGTTTCATTCTGACTTTTGATTTGCTTTAGATGGAATGCAATTATGTCATTTTTATCAGGGGATTGAATAACAATATCAAAAATTCCCTCAGAATCTGGTTCTGTTTCGTGCCAGATTTGAGATCCATGGACATTGTTCCATTGTATAAAATCTTCATTTCTTGCAATTTCGGGGTGTCTTCCTATTAAGTGAATAGTACTATTAAATTGACTCATTTTTTTTAAAATTTAAATTATGCCTACTCTGTCCGTTTTCGGCTTATCCGTTTCTACCCAAATGTATAAACGTAATTTAAATTCTGAAATAACACTTTTGTGTAATTTTGAGAGTGAAAAAACCGCCCTGCAAAAGCAAAGCGGTTTATATATTAAATTGTCTCAGCGACACGCTGCGCTGTTACATCATTCCTGGCATTCCACCTCCCATTGGCATAGCAGGTTCAGCGCTCTTCACTTCAGTGATTACACACTCAGTCGTAAGAAGCATTCCAGAAACAGAAGCTGCATTTTCAAGGGCAACTCTTGTTACTTTCGTAGGATCAATGATTCCTGCTTCAAGCATGTTTACATATTCGTCAGTTTTAGCATTGTATCCGAAATCTCCTGTACCTTCTGCTACTTTAGCAACGATTACAGAACCTTCACCTCCTGCGTTAGCAACGATTTGTCTTAATGGCTCCTCGATAGCTCTTTTCACGATTTTAATCCCTGTAGTTTCGTCAGAATTGATTCCTGTAAGGTTTTCCAAAGCAGTGATCGCTCTTACTAAAGCAACACCTCCTCCTGCAACGATACCTTCTTCAACTGCTGCTCTTGTAGCGTGAAGGGCATCATCAACTCTGTCTTTTTTCTCCTTCATTTCAACTTCAGAAGCTGCACCTACATAAAGTACGGCAACACCACCAGCTAATTTAGCCAATCTCTCCTGTAGTTTTTCTTTATCGTAATCAGAAGTAGATGTTTCCATCTGAGCTTTGATCTGAGCTACTCTTCCTTTGATTTTAGCTTCATCACCACCACCGTTTACGATAGTCGTGTTATCTTTATCGATGGTTACTTTCTCAGCAGTTCCCAACATATCTAGAGAGATGTTTTCCATTGTGAAACCTTGCTCCTCAGAAATAACCTGTCCACCTGTTAAGATCGCGATATCTTCCAACATTGCTTTTCTTCTGTCTCCGAATCCCGGAGCTTTTACAGCAGCAATTTTAAGAGAACCTCTTAATTTGTTTACTACCAAAGTAGCTAAAGCTTCACCTTCAACTTCTTCAGAGATAATTAATAGAGATTTTCCGCTTTGTGCGATAGGCTCAAGAACCGGAAGCAATTCTTTCATAGAAGAAATTTTCTTCTCTACTAAAAGGATGTAAGGGTTTTCTACTTCAGCTACCATTTTCTCAGGGTTCGTCACAAAGTAAGGAGACTGGTATCCTCTGTCGAACTGCATACCTTCTACAACGTCTACTGTTGTATCGATACCTTTAGCTTCTTCTACAGTAATTACACCTTCTTTACCTACTTTTCCGAAAGCCTCAGCGATCAAAGATCCGATAGTTTCGTCGTTGTTCGCAGAAACAGAAGCTACCTGCTTCACCATTTCTTTAGAATCTCCAACTTCTTTAGACTGAGCTTTAAGACTTGCAACAACAGCTGTTACTGCTTTGTCGATTCCTCTTTTCAAATCCATTGGGTTGGCACCAGCAGCTACATTCTTAAGACCTTCTCTTACGATAGCCTGTGCCAAAACAGTAGCGGTAGTAGTACCATCTCCTGCGATATCATTAGTTTTGGACGCAACTTCTTTTACCATTTGCGCTCCCATATTTTCTACTCTGTCTTCAAGTTCGATTTCTTTTGCTACAGAAACACCGTCCTTAGTTACGTGAGGAGCTCCGAAAGATTTTTCAATCACAACGTTTCTACCTTTTGGTCCTAAAGTTACTTTTACTGCATTAGCCAATGCATCAACCCCTCTTTTTAAAGCGTCTCTTGATTCAATATCGAATTTTATTTCTTTTGCCATTTTATTTAGATATTAGATGTTAGACGTCAGATGTTAGACGCCAAGCATTATTTGAAAATTTATTTTTTATTCAGTTTTAAGTCTGAAATCTGATGTCTTGTATCTGGAGTCTTATCCAATTACACCAAGTAAATCACCTTCCTTAACGATTAAGAAATCTTTTCCGTCTAATTTTAATTCAGAACCTGAATATTTTCCATAAAGAACTTTGTCACCTACCTGAACAGTTGTAGGCTCATCTTTTTTACCTGGACCTACTGCTACTACAGTACCTTCCTGCGGCTTTTCCTTCGCAGTGTCCGGAATAATAATACCTGAAGCTGTTTTAGTTTCTGCAGCGATAGGCTCGATAAGAACTCTGTCTGCTAATGGTTTAAAGTTTACTGACATAATATATTTTATTTTTTTATTAATTCTCCATTATAAATCTCTAAATGTATGCCATGAGGCCCTGATGGATGAAATGGCAGAATTTTGATTCCCAGTGTGAAAATTTGGCAGAAAAATGAAAAAATAAAGCCGGAAACTTCCGGCTTTTGTATTGAACTCTAATGATTCATTGAATTATGGGCAGTACTGTCCCGGCCCGATCCATAAAGTACATTTTCCCTGATCGTCGCGTTCGCAACAGACCAATCTCGCCGCACCTCCCATAATGGATTTTTGGGCGTCTCTGCTTAATGATTTAGCATTTTTCATAGATAATATTTTGTTTATTGTACATGCCTGAACATTTAATGTCAATCAGGATTTTGACGATTTGATGTGATCGTGTAAGTCAAAGATAAAAAAAATCAGAATCATATTATACACTATTTGTAGATTTATTTGTGGTGTTTGTGTTTTGATAATCAGTGTTTTAATGATTGTTCTAAAGGAGGGTGTCTACAGAGATTTTGCATTAATAATGAACATTAAAAAGAAAAAGTTTACCATTGCGATAAACTTTATATATTCATTATTGAATGGTTTCCATTGTCATTTTTCTTCCATTCATATCTATATCCTGTTTCAGAATCTTTCTGGTTTCGGGATCAATATAATAAGTAACGATGGTTTTTTTATCTCCGATATCGTCGGTAGTTTTTACAGCCCAGACTTTTTTTCCGTTGTAATCTGTTTTCTTTACATCCAGTATATAGGCTTTGATGAGTCCTTTCTTAGCATCCGGATTATAATCGAAAATAGAGAGGTCAGCAGTATAATTTTCTTTCAGGGGAGAAAACCTGATGAGCATAGGATAGCTGCTGCTGTCAAAATAATCTGCGGCATCCATTTCGATATGGTCTTTTTTCTGTGATTTTTTATCCAGATAATAGCCGGTTACTTTAGTCTTACCCGATTTTAGAACCATATCTCTCATCATATTAAAAGATGAATGATAGACGGGCTGGAAATTAGCAGTTTTTACGATGGTAGAATCTGTCCACTTGGCATCCGGAGCCTGTTTCAGCTTTACAGTAGTTTTGATGAGCAGATCGGTTTTGTTTAATTTTTTGAGTTCTGTAATAATGCTTCCAATCTCTATTTTTGTGCCTGCATTTTCCGCGTACCAGACCGCTTCTGATGTTTCATCTTTGATCAGCTTAGGATCAATATTGCTGTTGGCTGGGGTGAGCAGTTTCTGTGAAAATAAATTAACACTGCTTATTAATAACAATACAAGAAATGTTCTCATGGTTTTTATCATGATAAGTAGATTAGATTCTCAGAATGTTACATTTATTGGTCTTCTTTAAGATTTGATTGAGATATTTCCTGTTCTATTGAAAACATTACACATGTAATTTTATTTAGCTGTCTTGAATTCACTATCGATTTTCCATAATCTGTATTCGACAGTCCAATTTTTCGGGATAAAAAAAGTTGTGGTAAAATCTCCATTATAATCCATAGAAATTTTTTGAGAGCTTACAATCTTTTTTACTGTTTGTTCTTTTTTACCACAGTTATCTTTGTTATATACGTCAAAGATTTCTACGGGTGTATCTTCTGCAATTGAATAATATCCATTCCTAGAGCTAGGCGATCCATTTTCATATTTTAAATTTTGCAAGCTAAAAGTAAAATATTGAGGATCTTCACATTCTGAAACATTAACTTCTAATCCAAAACGAACTTCTACTTTATAATTTTTTTCATTTTCGATTTTTGGAAGTTTTAAATCTATTCTTTTTGTGTTTGCAGTCAATTCAGGATGTGTTGGCTTCTCTTGGGCATTCAATAGTATTGCGGAGGTAAGTAAAAATGTACTTATAATTTTTTTCATGATCATTAATTATTTTGACCTCAAATTTATGGATTTAATAGATATTACTTTAGGTCATTATTTTTTGAAGACTGGTTAATTTTCGAGATCACTGCCCCGGAAATAGCAATGCTGATAAAGTTGGTCACAGATCTTGCCTCGTTCATAAAACGGTCTACGCTGTAAAGAAGGGCAATATCCGTTAAAGGAATTTTTCCAAACCTGTTCAACGTGAAAATAAGGGCAAGAAATCCAGATCCCGGAACGCCTGATGCCGTTTTTGAGGTCACAGAGATAATCACGAAAAGCCAGAGATAATCACTGACCGTTAATGAAATGTTATAAAACTGGATGAGAAAGCAGCATGTCACAGAAATATAAATACACGCACCGGAAAGATTGAAATTATAGCCTAAAGGAATGACAAACCTTAAAATCTTTCTGCTGTAGCCTTCCGATTCCATTTTCTCAAAGATCAGTGGAAATGCTGTCTTAGAAGAGGATGTGGTAATCACCAGAATAATTTCCTCCTTTAAATCAAGCAAAAATTTCCACAGACGGATTTTAAATAGATAAGAGACGATTCCCAAAACTCCAAAAATAAAAACTATGTCAGCGAGATACACCGTTGCAACGACTTTACTGAGGGGCAGAAGTGTATTGATGCCATATACCGCAACTCCATACGCGATATTACAGAAGATAATAACAGGAAGAATGAGGTAGAGATATTTGATCACCGTATAAAAAACCTTGAGGCCCCGGTCCAAGAGATTCAGGAATTGGTCTCTTGCGCGCGAAAGATTCATGAAAATCCCTGCGAGAATGGAAACAATAAGAAAAATGCCGTGCCTGTTGAGATACAGACTACCAGATAAACTGCTGTCATTGATTTCAAATGTTTTCGGAAGCGTTTTACTGATCCTCGCAGTATCAATTCCGGTATCGGCACCGGGTTTTACAGCAAAACCGAAAATAAATCCTAGAATAATAGCCACAGAACTGATGATCAGAAAATAGAGAATGGTTTTCCAAACAATGCTGCTGGCATTCCTGATTCCTGATAACTGGCAGATTCCGTACATGATCGCCATGAAAATAATCGGAAGGATGAGTATTTCCAGAACCATGAAAAAATAGCGGCTTACAATTCCCAGCTGAATACTTGCCTCAGGTGCATAATATCCCGTAAGTACTCCACCGAGAATTGCGGCAAATACATATAAGGTGAGATTTTTTAAATATCTTCCCGTGAATGTTTTCTTGGTTTCAAAAAGGTTCATCTGAATATACTTCTACTTTCCGTACAAAGATCTGTTGTTTTTTTTACATCTGAAAAATAATAATCGGGTAGGGAAACATGAGGCTGGAAGAGGGAAGTTATTGAAGTCGGAAATAACAGCTTCCAGCCGGTTTCTATTATCTTTAAAATTTACCCACTAATTTTATAACTGCTTCCAATATCAACTTCCATCCTCCCTCTTCCGGCTTCCATCCCTTTAACACATTCGGGTTAAATTACACCCAAAATCAATGCAGCGATCAACATGACAATTGAAGATCCCAACGCCCATTTTAAAGTATATTTCAAATGGTCCGAAAACTCCACGCCTGCTAATGATACTAATAAATAAGTTGATGGAACCAATGGACTCAAAAGATGGGAACCCTGCCCAATAAGACTTGCTCTTCCAAGGATTTCCGGTGAAATTCCCAGCTGATGCCCTGTAGCCACAATAATAGGTAAGATTCCAAAATAATAAGCATCATTGGAAAGGAAGAAGGTAAACGGAATACTGAATATGGCGGTAACGATATTCATATATCCGCCCAAGCTTTTCGGAACTATTTCTATCATACTGTTTCCCATGGCCTGCATAATGCCTGAACCATTCAGAATTCCGGTGAAAATTCCTGCCCCGAAGATCATTCCAGCCACTGATAAAGCATTACCCGCGTGCTTGGAAATAATTTTCTGCTGATCTTTTAATTTGGGATAATTGATAATGGAAGCGATACAAAAAGCGATCATAAAAGCAATTCCCAATGGAACAATATCCAGGATCATCACAACCAGAAGTGCGACTGTAAGAGCCAGATTGATCAGGATCAGTTTCGGACGTCTAAGCTTAAGATCTACTTCACCGATGATATCGTTGGTGTTGTATTTGGTGTATTTTCCATGTTTGGCGATTCTTATTTTTTCTCTTCTTCCTAAAATATAGGCAACGAATATTACCCAGCCAATTCCTATAGCCATAATCGGGATCATAGGGACGAAAATTTCGGTATGCCCCAGTTTCAGAGAACTCATTACCCTTGCTGTAGGGCCTCCCCAGGGAAGAATATTCATAATCTGTCCAGCAAGCATGATGATGCACGTAAGAATCAGTGGATTCATGCCCTGTCTTTTATATAGAGGAAGCATGGCAGCCACCACAATTAAATAAGTGGAGGAACCGTCGCCATCCAGTGAAACCAATGCGGTAAGAATAGCGGTTCCTATCGTTGTTTTAATGGGATTATCTCCAACAGTTTTTAAAATTATATTGACTAACGGTTCAAAAAGTCCCGTGTCGATCATTAAACTGAAATATAAAATGGCAAAGATCAGCATAACGCCGGTGAGAGCTATTTCTTTGACTCCGTTTTTCATCATTTCACCAAGTTCAGGACCAAAACCCGCAAAAAGAGCTACGGTTACCGGTACGATGACCAAAGCCGTAAGCGGAGTCAATTTTTTATTCATGATCAGAACCATGAAGATCAGAATCATGAGAAATCCAAGGAATGTAAGCATAGATGATTTGATTTATAGTTATTTATTTTTGTTTTTTTTTCTCCAGTCGAAACTGTTTCTGTAGCCAATATAGGCGTAGTTGCTTGTAGATTTGGTTTCCAACTGATTGATAAAAGCGACTTCGATCGCTGAGTTTTTCCCCACTTTAATTCCAAGCCCTGCTGTTAACCGGTTGCTGTCAAACGGATCTTCTTTCACCACGTTCATTCTTAATTCATTTTTCAGAATGCCGTATAGTTTTTCTTTTTCTCCCGCTCTGTTAAAAGGAATTCTAAGGGAAATAAGGTATCGCAGTCTGACAATGAATTCATCGGGGTTACTTATAAAACGTTCTTCCACACGGAAACGGTGTGACACGGAAGTTCTTCCGATATTACCTCCTAAAGTCACCTGTTGGAAAGGTCTCTTTTCATACCGCTCTTTTTTTGAATTGTCAGATTTATAAGAATCCAGTACCAGGAACATGAATCCGGCGGCGGGTTTCACATCATTGGCTACTTCATAATCCAGATAGGCGGATACCAGAAAAAGTCTTGTGTCATACGCGAGGTCAAAAGAACGGTACTGCGAAAGAGCGGTTAATGTACTCTTATCTGTCAGTTTTGCAGACATGAGATACTGGAACCACATATTGTACTTGTCACGGCTTTGTGCGCTTGCCTGACAGATCATTGTCAGCAGTAAAATGATGATTAATGTGAATTTAATTTTCATGTAATATTGAGTTAATATCCTGATGTTTCAAATATATTTATAAGAACCAGCCGCGGATTTATTTTTCAATCAATGACAGTTTTTATCAGTGAACTGCAGGATGGGATAAAAAAGATGGTATATTTGAAAGATTGAAATTTGGATTTTTTAGATGTTTTTAATTATAAATATTATATTTATATTGCTGGTTTTCAGGGTTTTGTTTAATGCAAGGGTTTTGAAAAGACTGATGGAATACCACTGGGGACTTTTATTGAAGTTCCAGCATATTTTCTTCTTTTTGATCTTCTTTATCATCACTTTTTTTACCGAAAACTACTTTTTGGATGTTCCGGAACTCATCTGGAGTGTTTTATCTGTCATTATTTTTAATATCGGAATTTACAGTCTCGTCTATTTTTATCTGGTTCCGGAGTTTTACCTTTCCAATAAATATCCTGAGTTCATTCTCTATGCACTCATCAGCTTTCTGTTCTCGAGTCTTTTCAGAATTTTACTCGAGCCGGCAGTTTTTAATATGCATTTTAATGAAACGCTTTCGAATACCAAATTTCTGTACAATGTGTATACAGCGCAAGGAATTGTAATACTTGTTGCTTCGTTTTTAGGAATTACCAAGGACAAATTTCTTATCGAACAAGATTTTAAAGATTTGGGTGAAGAAAAGGACCAGCTGTATCTGGATCTTTTGAAATCTAAAATGAATCCTCATTTTTTGCTAAATACCCTTAATAATATTTATTCCAAAAGCTTTCAGCCGTCAGAAAATACATCAGAGTCTATATTACAGCTTAGTAAACTGCTTCAGTATGTGATTTATGATACCCATAAGGAGAAGATCAGCATGGCTCAGGAATTTTCTTCCATCAAATCTCTGGTAGGACTGTATCAGCTGAAATATAATAATGTGCTGGATATCACTTTTGATATTCAGGATGAGGAAACTCTGGAATTAATTGATGTTCCGCCTTCTGTATGTCTCACGTTATTTGAAAATGCCCTGAAGCATTCTGCGGTGGGGATAGAAGCAGAGAGTTACATCCATATCAGCTATAAAATACAGGAGCAGGATCTTTTATTTGAGATCAGAAATTCTGTGTCGAAGAAAAAGAATCTTGTTGGGAATATGAATGACGGTGGTTTGGGAAATGAAGCCGTCATTCATATTTTAGAGAAAAATTATGCAGGCAGATTTACTTTTATATCCAAACTTGCAGAAGACAACAATTATCAGACTATTTTAAAAATCAAATTGTAATGGCTAACCTGACGATCGTAAGTGTAGACGATGAATATCCGGCACTCCAGCTTATCCAAAAGTACTGTGAGCAAATGGAAGATGTGGATCTGCTGAAGGTATTTCAGGATCCGGAAGAAGCATTGGGATATCTTCAACAGAATAGAGTAGACCTGGTGATTCTGGATATCAATATGCCCTACATCAACGGAATTGAACTCTTACGTCAGCTTCCTTACAAGCCATTGTGCATATTTCTTACCCTTGAAACTCAGTATGCGGTCAAAGCTTTTGAACTGGATGTGGTACATTATCTGGTAAAACCTGTCGACTTTGAAACGTTCAAAAAAGCGATCCATAAAGCCAAAGATTTTCTGCAGTTTAAAAACTCTGCGGAGAATCAGAAGAAGGAAGATTTTATCATGTTCAAATCCAATTATTTGATGCATAAAGTTCTTCTGGATGAGGTACGTTGGGTACAGGGATTCGGGGAATATATTATTTTGGTGACTCCTCTTAAAAAGTACATGATCCTTGAGCGGATGTCCAATTTTGAAGAGAAATTTCAGAACCTTGGATTTATTAGAATTCATAAATCCTATATCGTTCTGTCTTCCCATATCAGTTCGTATGATACGGCTCATGTGTATCTTAAAGACGGTGAGAAGCTTCCACTGGGCAGGACGTATAAAAATTCCTTGAAAGCTTATCTGAATTAATTCTTCGGGCTTAAAAATCTCCCGCAGATTACGCAGATTTTTTTGAGTTTAATATTTAAAAATTCAATAGGGGTGGGCTTTAGCCCACCGAACATTTAATAAGCATCAGAAAGTGGCTTTAGCCAAATCATTAAGTTGTTGATTACAAGAAAAAAGCTTGTCTCAAATATGAAACAACCTTTCTTAGCTTTTTATTTTTTATGATTTCTTTCCAGCAGCCTGCATCGGATTTACTTTTCCGTTGGCTCCTCCTCTTACCGGACCACCTCCCTGTTTCTGTTTAAACAATTGGAATTTTGAGACCTGAGTATCTGTTCCGGTACTGTTCCATAAGTTATTGGAAGTGTCAATATCAGCGGTTTCCCTCATAGGATCAAGCTGTATCGACTTTATTTTTTTGTCAAAATAATAAGTCTTGGAAACCTTCTGCTCATTCTGTCTCCAGATTTGTGCAGATGACTTGTCATACAGTTTAGTTCCGTCTTCAAAGGTGAATTCAAGGATGATCGGCATCACCAGTCCGCCTTTATTGACGAAATCGATCTGGTAGCCTGTCAGGTTTTTGAATTTCTCCTGATCCTTAGCATCTAGTGGAAGACCGGCTTCTGTTTTTACAGAATATTCTTTGTCAGCATCCAGTTTCTCCGTACCTCTGTCATACCTGTAATAGAAATCCTGAAGATCCTTATCCTTATCTACATAGAACGTGATGTTCTTATCCTCTTTATTTCTGATTTTTGAAATATCTTCAAATGTATTTTGAAGTGGTTTTTCCACTTTGTATTTTGTTTCTTTTGCTTCCTTTGGAGGAGTGTTGAGATCCGGAACAGCGACCGTCACTTTATCAATCGCAATATCTACAGGATCTGTTCCGTAGAACCATCCTCTCCAGAACCAGTCAAGATCCTCACCACTCGCATCTTCCATAGTACGGAAGAAATCTGCGGGTTCAGGATGTTTGAATGCCCATCTTTTTGCATAGGTTTTAAAAGCCTTATCAAAAAGTTCTCTACCCATGATCGTTTCACGAAGAATATTGAGTCCTGTAGCCGGTTTTGAATACGCATTCGGCCCAAACTGAATAATGTTTTCAGAATTACTCATGATAGGTTCCAACTGATCTTTCGGCAGTTTCATATAATCTGTGATCGTCCATGCAGGACCTCTTTTCGATGGAAATTTATTGTCCCATTTCTCTTCTGTAAGGTACTCTGTGAATGTATTTAATCCCTCATCCATCCAGCTCCATTGTCTTTCATCAGAATTGATGATCATTGGGAAGAAATTATGTCCAACCTCATGAATCACTACCCCGATCATTCCGTTTTTAGTTCCCTCAGAATAGGTTCCGTCTTTTTCCGTTCTTCCAAAGTTGAAGCAGATCATTGGATATTCCATTCCGTTAGCTGCTTCTACAGACTGTGCTACAGGATACGGATAAGGAATCGTGAATTCTGAATAGGTTTTGATGGTGTGGGCAACAGCTTTTGTTGAATATTTTCTGTACAGACCGTAAGCTTCTTTTGGATAGAAACTCATGGCCATTACTTTATTATTGTTTTCAGGAATGGTAACACGCATTCCGTCCCAGACAAATTTTCTGGATGAGGTCCAGGCGAAATCTCTTACATCAGTCGCTTCAAAATTCCATGTTTTTCTTTGTTTAGAATGATTTTTCTCCGCCTTTTTCGCTTCATCTAATGTTACGATCTCAATAGGTTCGGAAGCGCTTTCAGCTTTTCGGTATCTGGACATCTGATCAGACGTTAAAACCTGATCATAATTTTTACATTCCCCGGTTCCACCAATAATATGATCTGCGGGTACATTCATAGAAACTTTGAAATTTCCGAATACCAAAGCGAATTCACCACGTCCTGTGAACTGATGGTTCTGCCATCCGTGGAAATCACTGTATACACACATTCTCGGATACCATTGTGTCATCGTGTAAAGGTCATTTCCGTCTTCAGCGAAATTTTCATAACCGCCGCGGCCACCCATTTTTATTCTGTTCGGAATATTATAGTTCCAGTCTACTTTGAAGACCAGTTTTTCTCCTTTCTTTAAAACTTTCGGCAGATCGATTCGCATCATCGTCTTGTTCACCGTATATTTCAGAGGATTTCCTGAAGCATCCGTTACTTTTTCCAGATTAACACCATAGCCGTTATCTTTTTCCGGAAGATCAGTGACTTTCAGCTGCTGATCATTGGAAGAAGCCGGAAGAGTAGAAGGGAATTGAAATCCCGCGTTTTTCACAGTCGATTGTTCATTCTCGTCCAACTGAAGCCAGATATAATCCAGGTCATCCGGAGAATTATTATAATAGGTAATGGTTTCTGAACCCTTCAGATTTCTTTTGTCTTCATCAAGGTAAGCCGTAATATCGTAATCGGCTTTGTTTTGCCAATATCCGTGGCCGGGAGATCCCGAAGCCGTTCTGTAAATATTGGGAGTTGGGAGAATAGTCCCGAGCTGCTCGAATCTGTTTCCGTGGTTGCTTCCAGGATTGTTCTGGATATTTTGTGCGGTGAAACCTGTATAGGCTAATACAGAAAATGAAAAAAGGACTGCTTTTAGTTTCATTACCAAAAAGATTTAATAATTATCAAAGATAATAATAAGTAGTTGAAAAATTGAAAATGTTTCAAAGTTAAAAAGGAATTCTTTCCAAAGTCATTTTTAGCGCTAATGCAAATACTCCGGAAGAGACAAATAGAATCCAGTCTTTTTGATTCACCTTAAAAATTTTAAGCAGAATAAATAAAAGGATAAGAATAGCCAGTACGATGACAATTTGCCCCAGTTCCAGACCTATATTAAATCCTAATAAAGGAATGGCAATGCTCTGGCTTTTGGCGATCATCACCCTTGCGGTATTGGCAAACCCCATTCCGTGGATCAGTCCGAAGATCAGGGCCAGATAATAATTGGCCCGCATCAGTGTCTGCTTTTTATTTTTCATTAAAATATTATCCAGAGAAGTGAGAACGATGGTAAGCGGAATTAAGAATTCTACCCAGTCAGACGGAACCCTGAAAACATCAAGAATACTTAATGCCAGAGTAATGGAATGTCCTATTGTGAATGCGGTGACAAGAATAAGGATCTTTTTCCAGTCACTGTAGGAATAGACAGCGATAAGAGCCAGAACAAACAGTTGATGATCCAATGCGTCCAGAGAAATAATATGTTCCCAGCCAAGGTGTAAATAGAATAGAAAATCCTGCATCATAACGTAAAAATATAATGCGTACGAAAATAATGATTAATTTCGAACAAATTTTAAATGTCAGAACTTATGAAGAATTTATGGCTGTTTCTGCTTCCTGTATTTTTTTTATTCTCTTTTTCAAAAGCGAAACACCCTTACCATGTGGGTTCTGTAGAAATTAATTATAATTCCAAGTCAAAATCTTTCGAGATTACCGGGAGGTTCTTCCTTGATGATCTTGAAAACGGACTGGGTAAAAAATACGGAGGCTCTTTTCATTTTAATGATGAAAAATACAAAGCGAAGCTCAATGAGGCTTTAGAGAAATACTGCGCGGAATATTTTAAACTGAAGGCTGACGGCAGATTTTTGAAAATAAATTATGTGGGTTATGAAGAAGACAGCGAATCTGTCAATGTTTTTCTGGAATCGGAAACAGTAGCCACTCCTAAAAAATTAGAAGCTGCGGTCAGCTTTCTGTATAATCTTTTCGATGATCAGATCAATATTGTTCATATGATTGTGAACGGACAAAGACAAAGTGAAAAACTTACTTATCCGAACCGTTATCTGTATCGTCAGTTCTAGTACTCTTTTTTTCTTTTAATTTTTTGTTATCATTGCTCCTTTTAACGTAAATATTAAATCACTATATATTGATTAATAATTTTATATTGTATCAATTTTAAAATTATTTTTAGCAATTAGTTATTAATGTATTGGTGTTTTTATTGTGAATAATTTATATTTAAATAATATTTAATAAATTAACCTTTATGATATTTGTTTTTTGTTTAAAATAAATTATATTTGTGTAGATGTAATTAAGGGAATTTAATTTTTACTTATTGATTTATTAAAGAAAAAAAATTATCAAAACTTTAATTGTTCTTATGATTGAAAATGCATAATCAATGATAAAGCAATAAAAAAAGTTTATTCCCTATAGCCTATTTTGGGGTATAGATACAGTTTATATTGATTAGGTAGGTATTGGTTATGGTGGTTTATAAATCATATGACTTAACCAATAGCATAAACTCAGCAAGTCTGCAAAAAAGAGATACAGATTCTAACAACACAAATTGTTAAAAAAGCACTTACGTTCCCTGTAGGTGTTTTTTTATTTGTTGTCCAGCTGGATTATTGCATTGATGCCTTTGGCGTGAGCAAGGAGATCAGGAAAAAAATCGTTATAACATTCCTGGAGAAAAGGTTTGTTTTCCAGAAAAGCTTCAAAAACAGGGATGTCCGGTTCCAGGTATTTGGCTTTATTCAGAACATTCCGCATGCTGAATTGGATGCCCCAGTCTTCGCGGTAATTATACAACCAGTCGTCCACCTCCATTTTAGCCAGCATTTTTTTGAAATTGTCAGGAAGCCATTCCCCATGCTCATTCAGGACCCTGTATACCCTCAACGAATGGGCTTTCCATTCCAGTAAAGAATGAAGGCTAAGGTCAGTAGCCACAAAATAATCCATAGCAACATCTACAAAAGCCCCTGCGTAGAGCCTAACCAAAGGGGAGAACACTTTTTTCGCCTCATGAATAGCGGGATGAGAATCGGTGAATGTATCTACAGCCCTGTGCATCGTAATTCCATCCTGAATATCTTTCGGAAAAGAATAACGGTCTTTGTTTCGGATAAAATCTTCAAGAAACTGTCCTACGATCTGTCCGTCTGAAAAACTAAGAAAAGAATGGGCTAAATAATTCATAAACGAATATAAAAATTTTTAGACAATAACCTGCTATCTGCAAAGGTCTCCACCCAAACTCCTTTTTCCACTTCTCTGTATTTAAAATTAATAGAGTTCAAAATGATCTTTTCCGGAGAAACCAAATGAAGATGAAGTTCATTGTCATTCATAAAACTTTGAAACTGAACAGGATATTGAAAATTGTTTTGGATCTGGAGATCTTTATACCCATAGACCACCGTACAGTCCGAGCCTAATGGCGTAAAACGCTCATGTTCTTGATAAATATCTATAGAATGGGGATGTCTTTCAATAATCTTTAGCCCTGCCTGCAGAGCAGCATAATACAGGATGGATGAAAACTGACAGATTCCTCCTCCGGATCCACTGGATATATTGTTTTTAATGAGGTTCCTGCCTTCTTTGAAATTATTCTTGGGAGTAGGTTTTCCTATTAGTTTCCAGAAAGAAAATACTTCACCGGGTTGAATGATCAGATTATGGATCCTATCACTAACTACTTTTAAATTGTGGATTTTATTTTCACTGAATTCTCCCTTTTTGATGACCTGTTTGAGTTCGATAAAGTGCTCACCGATTCTCCCGGTGCCATATTCACTGGGATACAGATACCGGGATTGCTGCTCATCAAAATACCGCTGTAATAACCTGATTCGCAGTTTCAGGGAATCCGGTAAAATATTTTTCAATACCTGTTTCATTTCTTTTCAAGTACTACGACGTGATAGGAAGCCAACTTTTTCAGAAAAGTACGGCAGAGCACAATATCTAAGGGCAGAAAAAGTTTTCTTAAGCGATTGGGAAGCCTATGAATAGGAAAGAGTAAAATACCTGTGGTGTTTTTGATATTCCATTTTTCATTTGACAGTACTGAAATTTCGGAGGCTGTAAAACTATTCCCTGCATGCCAGTCTTCCTGAGGTGAGACTGTTTTCCTGCGGGCTTTTGTAGGGTAGTCAAAGATTAAAACCCCATGATCTTCTAATTTTAGAAAGCATTCATCAAGGAATTTTTTTGTTTCCTCTTTTGTCTGATGCATGATCACATGAAAGCAGAATATGCAGTCAAATTTTATATCAAACGGAATTTTTGAAATCTCACCAACAGCCGTTATCTTTCCCGGATTTTTTTCCGATGCAATGCTGAGCATTTTTTCACTGAAATCTACACCATGCGTAGCAAACTTAAGCAGTCTGCCTGTTCCGCATCCCAGATCCAGAATTTTGGAATAGTCTTTATCTTTGAAAAAAGAATTTAAAAATACGTTCTCCTGCTCATCAATATATCTTCCGTAAGAATTTCCAAATCGGTTTTCTTCATAGGTTTCTGCAAGATGATCATAGTATTCATGAATACTGTTTTTCATTATTTTAAATTCTTTAGTGAAAATAATTAATCATGCATTGTCTGTCAATATCTATTCCAACCTTCTTCGACAACAGGATTAAAAAATTCTTTCGTGGAAATCTTCAATTTTGCTCACTTCTTCAATCTTTATTCCAAATTTTCTTTTAGGAATCTTGTTGAGGTTCGAGACAAATATTTTTTCATAGCCTAATTTTTCAGCCTCTGTAATTCTCTGTTCAACCTGTGCTATTGGACGGATTTCTCCGCTTAATCCAATCTCTCCGGCAAAACAGAAATGTTCAGAAATAGCAATATCTTCATTGGAAGACAAGATGGAAGCCACCACCGCAAGATCCAGTGCAGGATCATCTGTTTTGATTCCTCCGGTAATATTTAAAAAGACATCTTTAGCGCCCAGCTGGAAACCTGCACGTTTTTCCAGGACAGCCAGAAGCATATTCAGTCTTTTAGCATCAAATCCGGTGGAACTTCTCTGCGGAGTACCGTAAACTGCTGTGCTTACCAAAGCCTGAATTTCAAGCAACATAGGTCGGTTTCCTTCTAAAGTAACCGCCACTGAGTTTCCTGAAAGTTCTTCGAATTTCTTGGTGATAAGGATCTCAGATGGATTTCTGATTTCTTTTAATCCCTGGGAAACCATTTCATAAATCCCGATTTCAGAAGTAGATCCGAAACGATTTTTATTGGCTCTGAGCAATCTGAAAAGATGATTTCTGTCGCCATCAAAATTTAAAACCACATCTACCATATGCTCCAATACCTTCGGTCCTGCAATCTGGCCATCCTTTGTGATGTGACCTACCAGAAAAACCGGGGTATTGTTCTCTTTCGCATACTTAATGATCTCATTGGAGCATTCTCTGATCTGGGAAACCGTTCCCGGCGAACTTTCTATTAATTGAGACTGTAAAGTCTGAATGGAATCGATGATCATAAAATCCGGTTCCAGTTTTTTGGCTTCATGAAGGATCTTTTCCAGTGAAGTTTCGGTAAAAAGAAAACAGTTGGGGTTCTGAACGTCTGTCAACCTATCCGCTCTCATCTTGATTTGTGAAGCACTCTCCTCCCCGGAAACATAAAAGACTTTTTTCTTCATCTTTAAAGCCAGCTGGAGCAAAAGGGTAGATTTCCCGATTCCGGGCTCACCACCAATCAAAGTTACTGAACCCAATACAATACCTCCTCCCAGAACGCGGTTCAGTTCTTCGGAGGGTGTTTTTATTCTTGGTTCTTCGCTGGTCACCACTTCAATAATGTTGATGACATGCTGTTTTGATTTTGAAAAAGGTGGAGTTTTAGATGAGGTTTTCTCAACGACTTCTTCTACAAGGGTGTTCCATTCTCCGCAGTTTTTGCATTGCCCCATCCATTGGGAATATTGGGTTCCGCAGTTTTGACAGAAATATGCTGTTTTCAGTTTTGCCATACTGCGAAGTTAAAAAAAATGAATCTCCTTTCGGAATTTTAATTAATTTTCAATCATGAAAAATATTTTAATGAGAAGCCTGGTCATATTTATTGTGATGAGTCTTCTTAATGCCCAATTCAGCGAATGGACATTGCATTTTTTAAAAGAAAAATCAGGCGGAATAGACATGGTTCCAATTGGTGTTTTGGTGCAATGCCTTATTGTAACGATTGTCAGTTTTATTACAGTATTACTATTCAGAAAGAATTACAGTTCAGTTTTAAGAATTGCGGTTTTATTTGAAATTATTTATTTACTCACATTAATCATTTCAGGAACAAATCCACTTGAATATTTTTCAAATAAAACAGATGCGGGACTTCTTGCTTTATTCCTTTATGTAAATTCAGTCGTTGTATTTTTGATCATATTTGTCTTCGACTTATTATATTCTAAAATAATGGCGTCCAAAATTAAAAACTAACCTACATCAAGAACAGGATAGTCAATATGTATTATCTTTACTCAACTAAAAATAAGTTATAATGAAAAAAGTACTTTTATCTTTCGTATTCACGCTGTTAAGCGTTTTGAGTTTTGCACAGACTGAATGGGCTGTAGATCCGATGCACTCTTCGGTAAATTTCAATATCAAGCACATGGGAATCAACTTTGTACAGGGTAGATTCGATAAATTCGAAGGGAAAGTAAGCGCGGAAGCAGCGAATTTAGATAATGCCACATTTGCATTTGAGGTAGATGTGAATTCAATCAATACAGGAACAGATATGAGAGATAAGCATCTTAAAAGTCCTGATTTTTTTGATGTTGACAACTATCCGGCAATGAGTTTTCGCAGTAAGTCTATCACAAAAGATAAAAACAATACCTATATTCTGAAAGGGGCTCTGAAAATAAAGGAAACTGTAAAAGATGTCAGTATTCCGGTAACATTCGGAGGGGTGACTAAAAACCAGCAGGGAAAAGAAGTAATGGGTTTCCAGGCAAAATTCACGGTTAACCGTTTAGACTATGGAATCAAATATGACCCGACAGGTGCGGGTGTAGCTAAGGATGTAGACGTAAGTTTATATTTTGAACTGATAAAACAATAGTTTTATATATCATTTGTTTTAAAGAAAGGTTTTTCAATCACTTGAAAAACCTTTTTTATTGGAATTTGATTCTCGCTGATCTATAGGATCTGGCAGATTTAATTGCAACGCAAACATCTGTGCCATCTGCTAAATCTGCGGAAGATTATATTTTTAAAAATTTAAGAATTAATCTTCCCCGAAGACACGGTGAAAATACCATAATCATCGATCAGCATATTTTCCTTTCGAATACCGCTGTATTTCATAACTCTGTCAAGTTCTTTCTGCGAACGCCTTCTCATGATCCAGTTTTTATGCTGATGGTTATTCAAAACATAAGCGATCATTTTCAGTTGCGGATGCCATGGCTGTCCCGTGTAGACTATAAAAGAATCTTTTTCAGAAATAGAAGCTGCTCCCTGAATTGCTCCGGCTGCCATTTCGTTGTCTCCGAAAAGTTCAAGAATTCCTGAAACAATAGTAATATTAGGTTCAAAACCTACCTTTTTATAGGTTTCAGGATCAAAACAGTCAAAATTAGTAAAACGGATATTCTGATAGTTCTTCTCTTTGATTACTTGTTCTCCGATTTCAATATTAGACTTAACAAATTCATTGATAACGATCTCGGCATCAGGATATTTTTCTTTAATATCAAATAAATAATTTCCTGTCCCGCCAGCAATATCAAGAATTTTAATTTTTCTGCCTTCCTTCTTAAGACTTTGAATATTCTGCTCCAAAAGCTGGATCAAATGCTCCTTACGGCTACGGATTCCTTTCCAGCCAATGGCATTGAGATAGTTTTTATCCATCATTTTCCCAAAACCGAATTTTCCTTTCGGCTGGTTCTGATAAACGTAATGCAGTGAAGCACCGGAATCAAAGCCGTATTTGAGACCGATAGCCATTCCATTACTTATTTTTCCAATGTTGTTGAGTGAGAATTTTTGAAACTTAAAATTCAGATTGTTCCCGATATTATTCTGAAGATCGTCATATTCCTTTATGGAGAAACGGTCAGGATGTAGGGAAGCTGATTGATGCGTTCTGCTGAAGCATTTTTCAGCAAAATCCACTATTTTGTCGTATACTTTCTCTTTTCCGGTGTCAAATAAAATGCCATGGAAGAAGCCGGATAATACTTCATATTTTTTTAAATCTGTATCAAGCTTATCATAAAAAGCTTTTTGTTCCTTATTGAAAACCACATGGTCCTTTTCCGCCGCCAGAATCAAAGCTGGTGTACTAATAGCTTCAGCATCTTCTACCAGACGTTTTCCTGCTTTTGCAAGGTCGATGAGAAGTTCAGCGTCTATAGATCTTGTGATCAGCTGATCGGTATCATAAGCTTTTTGCTGCTCCGGATCATGGGTAAGCATTTTAGATTTTACATAGCTTTTGATGATCAGTCCCTTTTTAAGTTTTGTTCCAAGCGTGATCATTTCGTTGGCCAGCGGAACGATAAGATTAATTTTAAAAGCAGGTGCTAAGAGAGCCATTCCAGCAATGTCAGGCGCGAAATCGTGAGCCCAGGCTGAAGCGACAACTCCCCCGATACTATTAGCCAAAACGAAAATATCAGAAATCTTCACCTCGTATTTAGACCCCAAAAATTTGGAGAAAGAATCCAGATCTCTAACGTAATCCATAAAAATAGAAGAAGTTTCCGTCTCTGTATGTCCGTGTCCGCGGAGGTCAAAAGCAAAAATATTATATTTCGAAAACTGTGGTGATTGTGCAATATCATTCAGTCTTTCTGAATGCTCATGACCGCGGTGGATGATGATGATGCTTTTTTGTTGAGGCTGATAATTCCATTCACGGTAGAAAATAGTACTGCCGTCAAAACTCTTAAAATGTCCGCTGTTCATAGTTTAATTTTTTTTCAAAAAATCCTTCAGGTAAGGATGGATTACTGCATTCTTATGAATGCCTTTCATGAGGTCTGCTGCTTCGTCTACAGGTAAAGATAGAATATTTTTCATTACTAAAATGCCTATAACAGAGCTTCTTGTCAATCCTATGGTGCAGTGAATGAAAATTTTTCCATCTGCTGGAAGTTTTCTATAATTCTCTGTGATTTCCGTGACCAGCTTTTTCGTTTCATCGATATCCAAAGTTCCGATATCCAGAAATGGGACTGAGTGATAAGAACACTTCTTTTTTAAATCCGGTGTTTCCTCAATTTCTGCTGAGAGATCATAGATTAAAGTATTTCTGTCTATTCCAAAATAATGAACATCTTTATGGCCGGGTCTTGAGGAAATGTAAATTCGGGGAGCAATTTCAACTGGTTTTTTATTCTTTCTTAAAAATTTCCAGAAACTCCAGTACATCATCAGGTAAGGTGTATAAAAGATCTTTTTCCACAGTGAAATATTTCCGTTTTTATCCTTTAAAAAATGAATATTATTCTTTTGGTAATGATATCCGATGATGATAGACATTCCTGCTGGCCAAAGCAACATCAGCCATAAATGACCACAAAATTTATCGAGAAGAATTGAAGCTGAGACCAGAATCCATCCAAAGAGAAAATAGAAATTGGCAATATGGAAGTTTCTGTATTGGAAATCATTTTTCCGGTAGGGGAAGACCATAAAACTGATATGAGCAAGCACTGTTCCTGAAAGGATATCCATGAAATGATGTTGGTAGGTCGTCAGTGTGGAAATTCCCAGTACGATGAGCCATACCATTAGAAAGGTCCGGAAGGTTTTGAAGCTCCTGAGAACGGTCCAGAAAATAAAAGCATAAGCGATGTGAAGGGACGGAGACTGGTTAAAGGGTGAATCAAATATCTTCAGAAACTGAAAAGAGTAGTCTAAGATGGAGCCGTCTGTCCCGGGTTTCGCTAAAGAAAACTGCAACGGGAATACAATGAAACAAATACCCGCTGTTATCGTAGTAAAAAGCATTCTCTTTGTTAAAACTCTAAGCTGTTCTCGCTCTTTACACATGAAAAATACAGAACAGAAAAAAATACCGCTGGTCATATACGGGATAATGCTCCACGGCAGAAACGGAATGTATTTTTCAAAATCAAATACAAACGATGATACTTTTTCAGCCTTTGAAGTGTACCATGCTGCAAAATTGTAAACAATCATGAATACAAATGTGCAAAGTGAAAAAGCGTAGATCTGCTGTTTTAAGGTTGGTCGTCTTTCATCCATTGGGCTTTCCTGAACATGATTGTGTTTAATAAAAAGGAGGGAAGTACAGACAGTGATTTCATCATCCACTTCATTTTTGCAGGGAAAATGATCCTTTTTTTGTGATTTTCAATAGCTTCTGAAATATGTATTACAGCTGTTTCCACATCGGTAAGGAAAGGTTTTTTGTGCAGATCATTATTATTGAGCTGTCTCAACTTTTCAGTATCTACATATCCCGGAGCTATGGTTGTTACAGAAATTCCAAACGGTTTCAGGGCACGCCGGTAGGCATCTGCGATTTGTATCACTGAACGTTTTGTTTTTGTATAAAGACTTGAATTTTCGTAATCTAAAATTCCGGAAACAGAGGCAATAACCGCAATACTGCCTTTTTTCTGACCCTTCATTACCTTCCGGGCTGTTTCAAAACAATTGACGGTTCCTAAAATGTTGGTTTGAAGCATTTCTTCGGCTTCTTCATAAGAAATTTTCCAGGCTACATCTTCCGCATAGCTTCCCGCACAGTTGATAAAGATGTCAAGATTTTCACCATCCGTCAAAAAGGTATTCACTGCCGCAGCAATAGCATCCCTATCACAAACATCTGCCTGGAATGTTTTGATATTTTCGAAATTGTTTTCAGCAATCTTTGCCAGGTTTCTGCCACAGATCCCCACATCATATCCTTTTTCAAGATAATGCCGGGCAAGAGCATAGCCGATACCGGAAGTTCCGCCTGCTATAAAAACATTCATGAGATTCTAGTGATTTGAATTTTGTGTAAAAATAGATTTTAAAACTGAAAATTAGAAGATTGGATGAATTTTTATCAACCACAAAAGGGACAAAAGTTTTTAAATGTAAATATTTACAGGTAGAAGTTCACATTAGTTTTTTAGAAAATCAAAGATTTTCAATGCATCAATAGGAGCGGGCTTTAGCCCGTTTACTGAAAATGAAAATCATACAATTTGGCTTTAGCCAAAATATATTTGGTCATAAAACATCATCCGCGAATAGATTTCATTGTCTGATCAAAACCATACTGCCACTGCATTTCCATATCTTTCGCAAATTGTTCAAACGTTTTTGGGAAAGAAAAATCAATCTCCAATCTCTCCCAGTTAATCCCTTTTTTAAGATAATGTCCTTTTAAATCCTTTTTAATATCCGTTGTGTCAATCAGGAAATTCACCGGGAATTTTTCAATCTCTTCAAGTCTTTCATTACCACTGAAACCAAGTACGGCACGAACAAAAGCTTCTTCAACAGAACTGTAAGATTGTTTTTTTTCGGTGATGATTTCGTCAGCAAGATGGCGAGCTAATTCTATAGGAATAAGATCAATAGCTCCGCCGGCAAAATATTGTCCATGAAGGGAAACTGGTTTTACATAAAACATATCGGAAACGGAAATCCGGGTACTTTCCAGTAAAGAAAGATTGGTTTTTACAACGGAAAGTCTTTCTACAGCATTGTTCATCATATTTTCAGATGGAATGATGATCTGTTCGGGATCAATTTTTTCTGCAGTCTTTGAATCAGTGAACATTATTTTTCTATAAAGTTTTCTGCCGTTTCTTTTCTGCCCTGCTTCTTTGGGGTCAAAAAGTATTTCTGAACCGATGATTACTGTCGGAATTTCTTTTGAAAACTGAACATTTTTTAATGAAGGAAAAACCTCGGACAGATCCTGAGGCATTTCGACAAGGTATCTGCCAAAGACATCTTCTATGAAAGGGGCGCTTCTTTTGTCCAGTATTTTTTTAAATGAAAAAAGCCCAATTTGGGTAAGTTTTTTATGCATCGTCAAAACCGTTCCTGATACAAACCGGAAGTATTCCTCTGACTTGAGGTATTCCTTTCGGGAAAGGGTGTCGGGAAAAGCGTTGATAACAGTTGCTGCAAATGCTCCTCCGCAGGAAGCGATCAGTATATCAGGCTTCATATCCAATTCTTCAAGGGCTGCAAACATTCCGAGATAAATCATCAGTCTGGTTCCACCTCCTGAAAATAGTACGGCTCTTTTAAATTTTCCATTCATGATTTTAGCTTTTTACAAGAAGAGAAAGGATCCAAAAGAAAATAGGCGCATTGAAGATCAGACTGTCCATCCGGTCAAGGAGACCACCATGTCCGGGAAGGAGTGTTCCGGTATCTTTTATATTGGCTTTTCTTTTTAAATAAGACATAAAAACATCCCCAAAAAATCCTGAAATCCCCAGAACGGTTCCCAGAATTGTATTGACCCAGATGTCCGTTTTCAATAAGAAGAAACCTAAGATGTTGCTCAATATTATAGTAAGAAAAACACCGCCGATAAATCCTTCCAAAGTCTTGTTAGGACTTATTTTAGGCGTGATTTTATGATTTCCGAAAAACTTACCCATCAGGTATTGAAAAACATCATTGAGCTCAGTCACAACAACGATGAAAATGATGGAATTCAACCCTGAAACGGTGTCCCTGATAAACGAGAGATGAGGAAAAGCAAAAAGGCAGACTAATAAAGCTGTGAATACTCCGTAAAGTTGCTTTAAAGGTATTTTTAAAAGGAAAAAATACAGCAGAACGATGACCGACAAAATAACACTGTAGATAAAATAGTTTTCAATGGTGAAAAAATACAAGAGAAAAAACTGCGCAACTCCAACAAATAATGAAGGAATAATACGGTTTGAATTTATTTTAAATAATCTTAAAAATTCAAAAAAAGACTGGAAGCTGATCCACGAAACAAAAAATTTCATGGCGAGAGGATGTGAGATTCCTAATGCAAAAACGAGGATAATATAAATCCATGTTTTTACCCTTAAAGGAACATCTGCAAATTTATTTTCTTCAGGCTTCATGTAAGGATTTCTTTAGTCTGATATAGGTACTGATCGTCAAGAGAACAATAATAAACCCGAAAATATAGGATGAAATTCCTGAAATGTCTGCTCCGAAAAACATCGCCAGACCATAAATTCCCAGGATCAGAGCACGGTCACTTTTCCCCATTGGGCCGTCGTATCGGCGTTCTTTTCCTACGACTTTTCCGATCAGTCCTGAAAATTCATTGATGACACTTAATATAATAAGGATAACAATAAGGTATAGGCTTTCCGGCTGGAATTTTAATAAAGGGAAAAAGATGATCACATCAGAAACAATATCACCCACTTCATTTAAAACTTCACCCAATCTGCTGGTCTGATTGAATTTTCTGGCCATCATTCCGTCCAATGCATTAAGGGCCATTCTCAGTAAAAGTCCTATTGGAAGACTTAGAAAGAACCAGTTGGAGAGATCACCATTCCAGAATAGGATGCCTATAATAACAGATAACAATATGGAAGCTATCGTAATTTGATTGGCTGTGATCTTATTTTTATGCAGTAATAATAAAACCGGAGTAAGCAGCTGCTGAAATTTTGGTTTTAATTTATATACGGAAATCATGATGGTTATAGCTTTTTGTCATTGTGTTTATCAAATATAGATAATTTTTTTAATCAGAATTTTTAATTGATGAAGCAGGGTTTTTCCATTTTCAAAATTTAAAAAATTGCTTTGTGTCTCTTTTTCCCATAACTTTGCACAAACCTAATCTAATGAGTAAAAAGAATACAAAGTACATCTTTGTGACAGGAGGTGTAACTTCATCTTTGGGAAAAGGAATCGTGTCTGCTTCTCTGGGACTTTTATTAAAATCACGCGGTTTTAATGTAACGATCCAAAAACTAGATCCTTATATTAACATCGACCCAGGCACACTGAATCCATATGAACACGGAGAATGCTATGTAACCGAAGATGGCGCAGAAACGGATCTGGATTTAGGCCACTATGAGCGTTATCTTGATGCTCCTACTTCCCAAAACAACAACGTTACGACAGGGAAAATCTACCAAACGGTTATTGAAAAAGAAAGAAAAGGAGATTTCTTAGGAAAGACTGTTCAGGTAATTCCTCATATCACCAACGAGATCAAACGCAGAATCAAAATGCTTTCCAAGCAAAACTACGATATCATCATTACCGAGATCGGAGGAACTGTAGGGGATATTGAATCTCTTCCATACATTGAAACGGTACGCCAGTTGAAATGGGAACTTGGTGAGAAAAATTCTATGGTGATTCATCTTACGCTGTTGCCTTACCTGGCTTCAAGCGGCGAATTAAAAACAAAACCTTCACAGCATTCCGTTCGTCAGTTGATGGAAAGTGGAATTATGGCTGATGTTTTGGTTTGCAGAACAGAACACAATATTCCAAAAGATCAAAGAGCGAAATTGGCTCAGTTCTGTAATGTTTCTTTAGATAATGTGATTGAGTGTAAAGATTTGGAAACGATCTATGAAGTTCCCATGTATCTTCAAAAGCAAAATTTTGACGATGTCGTTTTAAAAGAACTGGATCTGAAAAATGATAAAGAAGCTGATCTTAAAGACTGGAAAACTTTCCTTAAAAAATTCAAAAACCCTAAAAGAACGGTAGAAATTGCCTTAGTAGGAAAGTATATTTCTCTGCAGGATTCTTATATTTCTATTGCTGAAGCTTTCAAACATGCAGGGGCAAGTCTTGAAACTGAAGTGAAAGTAAGATGGGTATACAGTGGAGATATCACCGCTGAAAATATTAAAGAAACTTTAAATGGTGTGGACGGAATCCTTATTGCTCCAGGTTTTGGCGATAGAGGAATTGAAGGAAAAATACTTACTGCCCAATATGCAAGAGAAAATAAAGTTCCAATGTTGGGAATTTGTTTAGGAATGCAGATCATGACTATAGAATTTGCAAGAAATGTTCTTGACCATTCAAAAGCCAACTCCATGGAATTTGATACCTCTACACCGGATCCTGTAATCTCTATCATGGAAGAACAGAAAAATGTAGTAGATAAAGGCGGAACAATGCGTCTTGGAGCTTGGAAATGTTCACTGAAAAATGGTTCTAAGCTATATGATATTTACGGAACTAAAAATATTTCTGAAAGACACCGTCACCGTTATGAATTCAACAGTGATTATCTTCAGGAATTTGAAAAGAACGGCTTCCTGGCGACAGGTACAAACCCTGAAACAGGATTGGTAGAGGCGCTTGAAATGCCAGAGCACCCGTTCTATGTAGGAGTGCAGTATCACCCGGAATATAAAAGTACGGTAGCAACACCGCATCCTCTGTTCAGAGCTTTTATCAAGGCTTGCGAAAAGAAATAAGGTAATAATATACCATAAACGTCTTACCATAAACTCAGGCTGATTATTCTCAGCTTGAGTTTATTATATAGTAACATGGTAATGCATAGAGTTTTGATAAAAAAACAGTATTTTTGTCAGCTCAAAAAGTACATCATTGGTGTACTTTGTTAAATTTAAAATTTTAATATAAAAATAAAATGCAAGAAAACAAAGGAATCGATAAAAGTCAGATGATCAGTTTTGCGGTTTTATGTCTGGTTCTTTTCGGATTCATGTTCTATTTCCAGAACAAGCAGTCGAAAGAAGAGCAGGTAAAAGCTCAGGAACAGAAAAAGGAGCAGGTACAAAATGCGGTAAAACAGACTCAGGCCAACAATATCAATCCAAATGTAACTCCTAGTGCCATTCAGACAGCCAGTTTGAACAACAAAGAGCTTAATGTGGAATTCTCAAGCTTAGGAGGACAGGTTTCTAAAGTACAGCTTTCGGAATACAAAGCATATGACCATAAAACAGATAAAGCAGACCTTCCTCTTTATCTGATTGATAAAAAGAATTCCAACTACGGCTTTCAGTTTAAAGACAAAACTGGAAAAGTAATCAATACTAAAGACTTAGTTTTTACACCGGCTGTAAATGGAAATGCTGTAACAATGACTGCAAACTATAATGGTGCTGTTATTCAGTTTATTTATACATTACTTCCAAAATATACACTGGACTTTAAGGTAAGAACAAAAGGACTTGCTGCTATTACTTCTGATAATAAAGCAGACTTTATCTGGGATTACAGTGTAAGAAACCTGGAAAAGGGTAGAGCACAGGAGCAGTCTCACTCAGAATTCTCTTATGCTTTCAATAATTATAAAGATTATGATTATGATGGAAGAACAGAGATGAGTGAAGAAAAAGAAACGCTTAACTGGATTGGTGTAAAACAGCAGTTTTTCTCTTCTGTAATCGAAGCTAAAAACGGCTTCACACAGAGTAAAGGGAATCAGGAAGCAATTGAAGAAGGGGAATATCTGAAGAAACTTAATTTTGAAGGATTTGTTCAGATGACCGGAAGCGAATTGAATCAGGATTTTACCTGGTACTTTATGCCGCTTGATTTACCGTTATTAAAATCTTATGACAAAAACTTTGACGAAATTTTACCATTAGGATGGTCTTTCATTGGAGGAATGAACCGTTATTTCTTTATGCCTATGTATAATTTCATCGCAGGATGGGGACTTACAGCAGGTTGGGTGATTTTCTTAATGACCATCATAGTGAAGTTGATCTTATCACCCATTATGTATAAACAGCATAAGTTGAGTGCGATGATGAAAGTTATTCGTCCCGAAATTGATGAAGCTAACGCGAAATTCAAGGATGCGGATCCAATGAAGAAACAGCAGGCTACCATGGAAATCTACCGAAAGGCTGGCGTAAATCAAATGGCGGGATGTCTTCCGGCACTGGTACAGATCCCGATTTTCTATGCCTTATTCCGTTTCTTCCCGAACTTTATAGATCTAAGAGGGCAAGGGTTCTGGTTTGCAAAAGATTTGACGGCTTATGACGATTTGATAAAACTTCCATTTAAAATTCCTTTCTTAGGAGATCATTTAAGTGTTTTTGCATTAGCGTGTACAATCGTAATCTTGATTTATACGGTAATGACTTCAGGAAATATGCAGCAGCCTCAGCAGGAGGGAATGCCGAACATGAAAGTGTTGATGTATATCTTCCCGATCACATTCCTGTTTTTCCTTAATACATCAGCTTCTGGTCTTTCATGGTATTATTTTGTATCGAATGCAATCAACATTTTAATTATTCTTGTTATTAAATACGTGATACTGGATGAAAAGAAAATCCATGCGCAGATTCAGGCGAATAAAGAAAAACCAAAATCAGAAGGTAAGTTCCAGAAGAAAATGAGAGAGATGATGGAGAAAGCTCAAAATCAGCAGCAAATTCAAGAGCAACAGAAAAAAAAGAAATAAGATAATAATTTATCATAACAAAAGAGAAGCAGATTACTGCTTCTCTTTTTATTTGTATTGAACTATAGGTGTTGTTTAGTCATATTTCAGTCTGAATGACTGTCTGTGATGTTTTGTAGGGCCGTATTTTATTAAAGCCTGCTGATGGGCTTTTGTGGCATATCCGAAGTTGGTGTTCCAGCTGTATTCGGGATGTTCTTCATGGAGTTCGATCATTAACTTATCCCTGTAGTTTTTGGCCAGGATAGAAGCTGCTGCAATAGAGAGTACTTTTGAATCTCCTTTAATGATACATTGGTGAGGAATAAAATTATAGGGATGGAATTTATTTCCGTCGACCAAAATTAGCTCAGGTCTTATCGTTAATTGATCCAAAGCCCGGTGCATAGCATGAATGCTTGCATTAAGGATGTTATGCTCGTCAATGAATACAGGAGGTAGCTCTGCAATAGCGTAGTTTTTTACATTGTCTTTAATATAGCTATCCAGTTCCATCCTCGTTTTGAATGTTAACTTCTTGGAGTCATTAACCAGATTTTGCTTAAAACTGTCGTCTAAAATAACGGCAGCAGCAACAACTGGTCCGCTTAGGCATCCTCTTCCTACTTCATCACACCCAGCTTCGATGTAAAGATCTGTCCATTTTTGTAATAAATCCATGAGTTTATTTATATCATATCATAAAAGAATCGTAAAATTAGTGAAAATTGTATTTAATTAGGTATACGTTTTTTTTAGATATATTTTTGTTTTAATAAATATATTGCTTCTATTTAACACAATAGCTGTGTTGTATTTAATACAGGTGCTTTTGTGTTCTTTTAAATAATATGTTCTTTTTATTAACATATTTCTAAGTATTTGGTTTCTTGATGTAGTGTTGTTAGTTAATTTAAATATTTTTAACGAAATATTTGGTGATTTTAAGAAAGTTTCACATATTTGCATTCAATAAAAAAAAATAATCAATTTAAATATGAAGAAATTAACTACAAGTGTTTTGGTGGTAGTTCTAACTTCGACTTTTGCAATAGCAAGTGGTCAGAAGCGAGATACTGTTAAAACGACAGAGATTGGTGAGGTAATCATGACCGGAGCCATGAACAGAAAAATGAAGTTGGATGCTCAGACTTCAACAGCTGCTGTTGTTAGTAAAGAGAAACTTACACAAGCCGGAGCTCCCAATGCTATTGCAGCCCTAGCAAGTAAAGTTCCTGGTCTTACTATTAACAAAACAAACAGTAGTATTGATGGGACTTATGATATCAAAATCAGAGGTACAAGAACATTAACGGGAAGTACTTCTCCTTTGATCGTTATTGATGGTGTAATCTCTTCTATGACTATTTTCCAGTCTTTACCGTCGGATATGATCGAATCTGTAACAACCTTATTAGGTCTTCAGGGTGCTGCTCTTTATGGATCTCAAGGGGTAAACGGTGCAATCATTATAACCACTAAAAAAGGAAGTGGAAGCAGAAAACCTAGAATTAGCTTTAACAGTAATGTTGAATTTGATAATGTGGCTTTCACTCCAAAAAGACAGCAAAAATATGGTCAAGGATGGTATGGTGATAGAATCCACGTAGAGAATGGTTCATGGGGTCCCGCTTTTTCTGATCCTGCATATGCTGGCCAGCAAGTAGCTATTGGTGTTCCTTTTTATGATGTAAATGGAGATGGATTTATTTTTGTAAATTCAGACGGTGATGTTCCGGCGGCAGATGCTGCTTCATCTGTGTTTGCTCCATTCGCTCCAAGAAAAAAGGATAATGCCAAGGAGTTTTTCCAAACTGGTCTTAACCTAAACAATACATTGACTATTACAGGAGGAAGCGAGGGAGCTTACGCTGGATTATCAATTAACCGTCAGGACAGAGAATTTATTGTTGCTGATGATAAATTAAAGAAAACTTCTGTTATGTTTAACGGAGGATTTAAAATGGGTAAACTATCTTTAGATGGAACTGTTACTTATATCAACAGATCTATTTCTACGACAAGTTCAGACCTTTATACTAATCTTCTTCAATCATCTCCTGAAGTTCCAATTACGGATTTTAAAAACAGTCCGCATCCTTACGGATGGACTATGTATTATCAGAACCCTTACTGGACTATTAATAATGTTAGAAATAATTCTAAAGTTGATATCTTAAACGGAACAATTTCATTAGGGTACAAAATCAATGATCATATTTCCTTAGTTAATACAGGATCGGCTCAGATTACCTCAACTGATGTTCTGAATTATAATAATGGTTATTCTGCAGCGAACGCAAGACCATTAGTTAGTAATATAAACAAAGTTGGTGTACTGGGTGCAATTACATCTAGTTTATCACAGTCTAATGCAATTTCAAGATACTTCTATAATGATTTAATGGCCAATTTAAATTATGACTTAACAAAAGACATTAATTTCAAATTGACATTAGGATATAACGTACAGCAGACAGAGTCTAAAACGACTTCAGTAAGCGGTACTGGAATTAAGATTCCGGGAATTTATCAGTATTGGAACTTGTCAAATGTGACTATTCCATATAACTTGAATAACAGAAGGTTTACGGATAATAAGTATGCATTTTTTGCGAATATGGATCTTTCCTATAAAGACTATTTATTCGTAAACGGAACCGCCAGATATGAAAATACATCTAAGCTTCTTCACTCTGATAAAAACGTTGCAAGTGATGCAGATTATTTCTATTATTCTGGAGGGGTATCATTTATGCCTTTAAAAGCATTTAATGTTGAAAGTGACATTTTAAGCAGATTGGTAGTAAAAGGATCTTATACTAGAGTAGGGAATGACCCAGTAAATGTTTTTGGTATCGAAGATACTGTGGTTTTAGGAACAGGATATCCGTTCAGTTCATCATTGCCACTAAGTTTTGTTAATAATCAGACTCCAACCGATACTAATATCAGACCTGAAATAGTAACCAGTAATGATGTCAGTATAGGTTTAGGATTCCTGAAAAACAGAATTACCTTGGATGCGAGTTTCTACATTCAGACTACAAAAGACCTTATCACTAACCAGACTACTTCATCAGCATCTGGAATAAGATTTACACCAGTTAATATTGGGGATATCCGAAATAAAGGGATGGAGGTTACTTTAGGGGCAACACCAATTAAAGGAAATGATTTCTCTTGGGATTTAAATCTTGGATGGTCTATTAACAGAACTAAAGTAATTGAGTTAGCTAACGGACAGGATGAAGTAAACCTTTCTACTGGAGGGTATGCTGGAATCTATGCTATAAAAGGAGAGGAATTCCCTATGTTGAAGGCTACAGCTTATATGAGAGATGATCAAGGTAGAATCATCATCAATCCTGATAACGGGAATCCATACATTACCAATAACTATGTGAATTTTGGACGTGTTACACCAAACTATACACTGGCATTAAATACAAACTTTAAGTATAAAAACTTCGGACTGTATGCAGTATTAGAGTACAGAAACGGAGGTAAACTGTATTCAGGAGCAATGCAGGGGCTGGCTTTTAGTGGAAGTCTTGAGCAGTCTGCAGAATATGACAGAACTCAGGGAGGATATGTTATCCCTAACTCTGTTTACATGAATGCAGCTGGACAATATGTTGAAAATACTTCGATCAAGTCAGGAGGAGAAAGCTATGGAGATTTGCCGGATTACTACGGAAGTGTATATTCAAGAATCGGAGAAAACTTTATCATGAGTGGTACAGCATTTAGAGTTAGAGAATTAGGTATTTCTTATGCATTGGGAGCTGATACAGCAAGATCTATTGGTTTAACAGGATTGAGTTTCAGTGTCTATGCAAGAAATCCATTCTATAAGTTCGCGAAAGAAAACAGAGGCTATGTAGATCCTGAAGCATCATTTACTACAGGAAATATTTCTGGAATTTCCAACTCAAACCAATATCCATCAACGAGAACAGTAGGTTTCACTACTACAATTAACTTTTAAATAAATCATAATGAAAAAGATATTAATACCTATTTTAGGAATGACAACGCTGCTGTTTTTTAACTCGTGTAGCGATGATTTCTTAGATGTTAATAAAAACGTAAACGAAGCATATACCAATCAGGTAACACCTAAAGACAGACTTGGGGCAGCGGAATCTGTTATTTTCAGAACGCAAGCTAATACCATGAACAGATTTGGTAACCTGATGATGAATGCTTGGGCTGGCAATATCTATTACTACGCTTCTCCTTACGGGGATGAGTTCAGAATGAGAGCGGATTCTCAATTTTACAGTAATATCTGGGATAATCTTTATTTAGGCGTGGCTAACTTTCAGACCATTATAGATGCTCCTGATGCGGCAAAGTATCCGCACCACGTTGCAGTAGCTAAGGTGATGAAAGCTTATTATATGCAGACAATTGTAGATCTGTATAATGATGCTCCATATTCAGAAGCGTTTAAAGGACAAGCTAATAAAAACCCTAAGTATGATAAATCTAAGGATATTTATAAAGGTCTTATAGCAGAACTAAATCAGGCACGTACACTGATCCAGCAGACCCCAGAGGCTACAGTTTACAACCTTGCATTTAATGAAGATCCTATTTTCCAAGGATCTGGTGCTACGCAAGATCTAGCTAACTGGAGAACTTTCTGGACTCAGATGGCTAATACTGTGAAGCTGAAAATGCTGGTAAGACTTTCTAAATGTACAGATGCGGAAGTAACAACTTGGAGAAATGCTGAGTTGCAGAGTATGGCATCACTTACAACCAATACTGCTAACTTTATCAGTGCAGATGTTAAGATTCAACCAGGGTATAATGGTGCTGTTACTGATCAGAGAAACCCATTCTATAACACATATGGAAGAATAGACATTAGTTCGGGTGAGGTTGGTGCAGGTTTCAGACAAACATTTGCATCTGAACATATAATAAATACATTGACAGGGCAAACTCCTTTAACATCTGGAGTTGTTGATGGAAGGCTTCCTAGATTATTTGTAGGCCAGGGGATGGGATCTGCTAGTACTGCTACTGCTGCTTATGTAGGACAGCCTCAAGGAGGAGGTAAAGAAGAGGGAATGACAGAAGGAGATTTTGCTACACTAGGTCTGTTCATGTCTTTCGCTCAGAATACAACACAGGCTAATACTTTCGCGGCTCTTCCAGGTCTTGTATTGACTTTAGGTGAGGTGAGGTTCTTACAGGCTGAGGCTTCTTTGGTATATCCTGCTACTATGGCATTTAATGGCCAGACATCATTTAACGATGGTGTTACTCAATCGTTCCTGACATTGGGTGCTAGTGCAGCATCTGCTAATGCTTATCTTACTGCTATTGCAGCAAAGCCGGGATTAAGCTGGAATGCTACAGCTAATAAAATTGAAGCTATTCAGTATCAGAAGTGGATTGGTTTAACGAATATTAACCCAACTGAAACGTATATCAGTTATACAAAAACAGGTTTCCCTCAGTTGCCGATGCCAATAGGATCATATTATTCGTCTAGACCTAAGAGATTGATGTATGCTCAGTCTGAATATATTTCCAATACGGCTAATGTACCTAACCCAAGTATTGATGATATGTATTCTATCAATGCATATTCTCCGTTCTGGTTGAAATAACCGAAACAAATTTTTAATATATTTTATTACCGCCTTCGGGCGGTTTTTTTTGTTTTATGGTTTTTGAAAGAGCTTTTTTGTGAATAATAATGGTAAAAACGTCAAATTAATAGAATTTAAAATCTATTAACATTTATTTCGTATGTATTTGATTATGAGTGTTTTTAGCTTTTTTAAAATGATTTTTATGATTTTTTTTATGTTCAGAAAAAAAACAACTACTATGTGATTTATTTTGTTTAAAATTCTTTATATGTGTTTTTTTGTGAAATAAATTACTATAATTTATTTTATTTCATTTATAAGTACTGTTTATTTTGATATTTCTTTGTGTTTTTAAGAAAGTTTTGCAAATTTTATAAAGTAATAAAATGAAATATTGATATGAAGAAATTAACAACAAGCGTACTTATACTTGTGTTATCTTCGTCGCTAGCTGTAGCCAATGCTCAGGAGGTGAAGAATGATACTGTTAAGGCTCAGGAAATTGAGGGAGTGGTTGTGACGGCACTCGGTATTAAAAGAGAGAAAAAGTCTTTGGGCTATGCATCTCAAGAAATTAAGGCAAGTGCTCTTTCTGACGGAACCACAAACACGGGGAATATTGCCGCACAATTATCAGGTAAAGTAGCAGGTCTTAATGTTACCACAAATAATAACTTTGGAGGGTCTTCCAATTTGTTGATCAGAGGTGTAAAAGCATTAGGGGGAGGTAATCCACTTATCGTTATTGATGGGTCTCCTGTTAATAATGGTAATACTCAGGCGAATTCAATTGACTATGGGAATGCCCTTTCTGACATTAACCAGGAAGATATTGAATCTATCAACGTATTAAAAGGTGCTGCAGCATCTGCACTATATGGAGACAGAGGACTGAATGGAGTTATTGTGATTACTACTAAAAATGGTAAAGGAAAAGATGACGGATCTTTGGGAGTAACATTCTCTTCTGCTATACAAGTAGGATTTATCGACAAATCTACTTTTCCTGAATATCAGACAAAATATGGTGCCGGATATGCTCAGTCATTCGGATCAAAGGCGGCTGATGGTTTAAATTATGCAAATTTTGGAGCAGATGCTTCATGGGGACCTAAATTTGACCCTAATTTGATGGTATATCAGTGGGATTCATTCAATCCTTTATCTCCTAATTACCAAAAAGCAAGACCTTGGGTAGCTGCTGAAAATGGACCAATTACATTTTTCAACAATCCTGCTTCATACATCAATAGCGTAACGTTGGAAAAAGGACAAAAAGGGAAAAATATTAGTTTTACTTATGAAAATATGATGTCTGACGGGTTGATGCCTAATTCACATCTTAATAAAAACAATTTCTCTTTAAAGGTTAATTATGATCTGACTCCTAAATTACACTCTACTTTTTATTCTAGCATGACTTTGCAGGATACGAAAGGGAGAAGTATTACAGGATATTCAAATAATATTGCAACAGGCTTCAGACAATGGTGGCAAACCAATGTGGATCTTGCTGATCTTCAAAGCATGTATTTAGCGAACATAAATGTTGCCAATGCATCCAATAATTATGGTAATGTTACTTGGAGCAGAAAATCAGCGACCAACGGAGCTCCGGCTTATTGGAACAATCCATATTTCCAGGCTTATCAGAATTATTCTTCAGATAAAAGATATAGAAACTTTACTTACGGCCAGGTAACGTATGATTTGTGGGACAATATCTCTGTTACCGGAAAAGTTTCTTATGACAGAACAAGTCTTACCGCTGAAACCAGATTGGCTGTAGGATCCTTGCCTCAGGCTTTTGGGCAGTCAAATAACGTGATTGGCTCGGGGTATGGAAGACGTGATATTATACAGGCGGAAACCAACTATGATCTGATGGTGAATTATAAATTCAATATTACGGATAACATTAACATTTCCGGAGTGTTGGGAGGAAACATTCGAAGAAATTATAATAGTTCAATCTATGCTTCAACAGAGGGAGGATTAGTAGTTCCTGGAATTTTTGCGCTATCTAACTCTAAAAAAGCACCTCTGGCATCAGATGAACTTGAATCTACAGAACAAACGAATTCAATGTATGCTACTGCCTCATTTGATTTCTATAAGAAATTCTATTTAGATGCAACCTGGAGAACAGCTGAATCATCAACATTAAAAGCTGGTAATAATATCTATAATTATCCGTCTATTACAGGATCATTAATTATGTCTGAAATTCTTAATACCAAAGAATGGATGAACTTCTGGAAATTAAGAGCCAACTATGCAGAAGTGGGAGGAACAGCAAGTCCATACCAATTGGTTAATAATTATAGATCAGCTGGAATTTTATCAGGTACGGGTATCTATAATTCTATTTTAACACAGCCTTTTGAAGATCTAAGACCTCAAAGATCTAAAGAATTTGAAATAGGTACCGAAGCACACTTTTTAAGAGACAGAATTACGCTTGATGTAGCTTATTATAAAACAAAAACAATTGATCAGATTATTCCTCTTGCTGTTTCTGCGGGTATAGGATTTACTGCAAAAGTGATCAATGCTGGTAGAATTGATAATACCGGAGTTGAAGTACAATTAGGGCTAGTTCCGATAAAAACAAAAGATTTCACATGGAACATTGATGCCAACTGGTCCAAAAACCAAAATAAAGTTATAGAACTGAATCCGGGAATCACCAATTATTTATTAAATAGTTTCCAGGGAGGAGTATCTCTAAATGCCAGAGTAGGTGAAGCTTGGGGAACATTAGTAGGAGCTGATTATACTTACCTAAACGGGGAAAAAGTAATTGACCCGAAAACCGGAAAATACTTACAAAATCCTAATCAGGTGATTGGTAATACTACTCCGGATTGGATTGGTGGTATTAGAAATAGTTTCAGCTATAAAGGCTTCTCTCTAAGTTTCTTAATTGATATGCGTAAAGGAGGAGATGTATTCTCAACCGATATGTATTATGGATTATCATCAGGACTTTATAAAGAAACAGCCGAAGGAGATTACAGGGATAAACCTATTGTTTTATCTGGTGTTCTTCCAGATGGTACCCCAAACAATATTCAATTATCGCCGGCTGATAATAATGGTGCTATGGGATATAAAACACAACCTTCCAGAGAATTTGTTTATGATGGTTCTTTCATTAAGTTAAGAGAAGCAAGTATTGGATATACGCTTCCAAAATCTTTATTGGCGGGAACTAAAATTTACGATGCAAAAATTTCGATTGTGGGAAGAAACCTATGGATAATTCACAAAAATTTACCATATGCTGATCCTGAAGCCATGGTAGGTGGAGGCATTAACTCTTACGGCTGGTCTATTGGTTCTATGCCAACAACAAGAGATTTGGGTATCAATGTTACATTTAAATTCTAAATTACTTTAAAAATGAAAAATATTATAAAAATAAGTTTGGTATCTGCATGTCTTGGGTTGGCTTTAAGTTCATGTCAAAGTGATTTAACCTCTCTTAATGTTGATCCCAAACATCCATCAGTTCTTCCATCTGATAATCTGTTAGCTACTGCTATGTATCAGTCATCCTATTATATGGATAATCCAAGCGTGAATTTTAATAACTACAGATTCTTTACACAACAATGGGCAGAAACTCAATATCCGGATGAAACTCAATATAATCTGGTAACTCGTAACCAACCTCGTAATCATTTTAACAGAATGTATGTTTACAGTATCAATAACCTGAAACAGGCAAAAATGAATCTGGTTAATGAAGTAGAGACAGATGATATACGTACCAACAAATTGGCAACCTTAGAAATTGAAGAAATTTTTATCTGGGAAAATATTGTGGATACTTATGGGGATGTTCCTTATTCTGAAGCTTTCAAACCTAATGAGATTTTAACCCCTAAATATGATGATGCCAAGACCATTTATCTTGACTTAATCAAAAGAATTGATGCTGCTACTGCTACTATAAAGCCTGCAACTACAGGTTATGCTGATTTGGTATACGGTGGTAATATGACTAAATGGAAAAAATTTGCTAACTCTATTAAATTAAGATTAGGAATGAATTTGGCAGATGTTGACCCCGCATTATCAAAGACAACTGTTGAATCTGCCATTGCAAGTGGGGTAATTTCTTCTGATGATGAAGCTTACAAATTCAAATATGACGGAGGGACTTTCTCAAATCCAGTATATGATAATTTAGTAGCTTCCAACAGAAACGATTTTATTCCAAGTCAGTTAACTATTAATACCATGAGTAGTTTATCAGATCCAAGAATGGACATATGGTTTACAAAAGTTGGAGGAGTTTATAAAGGAGGAGTTTTCGGAGAATTAAATGATCCTTATACTAATTTCTCTCAATTAAGCTCTTACTTTAGAAGTGCTACTACAGCATCTAACCTGTTAAGTTATGCGGAAGTAGCCTTCTTAAAAGCTGAAGCTGCTGCAAGAGGATATTCTGTCGGAGGTACTGTCGCAGATCTTTATATTGCTGCTGTAACAGAATCTATGAGAGAAAATGGAATAAGTACGACCAATACAGTAACGTATTTAGCTGCTAATCCATTTAATGTGGCCAACTGGAAACAATCTATCGGTACACAAGCTTGGATTGCAATGTTTAACAAAGGGTTTGCAAGCTGGAACTTTACCAGACGTCTGGATAACCCAATACTTGTTAATCCTCCAAAATCTAATTTATCATCTGTACCCTACAGAATGCCTTATTCTGATCAGGAATATGTGTTGAATGGTGCAAATGTTAATGCTGCTGCCAGTAAGATTGGAGGTGATAAAGCTACCACGAAATTATTTTGGGATATAAATTAATCTGATCCTAAATACTATTTATAACCGCCTTCGGGCGGTTTTTGTTGTTTATAGCAGTAATGGGCATAATTTGAGAAGAAAAATATAGTATGCGTAGCATTGTATTGAGTTGCAGATAATTATGGATTTTTCATTGCGACGTGATTAATATATTTGATTATCAGTTTGTTATTGTAATTTTTATTAATATTTCATATAGAAATTATCAATTAAAAGGATTTGTATTTTTCTGAAAATAAATATTGTTTGAATGATTTGTTTTTGTTAATTGTTTTGATTTTAACTTAATTTAATAATTTTCAATGTGTTTATTTTGAAAAATGATGAATATTTAATAATTTTTAACGATTTTACTTTGTATTTTTAAGAAAGTTTTACAAATTTGTACAGTTACAAAAATTATAATTTGATATGAAGAAACTAACAACAAGTCTGCTTGTTTTAGTATTGTCTTCATCTGTTGCGATTGCTAACGCTCAGCAGAAGAACGATACTGTAAAAACAAAAGAAATTGAGGGGGTAGTAGTAACTGCACTCGGAATTAAAAGAGAGAAAAGATCTCTCGGTTATGCAACTCAGGAAGTGAAGGGTGACGCTGTCAACAAAAACCCTACTACTAACTTCTTAAATAACTTATCCGGTAAAGTAGCTGGGCTAGAGATCAAGCAGAGTACAAACTTTGGTGGATCTGTCAATGTTGTAATGAGAGGATTTAAATCTCTTTTAGGTAATAATCAGGCTCTTTTTGTTGTAGATGGAATTCCCATCATTAATAATAATATCAATACAACTTCCCAAACTACAGGTGGTGGAGGTTATGACTACGGTAGTTCAATATCGGATATAAACCCTAATGATATAGAAACTCTTAACGTACTTAAGGGGGCAGCTGCTACGGCTCTTTATGGATCTAGAGCTCAGAACGGTGTTATTATAATTACAACTAAGAGAGGAAAGAAGAATAAAGAAGGTATCGGGATGGAGTTTTCTAGTTCTATTACGATGTCAAGTGTAGACAAGTCAACTTTTCCTAAATATCAAACTCAGTACGGGCAAGGATACAGAGGAACAAGTTTTGCTGGGACTTTAGATGGAAGCCAAATTGTTGATTTTGGAAATGATGCATCATACGGTTCTCCTTATGATGGATCAATGGTTTGGCAATTTGGAGCTTTTACACCAGGATCGCCAACAGAAGGTCAAAAGACTCCTTGGCAAATGGCAAAAAATGGACCTATTAAGTTTTTTGATGTAGGATCCACTTATGTAAATAGTTTATCTTTTAGTGGAGGTAATGATTTAGCTACCTATCGTTTGAGCTACACCAATACGAATGCTTCTGATATCATGCCAAATAGCTCGCTAATGAAAAATAACTTTAGTGGGAATGCTTCTTATAAACTGACAGATAAATTAACGGCAAACTTCTATGCCAATTATGTTACTCAAAAAACCAAAGGAAGAAATAGTACGGGTTATAATGATAACATAATGACTAATTTTAGACAATGGTGGGCAACTAATGTCGATATTAAGGATCTTCAGTATCTGTATAATAATTATAAAAAGAATTATACTTGGAATATAAATGCAACTGATGATTTGACTCCTGCATTTTGGGATAACCCTTACTTTCAAAGATATGAAAACTATCAAAATGACTCACGAGATAGGTTTGCCGGAAACTTCAGTTTAAACTATGATGTAAGCAAAGAGTTTAATCTATTGTTTAGAATGGGTACTGACGGATATACAATGATGACAGAAGATAGAAAAGCAGTAGGTTCTTATATAGGGAATAATTTTGGCTTGAATACTGTTGTTCAACCGTCGGGATATGCTTTAAGTAATTATAAATTCAACGAAACGAATTATGACCTTATTGCTACCTACAAAAAAGATATAACTGATGATTTTAATGTTAGTGCTTTATTAGGAGGAAATGTAAATGTTCAGAAAGCATTTTCAAATCAGCAGTCTACGTCTGGAGGGTTGTATACTCCCGGAATCTATACTATAGCCAATTCTAAATCTAATCCAGCTAGACCATTGATTTCTGATGTTTCAAAATATGTATATGGTGCTTTTGCTCAGGTTTCATTAGGGTATAAAAATACCTACTATTTAGAAGGAACAATTAGAAGAGATCAATCTACCGCATTACCTAGTACTGATGCTGTTTACTGGTATCCTTCATTGTCAGGAAGTATCGTTTTTTCCAATTTGATAAAAGCTAGCTGGTTAAATTTTGGAAAAGTACGTGCTGGATATTCTCAAGTAGGATCAGATACGAATGCTGATCAATTGATGAATCGGTATTTTTCACAACCTTCATATGGAGATATTCCCGTATATGCATATAATGCTGTACTTAGAAACTTTGATCTTAAATCTCAGGGACTTAAAAATGTGGAACTTGGTGTTGAAGCGAAAATGTTTAATAACCGTTTAGGATTTGATGTATCCTGGTTCCAAAACAAAGCTTATGATCAAATTTTGGCGTTACCTGTTTCATTTGCTACTGGTGCAGGTGCTAGAACTCAGAATGCTGGTGAGTTGACCACAGAAGGATTTGAAGTTGCTGTTAATGTAACTCCTATTAAAACAACTAATTTCTCTTGGGATCTTAGTCTAAACTGGTCTAACCCTTGGACTAAAGTTACAGCGCTTAGCCCAGGTATTGAGAACATTTCAATAGGTAGACTTCAGGGTGGTGCAAGTGTTAATGCTCCTCTAAACGGAGATTATGGTACGCTTTGGACTTCTGATTTTGTTTATGATTCGAACGGACAAAAGATTGTAGGACCAAACGGAGCTTATTTGGTGACAGACAAAGCAACTTACAATCAGGGAAGCTTTCAATCTAGATGGAGTG
The DNA here is from genome assembly GCF_025153485.1 of Chryseobacterium pyrolae. Classification (NCBI taxonomy): domain Bacteria; kingdom Pseudomonadati; phylum Bacteroidota; class Flavobacteriia; order Flavobacteriales; family Weeksellaceae; genus Chryseobacterium; species Chryseobacterium pyrolae. The sequence continues at coordinate 324,851 of NZ_JANZQH010000003.1, forward strand.
CAGGGCTAAACAATATGGTAACCTATAAAAACTTATCATTGAGCTTCTTAATTGATTGGAGACAGGGTGGAAAAGTCTATTCTTTAGATCAATTCTACGGTTATGGAACGGGAATTTATCCTGAGTCAGTGGGAATGAATGATTTGAATAATCCAATAAGAAATACTTTGGCTAATGGTGGAGGTGTAATTATGCCGGGAGTAATGGCTGATCCAAATAATCCGGGTCAATATATTCCAAATACAATTAGATTAGATAAATCAAGATCCAGCCAAGTCTTAGGAACAGACCTTCCGGGAGCTGCTTACGTTTACGATGCAAGCTTTGTAAAACTTAGAGAAGTAGCAATAACATATAAATTTGATAAAGATTTCTTTAATTCTAAATTTATACAGGGAATGTCTATGAGTTTAATCGGCAATAACCTTTGGATCATTCATAAAAACCTTCCTTATTCAGATCCTGAAGCAGGTCTTTCTGCAGGGAATATTCAAGGATACCAATCAGGTCCACTTCCGACTACAAGGAACATATCGTTTAATGTGAAAATTAATTTTTAAGAAAGTATGAAAAAATATATATTAACATCGTTAGCCGCTATGTTGTTCGTAGGATGTTCAACAAGTGATGATGTAAACACAGACCAACATGCAACATATAACACGACACCAGAAGCATTAATAACATATGCGCAAAAAGAATTAAGTGATTATATGACAACGCCTAATGTTAATGAAAACAATTTTAGGCTGACCATGCAATACTGGCAAGAGACTATTTATGTGAATGAAAGCAATTATGATTTTACAAATAGAAACGTATCAAATAATGTTTGGACCGATACCTATGTCAATACATTAAAGAATTTAGACCAGGCAAGAAGAACTATTGAAGCATATGTTCCAACTTTTCAGGAAACGGCAACTTGGCCAGGTATAAAGAAAAATCAATTAGCAGTGATTGATATCATGCAGGTATATACATTTCAGGTTTTAGTAGATACTTATGGTGATATCCCATATACACAGGCTTTGGATATAGAGTCTTATCCTCTTCCCAAATATGATAAGGCAGCTGATATATATGCATCACTTATTTCAAGATTAACAACTGATATAAATAACTTATCTGCAAGCTCGGATGGTTTTGGAAATGGAGATGTTCTCTATAAAGGGGATATTGGGAAATGGAAAAAATTTGGAAACTCATTACTGCTTAAGGTAGGAATAGCTTTAGCAGATGTTAATCCAAGTTTAGCCCAGACTACGGTAAATCAAGCAATCTCAGGAGGATTGATGTCCTCATCAAGTGATGATTGTAAATTTCAGTATCTGGATTCTTCACCAAATGAAAATCCTATTTCTCAGGAGGTACTATCTAGAAATGATTTTATTGCCGGAAAAACATTAGTAGACTACATGAAAACTACAGCAGATCCAAGAATTAGTGTGTACTATAGAGGACCAATTGCCGGTCAGTATGTGGGTCAGGTAATTGGAGCACCTGGAGCGTTTGCTAGCTTTTCAAAACCTGGTCTTTTTACCAGAGATGCTACTACACCTGGAATTCTTTTAAGCTATACAGAAGTAAGATTTTATCTTGCTGAAGCAGCTGCAAGATGGGGAATTGGGGGAAGTCCTGCTACATTATACAACGACGCAGTTACGTCTTCCTTTACAGACTGGGACATGGCTTCTGATGCTGCAGCTTATTTAGCTGCTCATCCTTATAACGCTGCAAATTGGAAAAAGTCAATAGGTGAGCAGGCTTGGGTTGCAATGTATAATCAGGCTGTAACGTCTTGGAACTTTTACAGAAGATTGGATTATCCGCAACTGGTTGCTCCGGCTACGGCTATTCCTAACGCAGGAGGGAAAGTTCCGGTAAGACTTCAGTATCCACCTGCAGAAGCCACAACAAATGGTACTAACAGTGCTGCAGCAAGTGCCGCAATTGGAGGTGACAAACTGACTACAAAGATATTCTGGGATATCAACTAAAAAATATCTATCTATATCAAATAACCGCCTTCGGGCGGTTTTTTTATTTCCGTATATTTGTATCTCAAAATATTTAGACGAAGCAGGCTGCTCCATCCGGCCTTTAAAAAAGTAATATATACACATGAATATTAAAGATATAATAGAAAAGAAACTTTCGGAGGTTATTTTAAATGTTTATCAGTTAAAAGAAATCAATCTGGAAGTTCAGGAAAATAAAACGGAATTTGAGGGTGATTTTACTATTGTTACATTTCCATTGGTAAAACAGTTGAAAAAGAATCCGGAAAGTATCGGCGTTGAACTGGGAGAAGCTTTGACGGAACAGTCGGATCTGTTTGAAAGCTTTAATGTCGTAAAAGGCTTCCTTAATGTTAAGGTAAAAAATCAGTTGTTTGTAGATAATTTCAGATCTGTGAGCAACGATTTTGACACCATAGAAAAGAAAAACTCAACGGTAATGGTTGAATATTCTTCTCCAAACACAAACAAACCGCTTCATTTAGGACATGTCAGAAATAATCTATTAGGTTTTTCTGTAGCGCAGATTCTTAAAGAGGCTGGGTATGATGTGATTAAATCTCAGATCATCAATGATAGAGGGATTCATATCTGCAAGTCTATGCTGGCTTGGGAAAAATTTGGTCATGGTGAAACTCCGGAATCAACCAATACGAAAGGAGATAAGTTTGTAGGAAATTATTACGTAGAATTTGATAAAAACTACAAAAAGGAAATTGCTGAACTTATTGAGCAAGGGTCAACCGAAGACCAGGCTAAAAAAGAGGCACCATCAATTGTTGAGGCTCAAAAAATGCTTTTAGACTGGGAAAGTGGTGATGAAACCGTAAGAAATCTTTGGAAAGAAATGAATTCCTGGGTTTATAAAGGTTTTAGTGAAACTTACAAAAGATTAGGTGTTGATTTCGACCAGGTTCAGTATGAAAGTAATACATATATTCTGGGGAAAGATTTGATTCAGGAAGGTTTAGACAAAGGTATTCTTTATCAGAAAGAGGATGGTTCTGTTTGGTGCGACCTTACAGATGAAGGGCTTGATCAAAAACTTCTGCTTCGTTCAGACGGAACTTCTGTGTATATGACTCAGGATTTAGGAACGGCAGTAGAACGTTTTAAACAAAATAATATTCAGAAATTAATTTATACGGTAGGAAACGAACAGGATTATCATTTCCAGGTTTTATTTAAGATCTTGAAAAAATTAGGGTATTCCTGGGCAGATCAGTTATTCCATCTTTCTTATGGAATGGTAGAGCTTCCTAACGGAAAAATGAAATCCCGAGAAGGAACTGTTGTGGATGCTGACGAGCTGATGCAGGAAATGTATGAAACTGCAAAATCGATCACAACAGACTTAGGAAAACTAGAAGGACTTTCTGATGAAGAAAAAGAAATTTCTTATGAAGTAATAGGATTAGCTGCTTTGAAATATTTCATGCTCAAGGTAGATCCGAAGAAAAAAATGCTGTTTGACCCCGCTGAAAGTGTAGAGTTTTCAGGAAATACAGGTCCGTTTATTCTCTATACCTATGCACGTATTCAATCGCTGTTATCAAAAGCTGATGTAGATTATAAGGAAATTTCAGATGTTGCTCTAAATCAATTTGAAAAAGAACTGATCATGCTATTGACCAATTATAAAACAGTAGTTGCAAAATCGGCAGAAGCTCTAAGTCCTGCTTTGGTAGCCAACTATGTTTATGATTTAGTTAAGGCTTATAATTCATTCTATCAGAGCAATGTCATTTTGAAACTTGAAGATGAAAACTTAAAACAATTCCGTTTAAATCTATCAGACCTTACCGCTAAAACGATTAAAAAATCTTTAACGCTGCTCGGCATCGGAACCGTAAACAGAATGTAAAAAATAAAGCCTCCTGATTTTTTGGGAGGCTATTTTTTTGTAAAATGTATTCATGATAAATAATCAATGAGGTGGAATCTGGAAACCTTCCACGCATCATAGCGATTAACTCTCAGTTTTAACCCCCTCTTCACTTTTTCTTCTCTCCTCATACAGTTTTGCAGCGCTCCATTTTGCGTGTTTTGAAGGAACGATTTTATATCCTTTTTTATAAGTATACACTTTAGTAAATTCAGCTCCAAAAAAGACAAGCATACATGAATAATTGATCCACATCATAATTAAGATCACTGTTCCTGCAGTTCCAAAAGCAGAAGTCGGTTTGAAATTGCCAAAATACAGACTCAATAAGAATTTACCTAATGTAAATAAAATGGTAGTCAAAAAAGCACCTTTCCAAACTGGTTTCCAGCTGATTTGTACATCGGGAAGGAATTTGAACATTAATGCAAATAGCAGCATAACAAGCCCGAACCCTATTATAAAATTCACGAGTTCAACTAATAAATAAGTCTCAAAACCGAAATAGGTAGTAATTATATTATTAAAAACACTTATCAGTGAAGATAGAATCATCGTGATCATTAATAAAAATCCGATCATCAAAATCATTCCTAATGAATTGGCTCTGTCTAAGAGAAATTTTATTAAAGCTTTTTTAGGTGCAGATTGCACATCCCAAAGACTATTCAGTGAATGTTGAAGTTGGAAGAATAAAGTCGTGGAACCAAAAATCAACGAACCAATACCCACAATCTTCATGAAGATATTTTGTTTGTCAATTAAAGCTCCTGCAATCATGCTTTCAACACTTTTTGACACTTCTGTTCCCATAATTCCGCTAATCTGGTTGCTTATTTCACCGCGAATAGCTTCTTCACCGAAAAAATTACCTGCGATCCAAATAATAATGATCAACAACCCCGGAATGGAAAAAATAGCATAGTACGCTAAACTTGCAGAATCTCTTGATGCATTTGAATCATTCCATTCATCGAAAGTTTCTTTTAAAATCTCCCAGAAAAACTTTGCATTTTTTACCATAAAATTATTTAAACTGATCAAAAAAGCACAAGACAAATGATTTAATTGTCTGGAATCTGAAGTCTAATATCTCATTAGAAAGGATATCCGATGGCTAAATTGAAAACTAAATTATCTTTTCTCCATTGTGAATCCCCGAAATTGATTCGGTCAAATGCCCATCGGTCTCCTTTTTCATAATAAGGAACCCGTAACGGCATTGCTAGATCCAGTCTTAAAATTAAGATAGAGAAATCAAGTCTTAGACCAACTCCGGCTCCAACAGCAATTTCACTTAAAAATTCTTTTGAAAACTTGCCTCCCGGTCTGGTTGAATCTTCATTTATTAGCCAAACATTTCCTGCATCAACAAAGGCGGCTACGTTTAAAAATTTATATAGATTGGCGCGGTATTCTGCATTCAATTCTAATTTGATATCTCCCGCTTGATCTAATAGAGTACCTTTTTTAATTGTTCGTGGGTCAAAACTTCCAGGTCCCAAAGTTCTTGCACGGAAAGCACGGATACTGTTGCTTCCCCCTGCAAAAAACTGTTTGGAGAAAGGAATGAATTCCGAATTTCCATAGGGATAGGCTATTCCGCCGATAAACCTGCTGGCGAATGAACTCTTTTCAGTGAATTTATGATAGAACCTGAAATCATTCTCGATTTTTGCATATTGACTGAATGGAATTCCAAATATTTTTTTCTCCTTATCGTTTTTGACGTTGGCTCCGGTTACTAGACCTGTAATATTTCCCGCTAAATCCAAAGTCCCTTTATAATAAATAGTAGTAGGCTTAGACAGCATGGTATTGGTATAGGTATACGAATAAGTTGGCCCGAAAATAAGTTGCTTCGCAACGACTCTTTGTGCAGCAGGAGTAGTTGCCTGCTTGTAAAACTCATCGGTTACATTGGCAGGAGATACCAAAGTAATATCAATGACCTTTAATTCATGTTCCTTTCTGGCATTCTCTTTCCATACATACCCAAATGCAGCATTAAAATTATTAAGAGTATAAAGTTGAGTTCGATTTTGAAATTCATAACCCAAAGTAATATTCGTTCTTGGAACAAAAGCACTTGAAGAATTGAAATGGAAAGGGGCAACAATTCTCGGAATCGAAAGCTGCACATTCGTCCCTGCACGGAAGAGATTCTGTGCATTTTCCTGTCCTCCCATCTGGAAATCAAAGGCTCCATAAACGGCTGCTTTAAACTGTTCTGCTCCTCTGAAGAAGTTTCTGTGCGTCCAGTTCAGATTCAGTTCACTACCGGCATAACTCGCAGAGTTGGTTCGTCCCAAAGCTTCCAGTCTGAGTGACTGAATTTGTCTTGGTGTCAATAAATAATAAGCATCAAACTGATGTTTTAATGAATCTGAAACAATAAATTCATTTTTTACAAACTTGAAAACACCCAAACTGATCAGACGGTTAAGGGTAAGATTATGATTGGAACGGTTATAAAGATCTCCTTTCTTAAAATATAAAGCTCTGTCGAAAATTTTGGGTTTGAATTTATGTTGAGGGTCAATTACATAAATGTCGTCATAAGCATATTTGGACAGTGAATCAGGATTCATCGGAACACTGTACTTGCCTCTTTTTACATCCTGAATATTATAATTTGGAAAGACAATGACCTTATCAATACTGAACTGTTTCGTTGCCAGATCCGGAGTGTCTTCTTTAAGTTTTACGTTAAGCTCAACCTTATGATTTTTACTTACTGTACTGTCTGCCTGAACAATAATATTATCGGGGCTGAAATAATAGAAGCCTCTTTCTTTTAAGCCATTATCAATACGTTCTCTTTCGTTTTTAATCACATCAAGATCGAAAGGCTGTCCGGATTTAAGTAAAGTTTTATGGGCGAAATTTTGAATTTCTTTGTTGACCAGTGATGAATCCTGTTGAAACTTAACATGACTTACCAAATACCTTGCGCCAGGTCTTAAAGTGTAAATAACCTGAGCTTTTTTGTTTTTGGAAACCGTATCATAGGTAGCTTTTGCATTAAAATATCCTTTGTTTTCAGAATAATTTTCAATGATCTTTCTGTTGAATTCACGATCTACATCTCCTAGTAATACAGGTTTTTCACCTACTTTGTATTTTAGCCAGTAATTAAAACCTTTATCTTTTTTGGGTTCTTTGGCAATGTTGTAGAAATATAATTTCGGACGGAGACCCAATAAGGTGGAATTGGGTTTAGGAACCAAATTCTCCTCCAAAGCAGCCTTGAGCTCCTTTTTTTCATTCTTCGAAAGACTGTCATTTTCTATTTTTACTTCTCCGCCGGTATAAAGCATCTGTCCCTGCTTCAGATATTTGGTATTACTGCATGAAAGAGTAGCTGCGGTAAGGCCCGAAGCGAACAGATATTTACAATATATATTAAGTCTGCTTTTCATTATTTAAATTCTACCACTTGGTTATTTTTGTTTTCTTTTTTGCGTCTTTCCTTCTTGGTTTTTTGAAAAATCTCACGGAATTTATCATAGTCTAAAGTAATGATAAAGCCTACCCCCGTTTCTATGATCTGCCCCTGAAGCGCGACCTGATATTCATCTTTACGATAAGCACGAAGCATGTATCTTCCGTCTTTTGAAAGGCTGTAATCTACGGTGACATTTCCTGCGATATTCGTTGTGCTTTCGTTTTGACGGGCTTCCCCTTCCAGGGCGAAATTACTTCCCACGGAAACCTTCAGACGGTCATTCAGTAGTTTTTTACTTACCCCTACATTCAGGTCGGTTCTTGTATTTTTTGTTCCGGTGGAATAATCCTCAGAAGAATCAAGACCTAAATCTATATCAACTCCTTTAATCAAACCTGAGGCAAGATTGTTCAGCTGTTGGGAAAGAATTTTACTCACACTTTGTCTGGCCATCATTTCAGCCGACATTCCGGCACCCGATTCAAAAGGATTTTCCCCAATGAAACGGTTCAGTAAAAGAAGGGCGAAAACCTGTTTATTCATTTCAGATTCCTGAGTTCTGAGCTGGGTAAGCTTTTGATCTACAATATCCTTTACCGTAGATGAGATCGCATTATTTTTTTCATCCGTAGTGATATCAAAACTGATCTGTGGTTTCAGAAGCTCAGCTTTCATTTTTAATAAAGTATTGAAAGGGATTCTCTGTTTAAACTGATTCATTATTGAAGCACCTTCGCCACTTACCTGCTGTTCAACGAGGTCAATAGGTGGAGCTTCCGTTTTATAGACTGCTGTGATGTCCATAATCGCTGCAGTCGGTTCTCCGGTCCAGGTAATAGTACTTCCTTTCTGGATATCAAATTTACGCTTCAGAAGACTTACCGAAAGTTCATAAGAACCTTTTTCCACTTCATACACGCCTACAAGAGTTGTTTTTCCTGAAGGATCAATTCCTCCGGTTAATTCTGCTTCACCTTGTAGTTTTACAAAATCTCCGTTAGCCTTATCAATAACAATAGACATTTTAGCTTCCTTGCTGACTTCAATATTCACACTTACATCCATTCCTTTGAAACTGCTTTGCGCTTTCAGAGAATCAGCCTTAATCGTTTTGTTTAAAACGATCTGATCCTGATCGATGAACTCTACAATCCCGTCTCTTTCCTGAAGAGATGGACTGGACTGAGGAAGGACAAAGGTGAAATCTGTATCATCAGAAACAGACAGTCTGCCATCAACTTTTGGCAGATCTAAGTTTCCTCTGATATGAAGTCCCGCATCAATAGCGAGAATTCCATACATCATTGCATCATTGGATTTCTCGGAATTCACTACTTTGAAATCTTTGGCGTTCACATCAAGATTAAATGCGAAATCCCTGTAGGTTTGTGTAAGAACCTGTCCGTTGATGACAAGAGAATTTCCGTCCTTATCATTTATTTTGAACTTATTAAATTCAATTCCCCGGTTCGTAAAATCAATTTCATCATTAAGTTTTCTGAAATCACTGCCTGTTTTGGCAATTTCAAGTCCTGCATCATTGAATTTTACTTTCCCTAAGATATTCGGTTTATCCGTATTTCCGGTGATCTTTAAATTCCCTGAAATATAGCCTTCCGTATTCGTTATGGCATTCATGGAAAAGCCCTGAACACTCTTCATCTGAAGTTTATTTATCGCCATATTCAGATCAAATGTGCTTGAAGAAGTATTGTAATCTCCAAGAATTTTCACATCGTTATTATTGCCGGAAAGGGCAACATCAGCATTTAAAATATTCGGTGAGGTATTATTTACTTTTACAGCCAGGTTTCCAACTGCATTTCCATAGACGATCAGGTCTGAAATATTCAGGTCAGAAGTGAAGGTCATGTTTTTCGTAACATCCCGAAGTTGTGCCGTTCCGTTAATCGTTCCCCTCGCCAGCACCGTATCTTTTTTGATCAGTTCTGTGATGGTTTCTATTTTAAAATCTTTCAGTGCAACATTCAATGGACTGGTTGGACTGTCGGTTTCAGATTGAAGTGAGATTTGACTTCCTGCATTCGACAAAACAAAATTATCTGCTAAAATCCCTTTGCTGCTGATCTGGATCTTGTTGTTATCTGCAACATTCCAATCCGAGTAATTTAGTTTTAAACCATTCGGGTTTAAAGAAATTTCTGTGATGTCATTCAAAGATTTGGCGTTTCCGGCGATCAGAAACTGTGTGGCATCTTTATCGTCTTTCGTGGTAATATTGTAGTTGATTATATTATCTGCAACGTCTCCACTTACAGCTACTTTTTTCAAAGTGAAGCTGGAGCTTTTTAGAGCGGCTACATTAAGACCGTACTGCAATGCCTGATTTTCATTGGTTACTTTTAAAGCTACGTTTTCCAAAGAATTTTCACCATACAACAGCTGTGGAATTTGTCCATCTATTTCAATTTTTTGAGAATCAGCATCATAATTTCCGGCTAAATTGATGGTTTCAAAACTTTTCAGATCCGGAACAAACTTTCTGATCAGATCATCATTTTTGATCTTCGCATTGAATGTGAAAAACTGCCCCTGATCAATTTTCTGACCTTTAGTTGGTTTCTGGAACTGATAATACTGATTGATGGTTTTCGTTAAAGCACCAAAGATCTGTGTCAGTTTATATTTTCCCTTTAAAGAAACATCAGCGATTTGAGAATTGAAAAGAATTTGCGTGGAATCCTGAGTAGAAGAGGCTTTCAGGTTCACTTCCTGTACAGGATAAACTTCTTTCGTGTCTGAAAAAGCGAAATCTTTTAAATTTAAATAACCATTCAGGGCATCCGGATCAAGGCTTGAAAAATCTCCGTCGATCTTTCCTGCGATAATCATGGGCTTCTCATAGAAACCAAGTTTATTAACATCAAGCTTGATCACCTCACCGTTGATTTTTACCGTAGGATTTTTTTCATCATACACTCCCGACGCTATTAAATTCAGATTTGCATTCGGATCTTTTGAGTTTAAAACAATGTTATAAACTCCTTTATTAATTTTGCCTGTCAGGTCCATATTCTGATATCGGTATCCTTTGTAGACAGCCGATGCTACGTGACCTTTCAGATCTGCTTTTGCATTTTTGAAATCAAAGCTTTCGCCTTTTGCAGAGATCTGAGCGGTAATAGCTCCAATATCTTTATTCTTAATGATCTTTCCAACCTGGATGCCCTGAAGATTGGCTTTTACATCATACAGCTCACGGTTTTTTCTGCTCATATCCACATCTGCAACAATAGCAGCGTTTCCAAGGGTAGAGTAGAGGTTCAGGTCTGCTTTTACGACTTTAGTAGTTCCTTTTGCACTTCCTTTGATACTGAAATGAGAAGGCAGCGAAATATTGGAAGGAATGGTATTTTTCGGAACAAGATTGTAAACTGTTTTAGCTTCAGCTGAAAATTCTCCGATCCTTAAATCATAAGAGAGGTTTTCAGGCTTCATCGCATTTTTAATTCTTCCGGATGCCGCAACTCTCAACTGGTCTAAACCTGAAACTTTAAGATCTTTGATCAATAGGTCATTCACTATTCCCTGAACGTTGGCATTAACATTCAATATAACATTCGGATATTTGTTGAATGGCGCTGTATTTCGTAAGGTCGGGACAATATTCAGAATATCTGCGAAACCAATTTTGGAATCTTTGATGTTGGCTGAAATTTTTACCGTACCCGGATTTGAAGTTAGTTGGTCAAGAGAATCATAATTTAAAATCACCTCATCACGGATCAGCGTTTTGGGAGTCTGCAAATAAAGGTCTTTTAAATAAGCCTGCTTTTCCGCATACACAAAATCTGTATTGAATTTCTGGATATCCAGGCCTCTTCCTTCCTTAATTTCCGCTGAATTGACAGTTCCTGCAAAAGTATTGTTCTCCATTTTGAAGCTTCTTACTTCCACGTTCATTGTGGAAAAATTCATATGGTTGAAATCCATTCCCTGTTTGGTGGGGGCAATCGCGGTGTTGTTGTACACTGCTTTTACATCATTTAGAACAAGTTTTCCAAGGAGTACTTTCATGGCTTTATCCTGGTCTGAAACTTTAGAAACTTCCGCTTCTTTTTGGTCTTTCGGATTGGCATTTTGCGCAGGAAGATAAAGATTGGCATTAATATCTGCCCCGGAAAGGAAAACATTGGAAATGTTGTAGGAATTATTTTCAAGATCCAGTTTATTGACCTTTGTACTTAATTCTTTAAACAGAACTTTAGCAAATGTTTTGGAATTATCATCACCGTAATCGATGTCAAAATTGGTGAGTTTGATACCTCTCAGTCCAATATTCATCGGTTTTTTATCATTGAGGGAATCTACCTTTTTTTCTACTTTTTTAGAAACTTCTTCGAGCAGGTCCTGCTTTAATTTGAGTTTAAGTCCGTCAAGATTAATATCATTAACGGCATAGGTGTTTTTATTAAGGTCAAAAGTTTTAACCTTTGTATCGAATGATTTGAAATACAATTGAATATCGTTCCTCGACTGCTGGTCGTTGAACGTCACCCCAATATCTTTCAAATTGATCTTATCAAGCGAAATGATAAAAGGTTTGGAAGAACTTTCCTCTTTGTCACTGGTCGCGAAAGCATTGATGATATAATCGAAATTGAATGTCCCGTTGGGCTTCCGCACCACATTGGCACGGGCTCCTTCAAGATCTACAGAAGTAATGTCGGCAGTGGAGCTGATGAGCTTCATCATATTTAGGCCAACGTCCAGTTTTCTGACAGCAAGAAGTGTGTCTACATCTTGTCCTTTAAGGTAAAGGTTTTCCATTACAAGACTGTTTGGAAAGCCGATGTAAACCCTTTCCAGACTGACTTTAGTTTTGATCTTTTTCTCAAGATACACGACGAGTTTGTCTTTGATGAAATTCTGAACGGCAGGAAGCCTTAAGCTCAGGATCAGAAGGGTAAGGAAAACCAATATCGAAATAAAGGTTATTGCAATACGCTTTAAAAGTTTTCTTTTGTTGATTTTCAGTTTCAAATGCGATCAGGTTTCTAACAAAGATAAGAATACTATTTCATTAGTCCTTTGTTGTGGTATCCTATTGCAAGTGCAAAAATCCTGCCTTGGCTGTCCTGATATGGAATTTAGTTTAGTAGTTGTCAAGTGAATAGTTGATAAAGACAACCAAGGTTTGGATTTTTTGTTTAAAAAAGCCCCCTTTATATCATTTTTAATAGTTGAAAAGGTTAGCAAAAATGAAATTCAAATGTTAGATAAGTTGTAAAGGGGGCAAGGAATATATGGAGATAATAAATTTTGTTAAGTTAAATGAGCTAAGTTTTAAAGGGTTGGAAGCTGGAAGAGGGAGGCTGGAAGTTATATTGGACATTCATTTTTAACAGTTACCTTAAAATTTGATGATCTGGCTTAAAAAAATAATAAAATGGTTCTGTATGTCTTTTTTTAGACCTCAATAACTTCCCTCTTCCAGCATCAAGCTTCCTGACATATTAAAATTAATTGTTTGCGTTTTCCCATTTTACTTCTTCACCCTGAGGAGCGGCACCGCCCTGAGCCGGAGTAATAGGAGCCGTTTCCTGATTGATGTGATAGATATAGGCTGCAATTTTTTCAGCGTCTCTTCCGCTGATGGTTCCTTCTTTGATAAAAGGTCGCATCGTAGGATTATTTGGTGAACCGTTTTCAAGCATCCAGAAAACATTTTTGAACAGACTTTTTTCTTTAATATTGATCCAGTGTGTATCCGTAAGATTCGGGCCAATACCTCCTTTTCCGCCGTCACCATGACAGGTGGCACAGTTGGTTTTGAAAAGTTCCTGACCTTCTGCGATATGGTCTGCACTGTATTTTGCCGTTTCCAGATCAATCTGGGGTGCGGTTTTTTCATATTCTGCTATGGAAGCCAGCATTGTAGTGGTTTCTTTGTTTAATTCTGCTTCAGGATGAGCATATTCCGTGAAGGCAAAGGCCATCATATACACGACGCAGAAGATACACCCGAACCAGAACAGACCTATCCACCATTTCGGAAGCGAGTTATCGAGTTCTGTAATCCCGTCAAAACCATGGTCGATAAGAATATCTTTTTCTTCCGTAGCAGACTGTTTTTTAAAAGCAGAATTCCAAAGCTTCTGATAATAGGGAATACTTTTTTCTGCTAAATATTCTTTCTTTTCCTCTTCTGACAGTCTGCTGAAGCTTTCATTTTCCACCAGATCCCCAATCGAATTCATGATCAGAAGAAGAATCACAGCGATCACAATAAGCGCCCAGAAAAATGGCGAGGAAAAATAACCTGAATCTCCGGCGAACATTTCAAACGCCATGATCGTTAAGCCTATCGTTGTTGCGATATATATTGAAATGGGGGTTCTCTTTTTCATTGCAGTACAATTTTATAGGTTACTCAGCACTTGCGGTCTGGATCTGTGTCGTTTTAATATCGGTTCCTAATCTTTGCAGATAGGCAATCATCGCTACAATTTCTCTCTGCTCAAGCGGAACATAAGATGCCCCTTTTGCGGCTTTTTCTTTTTCCATCTGATTTTTCAAGTCATTAGCTTCATAGTAAATTCTTTGTACAATGGCTTTGGACTGGTTGTCTGCCCATTGGTTGGCAGAATCTATTTCCGCTTTTGAATAGGGTACATCGAAAGTGTTTTTCATTAACCTCATCTTGTCCACCATTTGAGTGCGGTCCAGCTTATTTGTGATCAGCCATGGGAAACGCGGCATAATAGAACCAGCAGATGTAATTCTTGGGTTGTACATATGTTTGAAGTGCCATGAATCCGGGTTTCTGCCACCTTCTCTGTGAAGATCCGGTCCTGTTCTCTTGGATCCCCATAAGAACGGTCTGTCATAAATAAACTCTCCGGCTTTTGAATACTGTCCGTTTTTACCTTCAAATCTTACGATTTCATCACGGAAAGGGCGGATCATCTGTGAGTGGCAAGCATTACATCCTTCACGAACATACAGATCTCTTCCTTCCAGTTCAAGCGGGGTATAAGGTTTAACAGCGGTGATTGTAGGAACACTCTGTTTCAGTGATAATGTAGGAACGATTTCTATTAATCCTCCTATGGCTACCGTGATGAAAGCCAGGATGGACAGTAATTTTGGAGTTCTTTCTAGCCAAAGGTGTACGCCTTCGCCTTCTTTTCTTGCAGTGCCGATATCTGCCAGTGCAGGAGCTTCTGCAGGAACTTCTTTCTGGAATGAGCCTGATCTTACGGTTCTGATCACATTCACCACCATTAAAATAGCACCTGAAAGATAAAGGATACCTCCTAAGAACCTCATTTTAAAATAAGGAATGATTGCCGTTACCGTATCCAGCCAGTTTTTATACATTAAAGTACCATCCGGATTGAACTGTTTCCACATCAATCCCTGGGTAAATCCTGAGATGTACATAGGAACTGCGTAAAAGATAATTCCTAATGTTCCCAGCCAGAAGTGCCAGTTGGCTAATTTTTTAGACCATAACGGTGTTCTCCACATGATCGGAACCAGATAATAAACAACTCCGAAGGCCATAAAACCGTTCCATCCAAGCGCTCCTAAGTGTACGTGCCCGATCACCCAGTCGGTGTAGTGCCCGATTTTATTTAAAGATTTCGTGGCTAACAGAGGTCCTTCGAAAGTGGCCATACCATAACAGGTAATGGCTACCACGAAGAATTTAAGGATCGGATTTTCTCTTACTTTATCCCAAGCTCCTCTTAAGGTAAGAAGACCATTCAGCATTCCTCCCCATGAAGGAGCAATAAGCATGATAGAAAACCCCGTTCCTACAGCCTGAGCCCATGCCGGAAGCGCCGTATACTGAAGGTGGTGTGGACCAGCCCATAGGTAAACGAAAATCAGCGACCAAAAGTGAATAATGGATAATTTATAGGAGAATACAGGACGCTGTGCCGCTTTCGGCATGAAGTAGTACATCAGGCCTAATACCGGAGTGGTCAGCACGAATGCTACAGCGTTGTGACCGTACCACCATTGTACAAGAGCATCTTTTACACCGGCATATACAGAATAGGATTTCCAGCTTGTGAATGATAGGGGAACTTCAAGATTATTAAAGATATGCAGCATGGCTACGGCAATCCAGGTTGCGATATAGAACCATATGGCTACATAAAGGTGTCTTACTCTTCTCTTCGCAATGGTTCCGAACATATTGATTCCGAAAATAACCCATGAGAAAGTGATCAGAATATCAATCGGCCATTCGTGTTCTGCATATTCTTTGGATGTATTGATTCCCATTAAGAAGGTGATGACTACGGCAACAATCATCAGCTGCCAGCTCCAGAAGTGGATCCATGAAAGCGTATCGCTGTACATTCTTGTTTTTAAAAGTCTCTGCATACTGTAATAAGCACCGCAGAAGAAAGAATTACACACAAAAGCAAAAATAACGGCACTCGTATGTAGCATTCTGATCCTTCCGAACCCCATAGCACCCTGCGTGTTAATCAATCCCTGGATATTTCCGCTTCTCAAACTCTGGATGGTGGTATCATCTGTCCCGAATAAAAACTCAGGCAACTCAGGGTAGAAAAGCATCAGCGCAGCCGAAAGTCCCAGCAGAAAGCCGACCAGCCCGAATACGATAGTAGCATACAAGAATGCTCTGACAATATTATTGTCATAATTGAATTTTTGCGTCTCCATAATTCCAATTGTGTTGTACCGAAGTGATATTTATCCTCTGAAATCAGATGGTAATGACCTTGATTTGTATGAAAAAATAAATATCATGTAACGTGTATAATGTTTTGCCAAAGGTATTTATTAACTTTGTGTAAGTCTAGTAGGTATCCTTCTAAAGTATACCGAAAACTACTAAAACAGAAACGATGAAAGTATGTGGTCAAAATATCAGGAAAATCCGTAGAAGTAAAGACTTTACGCAGGAGTATATGGCTTTTGAAATGGGCATTTCCCAAAAGGCCTATTCCGACATTGAAAATTCCAAAGTGAAGATCAATCTGGAAATTCTGACGAAGATCTCCGACATCCTGGAAATTAAGCCTTCAGACATCTGCAGTATTTCGCACAAATGTGGAACAGACGGGAATGATGATCGCTATCAGTCGCTTTTGGAATACATGAAAAAGAATAATATTTCAATTCCGGAGGAATACCTATAAGAAATACTCCATTTTTACTTTTTAATTCTTTAAAAATGAACCTTTTGAATGTTCTTATAGCTTCGTAGAACGCGAATTTCTCTAAAGTTTTATATATTTAGGGCATAATTGATTTTATGAACAGCGAACAGAAAACGGAGTCCAATGATGGGGCTCTAGTGAGAGGATTAACCAACAGACATATTCAATTAATTGCCCTCGGGGGAGCCATAGGAACAGGATTGTTTCTTGGGATTGGTCCGGCAGCAGTTTTAGCGGGACCTTCCGTTATTCTGGGATATGCTTTAGCAGGAATTATTGCATTTTTTATTATGCGCCAGCTTGGCGAAATGGTCGTTCAGGAACCTGTTTCCGGAAGTTTCAGTCACTTTGCCTATAAATACTGGGGGAATTTCCCCGGATTTGCTTCCGGCTGGAATTACTGGATTCTTTATATCCTGGTAAGTATGGCCGAATTGACGGCTATCGGGCATTATATTCATTTTTGGTGGCCCGAAGTCCCGCTCTGGGTATCCAGTTTGTTCTTTTTTATCGTGATTACAGCCTTAAACCTGGCTTCTGTAAAAGTATATGGAGAAACCGAATTTTGGTTTTCTATCATTAAAGTGGTAGCCATTATTGGGATGATCGTTTTTGGTGTTTATTTACTGTTGAGCGGAACTGGAGGAGATAAAGCAAGTATATCGAATTTGTGGAACGACGGCGGATTTTTCCCCAAAGGATTTTTTAATAAAGGGGAAAGTGGATTTTCCGGGCTGTTTGCTGCCATGGCGATGATCATGTTCTCTTTTGGAGGATTGGAATTAATAGGGATTACTGCCGCCGAAGCTAAAAATCCTGAAAAGACGATTCCTAAAGCCACTAACCAGGTTATTTACAGAATTTTAATTTTCTATGTGGGGGCTTTGGTGATTTTATTTGCTTTGAGTCCCTGGAGAGAGATAACAGAGGGAACAAGCCCTTTTGTTATGGTTTTCCAGAATTTAAATGGTTTTGAATTCAATATCTTCGGAAAGGTGATCCAGTTCAATATTTTAATTGCCAATATTCTTAATCTGATTGTTTTAACTGCGGCTTTATCGGTGTACAACAGCAGTGTTTACAGCAACAGCAGAATGCTTTTCGGACTGGCTCAACAGGGAAATGCACCGAAATTTCTGAAGAAACTGAATAAAAACAGTGTTCCTACCAATGCGATCCTTATCTCATCCTGTTTTGCCGGAATCTGTATTATCATCAATAAACTGGTTCCCGAAAAGGCATTTGAATACTTAATGGCTTTGGTGGTTTCTACTTTAATTATCAATTGGCTGATGATCTGTTATACCCATTTGAAATTCAGAAAAGATAAAGATCAATCGGGGGTAAAAACATTATTTCCTTCCATATTCTATCCGGTATCAAATTACATCTGTATCCTGTTTTTAGTGGCAATTTTGGTGTTGATGAGTATTACTGGAATGGAAATTCAGGTGATCTTAATTCCTATTTGGCTGGCTTTTCTGTTTGTAATGTTTAAACTGTACAAACCTAAATCTAAATAGAAAACTGTAGAACAGACTTATTCAAATTATATAGAGGATGGATTTTTATCTGTCCTTTTTTGTTTAATTGGAAACCATAATGAAAGTATGTCTATGTTGAACAAAAAACTTCTGCTAACATAGATTTTGTATTAAACAGCTGAGGTGCAAAATGCAACGCTTGTCTTTTTCAGTGAAATTGTATACATTACTTAAGTTTTTGTGCTTCAATTTGATTTCGTCGAACTAGTGTTTTCGGGCCGAACAGAAAGTCCAAAACTTAACATAGATTTTATGAAAATAACAGACCAATTGAAATTTATTTTATTTTTTTCACTACTGTCAACATTTTGTTTTTCACAGAAGTTTAGTTTTATCTATGAAGCTAAATATAGAACAAGTAAAGAAAAACCTGAAGATATTAATACTGAAAATATGATTTTGGATTTTGAGAATAATACTTCTATTTTTAGAGAATCCATGTCCAAAGATGCTGATTCCCTAAAGCTTATTAATAAAAATGGAGGCTATAGAATGGGTGTTGAAAATCAATTTTATATTAAAAAAGATGTCACTAATAAGAAAATAGGGAAGATTATTACCTACTTACGGGCAAATTATCTTCTCCCGATTGATGAAAAATTAAATTGGAAAATCTTATCAGAGCAAAAAACAATTGGAAAATATAAATCACAAAAAGCAGAAGTCAGTTATGGTGGCAGAAACTGGATGGCATGGTTTACAACAGAATTACCTTTTAATGATGGTCCCTATATTTTCAATGGATTGCCTGGTTTAATCATTTCCATTGAAGATACAGAACATGATTACTCATTCAATTTAACACAAATAAAAAAAGGAGGGGATTGGTTTGATGTAAGGACAAAAACCATTACAATAGACTGGACACAATATGATCAGCTGGGAAAATCGTATTATAATGATCCCTGGAATTCCAAAACTGCCAGAAAAGTTACATTTACTGATCCTCAGGGTAATGAAAAAGATATGAATGAAATGATTCGACAAGCGCAAAAATCTATTCTTGAAGAAAATAATCCTTTAGAGTTGAATCACAAAATCAATTATAAATAAAAGCTTTTGCAGGAGTGCTTTTTGACCGTTATTTTAAACAAAAAAACCATCCTTAAAAAAAGAATGGTTTGTAGACCCACAGGGATTCGAACCCCAACTGATGGTACCAAAAACCAGAGTGCTACCGTTACACCATGGGTCTGTTTTATTTTGGTGGTGCAAATTTACATTTTTTTTCTTTACAGACAAGAATCTGCTGCAAAAAGTAGACTTTTTTTTAGTTGAAAATAGATAAAAGCCTATGCTTTTATAAGTTAAGTTTTATTTTTAAAGAGATCTTGCTATATAATATTAAAACAAAAAAACCATCCTTAAAAAAGAATGGTTTGTAGACCCACAGGGATTCGAACCCCAACTGATGGTACCAAAAACCAGAGTGCTACCGTTACACCATGGGTCTGTTTATTTTGGTGAGGCAAATTTACAGCTTTTTTATTTAGATACAAGAAAATTTTAAAGTTTTTTTTACATTTACATTACTTTTTATGTCATACCAACATGCTGATAGACTTCAATAATCTCAATATTAATAATTTATCCTTTCAAACGGATTTCGATTATAAAATTAAAAATTTTTTAGACGAATGGTTTTCCGATGGAAATACGGTAAAAGTGCAGACTTCAGGTTCCACAGGTGTACCCAAAATTTTTGAAATCGAAAAAAATAAAATGGTCAATTCTGCCGTAATGACCTGTGATTTTTTAGATTTAAAAGAAGGAAACAAAGCATTGTTATGTCTTCCGGTAGACTATATTTCGGGGAAAATGATGGTGGTTCGTTCCATTGAAAGAAAGTTGAAACTGATTGTCACTGAGCCGTCCTTAAAACCACTGGAACATCTGAATGAAGAAGTAGATTTCTGTGCAATGACTCCACTTCAGGTGGAAAACTCACTGGATAAATTACATTTGATTAAAAATTTAATCATCGGGGGGGCTACTGTCTCCGAAAATCTAAAGGATAAAATATTTCATACAGAGCTACTTGCCCGTACTTTAAACCGTATTTTTGAAACCTACGGAATGTCCGAAACACTTTCCCACATTGCTCTGAAACAATTGATGCCACAACCGGAAGATTATTTCACAGCTTTCGAAAATGTTTCTGTCATTACGGATGAAAGAGGTTGCCTGAAGATTTTTGCGCCTAATGTGAATGCTGAGGTACTGCAGACTAATGATTTAGTTGAAATTAAAAATGAAAAACAGTTTAAATTTCTGGGACGTATCGACAATGTCATTAATTCCGGTGGAGCAAAAGTTTTTCCGGAAACATTGGAAGCTTTGGTTAAAAAAGAGATTCCAAATGAAGCTGTATTTATGGGAGTAGAAGATGAAAGCTTGGGGCAGAGACTTATTTTGATCATCGAAGGAGAGGCATCTGCCGATCTGACAGAAAGGATTTTAAAAATACCTTTTGAAAAAAACTTCCACAAGCCAAAAGAAATTATTTTCCTCGAAAAAATTCCAAGAACGCCGAACGGTAAAGTAAACCGAATGGACTTACATAAAATAATAGCTGAAGGCTAAAATCTTACCTACGTCTATTATCTCTCTCTATTATCTTTTATCTTTACTCTTTAATCTATTCATCTCTATCCTATGAAAGACTTCTCAAAAGAACTTAGCTTTAAAACTTCCCGCAGCAGTGGGGCAGGAGGTCAGAACGTCAATAAAGTGGAAACCTCCGTGACCGTTCTTTGGTTGGTTGCTGAATCCGAGTTTTTTAATGACTATCAAAAAGAGCTGATCCAAAATAAATTGAAAAACAGGATCAATGCTGAAGGTTATATGTTCCTCACTGTTTCAGAAAGCAGGACCCAGCTGATGAACAAGAACAAAGCGATTGAAAAAATTATCGATCTGGTCAATAAAGCTTTAATTGTTCCCAAGAAAAGATTAGCGACAAAACCTTCAAAAGGGCAGAAGCAGAAGAGGCTGGATACCAAAAAGAAAATTTCCGAGAAGAAAGACAACAGGAAGTTTAAGTTTTAAGGGTTCGGATTCGGGATCGTGAGTTTTTTTTCTCTACATGTCAGGATTTTTGAGTATCTTAGGGTATTATTAATAACTTTTAATGTATGACAGCAATTATTCCTTTATCTGCAGACCGCCACTCTAATGGCCTTTTGCTGTCGCTGTTGTACTTACATAAGGATTCTTTTCTGAAGAGTTCCAAGGACTTTATCAATTAGGCCCTGTCAGGATCCACGACAGGGAAAGTATTCCAATAAATTTCACATATTATTTTTGCAGTTTTCCACAGGAGAAAAACTGAGGAGAGGTGTAATCCTGCATTGGGTCACTGGAATAACTGCATCCATTCATTTTAAAAGAATTAAAAATGTCCAACCCTATTATTGTAACTACCGGAATTTATGATGCTATAAAAGATACACTCAGAAGAAAAAAGGTAAGTATGCCGGAAGAGAAAAGACTTACTGAAGAATTGAGAAAAGCTAAACAGGTTTTGAGGAGAGATCTTCCTGATGATGTAGTAACTGTTAACAGAAAAGTAACGATCAAAGACCATACTCAAAATTTCGAACATGAATATATTTTCGTTGCCTCTGTAAAAGCTAAGCCGGCCAAAAATAAACATTCCATCTTATCAGATATTGCTTTGGCAACTGTCGGGTACAAGGTGGGAGATATCATCGACTGGCCTTTCAAAGACGGGGAAAGAAAGATTGAGATCTTAAAAGTAGAATCTTGTCACGGGTAATTCCTGTGTAATCTATATTTGTTAGATGAAAGTACAGCTCCACAGCTGTACTTTTTCTTTAAAACATTGATGAGTGGAGCCTTTTTTATCATTTGTTAAAAAAGGATGTTCATGCAAGAGTTTCTTTACGTACCCATGTTGCATTCCGTTTTTAAGTTTTATCTTTGCAAAAATTAAAAAAATGAGCAAACCGATTTCTGAATTTATAGAGAAATATTACCTGCACTTCAATGCGGCTGCATTGGTAGATGCATCTAAAGGGTATGTTGCACATCTTAAAGATGGCGGAAAAATGATGATCACTTTGGCGGGTGCTATGTCTACTGCTGAATTGGGGAAGATTCTTGCAGAAATGATCCGTCAGGGAAAAGTTGATTTTATTTCTTGTACAGGAGCCAATCTTGAAGAAGATTTAATGAATCTTGTGGCGCACTCTCACTACGAAAGAGTTCCGCATTACAGAGATTTAACGGCACAGGATGAGTGGGCTTTATTAGAAAGAGGATTAAATAGGGTTACAGATACATGTATCCCTGAAGAAGAAGCTTTCAGAAGACTTCAGAAGCATATTGTGGATATCTGGAAAGATGCAGAAGCTAAAGGCGAGCGTTATTTCCCGCACGAATTTATGTACAAAATGATCCTTTCAGGAGTCCTTGAGCAATATTATGAAATTCCGAGAGAAAACTCATGGATGATCGCTGCTGCTGAGAAAAACCTTCCAATCGTGGTTCCGGGATGGGAAGATTCTACCATGGGTAACATCTTCGCTTCTTACTGTATCAAAGGTGAGCTTACTGCAACAACTATGAAATCAGGAATCGAGTATATGATGTACCTTGCAGACTGGTATACTCACAATTCAGCTGGAAAAGGAGTTGGTTTCTTCCAGATCGGAGGAGGTATCGCAGGAGATTTCCCAATTTGTGTAGTGCCGATGTTGTACCAGGATATGGAAATGCACGACGTTCCATTCTGGTCTTATTTCTGCCAGATCTCAGATTCTACAACGTCTTATGGTTCATACTCAGGAGCAGTTCCAAATGAGAAGATCACTTGGGGCAAACTGGATATCACCACACCGAAATTTATCGTTGAAAGTGATGCTACCATCTGTGCACCATTGATGTTCTCTTACATCTTAGAAAATTCTTAAGAACAAACTTCTTATAAAAATACGAGCGCTTCAATTCATTTTGAAGCGTTTTTTTATGTTCCCACACCTTCATTGCGAGCGAAGCGAAGCAATCTCTTAATAATCTTAACTACTAAACTTTTTCTTAATGGTTTTTTAAGATTAGAATTAAGATTTTAAGACTGTTAAGTTAAATTTTTATCCTTAAGTGAAATTGCTTCATTTCACTCGCAATGGCGTATACCATAGCATCATGAATACATGAATACTTTTTACATTTTACAGAATTTATTGCGTGCCCCTCGCCATCCCAACCCCCAACCCGGGTCGGGCTGTTCCGGGCTCCACTTCGTTCCGGTACGCGGTACCGCTCGCTGCGCTCGCGCCCTCCATATCCCTCATGCGGAGGTCAGTCAAGGGAATTGACCAGCACAAAATAGCGGTAGGCCAAGATTCCTTTCTCAATTTTACTGAGGCTGTTCGGATCTTTGTTGCTCAGCTTGGGGAGCATCTTTTTATTTACTGCATTCAGCAGTTGGAAAAATGATTTTTTCATACCTTTATATTTAAAATGAAACATCATTGAATCATTAAGAATTCAAAAATGATGCAGAAACGGGTTAAATTCATTTAAACCTTAATTTTCAACGCGATAAACAGAGTACTTACCTATGGACGAAATTTTCAAACAACAGATTTACGAGATCACAAGACTTATTCCCAAAGGAAGAGTTTCCTCTTATGGTGCTATAGCTAAAGCGGTGGGCTACCCCAACCATTCCCGACATGTGGGGAAGGCGATGGGTGGATGTCCTGAAGATGTCCCCGCACACCGTGTCATATCCAGTTCCGGCGTATTATCTGTTCCCGAATTTCAGAAAAGGCTGGAAGCAGAAGGCATTACTGTTGAAAACCTGAGGATAAAAGATTTCAAAAAACTGTTCTGGAACCCGCTTGATGAAATTTAATTATCACTCCTGGCACTAAAAAGTAAACCATCGTCGCCTTCTTGAAGAGATGATTTTGCCCGCAAAAAAACAGACTGCTAAAAAATAGAAGCAATCAGTTGCTGTCACAAAAAATGCCTTGAATACTAATGAGTATTCAAGGCATTTAAAATTTATAGGGTAAATAATAGACAGATTTTAAAAATACAGCCGTTATTTTCTTCCTTTCGGAGTTCTTAATTCTTCTTTCAATCTTTCATTTTCTTCCTTCAAAAGGGCGATATAACCCTGAAGGTTTTCAATAATAGCTCCTGGAATGTTATTAAACTGTTGATTGATATTTCCTCCTGAAGCACTTCCATTAAATATAGGATGATCATTATTAATAACCACCTTAGCTTCCTCATCCTCATAAATTTCCTCTACCGAAACATCCAGGAAGCGGGCAATTTTATCCCATTCATCCTTAATGATTCTTACATCACCACTTTCCTTTCTGCTGTAGTTGGATACATCAGTCGCGATAATATCAGCTATCTGCTGCTGAGTATAGCCCTTTTGTTTTCTGATGACGCGTAATTTTTCTTTTTGCATATCCGACATTTTATACAAAAATGGAAAAAAAGCACAATCTGTACAATAGAAAACAGAAAAAATATGCAGTAGATTCTTGGAATTTAACCAAAAATATCAAAAAAGGGTAGAATATTAAAGATATAGGATCCGTATGTTTATGATTTACTCTCTACATTTTATGTTTTATACGCAAAGGAGTAAGGTTTTTTCAAGTGTATAGCCGTTTTTAGATCCCAAGAAAATCAAATATTTCAGCAAGGAAAATATATAAAAAAGACTGCTCCCAATATGAGAACAGTCTTTTCATTTCTGTATTATTTTATTATTTCTCCAGTTGCTTGTAGCTTCTCTGGATAAAATCTGTCAGGTCTTTTCCTTTCAGTAGATTCTGTGACAGTTTTGCAAGATCAAGAGCGTTTTTAATCAGCGTTTCTTTTTCTTCAGGATTTTCTGTCTTTAAGATCTGGTTAGAAAGCTCACTGTTCGAGTTCACTACCAGATTATACATCTCCGGGAAACCTCCCATTCCGAACATGCCACCGCCGCCAGTTGCCTGCATCTCTTTCATTCTTCTCATGAATTCAGGCTGCGTGATGGTAAACGGAGCATCATTGCTATCAAGATCTTCAAGCTGTACCGTGAATTTAGCGTCTTTTACAGCTTCTTCAACGTTCTTCTTTAAAGATTCTTTTTCAGTTTCAGTCAATTTGGAAATAACCGGTTCATCTTTTTTGATCAGGTTATTGATGTGATCTGCATCTACTCTTGCAAATGAGATCTTTTCTTTTGACGTTTCCAGTTTCTGGATTACGTGAGAAATGACAGGGGAGTCCAGTAACAGAACATCATAACCCTTATCATTAGCTGCCTGAATATAACTGTGCTGTTCGTCTGCATTGGTTGCATAAAGGATTACCGTATTGCCGTCTTTATCTGTATGGGCTGGCTGGATCTTTTCAAGCAATTCATTCCAAAGGAAATATTTTCCGTCGGTCGTAGGATATAGCGCGAATTTATCTGCCTTTTCTGCAAACTTCTCTTCTGTGATAATTCCGTATTCAATCACTATTTTAATGTCATTCCATTTTTGCTCATAATCCTGACGGTTTTCGTTGATCAGAGAAGACATTTTGTCGGCCACTTTTTTCGTGATGTAAGAAGATATTTTCTTTACAGCACCGTCTGCCTGCAGATAAGAACGGGAAACGTTCAACGGAATATCCGGAGAATCAATAACCCCTCTTAAAAGCATCAGGAAGTCAGGAACGATCCCTTTTACTTCATCCGTTACAAATACCTGGTTCTGATACAGCTGGATTTTATCCTTATCAATATTTAAATTGTTGCTCAGTTTCGGGAAGAATAGAACACCTGTAAGATTAAATGGGTAGTCAACATTCAGGTGAATATTAAACAAAGGTTCTTCAAACTGCATGGGATACAGTTCGTGATAGAATTTCATATAATCCTCGCTGGTCAGTTCGCTCGGTGCGATAGTCCAGGCCGGTGTCGGGTTATTGATGATATTGTCTACTTCTTCAGTTTCTGCAACGGCATCTTCCGGAGCATCTTCCGGTAACGGAAGGGTATGTGTTTTGGTCCCGAATTTAATCGGAACGGGCATGAATTTATTATATTTTGAAAGGAGTTCACGAATTTTTGCTTCTTCTAAGAATTCTGTAGAATCTTCTGCAATATGAAGGATGATCTCCGTTCCTCTGTCTGTTTTGTCAGTGGTTTCCTCAAGGGTGAATTCAGGACTTCCGTCACAGATCCAACGTACGGCAGGTTCGTCTTTGTAAGATTTAGTGACGATTTCCACCTTTTCAGCTACCATAAATGCTGAATAAAATCCAAGACCGAAATGGCCAATAATACCGGAGTCTTTTGCAGAATCTTTATATTTTTCCAGGAATTCTTCAGCTCCCGAAAAAGCAACCTGGTTGATGTATTTTTCAACCTCTTCAGCGGTCATCCCGATTCCCTGGTCTATGATGCGAAGTGTTTTTTGTTCTTTGTCGATCTTTACTTCAAGCTTCGGATTTCCATATTCCACTTTAGCTTCTCCAATGCTTGTTAAATGCTTTAATTTTAAAGTAGCATCAGTGGCATTAGAGATGAGTTCTCTCAGGAATATTTCGTGATCACTGTAAAGAAATTTTTTGATTAGAGGGAAAATGTTTTCCACAGATACATTAATATTTCCTTTAGTCATAATATTTTAGATTTTTTAATTTCTTAGTAATGCTCAAAAAAAATACCGATTTGAACAAAGTGACAGATTGGCATTTTTTCTGCAGACCGAATCCTGAAATTTGCTACTTTGCTGTGGTAATCCCTATCATGACTCCGAAATCCCCATCTTCCTGAATCCAGTTTTCTTCCGGAAAATAGGCTCTTGAGACAAAACCGTCAAAATATAATGCCTCGTTACATCCTAAACTTTTAAAGAATGAAGCAAAGTGGTAAAAGTTTATTTTTTTCTTAGACATGACAAAAATAGGATCACCATTCTTCAATATCCCGACACCGTTTCTGATATTTAAATTCCCGGAATTTTTTTGAAAAATTGGATTTATTTTTCCATTGATCAGTAGCATAGGACCGGACTGTGTAGCAAATCTGATATCTGAATCTGTTTTGAAATGTTCAGTAGAAATAATGGCAGATTCATTGGATCTTTTCATGTAGAAAATGCCGTTGGGTTTTAAGTAGAAATTTCCTTCACCATCTAAAGTATCAATGGGATGTAAAGTTTTGTAATTTTCTATGTATAATCCTTTGGGGATATTGTTCTCAATGAACATACCACCATTCATTGCAAATTTTAAATCCTGATTTTTGGTTCTAACGTATTTTTTTAAATTCTGAATGTTTCTGAAAGGTTGGTTCTGAGTATTTTTCCAAAAGAATTCAACCTTCTCATTTTTTGTATCGACAGAGTACACTACGAAATCAGGGTTGATCTGTCTGTCTTCTTTGCAGGAAAAGAAGACTACAAATACCGAAATAAATAATATTTTGGATAAAATATTCAGCTTCATTTAAGTTTTTATTTAAAATTACATAAAAAAAGACAGCCTAAAAGCTGTCTTTAATTTATAGATTGGAAAAAAGATTATTTAACCTTATTTTTCAATTCTTCTTTGATCTTATTTTCTAATTCCTCAGCTAGCTCAGGGTTGTCTTTCAACACATCTTTTACCGCGTCACGACCTTGTCCTAATTTAGTTTCCTCATAGCTGAACCAAGAACCGCTTTTCTTTACAATTCCTTGTTCTACAGCCTGATCAAGGATTTCTCCTGTTTTAGAAACTCCTTCACCGTACATAATGTCGAATTCAGCTTGTTTGAAAGGTGGAGCTACTTTGTTTTTCACAATTTTCACTTTCACACGGCTTCCTACTGCTTCGTCTCCGTTTTTAATAGGCGCACTCGCTTTTCTGATATCTACTCTTACAGAAGCGTAGAATTTCAATGCATTACCCCCTGTAGTCGTTTCAGGGTTTCCGAACATCACACCGATTTTTTCTCTCAACTGGTTGATGAAAATTACCGTACATTTTGTTCTTGAAATCGTAGCGGTCAGTTTTCTCAATGCCTGAGACATCAATCTTGCATGAAGACCCATTTTAGAATCTCCCATTTCTCCTTCAATTTCCGCTTTTGGTGTCAATGCAGCCACAGAGTCAATGACAACGATGTCAATTGCTCCTGAACGGATTAAGTTATCAGCAATTTCCAAAGCCTGTTCTCCATTGTCCGGCTGAGAAATAATTAAGTTTTCAAGATCGATTCCTAATTTTCCCGCATAGCCTCTGTCAAAAGCGTGCTCTGCATCAATAAATGCTGCAATTCCACCTGCTTTTTGAGCTTCTGCAATAGCGTGAAGTGTTAAAGTTGTTTTACCGGAAGATTCAGGTCCGTAGATCTCAATGATTCTTCCTCTTGGATAGCCACCTACTCCAAGAGCGATGTCTAATCCCAAAGATCCGGAAGGAATTACTTCAATGGTCGTATCAATAGTACTGTCCCCTAATGTCATTACCGTTCCTTTTCCGTATGTTTTATCTAGCTTGTCAAGCACTAATGCAAGCGCTTTTTTCTTATCTTCTATGTTGCTCATCTGTTGTTAAAATAATTGCTCAAAAATAAGGAATTTTACGGTCAAAAACTAATATTATTTAAGAGGAAAAACTGTTTTTAGCGTTAAATAATAATAATGTTTTGAAGCTGATGTAGTTCATTACGAATGGAATGCATCATTTTATGATCCAAAACATAAAAAATGTTTTTTGTCTTTTAAAGTAGGTGCCGTTCAGTGTTGTTCTAGTGGAAATTTGAATTTTTAGTTACTTTAAGATAATCTTCCAGTACTTTCATCTGGTCTTTGTCTCCTTTTTTTATTCTGGCGTCTCTGCTTACAATCTTATCATATATTTTGTTGATCAGGATCTTTGTTTTTGGAAACAGGTTTCTGTTGGAAACCTCAGGGATCTGTAGTCTTTTGCATACTTCATCATCCAGCAGGAACCATGTACAGCAGATATGCAGGTATCTCAGGTTGGTCCTCTGGAATTTGAATTTTAAAATCGGATTTTCCAGAGATTCATTCAGTAAAGAATGAGCCAGCAAAATAGAGTCTTTGTCTGAAGGAGGCTGAACAGAAGTCCATAAATGGAAAAATTCTGTTGCCTGTTTTTTGCTGTCAGGAAGAAGTTGCTCAGGAATTCCGAGTAAATAGCCAACATATTTCCACAGATGAAAAATTCCTTTTTCCTCTTCTTCTGAAAAGGTATTTCCAAGTTTCTGAAGACTGTGAAGAAAAACAAGACTGAAACCGATATAGGTAGCCATCATATCCCACGAATTGATAGGTTCGCCCCAATTTTCAGTATCCCACTGCTTATCATATTTCTTTATGGAAAGTCTTGCGTAAGAATGGATCAGGCGGGTCTTAATCGCAAATTCATAACCTTTTGCATGAATTTCCAGGGCATCATAGCGTGTCACATTAACCCAAAAGTCCAGCGTTTCTGAAAGACGTTTTACGGCGCCTTTTTTCAGAGCTTCTGTAGCGGTGAGGGGTTTATTAAGGTAGGCATAATCATAACCTCCAATCAGGCAGTAATCTCTTAACGAAATGAGCGAGTCGATATTACTTCGCATACAGAGCTCTGCGCCGCTTTTCAGCAGGCTGTAGTCGAGCCAATCGGGAATCTGCTGGGTCTGGTTGAATAGTTTTTTTACACTTTCAGGAACATTGTCCGTTTCGGAGATCCCGTTTCGGATATAATTTTCGATTTCTCTTGAGGCTTCATGGAATTTTTTAGTCAAATAAACATCTTTTACCACTTGATCCCCCATTTCGTCCACGTGATAAAAATAGGGTGAAAATTTTTCAAAGTCCTTAAGACTCACTTCAGCTCCGGAAAAATCAATAAGCTGTTTTCCATTGCCTTTTTCCCAGAAATGTTTGAAGTGTGGAGAATCTTTAAAACGTGGCTGTATCATCATGTTTTCCATTGTACTATAAAAATACAGGTTTTGTGCCGAAATTCCCTGGTGAGATTTATCAGTCTTTAATTAGATTCTTTATGGAGAAATAGAAGCAGATTAAATAAGGCCTCTTTCAAACGCTTTTTTAACAAGTTCCTTACAGTTTCTTGAGTCTGTTTTTCTTAAAATGTTTTTTCTGTGTGTACGTACCGTATGTTCAGAGAGAATCAAGGCCTGGGCAATTTCAGGTCCTGAATATCCTTTTGTGATATAAGCCAGAATTTCCATCTCTCTTTTCGTTAAATGTTCAGGGAAATTCTCGGGCTTCGAAAAGCAATCCAGCTTCACCTGGTGAAAATCATTTCTAGGACCTATTCCGGAAATCAGGACGGTGTGGGGATTTTCTTTGGTGATATGATGAATATTGGTATGGATATTTATAGCCTGAATGGGAATTCCTGTTTCATCTTCCATGGTGATGACAGACTGATGATGGAACAGTTCATAGTTTCCTGCGGCTGTTTTCATTCTGAAGCAGTAGCTGCACTTGAGGTAAAGTTGGTGCTCGAAACCTATTTCTGTCATTTTGTCGATAAGGGTCTGCTCTGCTTTTATGACAAATTCGATATCATCCGGATGGGTAAGATCAATGACTTCTTTTAAGTTTTCGGGATAGCTGTTTAGGCCGTGAAGTTTGAGAATATTTTCATGATGATGGGAAAGTGTACTGTTGGTAAGATTCAGAGCATAATAATAAAACTCACCGATGGCAAACATCTCGCTAATGATACGTTCTATAGGCGGTTTATCCTGGATCTTTCTGCCTCTCCTGACGGCTGGGTATGTATTCCAGACTTCAATAAGAGGATGTTTTTTTTCTGAATTCTCCATGAATAAATTGTTTTATGCTAAAATAATTAAAATACTTTCAAAATACCACAAAAGGGGGATTTTTTTACTTTAATAAAATTTTAAACTTTGTACTAACTAATAACCAGGAAAACTCAATTTACTTTGCTCCGTTTTGTTTAATGGTTTAATTTTTTCTATAAATTAATTTTAATTGAGAAAAACATTAACTGTCAAATCATTGGCAACTGTTTCTACAAACTATTGTAATGAAATCTTTAATGAATGTTATAAAACAGTTTACTCTTTTCTTTTTAGTTGTTTGAAAATGATAAACTTATGGCCTCTCGTTGCTGGGGGGCTTTTTCTTTGGACATTTACGTCACCTTCTTGTTTATTTTCTCACCTTTAAAATCATTCTTAGAATAAGATATTATTTACAGTAGGTCCTGTGGGATTTCATTTTGCACTTAACAAATAAGGCAAGGAATGGATTCATGGCGGCAATTATTGGTGGAAATTTGGTATAGGAGCTGATTTGAAAATATTGGAAAACTTATTTTTCAAATAAGTTTGAAGGAATTTATAACTAAATGATTATTTGAGTTTGAATAAAAAAAACCTTCCCATCGGGAAGGTTTCATTATTTATAACTGATTGCTCATTACTTATTATAAAGAAGCAGAATGGATAAGCATATCTACCAATTTGTTTGAGTAACCCATTTCGTTGTCATACCAAGAAACAAGTTTTACAAAGTTTGGAGAAAGCATAATACCAGCATCTTTGTCGAAGATAGAAGTTCTCTTATCTCCTACGAAGTCCTGAGAAACTACAGCATCTTCAGTGTATCCTAAGATTCCTTTCAATTCACCTTCAGAAGCAGCTTTAATAGCAGCACAGATCTCATCGTAAGAAGTAGCTTTTTCTAATCTTACAGTAAGGTCAACTACAGAAACGTCAACAGTTGGTACTCTGAAAGACATACCTGTTAACTTCCCGTTTAATGAAGGGATTACTTTTCCTACCGCTTTAGCAGCACCTGTAGAAGAAGGGATAATGTTGTTAAGAGCAGCTCTACCACCTCTCCAGTCTTTAGCAGACGGTCCATCAACAGTTTTCTGAGTTGCTGTTGTAGCGTGTACCGTAGTCATAAGACCTTCTACGATTCCGAAGTTATCGTGGATTACTTTAGCTAAAGGTGCTAAACAGTTGGTTGTACAAGAAGCGTTTGATAAGATTTTGATATCGTCAGTAAGCTCCAGGTGGTTCACACCCATTACGAACATCGGAGTATCGTCTTTAGATGGAGCAGAAAGGATTACTTTTTTAGCTCCGGCGTTGATGTGAGCCTGAGCAGTGTCTTTAGATAAGAAAAGACCTGTAGATTCTACGATATACTCAGCACCTACTTCATTCCACTTTAAGTTGTTAGGATCCTTCTCTGCAGTTACTCTGATTTTTTTTCCGTTTACCACAAGGTCGTTACCTTCTACAGAAACTTCTCCAGGGAAAATACCGTGTACAGAATCATATTTTAACATGTAAGCCATGTATTCTGCGTTGATTAGGTCATTGATTCCTACTACTTCAATGTTATCTCTTTCAGTCATTGCTCTGAAAACAAGACGTCCAATTCTACCAAAACCGTTGATACCTACTTTGATTGTTGACATAATAGTTTGTTTTAGATTTATAAAAAATAATTAGATTGCTAAAATTTCGGAAATCAATAAAAGATCTTTATTGATTTCATTATGTTTTTTAATGGCTTCTTCAATCGGTGTATACACCATATCGTTGGAACGCATTCCGGCCATTACATTTGTTTTTCCTTCCATTAATCCCACTACGGCACCGTAACCCAGTCTGCTGGCCAAAACTCTGTCTGCACAGCTTGGAGAGCCTCCTCTCTGGATATGTCCTAAGATCGTTACACGGATATCATAATCAGGGAATTCTTTTTTAGTTTGGTCTGCAAGATCGTAGATGCTTCCCAGTTTTTCACCTTCAGCCACTACAACGATACTTGATGCTTTTCCTGTTTTTTCAGCTTTTCTGAAATTAGCAAAAAGATCTTCCATGCTGTCTTTTTTCTCAGGAATAAGGATATCCAGAGCACCTGTTGCCAATCCGCTGTTTAAAGCAATGAAACCGGCGTCACGACCCATTACCTCCACAAAGAAAACCCTGTTGTGGGAAGTAGCCGTATCACGAACCTTATCAATAGCTTCCATAGCTGTATTCAAAGCCGTATCGTAGCCGATGGTATTATCTGTTCCGAAAATATCATTGTCAATAGTTCCCGGTACACCGATTACTCTGATTCCAAATTCTTCGTAAAAGACCTTCGCTCCGGTAAAAGTTCCGTCACCTCCAATGCATACCAATGCATCGACACCATGTTTCACACAGTTGTCATAAGCTTTCTGGCGTCCTTCCGGAGTTCTGAATTCCACAGATCTGGCGGATTTCAGAATGGTTCCGCCCTGGTTGATTATATTTTTTACGGAACGGGGACCCATTTTCAGGAAATCATCATTGATGAGCCCGTTATAGCCTTCCCTTACTCCGTAGCATTCGATATTATAATAATTGGCGGTTCTTACGACCGCTCTTAATGCTGCATTCATACCTGGAGAGTCACCTCCTGAAGTAAGAACTGCAATTTTTTTTACAGCACTCTCTTTCATCTAGTAAAAAATTTCGAACACAAATTTACAAAAACAAGTTCAGATAATGGCAGTAAGTTGAGAAGAGTTTTGAATATAAATAATTAAAAGCTTCTAAAATTTGTAGGTTTAAAAAAATACCTTGCCGTTTTGGTTTCAGAAGAATTTACATCAAGACGGTACCATGGCGAAATATTTTTATCAAAAGGATTGGAAAGCATATGAATAGATTGTGCCGGAGTGAATCCTTCACTTAATAAAAATAACTTTTCACCTTCCTTATTCTGACATACTCCCGAAATAAAAACAATATGCCCCGGACTGCCTGGCGTGATCAGAATATTACCCGTTTTCAGATCCGAAGTTTTTGCGACCGGTTTTGTTTCCTTATTTAATGAAATCGTTCCTGCATAATTGAAAATCAAATCCAGATATTTTCTAAAATTTGGGTAAGAATCGTCAAAATCTGCTGTTTTTCTAAAGCTCACCGAATTTCCATTGACGAAAGCACGGATACCGTTTTTATAGTCATTCCATGACACCAGATCGCCACTTGTAAAATGAAATTTGATCTCGTCAAACTTTTTGGCTTTGTACAAATATTCAGCTCTTAGACGGATTGCGGCATCAGCACACTGTTGCAGATCTTTATTTCCTGTGTCAATATCGAAAATGGCTTCATGAACATCCTGCGTGGCAATGGGCGTTCCGTCATATTTTAGAATCTGGCTTCCATAAGGTTTCAGCTTGAAATTCTCAATGAAATATCCGAAAGAATCAGGCTGCTCTTCAATCCATGTATACCCCTTAGGAGCAGAAAATCTTCCCCTGATCGTATTTTTGTCTTTATTAATTTGAACGGAGTTTTCGGGAACCAGGGTTCCGGCCATTTCGATTGTGCTGCCTGATAACTTTTTATCATTATGACAGCTCGAAATGGCTATAGCCAGCATCAGGCCTAAAATATTTTGTTTCATGGGGTTTTATTTAATCACAAATATGACAGATTTTTGAACATGAATTAAATAAATGTGCTTTAAACTTTCTCCTCCTCAGGAATCAAAAGCTTTCCCCAATCATTCAGCGGCCAAAGAATCTCTACCAGTTTTCCTCCAAGTTCCGTTAATGTATACTCAACTTTTGTAGGTAATTCATTAAACGATTGTTTAACCAAAATGGCATTCTCTACCATTTCATTAAGCTGTTGGTTCAAAACTTTGCGGTCAACTTTAGCAATCCCACGAAGAAACTCACCTGGACTTGAAATTGAAAGATTTAAAATTTAATCATTAGAAGATCTGAGTGATCTGAGAAATCTGCGGGAGAAAAAAACTTCAAACATATGTAAATCACCATTTCTCCGTCAGATATTTCCAGTATCTTTTCGGAACATGCTGGACATGCAGTTTTAAATTCTTCCTTTCTGTAATATTGGTTTTTATAAAATACCGTTGCCACAACGTTTGATAATTCTGCTCCTCATCATGAAACTTCTGTTGGTATTTGTGGAGATCTAATTTTTCTTCCGGATAAAAAAACTCACAGGTCTCCAGATCGTACAGAATTCCGTAATTCCGTTTCAAATCGTAAATCATCCATTTCTGATCCTGATAACGGTCTTTAAAATGTTTACGGATCAGGGGGAGAACATCGAAATCAGGATCTATTTTCGCAAAAAAGACACCGTCCTGCATTTTTTCAAACCGGACAAAAGCCGTCATTCTATGTCTTTCCCGGTCTACAGATTTACAGATCTTTGATATTTTCAGCATATCTTCATCTGCATAATTTTGAAGAATATTTTTATCAGGATGCTGGATCGATTGCTTTACAGCAGAGAGAATAAGATGCTCCCGTTCCGGATCTTCGGAGAGAAAAACTTTCAGGAGCTGGTGAACGCCAGATCTTCCGATATGCTGTTCCAGTTTGTTGAATACTCTTTCCGCTTTATCGTTTTGCGTGATCACTTCATGAATTTCAGCAAAAATATTTTCCTGATGAAACCTTTCCTTGCTTGCAATTTCCACATCTCTATACCGGTATTCAAATACTTCAAATACTGCGGTTAAAAGGCCGTCGAAACTTCCGTCATAAAGTAATGTGGTCATGGTGATTCAGGTGAAATTATTTTTTGAAGATTATTTTTAAAACAAACTCAGCTGCTGTGAAAACTGATTGTGAAACTTGGAAGAACTTCCGCCTACCAACAGCTTTCTCAAATTTATATCTGTTAAATACCTCAAATAAGCATTTCCTGCATTGAAATCGATGAAATATTTTGCCCGGTTGACAGCGGCACCCAGCTTTTTCAAATGGTCCATATTTAAAACCTGAAAACGACGAGCCTGAATGATTTTCTGCGCAGTTTTTACGCCAATTCCAGGAATCCTTAAAATCATTTGATAATCCGCTGTCTGCAGATTCACCGGAAATTGATGAAGATGTCTCAAAGCCCAACTCAGTTTAGGATCTACTTCCAAATCCAGAAATGGCATATGAGGATCTAAAATTTCTTCAGCTTTAAATCCATAAAATCTCATCAGCCAGTCAGACTGATACAAACGGTTTTCACGAAGCATCGGAACTTCCGTCGTAAGAGAGGGCAGTCTTTTGTCTTCCAAAACAGGAACATATCCCGAATAATAGACCCTTTTCAGATTGAAATTTTTATAAAAATGATCTGCCACTTTGATGATCTGCAAATCGTTTTCATTGGTTGCTCCCACGATCATTTGCGTAGACTGTCCTGCAGGGGCAAACTTCGGCACTTTTCTGAAAATTTTCTTTTCCTCTTTATACTGGTCAATACCTTTTTGAATATAGCGCATCGGATTGATCATATCCTGGCGGTTCTTTTCAGGAGCCAGTAATTTCAGCCCGCTTTCCGTAGGGATTTCAAGGTTTACAGAAAGTCGGTCTGCATATAAAGCGGCTTCCTGCATCAGCTCATCACTTGCCCCAGGAATAGATTTTAAATGAATATAACCGTTAAAATTTTCTTCAGTTCGTAATTTTTTGGCTACTCTCACCAAACGCTCCATCGTAGTATCTGCATTTTTAAAAATACCGGAACTCAGAAACAGACCTTCAATATAATTTCTGCGGTAAAAATTAATCGTCAGGTCAACCACTTCTTCAACGGTGAAACCTGCTCTTTTAATATCATTGGAACTTCTGGATACACAATAAGCGCAGTCGTAGATACAGTGGTTGGTCAGCAGAATTTTCAGCAGGGAAACACAGCGTCCGTCTTCCGTATAGGTATGGCAAATCCCGCTTACGGAACTATCTCCCAAAGCGCCTTTTTTATTCTTTCTCGTTCCTCCGCTGGATGAGCAGGAAACATCATATTTCGCTGCATCAGCAAGGATTTCGAGTTTTTCTTTCAGGCGTTCAAAATTCATATTTTTAACCGGATGTTATAATTTGTATCAAAATATTGTTCAAAAATAGTTCCAAAATTGATAAATATCAATCTTTTTCGATAGAAGTTATCAACAATGGAGACTTTCAAAATTACTATCTTTACGCATATTAAATTTATGCTATGAATCATAAACCGGTAGAAGGTTTCTCTAAACTTACCAAACAGGGCAAAATTGATTGGCTTGTGAGCGAATACCTTGAAGGAAACGAAGAATATCAAAATATATTAAAACAATACTGGAACGAAAATGCTGATCTTCAGAAACTTCATGAAGAGTTTTCTGAAAATACGATCTCCAATTTCTATATGCCGTACGGAATTGCTCCGAATTTCTTAATTGACGGAAAATTATTTGCCCTTCCGATGGCTGTAGAAGAAAGTTCAGTAGTGGCAGCAGCTTCCAAAGCCGCTAAATTCTGGATCGATAAAGGAGGGTTTAAGACAACCATTATCAACAACGAAAAATTAGGACATACCCACTTTATATTCAATGTAGAATCTCATAAGCTTCAGCATTTCTTTAATTTTAATTTGAAGAAGAAATTATATGAAGCAACTGAAGCGATCACGGCGAACATGAGAAATCGTGGTGGTGGAATTTTGGATATTAAATTAGTTGATAAAACTTCTGAAATGCCCAACTATTACCAACTTAAAGCAAGCTTCGATACGGTAGATTCTATGGGCGCGAATTTCATTAATTCATGCCTTGAGCAGTTCGGAAAAACATTGAAGCAGGAAATTGCAACGAGTGAAGATTTCACACAGGAAGAGAAAAGCTCACTTCAGGTAGTGATGAATATTCTTTCCAATTTTACACCCGACTGTATCGTAAGAGCTGAGGTTTCCTGTAAAATTGAAGATTTAAAAGACGACAGTGGAATTTCCAATGAAGAATTTGCAAGAAAATTCAAACAGGCTGTTACCATCGCTGAAATAGAACCTTTCCGAGCTACGACCCACAACAAAGGCGTAATGAATGGAGTAGATGCTGTGGTAATTGCCACAGGAAATGACTTCCGGGCAACAGAAGCCTGCGCACACGCTTACGCTGCGAGAGACGGACAATACCGATCTTTAACACACTGTACAACAGACAACGGAATTTTCAGATTCTGGATTGATCTTCCGATCTCTGTAGGAGTGGTGGGAGGTCTTACGAATCTTCATCCATTGGTGAAATTCTCACTGGCACTTCTTGGAAAACCTTCTGCACAGGGACTGATGAGTATCTTGGCTGTCTCAGGTCTTGCCCAAAACTTTGGAGCACTTCGTTCTTTAGTTACTACAGGCATTCAGAAAGGGCATATGAAAATGCATTTACTGAATATTTTAAATCAACTGGGCGCTACAGAAGCTGAAAAGCAGCACTTTGTTACCTATTTTAAAGATAAAACAGTAAGTCATCATGAGGTTATTCATGAATTTAACAGATTAAGAGCTCAGTAATGCTGCAGATTATATTACCCGTCATATTTATCATCTTCGGGATCTTTTTAAAGAAAACGACTTCCCCGGGCTTTAGAAATTCTAAAAAGCTTTCCAATGTGTTTATCATATTGGGAATTTCAACGTTGGTGGCAAAAATTATTTTAATCTATATAAAATCGAAATAGTGAAACGGAACATCCTCTTCTTCCTATTGATTTCAGGTTTAAGTTTTTCACAACAGAAAAATGTAAAGATCAGTGATCTCCAGCCGAAATCTGAAGATGCTGTATTTCCGGTGGTTTCCTATTCGGAAAATCCGTTGGTCGAAACCAAGATCAATACCTTTTTGCAGGTCAATGAGCTTGAGTATGTCCCGAATTCCGGTCCTGATCCTTTTAAGAAGGCTTCTACGGCTGCGAATTCCTATACCAACTATCTCTATTTCTACAGCTGGGAGAAATTGGTAACACCTAAAAATATTATAAGCATCGGGATAGATGGTGAAGCTTCGGGCGCCTATCCTGAAGGATTTTCAAAATGGAATAATTTTGATTTAAGGACGGGGAATTTTATCAACTGTACCGATTTGTTTCAGCCCAATGCTGTCAAAACAGTCGAAAATATCATCAATCAGAAAATCAAAAAAAGGGTGGATGAATTTCTTACCCAGTTAAGAGCTGAGAAAAATCCCGGAGAAGAAGTTCAGGATCAGATTGCGATGTATGAAGACTGCTTTATGGAGCATACCTTAGAATACATCGAATTTTATTTTGGTAAAAATCAACTGACTTTTGTGGCCGGAAGATGTTCCAATCATGCAATGAGAGCATTGGATGATCTGGGAAGCCACACCATTGAAATTCCTTACAAAGATCTGGAAAAGTACTGGAGCCCTTACGCAAAAAATCTTTTGTCGGGTTCTGAAAAACCGGATGCCACAAGCTTTCAGTATAAATTGCTGAAAGGGAAAATAGACCATAAGTATCCCATTACCGTTTTTATCAAACATCTTTACACCGATAACGGTGAGAATTCTTTTTCTGCAATGTATTGGTATGATAAAAATAAAAAACTAATAGAGTGGGATGGGAAGATCAAAGGAGATCATATTTCCATCACGGAAAACGATCACTACGATGAAGAGCTGGAAAAGTGGATTCCGAGAGCTTTTATAGAAGCCGACAAAAAAGGAAACAAGATCACCGGAACCTGGCAGGATTATAAAACAAAAAAATATTTAAATCTAGAATTAGAAGAATTATAAAATGAAAACAATTACTTTAATTTTCGGTGCTGCCTATGGAATGCTGTCCGTTATTTTGGGAGCTTTTGGGGCGCACGCTTTAAAAAAAATATTGTCTGTAGAAAGACTGGAAAGTTTTGAAACAGGAGTGAGATATCAGATGTATGCTGCATTCTTTTTATTGATTGTAGGGTATATTTTAAAATTTGATACTTCATCACAGAAATGGATTTCCATTTTAATGATTGCGGGAACCATGCTGTTTTCTTTTAGTATCTATTTCCTTAGTTTACAGGATTATTTGGGAGCAAACCTGAAGTTTTTAGGACCCATTACTCCGCTTGGAGGCCTTTTTATGATTGTAAGCTGGGCTATGCTGATTTGGTATTTTGCTAAGACAAAAATATAATCATTTCAGTTTGGGTATAAAATACAGCTATGCTCACTTTATTCAGTTTTCCTTACTTTAAAATTAAACAATGAACAGTCGCTTTACCTTGTTTTTGATGACCCTCGTTATTTTTTCTCTTAGTGTTCATAAAATAGAAGCACAGGAGAAGAAGAAATTGATGAACGGGACTGTTTTAACGGAAGTGAAAACTATTCAAAAGCGTTTTTCAGATAGCATCAGTCACTATGATTACAAAAAAAATGCTGATCTATATAGTAAGAAATATAAAGTTTTTTACATTGAAAAAATACAGAGCCTGGAAAACCTATACCAAAGTATATTCGATAAAGATGTCATCATCGGGAAAGTAAATAAAAGTATTCTATTTAAAACAACAAGCGGAATACAAACAGAAAACAACATATCGCCGGGGGCAAATAATTTTCAAAACGAAATCAAAAGTAAATCTGTTGATATTGCTGAAGTTGAAAATTATAAACAGCTTGAAGACTTAAAAAAACGTTTGACTGCAGATTTTCCGGTTTATTTAATAGAAACTGATGAAGGAACCTATCAGTGCAAACTGAATTTTATAATTGATGTGGATGGGAAATTCAAAAAAGTAAAATACAGCGGATCATCAGGTACGGAATTCAAGATAATCAGTGCATTATTCCTATATGCCATCGGAGGTTTGGAAAAACCTTTGTATTATAACAAAAAGCCCATTATACAACAATTCTCCCAGCCGATTGTGTTTAGATTTGAATAGTAAAAACAAATGATGAGGTTCTTTAATATTTAAAATCAATGACAATGAAAATCAATAGAAGAAGAAGGTTAATAAAAACATTCAATCTTCTGGATCAGCCTATAAAATTCAATCCTTTTGTATTCAGCCGTACCTTTTTTATGTGGGCTTTTACTGGGCTTGTGGGGGGAGCTATTGCGGGAGGTTACTGGATTGTTTTAGAACATTTCACGGAATTTTTAGCTGAATTTCAGGGCTGGATGGTGATTCCTACGATGGCGGTCTGTGGTTTGCTCGCAGGACTTGTCATTCACTTTATCGGAGATCCCGGAGAAATTCATCTGATTGTTAATAATATCAGGTTTAATAAAGGAAAATTAGATCCGAAAAATAATCCTTCCATGATTCTTTCGTCATTGTTTTGTGTGGCATCCGGAGGAAGTCTCGGGCCTGAGGCTCCATTGGTTCAGGTTACTGGATCTACCGGAACCTGGTTGGGGAAAATTTTCAGACTGAAAGGAGAGGAGCTGCGTTCTTTGAGCATTGCCGGAATGGCTTCAGGCTTTACCGCTTTGTTTGGGGCTCCGCTTGGAGGAAGTCTGTTTTCCCTTGAAATTTTGCATCACAAACACGCCGTAGAATATTACAGAGCTATTATTCCTGCTTTGGTAGCGAGCTGTTTCAGTTATGTGATGTTTGCTTTGATTATTCATTTGGGGATAGGCGCAACATGGGATTTGAAGGCTTATCATTATTCTGGAGTGTATGATTTTATCTATGCTTTTTTATTCGGTGTGGTGGCAACTATTTTTGGATGGATCTTTATTTTTGTGGTGAAATTTTTCAAAAAGATTTTTGAATACAGACCGTTTCCCATTTATATAAAAACTTTAGCCGGAGGAATTATTTTGGGAGTTATTGCTTATAATTTTCCCATCACAAGATACTTTGGTCATCATGAGATCAATCAGCTGATCAACGGGAATTTTACCCTGAATTTTTTGATCGTGATCCTTATTTTTAAGATCATTGCGATTGCCGTTACGGTAACTTCAGGATGGAGAGGTGGTTTTATCATTCCCTTATTTTTTGTAGGAACCACTTTAGGATTGATTATTCATCAGCTATTTCCTGCTGTGGATACTACGTTAGCCATTGTAAGCTGTATGGCGGCCATCAATGCCTGTGTGACCAGAACACCAATGAGTACCACCATTATTTTGGGAACTTTAACCGGATTTACCTATTTCGTTCCCATACTTTTTGCGAGTTTAACAGGCTATT
Source organism: Chryseobacterium pyrolae (assembly GCF_025153485.1). NCBI lineage: Bacteria > Pseudomonadati > Bacteroidota > Flavobacteriia > Flavobacteriales > Weeksellaceae > Chryseobacterium > Chryseobacterium pyrolae. The sequence goes on from NZ_JANZQH010000003.1 coordinate 366,902, forward strand.
TCCTGGCGCCTAAAATTCCATTTATCGGGTCACAGTCTGAAAAATTGTCCGAAGAATAAAATTTAGAATAGGTATTTTAAACCATTAAGAGTTTTTAAGTGGTTAAGAATATTAAGTTTCGCAAGCGAATATAAGAGGTAAGCTTAAAAATATCTTTAGATGTTTTTCTTAATTAAACTTAAAATCTTCAATAATCTTAATGGTTAAAAAAAATCTTATTTAAAAAATATGAAGACATTCTTAATTTTTAAGTCAATAAACTTGAACTTCCATGTCTTTTTAGTAAATTTGTCAACCTTTAAATTTTAAAATAAAATAATAAAAATAATATGAATCTTCACGAGTATCAATCAAAAGAGATTTTATCAAAGTACGGAGTTGCTATCCAACGTGGTTTCGTAGCGAACAATGTAGAAGAAGCTGTAGCAGCTGCTGAAAAATTGACTGCTGAGACCGGAGCGCAGGCTTGGGTTGTAAAAGCACAAATTCACGCAGGTGGTCGTGGTAAAGGTGGTGGTGTAAAGTTCTCTCCAAACATGGATAAACTTAAAGAAAACGCTCAAAACATCATCGGAATGCAGTTGGTAACTCCACAAACTTCTGCTGAAGGTAAAAAAGTACACTCTGTTTTGGTTGCAGAAGATGTTTATTATCCGGGAGAAACTGAAACTAAAGAATTTTATGTTTCTATTCTTTTAGACAGAGCTGAAGGTAAGAATACAATCGTATATTCTACTGAAGGAGGTATGGATATTGAGCACGTTGCAGAAGTAACGCCTCATTTGATCCACAAAGAAATCATTGATCCTGCTTTAGGTCTTCAAGGGTTCCAGGCTAGAAAAATTGCTTTCAACTTAGGTCTTGAAGGAAATGCTTTCAAAGAATTCACAAAATTCATTGCATCTCTTTACAATGCTTACACTGGAATTGATGCTTCACTTTTCGAGATCAACCCTGTGTTGAAAACTTCTGATAACAAAATTATCGCTGTAGATGCTAAAGTAACTTTAGATGGTAACGCATTGTTCCGTCACAAAGACTTAGAAGCACTGAGAGATACAAGAGAAGAAGATCCAATGGATGTAGAAGCTGGTGAAGCGGGTCTTAACTTCGTAAAACTAGACGGTAACGTTGCTTGTATGGTAAACGGAGCTGGTCTTGCAATGGCAACTATGGATATCATCAAATTATCTGGTGGTAGCCCTGCTAACTTCTTGGACGTTGGAGGTACTGCTGATGCGCAGAGAGTACAGACTGCTTTCGGAATCATTTTGAGAGATCCAAACGTAAAAGCAATCCTGATCAATATCTTCGGAGGTATCGTAAGATGTGACAGAGTAGCTCAGGGAGTTGTAGATGCTTACAGAGCGATGGGTAGCCTTCCGGTTCCATTGATCGTAAGATTACAGGGAACTAATGCTGTTGAAGCTAAAAAATTAATTGACGATTCAGGTCTTCCTGTACATTCTGCAATTACTTTAGAAGAAGCTGCAAACAAAGTAAAAGAAGTTTTAGCTTAAGCCTAAACTTTTAAATAAATTCAGAAACCGTTCCATTCTTTGGAACGGTTTTTTCTTTTTAACCACAAAAGGCACAAAAGTTCTTATAACACTTTAGTTATTTTAAAGTTAAATAGATTGCATATGGAAGTACACTTAAGTTCTTATGAAAATCTTTGATTTTCGGGTTATGTGATCTTATTTGTTTTCAGAATGTTAAAACTTTAAAATTGCAGTGCCCTAAAGTGTTTAACATTAAAGACTTTTGTGGTTCAATTTATTCTTACATATATGATGAAAAACTTACACATTCCCAATCCTTGTGAAAATTGGGAAACAATGTCTTCCCGGGAAAAAGGAAGATTCTGTTCCGTATGCAGCAAATGCGTAATTGATTTTACAGAAAAGAAATCTTATGAAATTGAATCTATTTTTAAAGAGAAACAGGGAGAAGATATTTGTGGTAGATTTTTTAGCCATCAGCTGACTGTAGAAAACGAAAAAAACGGACCTATAGAAAATAAATTCTTTCAGTATATTCCTGCCCTATTCAGAAATAATAAAATAGGTTTGGCTATAGTTTCCATGATTTTATTTTTGACCAGCTGTTCCAAACCAAAAGATAAAGGGAAAGTTGCAACAGTTGCTTCGGGCATTGAGAAAGACAGCCTTCCTACTAATGACAATTTTATACTCGGCGCGCCGATGATCCAGAATGATTCCGTTGCCCAATTGCATCAAAAAGATAGCCTTCAATTAAAACATCAGAAATAATTAAGGCATAAAAAAACCGCTTAAGAAAAGCGGTTTATATTTATTTGTCCTAATTTTCAGCAGGAAGAGTTTCCCCATTGGTAATGCTGATGCTCGTAGGTGTTACAAGCTGTATATTGTCAGCATCCAGGCGCTCCTTGATCTTCAGATAAGCCTCGCTTTTCAACTGAACCAGATTGCCGCCTACCTTCATCCAGAATTTAGCCTGAAGGCTAAAATTGCCTTGTTTTAGGTCAGTAAAAATAACTTCTGAAGTATCCAGTCTGTCTACACTGTCAAGACTTTTAATGACGGCAAGCATTCCCTTCTGTGCTTTGCTGATATCTTCATCCGCAGGAATCTCAAAATTTAAAATAATTCTGCGCTGCGGCGAAGCGGTAATATTGTAAAAAGGAGCATTAAAAATAACCTGATTGGGAATGTAAGCCTTTTTTCCATCGTCAGTAATGAGCTTGGTCGTTAAAAAACCAATTTCCTGAACCGTCCCGGAATGGGCACCGATTGTAATATAATCACCTATTTTAAATGCTTTATCAATCCCGATCAGCATTCCTGAAAAAATACTGGATACCAGATCCTTTAAAGCGACCCCGGCGATCACCCCGGCCACCCCTAAACTTCCGATGAACTTCCAAAGGAAACTGCTGAAGCCCATGATTTCAAGGGCAATGAAAGTTCCCATGATCATAATCAAAAACCTGAATATGCCGATTAAAGTCACCAGAGAGCCTTCTTTCTGGCTTTTCGGGAAAAATTTATGAAATAATTTTACGGCACCTAAACTCAGGTACTTACTAGTGATAAGAAAAAAAGAAAATACTAAAATTCCGACGATAAGTTTCGGGGTAAGCTCGGCAAACCTCATATACCAGCTTTCCAAAACCCTGTAAATAACATCTACATAGCTGTGTCCAATGTTCTGCATGAATAAAATTTTGGTTAAAGATATAAATTTTCAACAAAAATTTTGCCAGTTCCAAAAAGTCTACTAAATTTGTAGACTAACAAAGCAGAATATTATGTCAATCAAACTAGGAGATACAGCACCGGACTTTAAGGCAGAGACTTCTTTAGGTGATATTAAATTTCATGAGTTCCTAGGAAATTCATGGGGAATTCTGTTTTCGCATCCTGCGGATTATACGCCGGTATGTACTACGGAATTGGGTTATACTTCGAAATTGAGATCAGAATTCGAGAAAAGAGGAACCAAAGTCATTGCTTTAAGTGTAGATGGAGTAGAAGACCATCAGAACTGGATCAAAGATATCAACGAGACCCAGAACACCGATGTGCAGTTTCCTATTATTGCGGACAAAGACAGACGAATTTCAGAACTCTATGATTTTATTCACCCGAATGCTTCATTAACTGCTACCGTACGCTCTTTGCTGATCATTGATCCTGATAAGAAAGTAAGATTGATCATTACTTATCCGGCTTCTACAGGAAGAAATTTTGATGAGATCCTGAGAGTACTCGATTCTCTTCAGTTGGTTGATTCCCATAAAATTGCTACTCCGGTCAACTGGAAAAACGGTGACGACGTTATTGTTCCGCCGTCCATTTCTACGGAAGATGCCAGAAAAATATTTCCGAAAGGCGTTACAGAAGTAAAGCCGTATCTGAGATATACGCCACAGCCCAATACATGATTTATTTGATTTTTTATAGTTTAGTTTTAATTTGTACGAAAATCGCCCCGAAAATATTTCGGGGCGATTTCATTTTTTATTGGGTAACTATGATTATTTTAAATCATTTGCTACCTCTTTAGCTTTTGAAGTAGGTAAGTAAATACTGAATCCTACGTTGAAAGTAATATTAGAATTTAATCCTTCGCTACCAAATCCTGCTCTTCCTTTGTATTTCACTAAACCTTCCAAACCGATATTAGGCGTAATGAAATAAGAATAACCCGGACCTGCACCAAAGTCTAAACCAGTTGTAGAATCTGCATTTTCCACTGATCTTCCTCCGATACCTACGTTACCTTCAAGGAACCATCTTCCGTGGTGAAGTAAGTTATCCACACCTTTTTCTCCCGGTGATAGGTAATAACGTCCCAAACCACCTACACCATAAGTGAATTCAGTAGGGCTACCATTAGTAACTTTATTAATACCTAAGTCTACATATCCCCCTACAGCAACATTATCCTGAATGAAGTAAGCACCTTTAGGCTGAATACCGATATTGTATCCTCCACCAGTATTTAAACCAAAATTACTTGATATTAAGCTACTTCCTACCAGCCAGTTACCTTTTTGAATCTGAGCATTAGCCGTTGCAGTCAAACCTGTTGCTGCTAATATTCCTGCAAAAATTAGTTTTTTCATAATTTATTATTTTAATAATTAAATGTTATCATTTGTAGATTATAGAAAAAACAAGAATGATGCCATACTTCTTAATTTTAGATAAAAAGTCAGAATAATTGTTAATTTGTAGAGATGAAGAATGTGAATTATTTAGTCATTTTTTTGATGATCCTACAATTTAAATGAATAAAAGAATCACCGAAATAATGAGGCCTGCGATTGCAAATTTGATCCCTCGTTTGAAGGCTTTTGTTTTAGGATTAAACATCCAGAAACTTGAGATGACAAAGAAAAATAAAGAAATCCCGAAAAAGGTATTGAGAGGTGACAATGTTTCTTTAGATTGGGATTTATGAAGCTTTACCATCTTATCCAGAACAAATGGAAGTTCCATTTTGGAATATTGAGCCTTTCCTGTGGAAGCATCATAAGTTCCACGCTTAAAGTGAAGGATATTCCCTTCTGTTTTTTCTACTTCCAGACCTTTGATCTTCAATTCTTTCCCCAGTTCCTTTTCTGAAAGGTTGACAGCAATGGTTTTATCATACTTTTTTTCTTTTTTAAGAAAATCGGTATCTCTGTAAACGAGCAAAACTCCGCTCACTGCATACACAGCCATTATTCCAGCAAGAAAATATCCCAGATAGCGGTGTGTAATTCTCATAAAACTTCTTGTGTCCTTGATCTTATCCATATCGTATTGTTTGTTTTTGTAATGTAAAAAGCGGAAACTGCAAAAATGCAATTTCCACTTTGAACGATGAAATTATTGTAGTACTTAATTCTAAAGTTTGTAAGTCAGCGTAAAATAATAGTTTCTTGGCGTAATAGGGTTGACTGAATAGTTTTCGTGTACGTTGTAGTTGACAACATCGAATAAGTTACCCACTTTCCCCTGGATAGAGAATTTACTCCATTCATAGCCTACAGAGACAGTTACTGTTGTATAATCTTTCAGTTCAAGCATTCTGCTGACATTGTTTCTGGTGATATTGGTAGATTTAGAGTCGTTCCAGCCTCCAATTCTATCTCCGATATAATAAATACCTGCGCCTACTTTTAATCCCTTCGCATACTTGGTGAATTTATAAAAGACAGATGCATTGGCTGTAGTGGCAGGAGTTCTTACCAGTCTTTGTTTTTCAACATATCCTTTGTCCGGAGTATCAATATACACAGAGTTGTTATAAGAGAAACCTCCAATAATAGATAGGTTTTCTGTCGGGTTTCCTGTGATATCCAGTTCAACACCACGGCTTCTCATTTTACCTGCAAATTCTTTAAGATTTGTATCAGGAGTTTGAGGGGTTCCGGTGTTGTCGGTATAAAAATAGTTCTGGTAAGTATTATTTTGTATAATCTGATACAAGCTAAGGTTGATCGCTAAAGCATTATGCCAAAGATTTTTCTTGGCCCCGATTTCATATTGATCTATAGTAGTAGGTTTTATCCCTTGTTTTGAGAGGTTATTGACTCTGTCTCTTACCTGTGCAACCGTTCCTGTAGTATTTAAAGAACCAATTTCGTCAGACATATATCCTGCATTGGCAGCAAATGAATTGGTATACGTTGCAAAAACAGAAAGATTATCGTTAGGCGTGTAAACCAGACCTAATTTTGGAGAAAATGCCTGATCAGACGTTGCAGAGTTTTGTACCAAGCTTTTATCCAGTGGTTTAGCTGAAGTTGCATAAGTGGTCTTGATAGAGGGCATATTTTCTATATAAGACCAACGAACCCCGGCTATCACTTTAAATTGTTTAGTTAAACTGATAAAATCCTGAATATACACACCAACTCTTCTAGTGTTGATCCTTGTTAATGAATTTTCACTCGTGTCCGGCATTGCGATATTTCCCCAGGTGGAAGGGTTGTCCAGATATAGAACATTCACAGGAGCTGCTACATTGTACGCGTAAGCATCGGCCTGATTGTAATCAGCATCAGCGCCTATTAATACTTTATGGTTTATTTTTCCTGTATTGAATTCCCCATTAATATTTACCTGTGCTGAACCGTATTGAGTTTTGTTAAGGGTTTTATTGAATGGGCGTGTCCAGGTTAAACGATTCTCATCAACTTTTTTGTCATATACCCACTGTACACGCTCGGATGAAAAGTAATCTTTTGTATAATTCTGGTAAGAAGCAACAGCATTTAAAGTCCAGTTAGTGCTTAATTGGTGATTGAACGTTACATTCGTTGAAGTCTGTTCTACGTTTTGATATTGCCAGTCTGTACCGAAAAATGTATTTCTGTCCACATAATTATTCATTGAATAACTCTGGTCTTTATTGGTAATGGATCCAATACCAAAATCCGGAGTAAAATTATTCTTAAGATAATCGGCTTCTACAATTAACTGTGATTTCGGACTTAAATTGAATAAGAAAGATGGGTTGAAATAATATTTCTCAGACTCTACAACATCTCTGAAACTTTCAGCATATTCATAAGCACCGTTTACCCTGAATGCAATATTTTTAGATAAAGGACCATAAATGTCAACAGTCGGCTTATAAGAGTTCCAGCTTCCTCCATTAAGTCCCACACTTCCTCCAAAATTGAATCTAGGCTTTTTAGTGATCATATTAATGATCCCTCCTGCAGCAGTATTTCCATACAGCATGGCATTAGCTCCTTTTAATACCTCTACTCTTTCTAAACCGCTTACTTCAGGGAAAACTCCACTATTGACTCTGGTTCCATTTTTAAAAATATTATCATTCCCTAAAATAAAACCACGCCCTCCAAAACTATCCTGAGAGTTTCCTCTGGATGAAGTAACGTACATCCCGTTTACATTCTGAAGAACATCGCTCAGCTGTTTCGCCTGTTGTTGCTCAATGATTTCGTGTGTTACAATGGAGATAGGTTGTGGGGTTTCCATTACCGTAAGCGCAGACTTGGTAGATGATGTTCTTGCCTGGTTTGGGTTTCCGGTTTTATGGAGATTGATGTCTTCAATGGTTTGTGATCTGATAGTGTCTGCCTCAACATTTTTCATTTGAGCACCTACAGATAAGGCGGTAAATAGAAGTCCTAAAGAAGCTAGCTGTTTTTTCATTACTTATTTTTATGTAGAATAGTTTTAAATAGCGGCAAAAATAAGAATTCGGAAGGGATTAATTTAGAATTAATAAAAATAATAAAATGATTTTTGTCATATTTTAGGAATGTACTAAAAATACCGGTTTTGGGTGTAGGCTGGTAAACTGAGTATTATTAAATATATTTGTTAAAAATTATACATATGCAATTGGTAAAAGCAGGACTTTGTGCCTTTGGAATGAGCGGAAAAGTGTTTCATGCCCCGTTTTTAAAAGAACATCCCGGATTTTTTATGGCTGCTATCGTAGAAAGAAGCAAAGAGGAATCTAAAGAAAAATATCCCGAAGCAACCATTTATCGTTCCGTGGAAGAGATGCTTCAGAGTGCAGATATTGAACTGGTGATCATCAATACTCCCGTGCAGACCCATTTTGAATATGCTAAAATGGCACTCGAGGCAGGGAAAAATATAATCGTTGAAAAACCTTTTACCGTGAGTGTGTCAGAAGCAGAACAGTTGGTGAACCTCTCAGAAGAAAAAGGTTTATTTATAAGTGTTTACCAGAACAGAAGATTTGACCGCGATTTTTTACAGGTTCACAAAATAATGAATGAAGGAAAATTAGGAGATATTAAAGAAGCAGAGATCCGTTTCGACAGATTCCGTACCACACCAAGTGGAAAACAGCATAAAGAAGATCCGGAACAAACAGGTTCAGGTTCACTTCATGATCTGGGTGCCCATCTTGTAGACCAGGCGGTGCAGTATTTCGGATATCCTGAAAAACTTTTTGCAGACGTTTTTTCGATGAAAGGCGCGGAATATGCCAATGACTATTTTGAAATTCTTTTATATTACAAGAATAATCTGAGGGTAAGACTGAAATCATCTGTCTTCACCAAAGAAGCGCACTACGCTTATGCTATTCACGGAGAAAAAGGAAGTTTTCTGCAGGAAAGAACCGATAATCAGGAAAATGAACTGGTTGCAGGAGCTGTACCAGTTTATGGCAATGAATGGACCGAGCCATTACAAGGGATGGACGGAATTTTAAATTATTTAAATGAAAATTCAGAAACAGAAAGAATTCTGACTTCCAGTGAACCCGGAAATTATATGGACTACTACCAGCAGATTTATGAATATATTGTCTTCGGATACGCACTGCCTTCTCAGGGAAGAGAAGTGGTTCAAAATATGAAAATCATTGATGCTTCTCTGGAGAGCTCAAAAGGGGAGAAGGTAGTTTACTTGTAATAGAGTTTGAGAGTAGTAGGGTTTTAGAGTAAAAGCAATTGAGATAAACTCTCATACGCTCCTACTCTAAAACTCTAAAACTTATTTAAATTTCCTGAAGTTCCAGCCATCTCATCTCATATTCCCCCAGCTTTTCAGAAATGGTTTCCAATTCGGCAGAAAGTTGTGCCACTTTTTCATATTCCGTTTCGTTATTAAGCTGATTCATGATCTTGGTACGCTTTTGTTCCAATTCAGGCATTTCTTTTTCTATGGTTTCCAGTTCTCTCTGCTCCTTAAAAGACATTTTTCTTTTTGGGGAAGAAGGTTGAGAAACCTCTGGTATTACAACAATTTCTTTGACAGGTTCCGGTTTGGATACTGCATTTTTTTCCAATGCATCCTCGCGGCTTTTGGCGTCTCTGTATTCTGAGAAAGTTCCGATAAAATCTCTGATTTTTCCTTCCCCTTCAAAAGCCAGAACATGGTCAATAATTCTGTCCATAAAATATCTGTCGTGAGAAACAATAATCAAACTGCCCTGAAAGTTCAGCAGGAAATTTTCCAGTACAGTTAAAGTCGGAAGATCCAGATCATTGGTAGGTTCATCAAATATCAAAAAGTTTGGATTCTGATACAGGATATACATCAAATGCAGCCTCCTTTTTTCACCACCCGAAAGTTTTGAAATAGGAGAGTACTGAGTCTGATCATCAAATAAAAACAACCTTAGAAACTGCGATGCAGAGATCGTTTTTCCGTTGGCTAAAGGGAAGTTTTCAGAAATTTCTTTGATAAAATCAATAACTCTTTCATCTTCTTTATACTTCAGCCCTTTTTGTGAAAAATATCCAAATTTGATCGTTTCTCCGGTTTCAATTTCTCCTGAATCTTTCGGCTCAAGCCCCTGGATGATATTCAGCAATGTAGATTTCCCGGCACCATTTTTTCCTACAATTCCTACTTTCTCACCTCGCTGAAACTGATAACTGAAATCTTTTAATAATAATTTATCGCCATAACTTTTAGAAATATCTCTAAGCTCTAAAATTTTGTTTCCAAGCCTTTTCATTTCGAAATCAAGTTCCAGAGACTCTTTTCTCGTATCGGTTTTAGCTATTTTTTCAGTTTCGTAAAAGTCATCCTGTCTGGATTTTGATTTGGTAGTTCTCGCTTTGGGCTGTCTTCTCATCCACTCCAATTCTTTCCTGTACAGATTATTGGCTTTGTCGATGGTAGAATTCATATTATCCTCACGAATCATTTTATTTTCAAGATATGTGGCGTAAGAACCATTGTGGAAATACAGATTTTTATCTTCCATTTCCCAGATAATTCCACAAACGGCATCCAGGAAATACCTGTCGTGAGTTACCAGAATTAAAGTTATTTTTGCTTTGCTCAAATAGCTTTCAAGCCATTCTACCATTTCTACATCAAGGTGGTTGGTAGGCTCATCCATGATGAGAAGCGTATGGCGGTGCTCAGCTCTTGTTTCAGTCAGTAATTTTGCTAAGGCAACACGTTTGATCTGTCCTCCGGAAAGAGTTCCCATTTTGGCTTCCAGATCTGTGATTTTCAACTGAGAGAGAATTTGTTTCATGTCATTCTCCAGATCCCATGCTTTGTGAATTTCCATTTCAGCCAAAGCTTTTTCAATGAAATCATAATCTGTAGAAAGCAGCGATTTATGATAATTTTTCAGGGCCTGAATGGGCGCAGAATCGAGGGTCATCATAAATTCATCAATGGTAAGATCAGAATCAAAATCGATTTCCTGATCAAATAAGACCACCTGGATATCTTTATTAATATTCACAGTTCCGCTGTCTGCAATTTCTTTCCCCATTAATATTTTAAGAAGGGTAGATTTCCCGCTCCCGTTTTTAGCAACAATGGCTATTTTGTCACCTTCATTGACATGAAAATTGATATTTTGGAATAAAACTTTGATGCCATAAGATTTAGTAAGATTTTCGACAGAAACGTAATTCATTGGAATGTAATGGTTTGATATTGATTTTGTATTGAGCGGCAAAAGTACGAAAATGTAGACACTTAAAACTTATTAATACTATTATATCAAAGACCTTTTAAAATATTAGTTCTTTTGAAATTTTATATAATAAAGTGTAAATTGAGATTAGTTTTTTAATTGATTTTATTTATTTTTGTTTTTAATTTTTAGTTAAAACAAATTATAGTTTATGTAAAATATATTTTATATTGATTTTTAATGTAGATTTGATATAATTAATTAAAACATAAAACTATGATGCAAATTAACTTTTTGGCTATTGCTGTAGCTGCATTAGTCCCACTTATTATGGGATTTATCTGGTATCATCCAAAAATTTTAGGAACTGTTTGGATGCAGGAAGTAGGGTTGACGGAAGAGAAAATGAAAGGATCAAACATGGGATTTGTCTTTGTTTTTGCATTTATCCTGTCTTTTTTGATTGCTTTTTTCCTGCAAATGATCACAATACATCAACTTGGAGCCTTAGGAATGGTTGGAGGAGACGAAACAAACGCAAAACCTTCATTTTTTTCCTTTATGAAAGATTATGGAACAGCTTATCGTTCTTTTGGTCATGGTGCTTTGCATTGTTTTATGGCCGGAGTTTTCTTTGTATTTCCCCTCATTGCAATTAACGCGATGTTTGAAAGGAAATCTTGGAAATATACTTTTATTAATACCGCATATTGGACGATAACACTCACAATTATGGGCGGAATTATCTGCGGTTGGTATTCTCCTGAAGGCTTTAATTGGGTTACCCAAAAATAAAATTCTAACGATCTAAATTATAAGGCTACATTTGTGGCCTTTTTTATGTCATATAATCTAAAAATATACAATAGTGTTCCGGACTTACCATTACAGTGGAATGCTGTGATCGGGAACCAAAATATCATGCTTTCCAAAGAATATTTTCATGTCTTGGACTCTTCCGGGCCGAATAATATGGAATGTTATTATATTGGATTTTTCAATGATAATGAGTTGATTGGCGGTGCTTTATTTCAGTATTTAAGTTTTCGGAATCATGCAACTTTTCAAAAAAATGAAGTGTGGTGTAATATCAGGAATTTCTTTGCCCAAAAATTCAGTAGAGATGTAATGATTCTGGGAAATAATATGTTGACAGGTCAAAATGGATTTTATTTTGATGCTGCTAAAATCACTTTAGAAGAGGTTATTCCGCTTTTGGATAAGGCTGTTCAGAAGATGCAGAAAGAGATCAGAAAAACATCTTTGATCATTTATAAAGATTACCAGTTCAATTTTGTCAACTATTTTCAGGATAAAAATCATCAGGCTTATTTCAGGTTTTCCGTTCAACCCAATATGATGTTGAAATTAAAAGAAGACTGGACTTTTTTTGAAGATTATTTAAATGATTTCTCTAAAAAATACAGAACAAGAGTACGCTCTGCCAGAAAAAAGTTTGAAGGAATTGAAAAGTATGAAATGAATTTGGATGACATAAAAAAACATCAAAAAGAAATGAATATTCTGTATCAAAATGTAGCAGAAAATGCTCCTTTCAATACCTTTTTTCTTGCTGAAAATCATTTTGAAAGGATGAAGGAAAATTTGAATCAAAACTTTAAAATCTTTGGATATTTTTTAGATCAAAAGCTGATAGGATTTTATACTTTAATTCTCAACAATGAAGATATTGACACCTATTTTTTAGGCTATAATAAAGAACTTCAAAAAGAAAAACAATTGTACCTCAATATGCTTTTAGACATGGTAGAATATGCAATTACTCATCAATTTAAAAGAATAATTTTTGGTAGAACAGCGTTGGAAATAAAATCAACCATTGGTGCGGAACCTCTTGAAATTTTCGGGTTGATAAAGCATAATAATTCTTTGATCAATTTATTTATGAAAAGAATTTTCAGGGTATTGAATCCTAAAAAAGAATGGATTCAAAGGAAGCCTTTCACGGAATAGGCTGTAACGAGATAAATTTGTCTTAAATTTTTATTTTGTAGAGATGATATTTTTTATTTTTTTAATATGTTGTAAGTTTAAGCTTTCATAAAATTACATATTAAAATGAAGAAAAAAGTAATTGTAGACATGGACGGGGTAATGGCAGATGTGTATCATCAGCTGGTGCAGTTTGAAAAAAGAGATTCAGGTAGAGAAATTGAAATCAGTGATCTCTCAGGAATGCCTGAAATTGAAGCATTTCCCAATGGAAAAAAACACGTGAATGAAGTTGGTTTTTTCAGAACACTTCCTGTTATGGAAGGCAGCCGTGCGGCTTTGGAATACATTAATAACAAATATGAACTTTACATTGTTTCAGCCGGAATGGAGTTTCCCAACAGTTTAAGAGAAAAATTTGACTGGCTTGCAGAACATTTTCCGTTTATCAGCTGGGAACAGATTGTTTTATGCGGAAGCAAAAGAGTGGTCCACGGTGATGTAATGATTGATGATTACCCTAAAAATCTGGATCATTTTGCAGGAGAAAAACTAATTTTCACCCAACCTCACAACGAACTGATAGACAACGAAAATTATCAAAGAGTTCATTCATGGGAAGATGTCCTGAGTATTTTATAAAAAAAAGTTTATATATTTTTTAGAATTTCGGTCACAAACAGATGATGTTTTACAAAAAATTTAACTAAACGGTTCTTAAATTTAATAAGCTGTTATGAGTGTTGAACACGGGAAATAAAGAATTTTGCATCAAACTTATACCATGAACAAACTCAATGCTTTATTCTTTCTTTTAGCAGCTTATTCTTTCAATGCACAGGTGATTTCCGGAACTGTGATTTCTAAAAATGAAAACAAGCCGGTTCCTTATGTGAAAATCGGGATAGAAAAAGAAAATGCAGGAACGGTTTCTGATGAGAAAGGAAATTTCTCCATTGACCTTTCGGAACTTGATGCTTCCCGAAAACTCAGAATAGAAGTTCCCGGCTATGAGTCCTATGTTGAAACCGTGCAGAATTTCAGAAAACAGGATCACAGGCAGATATTTTTAAAAGAAAAAATTAAAAATATAAAGGAAGTCAACATTAAAGTCAAGAAACTGGTAGATAGAAACTGGGGAGTCAATACAAAGACAAAACACGTTCTGTACTCTGTTAACCCACAATTAAAAAAAGATAATTTCATTGGTGAAACCGCATTGGAATTTAATGCCAGCAAACGGTCTAAGATCAAAAATATCAATCTGAATATTGCCAGCTATACTTCCGATAAGCCAGTATTGATGAGATATAGCATTTACACAGAAAAAAACGGATTTCCTGATAAAAATATTCTGGATGAAGAGATCACGGTGGAACTTACGAAAGATATGATTAAAGACGGAACCTTTACATTGGACGTCAACGATCATAATATTTGGGTACAAGGGAAATTTTTTATTGGAATTCAGTTTCTAAAAGAATTTGATGGAAGAATATTTATCAGTGCAGCCTTATTCCGAACAGGATTTCTTAGGAAGTTTTACGGAGACTGGCAAAAAATGACTCTGGCAGCACCAGCCATCAATATAGATGTAAAAGTGGATAAAAGCGCGAAAAATAATAACGGTGAAACAACAGCTTCAGGAGATGATCTCGAAGGGCTGATTTCTGACATTTCCCAATATAAAATAGCATCAGAAAATTCTGTGTACGGAAAAAATGAATCTTCGGGGAATTATCTTGAATTAAAAGATACAAAGCTGTACTACGAAATATACGGGGAAGGGGAACCTCTTTTTCTGCTTCATGGGAATTCAGGGAGCATAAAGGATTTTTACCAGCAGATTCCGGTCCTTTTGAAGCATTTCAAAGTGATAGTGGTAGATACCAGAGGACAGGGGAAAAGTGCTGATACTTCTGAAAAAGATTTCACCTATACCCAATTTGCAGATGATGTAAAATCGCTTGCAGATAAGCTGGAGTTAAAGAAAATTAATATTGCAGGATGGAGCGACGGCGGAATTACAGGCCTTGAATTTGCCTTAAAATACCCGGAAAACCTTAATAAATTAATTACCATCGGAGCTAATGCAGTTCCGCAAGGTGTTGATGAAAGATTGATCACCCATATGAAAAACCAGCTTCTTGTGCTGAATATTGAAAACAAACCTGAAAAATTTAATGAACGTAGATTAGTAACACTCATGCTTAAAGAACCGCATATCAGTAAAAAAGATCTTTCAAAAATACAAAACCCGGTGTTGGTCATTGCAGGAGATAAAGATGTGATTAAACAAGATCATACTGAAATGATGGCAAAAAAAATGCCTCATGCTGAACTGAAAATCTACAAAAATGCTACCCACATGATTCCTTTTGAACATGCCGATGAATTGAATGCAGACATTCTCAGGTTTCTGGGGAAATGATGGAGTTTTAAGAGGGAAGAGTGAAGATGGAAGGATGGGAGATATCGCAGACGGTTAACTTCTATCAGGTATTTCGTGAAATTATCAAATGGATTTTAAAAATGAGTAAGTCAGAGAGTAATTCTTTCTGAATTCAGAAAACGTCCTTATTTCCCTCTATACGTCCTTATAAAAGAAAAGGCAATAAATCTGGAAATAGTTATTTTTTCGGGTTGCAAAACTTCCACCATCTAGCTTCATTCTTCCTACCTTAGTCCAGTGTTAACCTTTTCAAAGACCACGAGTTTCCGTTATAAATATCAAGATCTACTTTGGTGTTAATCCCATGAACGATGCCATTTTCTGTAAACTGCCAAAAATCCCAGGCGCCTTCAGGAGTGGGAGACGGTACATCATTATAATTAGCCAGCCAGAGCGGATAGTCATCAAATTCGCCTTTCAGGAAATCTTTATAGTAATGATAATAAGTATAGATAATAGGCTTTTCACCATAAGTTTCCTCTACGATCTTGCACCATACTTTCAGATCCTCAATCAGCTTTTTGTTCGTCTTTCGTTTCGGAATTTTTTCAATATCTAAAATCGGCGGAAGATCTCCGCTTTCCAGTTTTACATTGGCTAGAAAATTATTGGCCTGGATCACAGGATCTTCATCAGCTCTGTAAAAATGGTAGGCTCCACGGATGAGATGATGTTTTTGGGCCTTCTCCCAGAATTCATCAAAATGTTTATCTGCATTCCGGTTTCCCATCGTGGCACGCATCACTACAAATTCCAGCGGAATGGTTTTATTTCCAATGCTTAAACTGTCCCATTTGATGTCTTCTCTGTTTTGATAATGAGAAACATCGAATCCATAGGTTTTGTCGAGATTAGCACTAAGAATTTTCTGGATTCTTAAAGTTTCTGTTTCGCTGTTGTGAAGTTTTTTATGACTGAATTTATTAAAGTATAATGCGTAATAATAGCTGATAGACTGCTTCAGATAAAATCCGGTCCCTATTAAAGCAAGAATTAAAATACCCAATATGACCTTTCTCCGGAAAAAATAATTCTTCCGACGATTCTCATGTACTTTTTTGGCAGTTTTTTTGGTGTACTTCCTGGGTGTCATAAAGTTTTGCAAAACTAACTTTTTTCACTACTAAATGCTAAATAAAATCAGTAAATTTGTGTATTATGGAAACACGCGAAAAAATCATCATTATTGGAGGAGGATTTGCGGGGCTACAGCTTGCAAAAACATTAAATAACAAGAATAAAAAAGTAATCGTTCTGGACCGGGTGAATCATCATATGTTTCAGCCGCTTTTTTATCAGGTAGCCTGCGGAAGGATAGAACCTTCCAATATTTCTTTTCCTTTCCGGAAGATTTTTCAGCAATCCAGAAATACACAGTTTCGTCTTACCGAAGTAAAAGAGATTGATCCTGCACATAACAGAGTCATCACAGACGGAGCAGAGTTTACCTATGATAAACTGATCATAGCAACCGGATGTAAAACAAATTTCTTTGGAAATAAGGAAATGGAATCCAGAGCTTTTGGGATGAAAAATACCCAGGAAGCCATTGGCATCAGAAACCATGTACTGATGACCTTTGAAAAACTGATCCTGGAAAAAAGCAGAAGCGACGACGGGAACTGGAATATCGTTATCGTTGGAAGCGGGCCTACGGGAGTAGAGCTGGCGGGTGCTTTTGCTGAAATGAAAAAAGAAATTCTTCCACGGGATTATCCATACATGAATTTCGATCATTTAAAGATTATTTTGGTAAGTTCCACAGAAAAACCACTTGCTGTAATGAGCAGTGAGGCACAGGAGCAATCTGAAAAATACCTGAAGGATCTTGGCGTTACTTTCTTAAGTGGCGAGGTGGTTACCGAATATGACGGTAACAAAGTATTCATGAAAAGCGGTAAAGAAATCCCGTCCAATAATGTGATCTGGGCAGCTGGCGTTACAGGAAATGTGGTAGACGGATTTCCGGCAGAAACATTAGTAAGAAACAGATATATAGTAGATAGATTTAATAAAATAAAAGGTTACGACAATATTTATGCGATTGGGGATATTGCCTATATGGAAACTCCAAAATATCCGCAGGGACATCCGCAGGTAGCGAACGTAGCCATTAATCAAGCAAAAAATTTAGGTAAAAATTTCCTGAAGAAGAATGAAAGCGAATGGCTGGAGTACGAGTATAAAGATCAGGGTTCACTGGCCACTATTGGTAAGCACAGAGCGGTAGTAGATCTTCCGTTTATCAAGTTTCAGGGGTTCCTGGCATGGTATTTCTGGATGTTCCTTCACTTGATGCTCATCTTGAGCGTAAGAAATAAACTTGCTGTCTTTTTCAATTGGATGTGGAGCTATTTCAACAAAGATTCTTCTTTAAGACTCATTATTTCACCTAATAAGAAAAACGGAACATTACAATGAGAATTGATATAATAAGCGTACTTCCTGAATTGATGGAAAGTCCGTTTCAGACTTCTATTTTAAGAAGAGCAATGGATAAAGGTTTAGTAGAAGTCCATTTTCATCAACTGAGAGACTGGGCCATCAATAAGCACAGACAGATCGATGATGAGCCTTACGGAGGCGGAGCAGGAATGGTGATGATGATAGAACCGATAGATAAGTGCATCTCGGAACTTAAATCTCAAAGAGAATATGATGAAGTCATTTATCTGACACCGGATGGGGTAACTCTCAACCAAAAAATTGCCAATACCCTTTCCATAAAAAATAACCTGATTTTTCTTTGTGGCCACTACAAAGGTATCGATCAAAGACTTCGGGATCTTCATATTACCAAAGAAATTTCAATCGGGGATTATGTACTGACAGGAGGAGAGCTGGCAGCATGCGTTCTGGCAGATTCTATTATCAGACTGGTTCCCGGAGTACTGAATGATGAACAAAGTGCACTGACAGATAGCTTTCAGGATGACCTTCTTTCGCCGCCTATTTATACAAGACCTGAAGTTTATAAAGGTTTAGAGGTGCCAAAAGTTTTGCTGAGCGGAAATTTTAGAATGATTGAAGAATGGCGCCATGATGAAGCCTTAAGGATTACCCAAGAAAAACGTCCGGATTTACTTTGAAAATAGCGGATGAAATTCACAAACCATGATTTTTTTTCACATTTTCAGGATATAGAAATTAAAATGGAATAAAAATTGGTATAATGGTTAAAATAAAAGAAAATCATTAATTTTTTTTGTTTTCTTAATGTATATATATTCGTGTTAATTTGAAAATTATGGATTGTTTTAAAACTGCCTCTAAGGAAGATAATTTTAAATACTTAATATTTTAGCCCTATAAAAGCTTTTTTGTTAATGTTTTTTAGTCAAGAAGTTCTATTTATTGTATAAGATTAATCTAAAAATATTATAAATAAATTAACGAAATTTGAAAAAAAACAATAAATTTACAACAGAAAAAGAAAGTGATAATTTTAAGATAGCAATTTGTGCAGATGGAGATGTTCTCTTTTTACAACGTTGAAAATTTATTTTTACCTGATCCCAAACCTGCTCACAGATTAGATCCAACGAAATCAGGCTTGAGAAACTGGGATGAAAAAAGATATAGAAATAAGCTTTTTAAAATTTCACATGTTTTCCAGTTAATGAAAGAGGAAAATGGTGTTCTCCCATTTTTAATCGGGCTGTCCGAAGTTTCCGGAAGGAAAGTTTTGGAAGACCTGGTAGAAATGGAACCTTTTCATTCAGAATATGGAATTGTACATTACAATTCTATGGACGAGAGAAAGGTAGATGTAGCCCTGCTATATGATAAAAGCAAAGTAGAAATTATAGATTCGGAAACGATTACTTTCTTCTTTGAAATTATAAATAAGAAAAACACAGAAAATTACGACACAACCCGAGACGTACTTTTTTCTAAAATTAAATATAAAGGAACTGTTATTAATGTTTTTGTCGCCCATCTTCCCTCCAAGCGAGAAAAAGACGTTAATAAGCCCAAAAGAGACTTTATCCTTAATGAGATCCGTTCAAGGATTTTGAAAATCGTACGTGAAGAAAAGGAACATGTAATATTGTGCGGTGATTTTAACGAAAACCCGGATGATGAAAATTTAGTAAAAATTCTATACGACAATGATCATGAGAAGGTATTGATAAACCCTTTTCAAGACTTGTTCTATACAAGAAATTATTCTACTTTTCATTATAAGTCAGGTCTGCTTTATGATCAGATTATCCTGTCAAAATCTCTTTTTGACAATGATATTTTGAATTTTCAGAATGCTCACATTTTTAATTCTGAAAAATTAAGCAGCCGAATAAAAAATTTTGAAGGTCGACCCTTCCGAACCTATGCCGGTACACGGTATTTGGGCGGATACAGTGATCACTTTCCGGTTTTTGTAAAATTTGAGGAAACAAAAACATAAATATTAAAAGTAGAAAATGAAGAATTCAAGCAACACAAGTTACCATCTGGACTCTATTGACAAAGAGATCATTTATATGTTGATGGACAATGCTAAAACATCGTTAGCACACATTTCAAAAAATGTAGGAATTTCCACAACCGCAGTGCATCAAAGGATTAAAAAACTCGAACACGCCGGAGTTATCGAAAACTCTATTTCATTTCTTAACCCCAAGAAAATAGGGTATAAGGTGATTTCGTATATCGGAATGTTTTTAGACCAGCCCAGCCATTATCCGGATGTGGTAAAATCTCTTCAGGACGTGAATGAGGTAGTAGAAGCTCATTACACAACGGGGAATTATACCATATTCTTAAAAGTTCTTTGCAAAGATAATGACCATCTGATGCAGATTCTGAGCAAACTTCAGAAGCTGAAAGGTGTGACAAGAACAGAAACTTTCATATCTTTGGAGCAAGGTATTTACAGACAACTGAAAGTATAACGATTATGAACATTGCCCAATATTTGGATTCAACCTATTTGAAAACACCTGCACAATCAGGTCTCTCAAACGAAGAAACACTACAACTTGATAAAGAACTTGCACAGGAAGCTATAGACAATAGTATTTTTGCGGTAATGATCCGTCCGGATTATGTAGCTGATATCAAAAAGTATATTCAGGAAAGAAATTCAAATGTTGCGGTAGGAACCGTCATAGGTTTTCATGAAGGAACGTATTCTATCGACGAAAAGCTTGAGGAAGCCTCACAAGCAATTGAAGACGGAGCAGATGAACTGGATTTTGTTATTAATTACAGTGCCTATCTCAAAGGAGATGTAGTGCTGGTAAAAGAAGAGTTTGTAAAATGCACTCAACTTGGTCTGCAGAACAAGAAAGTGGTGAAATGGATTATTGAGATTGCAGCATTGACAGATGAGCAGATTGCAGACATAACCAGGAATATTTCAACCTGGGCAGAAGAAAATTTCACTGAAAATGATCTTCCGAACATTTTTGTGAAATCTTCCACAGGTTTTTACCAAACGGAAGGTGGAAAACCCAATGGAGCTACCTTTGAAGGCATAAAGATTATGCTGGATAACGCGGGTAAACTTCCTGTAAAAGCTGCCGGAGGCGTAAGAACCCCCGAAGATGCTGAAAAAATGATCAACCTGGGAGTGAAAAGAATCGGAACTTCTTCCGCAATGGCATTAATTAAAAACGAGTCCTCATCAGAAGGATATTAAGAGAATAAAAAAACCATCAAAATTTGATGGTTTTTTAGTTTTATACCTGAGCCTGATATTCTTCGTAGAATTGTTGTGTTTCTTTGATTAACACATCCATTTCTTCCAAAGTAAAGACTTCGAGGAATTTTTTTCTGAATTCTTTGAAATGAGGCACCCCTCGGAAATAGTTGCTATAGTGCTGCCTCATTTCGATAAGCCCTAATTTTTCTCCTTTCCATTCCGCACTCCATTCCGCATGTTGGCGAACAGCCAGCAGACGGTCTGAAATACCGGGTTCAGGAAGATGTTCACCTGTTTTAAAGAAATGTTTAATCTCGTTAAAAATCCACGGGTACCCAATCGCTGCGCGGCCAATCATGATTCCGTCGCATGCGTATTTCTGCTTGTATGCCAGTGCTTTTTCAGGAGAATCAATATCTCCGTTTCCGAAAATAGGAATTTCAATATTAGGGTTTTGTTTAATCCTGGAAATATGTTCCCAGTCTGCTTCACCCTTATACATTTGTCCCCTGGTTCTTGCATGTATTGTTAAAGCCTTGATTCCAGTCTCCTGTAAGCGTTCTGCCACTTCATCAATATTGATGCTGTTGCTGTCCCATCCCAAACGGGTTTTCACCGTTACAGGCAGA
Organism: Chryseobacterium pyrolae; assembly: GCF_025153485.1. Lineage (NCBI taxonomy): Bacteria > Pseudomonadati > Bacteroidota > Flavobacteriia > Flavobacteriales > Weeksellaceae > Chryseobacterium > Chryseobacterium pyrolae. Next base: position 388,461 of record NZ_JANZQH010000003.1, read on the forward strand.
TGAGTAGACGTTACAACCGCTTTGGTAAGACGCACCATAAGGTCAATATCCTTAAGAACCCCTGCTCCTGCTCCTTTGCATACTACCTTTTTGACAGGGCATCCGAAATTAATGTCTACCAGATCAGGATTTACCGTCTCTACAATTTTTGCAGACATTGCCATTGCTTCCTCGTCTCCACCGAAAATCTGAATCCCAACCGGTCTTTCATAATCGAAAATATCCAGCTTCTTGCGGCTCTTCATCGCATCACGAATCAAGCCCTCAGAAGAAATGAATTCTGAGTACATCAGATCTGCCCCATGCATCTTGCACAGACGTCTGAATGGAGGATCACTTACATCTTCCATCGGAGCCAGCAAAAGCGGAAATTCCGGCAGTTCTATATTGCCTATTTTTACCATGCGGCAAATTTACGAAATTCTAAACATTCGGAAGTATGATAATATCTATCGCTGTACATGTTGAGTATCTATTTGGGAAAAGAGACTTAAGATACGGGATTTTAGGACTTATGAATCTTAAGTGAATAGTGAATTTTGCTTCGCAAGTGAAATGTGAGATAGAGTTAAGAGTAGACATCAGATGCTAGATAACAGACATCAGACAGGAGATATGACTTTTAGATTATTGATTCAATAATTTGGACGCTTATAAATAAGCCACTTGTAACTAACACAAACTTTTCAATAGCTTGCTAAAAACTCGCCTTTACCTGCATGCTTCCAATATGAATGGTCCGGTCTCCGGAGTTTCTTCCTTCGTAATTGAAGTTAAGCTGAAGGAAAGAGTTGATCGCCTGCTGAATGAAAATACTCCATACCTGGTTTTTTCCTGGCTTAAGCCCGTCCAGCATCTGGTTGCCGACAATGCTGAAATTGTTTCCGGTAAAATTATTATTGATGAAAGAGAAATTCCCCCTGATCGATGTTTTTTTACGATCCCACTGAATGGTACCTGTGATATCGAAAGCTTTCAATAGTTCTTCACCATCCACCCTCTTTTTCTGGCGGTATGCAGAAGAAAGCTCTGCCTGAATAGCATCCGTAAATTTGTAAGTTGCCTTCGGTTTAGATTCAATATTATTCAAACGGTAATCTCTTGTAGCAAACAGTTGGGATGAGTTTTTAAGGTCGTGGACAGAATTTTCCCAGTCCACTCTGAATTCCTTATTAAACCAGTACCCAATATTGATAAAGTGAGACGTCTGTTGTCTCTCTTCATTACTGAAATTGGCATTGATCAGGTTATCATTTGTAATAAAACGGTAGTTTCCATTCCAACCGGATTTTTCAGTAGGATTAAACTGTACGGAAGCTAATATATTCTGATTTTTGAGAATCTGGTCACTGTTCTTTTCAAAAGGGTTGATCACCAGAACCTTGTCTTTTTTATAAAATGAGTTTTGTGAATTTAATGAAATATTAAAGTTCCAGCGTTTTAAAAATGCATTTTCAGAATTGAAAACAATTGATGGGTTGACAAATAATGCCAGCTGGATTTTATTTTTATTCGAAGGAATATACCGTACAGAGTTTGTGTAGATCCTGATGTACTGTGCTAAATCTGAGTACTCTGCAATTTCAAACTCGTCGAGCTGCTGGATGCCATCTCCATTATAATCCGTCCATTTATAAACACCCTGGCCATCCGTTACTTTAAGGTACTGGAATTCTCTTTGCGCTTCCTGTCCATTTCCAAGTTCATAGAATGCCTGCAAACGCATCCCGTTTCTGAAAAGCTGTTGATTGTAAAGAATATTTCCGACTACAAAATCGTTATTTCGGGTCATGTCCGCTTCATTACTTTGGTAAAAGAATTTTCTGTAGTGTACTAAAGCGTTTAAAGTTGTTCTTTCTGTTTTTATAAGCTGGCTTTCTGCCATGATTCCCAGAATATTATTCATATTCTCCAGCCTGTTGTTCCGTACAGAGTCATTATCCCTCATATACACTTTGGCAAGAAGCTTTGTACGGGTACTATCACCGATTTTTTTCTGTACAAAGATCTCTTTCCAGCTGAAACTGGTAACATCCATGAGTTGGGTATCATTATACTTTTTCTCATTATGCTCCATACTTCCCCCAAATGCCCAGCTGCCTTTTTTACCGGTAAACTCGGTAGAAACTCCTCCTCTGATAAACTTGGTATCCTGAAGTATTGCGTTGGTATTAAGATAAGATAGATTTCCTTTTGTAAAGAATTTTCCTGTAATCCAGCCAAAATCAAGATCATTCTTAATCCCTTTGTAGGTATCCTGCTCGTCCAGATAGTTGATTCTGTAATTTAGATTCGATTTATTATTCCATTTATTTAAAAAGCTGAAGGTAAACCTGTTTTGGGTTCTCTGGCTGAATTCCTGTACCAGGTTAAAATCCCTTGAGAATTCCACGTCATTGATACGGTCTAAAATATGAAACTGTTTATCTATATATTGATATTCAAAACTTGGAGTTCCTTTCCATTTGCTTTTTGTGAACGTTTTGTTTCCGAAAATACGCCATGCATACCCCATATTTTGGGCCGCATCTTTTGATGAAAATAAATTCAAATCATAATTGCTCAGGGAGAAATCGGCTCCTATTTTTCCTTCTTTTAAAAGATATTCAGAATTCACTGAATATACCTGGGATTTTTGAGGTGAAGGAAGTTTTCTTACGGCTTTATAGTCTCCCATATTATTCCCTACATACTCGAATACACGACCATTATTGGTGGTTTGCGTAATTTTATAATCCCCTTGATTAATCCCGAAATAAGTGAAGGAAACCTGGTAAAGCGTTTCATTCTGATCCGTAGAAAATTCATAGAAATTTCCGGCAGGATTTAATCGGTATAGGATCTTATTGACATCATATGCTGTAACCACACCTGATGGGGCATACATTAAATTAGGATCATTTCCAGCTTCAGCCAGGATCTGTTCATCTTCTTTAGAAAGATTTAAAGAAAGAGGTGCATTTTTATTGTCATTTTCCATGAACCAATTCAGTCCTACTTTAAATTTTTCCCTTTGGTGCTCAACCTTTCCGGTAAATAAATATCGGGAGTAATTTCTATTCGTATAGTTATAGGAAATGGTAATGAAATTTTGCTGGAAAATCGGTCGGAAACTGGTGAATGTCACCTCTCCGGTATTGTAGTTAATGATGTAATCCTGATTCTCCCCACGTTTCATCAGAATACCATCAATAAACACCTGCTCAGAACCTGAAATAAGGGTAATGAACTGTTCGCCATTTTTACCAGTCAGACGGTAAGGCCCCTGGTTACCTTCCACCCCCTGGAAACGTATTCTATGGAATTCACTTCGGGCCACCCCCATGGAAACATCTACAAAAGTTTTGTTGTCTTTTCCAAATTCGGTCTGAAACTCGATTCCCATACTCCGCCTCTGAAACTTGGCGAAATAATTTTTAGATTCTACAAGATCAAGATGCCCGGCTCTAAGGATGGATTTGTCCTTAATATTAAGCTGCATATAGATCTTGTCAAACTCTTCTAAGGTTTGGGTGTAACCGTCCGCCTGAATAGGAAGGTTATGATCTGATATACTTGCTAAAATAGTGACATCTTTAGATAGTCTTCCGGAAATCTGTAGGTCCATGGAACTTTGTACAGATTGCCCCTGGTTGTTACCAAATGTAATTCCCCTGATGATGGAACCTTTGGAGTTCAGTTCGCCCAAAAACCTTTTTTTATCATTTTTGACAAGTACAGCTTCGTCTACGATTATTTTGTTGTTGGTTCTTACAAAATCCAGTGTGTCTTTTGCGAAAATATCCTGTTCAAACCGTGCTGCGAGTATGCTGTCCTTTTTAATACTGTCTTGGGGAATGTTTGGATTTTTCCACGAAAATATTTGTGCATGAGCCGAAAATATGCCCATGAAAAACAAACCGATCAGAAGAAAGAAATTCCGCAAGTGTTTCAAAATAATTCGTAAAAATAGCTAAAAAATGTTAATAGAAGTGGGTTTAGCATTATTAACAGAAAATTAATCTAATTATTGTAAACCCCTGAAAAATACTGGTAATTTTGGGGTGTAAATTATTAATAATTAAATTTTACAGTCATGAAAAAATTTTATTCGTTAGTTGCTACAGCTGTATTTGCTGTTGCAACATTTGCTCAAACTACTGTTTTCAATGCAACGTTCGATGATTTGGATGGAACAGGAGGAAATGATGCTTCCTTTACGGGAAACATTGGCACAAAATCACTAAATACCTATACCACGGCAGGCTGGGTATTTGGAGCTGCAGGAGGAGGAGCACAGTGTATTAAAGCTGGTTCTGGTAGTGCTGCAGGCTCAGTTACGACCCCTGCTTTAACAGGGCTTGCAGGCAATGCAACTTTAACTTTCAGAGCTGCGGGGTTTGGTACTGACAATACAGCATTAACTGTTACAATCACCGGTGGAGGGAGTATCAATGGTACTAGTAGCTTTACTTTGACAAATTCTGCGTTTTCTACTTATACAGTGAATATTATAGGAGGTACCTCTGCAACCAAACTTAAATTCGCTTCAACAGCAGGTGGGAGAAGATTTTTTATCGATGACATTAAATTAGCAGTTCAAGGTGCACTGGCTGTTACCGATACTAAAACTTCTGCAATTGTCTTTGTTAAAAATACTTTAGTAGATCATGAAATTTATTTTGGAGCTAAATCTGAAGTTAAAATTTTCAATGTAAACGGACAGCTAGTTAAATCTGCTTCTGTTAATGAAAACGGAGTTTTAAATGTAATAGATCTTAAGAAAGGGATTTATATTGTAACAGGGAATGTCAATGGTAATGCGGTTTCTGAGAAGATTATAAAAAGATAACTTTAACAAATTGTTAATTATATGCCGTCATTTTAATATGATGACGGTTTTTTTGTACTTTTACCCCATAAATTTAAAACTTTTTATAATGAAAAAAATCTTTACTGTTTTAGGATTAATTTCCGCAACGGCATTTATGAATGCTCAGATTGTGATCAATGAGGTATATGGAGGCGGAGGAAATGCTGGTGCTTCTTTTAGAAATGACTTCGTTGAATTGAAAAATATTGGGTCGACTTCAATTACTTTAACTGGAGCTTATTTACAATATGCATCAGCTACCGGAACTTTTAATGGAGGAACTAGTAATCACGCTCTTCCTAGTATTACTTTGGCGCCGGGACAGACTTATTTAATTCAGGAAATTTCATCCGGAGCAAACGGGGCTACTTTGCCAACAGCCGATGCAGCAGCAACAATAAACTTATCAGGAGCCGCAGGTAAAATTGCATTAACATCTGATGGTACTGCACCAACATCTTCTACTTCTGGGAACGTTATAGATTATGTAGGCTATGGAACTACAACTACCAGCTTTGAAGGTACAGGACCAGCTCCGGCTCCATCAAATACAAATTCAATAGCAAGAGTAGCGGGTGATACTAACAACAATGCTACAGATTTTGTTGCAGGTGTTCCAACTCCTAAGAATTCAAGTACAGGAAGCTTAGCTGTTTCTGATGTTAAAAATGCAAAAGCTGGAAACTTCGTAAAAAACACTTTCGTAAAAAGCGACGAAATTACTTTCGGAGCTGATGTGAAAGATGTGAAAGTTTACAATATGTTCGGACAAGTGGTAAAGTCTGCTTCTGTAAAGCAGAACGAAGCTGTAAACGTTGCTGAACTAGCAAAAGGAAATTACATCGTAACAGGAACTGTAAACAACGAACCTGTATCTCAGAAGATTTTAAAAGACTAATTTTAGTTTCTTTAAATAATACATGCTCCGGCCATTTCTACGAAATGGCCGGAGCTTTTTTTGTGAAATTATTGATTGCTATTTAGGTTTTATTGAAGTGTTGCATTCAATAATTTTAATAGTATGAATTGTATTTTATTTTGGGTGCTATTCTTTGGTTATTTAGTTTTTTGTGGTATCCTTTTTGATATCTGTTGTGTATACTCGGTATTTTATTCATACCTGGGATCGAATCAGATGAATTAAATCTATTGCTAAAAGAATTTTAAAGTTAGTTTTCAATATAACATGTTAAAAGAAGTAGCTGTATTTTTTACAGCTGCTTTTTTATTTTAATACCATCCTCTTCTGGCAGCATTGATAACTGCGCCTAGATTAAGAACCAAAGTATATCTGATGCGTTTTGCATAATCCTTAAAAGAAGGTTCGAAACCTAAGGACGATTGTATAGGGAAATAAACTTCAAGAAAATCAGGAATCAATCTTACTTTGATACCACTATCCCAAATAAACTCAGCAGGACGATTTTTGTTTTTATACATTCCCGCATCAGCATAAACATGAAATATCTTCCAGACACTTGAGTCTACATTGACAGAAGTGATCCACTGATTGACAGATCCAGGTAGAAAAGATTTAAAACCTCCGTCAGCCAGGATAAACTGTTGAGACAAAAGGCCACTATTGGCACTTTCACCCAAAAGATTATAAGAGAATGAATAGTTTGATACCCTTGAAATTCCGTAGTTGAACATATTATTTCGGGTGTCATTTCTCACAAAATAGCCTGCAAATAATCTGACACTTAATTTCTGCTTAGGGGCAAATTCCCATCTGTAAAATCCTTCAGCCGTTATTTTGTTGAAATCCTCCATGCCTTGTGTACTCAAGCTTAAGCTTTTTTCATGGATCATCTGGCTGTCGCTGTATCCGTATCCTGCAGTCCATAGGTTGTATTTGCCGTAGTCTTTGTTGGCAACCATTTTGGGACTCAGATCTCGTTCTAAATAATTATAAGAAAATCCAAGACTTCGGCTAACCGTGCTTCTGGGGTTTTTTCTGAAATTGAAATTGGAAAATATTGAACCTTTTCTATAGGCCAATCCATAATCATAGTGGAAATAGGAACCCGACACTCCAAAAGTAATACTTCTGAAAATACTTTCAGCCGGAAGAAAAGAGTAGGAGACCGCTCCTGATCCTGTAAGTTTTCCGGTTCCGGTACTATACGTTGGTGTAAATGAATACAGAAATTTCTGGTCGAAAAAAGACTGGTTCTTTAAATTCACTCCCAAAAGGAATTTATCATAGGTATTGTTGAATCGTACCCTTGGACTGATGTATATTTCGTTGTATTCAGGATTAGGAATATCCTTAATAAGTTTGAATTTTATTTTTTTTGCATTCGAAAACAGACCTTTTGCGTATAAAAAATTATCCCGGTATTTAGATTCCGGAAAAATATAATCACTGTTGAGCGTAACTTTATGAATGTCCTCTGAAGCCGGAAGAGCGAAATTGGTAAACTTTTCATTCGTTTCTGTTTCTATCCAATAGGATTTTTTTTCTCCTTCGCTGGTTTGTGTTTCAAGCCTTAAAGGAATAGGAGAGTCTGTATTTTTACCGATTCTGATACTTAAAGAATCTTCCTCTTTTTTGATATTTTTCAGTCTGAAATTAACTCTGTTCTTTTGCTTTAGAAAATCTGAGAGATATCCTGACGTTTTGTCTTTTTCAGCCAGCTCTTTCAAAAATTCTTCGGGATCAATCTTTCTATCTGTATTTTTGGAAATATAATCTTTCACGATATCGTTAAAATGATTATAGCCCATTTTCTCCGCGGTATAATTGAAAAGGCTTCCGGTTTCAAAACTGCTGACCGCCATTTCATTGAAGTTGCTTAAAACTGCAAAGTTTTCGCTGATTTTCTGATCCAGGTTCTGGGACATAATGTACTGATAAGACAGTCCGTAACGATCAATAAGTTTGACTTTGGATGCATGGAATAACTTTAGTGGCTTTACTCCGAAAATACGCGTTTCAGGAAGGGTTCCCAATAATTTGGTCTCCTTATAAAATTTTTGAAGGTATTGGATTTCGATATATGATTTTAAACCATTTTTAAACCAGTGATGTTTCTGTTTATCGGCAATAATGCTTTCGTCAAGAATTTTTTTCGTGATGATTCCGAAATAATCAAGGTCTGTTTTTTCAGCATCCGTGAATAACTGAAATTTGAACTTCCAGAATGAAATATCATTGTTCCCGAAGAAATCTTCTGAAGATCTGAATTTCTCCGAGATGAAAATATTTTTTGGAATGAACCCTATCTTTTCTTTAATGAATTTTAAATGTAAAGGCAGATAAAATTCAAGATTTTGCTTTTCTTCCGGTTTCAGATTATATCCGAACTTGATCTCAGTATCTTCTCCGTCTACGTTGATTTTTATAGAAGGAAGCCCGTTTTGGGACACGACAAATTCAGGATCGGAGTCAAGATAACCCTTAAATGAATTCATTTGGGTCTGTGGGAGATTACCTTCGATAAAACTGTTGGGTGGAAGGTCGAAATTGACGGTCCAGAAAGTGTTGAAACTCACAGATTCCTCAATATCATGATAATTTCTTTTGGCAATATTGTCCGGATCAAAATGATCCGGAACAATAAAGAAATATTTTAATGCTGTCATTGTATCAGATGTACCGTAGCCCGTAAATTTCTTGTCCGGGAGATGCATGCTGTAATGAAGCTGTAATGTAATGCTTTCACCAGGCTTTAAAGCTTCAGTCAGAGGAAGAAAAAGATTCTCATCTGATGTAGAATTGACCGGGACAGGCTGCTGAACTGAGTTTTTAATTTGTAAATCCAGAAGCTTACCAAGCTGATCCGGTTTTGCAAAATGCAGGTCGCTGCTTCTGTCTTCCAGTTTTCTGTACACCAGGGAGGTCCCTTTTTTATTGTAAGCAGAAACCCAATTGAGGAGCTTCACCGAATGCAGGTCCTTATCGGAATGATTGTAATACACAATTTCCTGATTGACCTCCAGTGTTTTTCTGTCGGCAGATAATTTTGCTTCAATATAAATGCTGTCTTTCTGCCCGGAAACCTGGACAATTCCCCAAAACAAAACAAGGCAAGTGGTGATCTTTTTCAATATCCTGTGATAAAGCCCAAATATAAACTTATTTTGAATATATTCAGCAGGATTTTAGCCCTGAACCGCGTTTTTTTGCAAAGAATTAACATATGCATTCCAGCCCTCATTTTTATAAGTAACGGCAGCCGTTTCCGGATCTTCAGATTTATAAATCCCCCTTCCTACAATAATGAAATCAGTATGAAGCATTTTGAAAACATGCTCTGGTGTATTATACTGTTGTCCTTTACCGTCTCCTGAATCTGCAAGATTAACCCCTGGAGTGAAAAGCAGAAGCTCTTCAGGAATCTGGTTCTGAGAAACACCTCCGATTACATTAGGATGAGATAAGGCTACCTTTAGAGCCTCTTCACGATAGCTGGATGTGGTTAGTGCTCCTTTAGAAGACATGCCTACAATAGCAACCACGCCTACATTTTTAAAGCAGTCTAAGGATTCAAATCCTCCGATCACCTGTGACGTTACAAAATCTGCCCAATCTGTAATTTTAAATACACCACTCGTAAATTGAAGTTCCTGTGTATTACCAATATCTGCAAATTTTCTATCTTCCATCAAGAGGAATTGGTGTTTTTCAGCCAATGCTTTTAACGGAACAATTGTTTTTTCGTAGTCAAAATCTGAAATGATATCAATATGCGTTTTCAATGCAATCACATGAGGGCCTACTTTTTCGGCAAGAGCAAGCAGTTCCTGTGTAGTGGTAACATCTGCAGATGCAATCAGGTTTGATTTTTTTGCCAAAGCAGTTTCCAATAACTTTTTAGAAACCGAATGCTGTGCATGCTCCAATTTTTGTTCGTAAGAATTTCTTGTCTTTTCTTCAAACTGAATATGGTTTCCCTGCAGGAAATCCTGGATTCTTTTTACCTCTTCATCAGACAGTTCTCCGTTTTCCTGAAGAATAGTGCATACTTCTGAAATATTGAAAAGAGTATGAACTCTGTAACCTTTGCTTTCCAGTAATTGTTTTCCGCCTTGTTCTCTGTCAAGAACTACAACGATATCAGCTACTTTAAGATCTTCCTGTTCAACTTCTGCAATGGTTTCTACAAGAGATTTCCCGGAAGTGATCACATCCTCTACCAAAAGACAGTTCTGTCCTTTCTGATAAATTCCTTCGATAAGTTTTTTAGTTCCGTAGCTTTTTGCTTCTTTTCTTTTAATAATTAATGGAATATAGCTTTCCAAAGACATTGCAGTAGCCATCGGAAGCGCTGCATAAGGAACTCCGCAGATTAAATCAAAATTATCCAGAGGAAGCATGTCCAGTAAATAATTAGCCAGATTTTTTAAGATTTTAGGATCTGAAGCCAAAGGTCTCAGGTCTACGTAGAACGGACTTTCGATACCACTTTTTAGGGTAAATCTTCCGAATTTGATGATGCCCAGCTTGTAGCACTCTAAGAAAAATTCTTTTTTACTTTCCATTATTTTTTATTAGATACTGCAAATTTAATGATTTGAAATAAGGCTTAAAAATTTATCATCCATTTGTCAATAAAAAACCATCCCGAAATGTTTCAGGATGGCTTAAAAATATATCTGTAAAGTATTATTTTACAATTTCTGCGTCGATGATTTTAGTTCCGCTCATTCTTTGTTCAGCTTCCCATAGTAAGAATTTATCTACTTCTTTGATCAGCTTTGGAATCGTCAGCGATAATACCGCTAAATCATCCATGACACCTAAGACAGGTACTGCAAATTCAGGAAGCAGGTCAATAGGGGATATTACATAGAGAATTCCCAGAAGTGGAAGAATGATATCGATGGATCTTATCGGATATTCTCCTTTTCTCCATAATTTGACCATTCTGAAAATGTCAGGAATTTTTTTTACGAAACCTTTGTGGGCGATGGCCTCTTTGGCAAGATTCAATTTTGAATATTTCATTTTGTGTTTAGTTTAGATAAATTTTTCAACATAGTAAATTTCGCAAATTTTATACCAATAAACTATAAAATTTAGTTAAAAAAAACTACTTGATGATATTGTCAATGAACTGATGCACAGTCTCTGTGTTCCAATCTCTGTAGGCATCCTCCTTAATGATGATTCTTCCGTGCTGATCTATAAGAAAAGTAGTAGGGAATACTTTTGGAAGAATTTTTTCAGAAATAGGACTTTGGGCAATATATACCGGAACCGTATAGTTATTTTCTTTTAAAAACTTTCTTACTGCATCTTCTTTATCATTCATCGCGATCAGAACAAAATCTACATTTCCTTTTCTTGAATCATATAATTTCTGAATAGTTGGCCATTCTTTTCTGCATGGCGGGCACCAGGTTCCCCAGAAATTTAGGAAAACAGGTTTATTCTTAAAAGCTTTAAGGTTCGTACTTGGTACATTGATTCCTTTCAGCTCGATGTCATAATCTTCCTCACTTACATGTACGGCATTTTCAATGGTAGCAATCGGAAAGAACTGGTCTCTCAGGTATTCTTTTACTCCGGGAACAAAAGCGATTACACCGATAATGATGATAAGGACAAGATAAATGATATTTTTTTTCATGCGTTGATCTTTACTGTTATTTTCTTCCGTATGGAATTCAATGTAATCATTATAATAATTCTAAAATCTCCTGAACGGCATCCTTACCTCTATTTTTGGCATAATACAGCTGCAGGTCGTTATAGAAATTATCTTTTGGATAAGCATCAGGATCTGCTTTATGTTTCATGAGTAATTCATATCCATACTTCGGACGCGGTCCCCATGAGTTTTTTACATTAAAATCCTTGTCCAGAATAATTACTTTAGGAATGGATTCCGTCCCGTTCGTAAGATATTGATTGATTAAACTTTTATCATTGTCTCTAAGGCAAATTCTTACCTCGTTGTGTCCTTCGAAAAAAGTAACCAATGCCGGAACTGTAGCACTTGCGTCACCACACCAGGCTTCCGAGATGATCAGAATCTTTCCGTCAAAATTTTTAGAGGCTAATTCTTTTAACTGTTCTTCATCTGGCACATACTTTTTCAGTGTTCTGTCCATTCTCTGAAGTCCGAGTTCGTAATATTGTTTATATTCGATTTCCTGTGGGTTGGAAGGATGTTCTAATCTTTCTTTTCCGATGCGGATATATTCTTCAAAAGAAATACCCTGATCCCAGTAATTTTTCATTACTAAAAATATTTATATTAAAAATTATTGATGTTTCTTGTTTTGTTGATCAAAAACAGGTCTGCCAATACAAATGCAGCCAGACTTTCCACAACAGGAACGGCTCTTGGTACTACACAAGGATCATGGCGTCCTTTTCCTTCTACAATGACAGGGTTTCCATATTTATCCACACTGTCCTGAGGTCTTAAAATCGTAGCGACAGGTTTGAATGCAGCACGGAAATAAATATCCATTCCATTGGAAATTCCTCCCTGGATCCCTCCCGAAAGATTCGATTTTGTAGTAAAATCTGTATTGAAGGCATCATTGTGCTCCTTTCCTGTCATTTTAGCGCCACAGAAACCGCTTCCATATTCAAATCCTTTACAGGCATTGATATTCAGCATCGCTTTACCCAACTCGGCCTGAAGTTTAGAAAATATGGGTTCTCCAATTCCTACAGGAACGTTTTTGATAACGCAGGTAACTGTTCCACCAATGGTATTGCCTTCTTTTTTGATCTCTTTAATTCTTTCGATCATTTTTTCGGCTGTTTCAGCATCCGGACAACGTACGTCATTGCTTTCTGTTTTTGAAAAGTCTAAAGCCTGATAAGGCTTTTCACAGAAAATATCGCCTACCGAAGAAACATAAGCGTTGATCTCGATGCCTGATAAAAGCTGTTTAGCTAAAGCGCCTGCAACCACCCAGTTGATGGTTTCTCTTGCTGAAGATTTTCCACCCCCGCGATAGTCTCTGATCCCAAATTTCTGATCATAGGTGAAATCTGCATGACTGGGACGATATGAATCAGCAATGTGATCATAATCCTTAGACTTCTGATTTTCATTTTCTATAATAAAACCGATTGGGGTACCCGTTGTTTTTCCCTCAAAGATCCCTGAAAGGAATTTTACCGTATCACTTTCTTTCCGTTGAGTGACAATCGCAGACTGGCCTGGTTTTCTACGATCCAATTCATATTGAATTTTATCGAAATCTACCGTTAAACCTGCCGGAAAATTATTGATGATACCGCCGTAAGCCACGCCGTGACTTTCTCCAAATGTTGTAAGACTGAGAAGATTACCTAATGTGTTGAACATGATACAAAATTACCTATTTTTCTTCAGATAATAAAGTTTCTGGATTTGTTCTATTTATCAGTGTTTTTGATAGTATTGATAATGTTCTCTGCTTCCCTTTTTTCCTGTGGTGTCAGTTTTTTCCAGATCAATCCTTTTTTTATGTTTTTTTTGTCAATATACTGTGGAAAAATTCCTGATTGTACATCATCAATGACATAACCTGAAGAAATTGCTGGAATCGGAGTGTCAAAATTAAAAGGGTAATCTTTTGATATATTGAATTTTAAATTTCCTGTCCGGAAAGTCTCGAATTTGTTGTAGTGGTAAGTTGACGGTTTGTACAGCTGTCCTTTTTTTAATCCGGCCATAAAATTTCCAGGCTTGAAACTCGGAATATAATGGCGGATGACGTTAGGAAAACTTAAAATTCCCATGATCAGTAAACTTGATGCAGCAAAGAACAGAAGTGACTTTTTTTTGCCAAAATGGATAAACAGGATAAAAAATATCACAAAAAATACATCAATAAAAAAACGGTACTGCGCCGAAAAGGCTAATACAAAGATGCTCTTTATCAATAAAGAGATACAGATCAGAGTGATGATCTTTTTCTTTTTAATGAAAGTGAAAACTGAAAACAGAACCAGACTTATAATGAAAAGAATGTTAATTTTTGATTTAATTCCGTCTAATGAAAACCAGTTTTTGACCGCGCTGTAAGAAGAGAATCTTTGAATCTCCCCATAGGTGTACTGCATGTCATATGTTTTCTGAATGGCATATTGAGATGAAATTTTTAATATTTCAGGGTTGGGTTTCCAGCTGAATCCGAGATCACCTGCGGCTATCGGGAACACGGGGTAGCCGAATGTCCAGATATTTTTAATAAAGAATAATAAGAGGATGAGAATTCCTAAGAATGTGTTTTTATAATGAGGTTTAAAAATAAATGCAGAACATAGGAAAACCAGTATGGGAAGCCAGATCATAGTAGGCTTTACAGAGAAAATAAAAACGGAGTAAGCGAAAAGAAGACTGATGTTTTTATTACCTGTTACGATTTCATTTAAAATAATTAAAGATAGGGTGATGACAGGCAAATCAGGGCTTGGTGATTGTGAGAAAAGTAAAAGTATAGGGATAAAACAAAGTTGTACCCAACTTTTTCTTTCAAAAATATAAAATGTGTAAACGATCAGTAGAGTAGCATTGATCCTTAAAAAAGGATCTGAAAAACCGGAAAATCCTGCCTGGAAAATATGCCAGATAGACATCTGTCCCAGCGTAAGATCCAGATTGGAAATACCCTTTATCAGACCATATTCCGTGAGCCATTTGATCGTAGGAACGTAGTATCCGAAATGATCTAATATATAAGGGTAAAAGGAACTGCTATATAAAATGACAAGTGAAATACTGCCGATTAAAACAGAATCTTTCTTAGAGAACCTATAAAATTGGAGGTACAGTTTCTTTTTGAAGAATAACACAATCCCTGCTGATACAAAAGGAATCTCTACATATATATTAATAGGAATAAAAAATGCCAATACCGTCCAGATAAGACTTAATCCCAATATTCCCAATAAAATACTTCCCGAAATTCCAAGAGTTAAGGTACCGAATATACTTTCCATAATTTTCCCCCATCCTGCGAGGACAGAGATAATGAGAACCGAGGAAAATAAAAGTAACATCATAAAAAAAGATTGCCTAAAAATAAGCAATCTTTAAATGTTATCGTGAAAATATTAATTACGTGGTTGAACTCTTCCGTCCTTTCTGTCTCCAGCTCTACCGATCGTATAACCGGTCGCACCACCAACTACACCACCAATCACGGCTCCGAGACCTCTGTTTTTCTTAGCAACAATAGCTCCTACTGCAGCACCACCCACGGCACCGATAGCAGTTCCCTTAGCGGCTTTACTCCATCCTTTTTTCTTTTGGGTTGTTGTTCCCTGTGAAGAAGTATTTCCGTTGTCTGCATAAGTTCCTCCTCCTGAATTAGAGTTGGATCCTCTGTCTCTATATACTGTTTTCGTTTCTCTTATGATCTGAGGTTTTGAATTGTTCGCTGCAGCAGCCTGAGATTTTTTACTTTCTGAGATGCTGTCTACTTTTTTCTGTGCCTCGTAGACCAATTTTTCTTTCTCAATGGCCAGCTTTTGCTTTTCAATATCAAGTTGTCTTGCCTGGAATTCAAGTTTCTGTTCTTCCAGTGATTTTTCAGCTGTCCTTTCGTCTTTCTTGCAGGCCGTCAGTAAGAAGACTGATAAAAAACCTGCTAATACTATCTTTCTCATAATTCAAATTTTAATAAGTAGTCTTAGCCAAAACGGCGGCAACTGTATATATATTTTCAATTATGAAGCCAAAATTTAGTTAAGGAGTGTTAAAATATAATATTTTAAGATAAAATTTAATTTTTTCTAAAAACCCACTTCGACCATTTCCGTTTACAGCTGCGGTTTTGGAATGTAATTTTTAGTTAATCAAGTGTTTTTATTCAGTTCACATGAATTGGTTATTTTTGGAATACCAAATTACTTTAATATGAAAATAGCAAATTTTAAAACGATGGCTTTTGTAGCCTTGTCGGTTACAGTCTTATCATGTTCATCCAATGATGATGTCATGGCAGATGTTCAGCCTCAAACTCATTCTGAAACATCAAAAGAAGTTTCGAAAACTCAAACCTATAAAGTGAGATTTGGTCTTATTTCTTTAGACGGAACAAAGACTCTTTCCGGGAATCATGATGTAGGAAGCTTTTTGGCTGAGAATACAGTAACAGGGGAGATTTATGATACGTATTATGGAGGAGGATTTCAAACACTTCCCGGGTATTACGATGGGATTCCTGCAGGGACCTATACTTTTTCTGCAATGCAGGGACAGGGAGGATGGACAGGCTACGGATCAGTAACTGGAACTGTGTCTGATGCTCAGGTAGATGCCGATGGTTATATTACGGTATATATTCCGGTTACCTGGGCAGAGTAGGGCTTTTTGTAAGATAAGTATCAATTTTATAGATCTTCGAAAGAGGATTTTTTCATCATATGTTCTTTACAATAGGCCTCCAACTCTGGAGGCCTATTGTAAAGAACATATATTGTTTGTTTATAGAAAAAAAGCTTCTCACGATGAGAAGCCTTAGTTATATATTGAAAGTTACTTTTACTTTATTGATCAGTCTGTGAAGTTTTTGAGTCTGATAGTTCAGGAGCTCATAGATCTCCTGAGGGTTGGTATATACCTCCGGCACAATCTGATTATTGATTTTTTTGATGCCCCTTCTTTTCATAGTGTCATGGATCACTTTGGCGAAGGATTCCTTTGCACCCGGCTTGAAGCCTTGCTGAGAAATACCGTTAGAATGAAGTCTGTACAGGTAGAGCGGTTCTTTTATGTATTTTACGTTGCCATGCTCAAGAATCTTCAGATAGAGATCCTGATCTACCGCACTTTTAAGATTGGGATTGATGCCGGAAGTCTTCAGGTAAGTTTCTTTTTTGAAAGTAAAGAAATGAGAAAACTGAATAGGACAGTTGAAAAAATATCTGCTGTTGTAAATCTGTTTTGTACTTGCAAATACTTTATCCGGATTAAGATTTTCGTCACACAGCATCATTTGTGAATAGGCTGCTGCAATGTCGTTTTCAGCAAATTCGTGTACTATTTTTTCTAAGGAATCGGCATAAATAGCATCATCGGGATCCAGATAAGCACATATTTCTCCTTCTGCATATTTCATGCATTCTCTTTTGGTATAGCCACAGCCTTGATTGGAGGCATTTTTATAAATCCTGAAACGGGGGTCATTTTTTATAATACCTTCAATTACTTCTACAGAATCATCAGTAGATGCATCATCAACAATTATAACTTCCCAGTTTTGATAGGTTTGGCTTATCAACGAGTTATAGCAGTCTCTAAAGTACTTACCATTGTTATAATTGGCTATTAGTATAGAGAATTTTATCACGGTATATTGAATTAAATATTAATGTAAAGGTATAAAATAAGATATTGAAAAAAAATGATCTGAATCATAGTATATTTGGTGTTTTTTTATTATATTTTAAGATTATGATATTACATGTTATTTGATAATTGATTATACATATGGATAGTGTAAAGTATTATTAGTCTTTAATTTGCTTATACTTTAATGATGTTCAACATAATATTCTATCCTATTGATTATTTATGTTAATAGATGGTATCTTATAAAATTAATTTCCTCAATGGGTATTGTAGTGTGCAAAATCAATCTATATTTTTTTTTAAAAGGAGAATTTGATATTACAGGTAATGATTCTCAAATTGCACTTAAGAAGAAAAAGTGAGAAAATTTAAAGATGGGTCTTATGATTGAACTCATAAAATGAAAAGGACAAAACATAGTATTTTTGAACTGTAGAATTAAACGAGAGATAATTATTTATTAGATTATACGAATTTTTTCATCATTTGTGTTTTTTAGGCCTCCATTGGAGGCTTTTTATTTTTCGATACTTTTCATACATCGTTAAAGTGGAGTAAAGATGCTATTGGAGAAGTAGATCTTAGAGCTGCAAGAATATAATCTTGATCATAAGTAGTAGATCCTGTTGTTCCTATATTTAAATTGAAAATCTGAGCATTATACATTTTCATCACTTTATTGAACTTCCCATTTTGGGGGAATTTTTTGTTTTTTGAGGAGAAATAAAAAGCATCAACTTCATTGCTTCATAGATAATATCTTTTAGAAATATTTAAAAGTATTTTTATCAGCATATCGTTTTGGCATGATTTTTCAATACATGAAGCAACTCATGTTTAATTTGAGTTTTCATGGTTATTAGTTTTTATCCTCAGAGCAATCTGAGGATTTTTTTTTGCCTGCTTTTTGCCGTTTTATATCTGATTTAGTTAATCATTATTGAGGCTAAATACATTTGTGGCTTGCTGTTTAATTAGATAAAGAATGTAACAGATTTGATTTTCAGTTGTTTTATATATAAATTAAACCATGAAAATCTACCTTCTCCTTATGTCATTAATAGTTTCATTACCCTCTTTTGCTCAGGATGTAAGTTCTGGAGTGGATGAAATCATTAACAGGGAAATGAGCATAAGACGAATCCCCGGAGTGCAAATTGCCATAGTTCAGAATGGAAAAATTGTTTTAAGCAAATCCTATGGCGTTTCAAGTGTACAAGACAACATTCCGGTAACCAATACCACTATTTTTCCCCTTAATTCAAATACTAAGATCTTTACGGGTGTTGCCATTATGCAATTGGTTGAGCAGGGAAAAATAAAGCTGGGTGCTCCCATCAATACGTATTTGGATGATCTGCCTTTGGAATGGCAGAAAATAACAGTCGATCAATTGCTGATTCATATTTCCGGATTGCCCGATATTTTACAGCTTTTTGATCCTGCTACAGGAAATATCGGTCCGTTACGAACTGAAAAAGCTATTTGGGAAAAACTGAAAACTCTTCCGTTAGACTTTAAAACAGGAGAGCAGTTCAGTTACAATCAAACCAATTATTACTTATTGGGTAAAATCATTGAAAAAATTACCGGTCAGTCATTTGCTGATTTTTTTGAGGAAAAACAATTTAAGACTGTTCCTTTAAAGCATACCCTGTTTGGAGATTCAAGAGATGTGATTCCCCATTATGCACCTAGTTACAGTTATAGAAATTTTTTTGACGGAAAAAGAGCAAGTCAGGATAAGCTGATTAATAATTATTATGAATTTCCGGATTTTAGCCGTACTTCAGGAGGGCTTAACAGTACTTCTGAAGATGTTGCCCGTTGGATTATTGCTTTACAAAATGGGGAATTGCTGCAAAAATCTTCAACATTAGACCTGATGTGGTCGCCTGGTACATTCAATAATGGGACACCAACCGATTGGGTACGGGGCTGGGGAATTGCAAAACTTAGGAAGCATCATAAAGCAGTGGGAATGTCTGGCGGAAACAGATCTGCTTTGCTCATATATCCGGATGATCGTTTATCTGTAATCGTATTAACCAATTTAGGAGGAAGTTCTCCCGAGGATTTTATAGAAGAAATTGCCGGATGTTATATCCCTGATATTATTAAAGCTGATCCATTAACCTATCTTAGAAAAAATCTGCAAAAGATCGGATTTGAAAATGCAATAGATTTTGTAAAGAAAGAGAAAAAGCAAAATCCCGATTTTAATCCAAAAGAATCTGAGCTGAACAACTGGGCATATCGAATGATGGCCACGAATCAGCAGAAAGAGGCATTGGAGATTTTTAAACTCAATGTATATTTATTTCCTGACAGCTGGAATGTGTATGACAGCTATGGTGAAATACTCTTAAAAACAGGTGATAAAAATAAGGCGATTGAAATGTATAAGAAGTCTATACAACTAAATTCAGATAATGAGAACGGGAAAAAGATTCTGGAGCAGATTCAGAATTCAAAAAATTAAAAGTATTGCTGAATCACAGATCATGCTTATTTATGAAGCAATAGAGAGGGATTGTAAGAAGAAAACAAGGGGATAAAAGAGCTTTGTTAATTAATTTTTTCAAAAAAAATCAAAAAATTTTCAAATGTTTTACATTTTGGTACGATTTTTCAATGTAATCAAGCAACTCATGTTTAATTTGAGTTTTCATGGTTATTAGTTTTTATCCCCGGAGCAATTCGGGGATTTTTTTTGCCTGTCATAAAAGGTCCGTGTTTTTACCATTTTTATACGTGTTCTGATCATCGAAAGTGTACGTTTATGGGATAGTTTTGTCTTCTTTTTGAATGCCGGAGAGAAGTGATTTGGCCATGAGAAGAAGTTATGTGTTTTTTTAAGCTTAATTTATCCTTCGTAAATAATCCCCGTTCATATTCGGAGACAACCTGTCTTTTGAACGCCTCACTATATTCTTCTAAAGGGGCGGATGTTTGGCTGACTGTTTTTATTTTTTTTGTCAACCTTTTTCAGGACGAGGCAGAGTAATAAAAAACCCTCTGTAAAAGAGGGTTATATTGATTAAGTGCAAGTTTGAGTACTGCAGTAGTTTCCAACCGGATGATAGCAACATCTGTAGTTATCATCTGGACAGTGCGACCCACCACAGGCAACACCTATTGGATCTGTTGGGATCTTTTTGTCAGTTGGATTTATTGCTTTTCCTGCAATTGTTTTTTTAAGTTCTTTTCTTGTTAATTTTCGCATTTATGAATAGTTATTCGTTAAGTCTCAAATATAGTAATATTCCCCGAATGTAGAATTATTTTTAATAAATATTATGTCTAATAAAGGGATATTGTAGGAATTCATACTTTAATAGCTGAAATTAAAACAAATCTGAAATTAATGTTTTGAAACCTGAGTTTACTAATGGCTATCGACGGATCGAAAAATACCTCGTAGTGAATGGTCCGATCGTATAGGAATTGATTAAGAATTGGTGCCAAGATGGAGGGATAAGTGAATATCTTGAAATCAAAGGTAAACAAAAAACCTCTAAAAATCTATGGTTAAGATAATTAGAGGTTTTAACGAGGTACCTAGCGGATTCGAACCGCTGTAGATGGTGTTGCAGACCACTGCCTAGCCGCTCGGCCAAAGTACCATTTTTACCATTTTTGAGGTGTGCAAATATAGCAAAAATTCTTAATGAACAAAAATTTTTAAATCATTTCTTTCACTCCAATGCTGTTTATTTCTTCTTTTGATTGTCTTTCAGCAACATAGTTTTTACCTTTTATGACTCTGGTATCGCTCCAGCTGTCATGCCAACCGTTATTACCTAAAAAAGATAACGAGTCGAAAGGGACTGCACGCGAAAATGTACGGGCAATAATCTGTCCGGCGGTAGGTTTATTTCCATCTATACTGATCACTTCAGTTCCGGTTATATATTTGGCGATGGTTTTACCCAGATAATATTCCATAAAAAAGAAATAGGAAAAAGACATAGCCAGATAAATAAATAGGGTGATTAGCGTAAAGGTGAAACTTTTGTCTGAATTTTCTGCATCAAATCCCTCTCCATATACTATTGCGTATCCTATTCCAAATATAAAAAAGAATGCGTAAAAGATGACCTGTATAAAAAGCCTGTCTAAAAAATAATTGATAAAGCGCGTGCCGGATGTAGCTTTGTGTCTGTCGACAACCGCCAGATATTTTCTCATGTTTAATAATTAGTTTTTCTATTAATTTTAAATTCCGTTGATGATTAGTTTTAAAGTGGCGCTCGTTTCAATTACCGCAGTGATTCCCGATTCATTTAAAAGAATACTGCCGGGTTTCAGGTTGTAGACCCTTCCATTCATTTTTAAACCTTTATAATATTCCTTATTAAATGCGTCTTCGATACTTTTCTTTGAAGCCAGTTCCAGATCCTGCGTTGGAATTCCGTATTCATCTTCGATCATTTTTACGATTTTTCCTTTAAAAATCAGTGTAGCTGTTTTCTGTAGAATATTAGCCGTTCTGAGGTTGAATTTTGTATTAGACAACACGATTTTCTTTTTGGTCTCATCATACACCGGAATCCCGGAAATAAGCGCTTTACCATTCACATAACCTTCCGTTTCAGCTTCAACAATGACCCTTCCTTCAGCACCATAAACCCTCACATCTTTGATCTTTATTTTAGAACCCCGGACATCATATTCCTTGTTCATGAACATATTCCGCGCAATAGCTGTTGCCTCAGAAAAAGGAACATTTGCGGTGGTCTGCAGGAGAAATTTGTCCGCCAAAACCGGGACTACATTAAAGTTACCCGCTGATTTTACTGTAGGTGATGCAGCAGGCTTGCTTCCCGTAAATGTTTCCGAATAAATATCCATTCCTATATTGGTGGTGATCTCATTTCCATAGAATTTCAAAGGAGTCATATTCACGCCTACCGGGCTTATTTTCAGCCAGGTATTATATTCCTCAGAAATATTGAAAGGCTGCGAAAAAACGTTCCATGCCATGACAGCATACTGTTGGAAATTCAGTTGGGTCGTCATCTGCTGATCAATCGTTTTAGCAAATTTCCCTTGCTGTTCCTTCAGACTTTTCTCTACCAGAGAAGTGATGGGGATCTGTATTTTGCCATAATCAAGAACAGGCTTCGTGACCCATCTGAAGCCGTTGGGTTGCGTATTGGTGGAAATTGTCCAGTTGTTGTTAAAACTGATTGTCGTATTAAAGGACATCACCGTTTCAAAGGTTGTGTTCTGGTAAGAATAAACCCCCAAAGTACCAATTCCTTTTTCCGCCCAGATTTTTAACGGGACTTCGATCAGTAGATTTTGGCTTGTTCCACCCACCAGACGAATAGGGCGGGTTTTCCACACCTTTACTTTGAACTGGTCATTATTGTTATCCGTGTAAGAATCATCCTGGAATACCAGCTCTTTTACCGAAGCATTGATCATATTACTGATCTCTGAAAGCGGAATCGTTACCGGCATTGTAATGCTGGATTTTATCTTAGGAAAATTATAAACGGCAGATTGATTATTAACCGCAGTCTGTCCGAAAACGATCGTAAAGCTTAATAAAAATAATAATTTGATGGATTTCAATTTCTTTATATTTTTTGTGAAATAAAAATTTATAGATCGCCGGGTTTAAAGCTTCTTTCCAGTTCAATACTTGCGCCTTTCATTTCGCCCTGCATCGGTGGGGAAGTTTTTGTGATCTTTAATTTGATATAGGAAATTTGTGGAAAACTTTCATGGATCTTCGTGGTAATTCTCCCTGCCACATGTTCCAGTAATTTGGATCGGATGGCCATTTCCTGGTGAATAATACCGTTGATATCTGCATAACTTATCGTATCATTCAGATCATCTGTTTCTGCAGCTTTCCAAAGATCTGTGTGCAGCTCCGCATTTAAAATATAATAGGTCCCGATGATATTTTCTTCGGGCAGCACACCGTGGTAGGCATATATTCTTACATCTTCCAGAAAGATCTTGCTCATTGTTCCTGATTTTTATTCAGCAAAAATCGTTTTAATTCTTCAAAGTCTGTATTAATTTCTACAGTTTTTTTCTCCTGTTTCATCAGATCATTCAGGGCTTCCGGAATCTCAATCTTAATATGCGCTGCTTTTTCTACTGCTTCAGGGAATTTTACAGGATGTGCAGTTCCCAATATAAATCCTTTCTTACCCGGATTTTCATGCAGGTATTTCTCAAGAGAAGCAAAAGCTACAGCACTGTGAGGGTCCAGAATATATCCGTATTTCTCATGAACTTCTTTAATCGTTTGCAGCGTAGATTCATCATCTATTGAATAGCCGGTGATCATATTCTTAAGCGTATCAAACTGATGTCCGAAAAGTTCCATGATTCTCGTAAAATTGCTGGGATCCCCAACATCCATTGCATTGGATAAAGTTGCTAAGGCTTTCTTAGGTTGATAATGATTGGTTTTTAAATAATCAGGAACCACATCATTTTCATTACAGGCAGCAATAAAATGTTCCGCAGGAAGCCCCCGGAAATACGTTAGAAGTCCCGCGCAGATATTCCCGAAATTCCCACTTGGAACACAGATGACAGGATTTTCATGTTCATGCTTTTGCCATTGTTTTAGAGCTAATACATAATAGATCTGCTGCGGAAGCCATCTGGCAATATTAATCGAATTGGCTGAAGTCAAAAACAGTTCAGAATTAATACTTTCATCCGAAAAAGCTTGCTTGACAAGACTCTGACAGTCATCGAAATTCCCATTGACTTCTAAGGCTGAGATATTTCCACCAAGTGCAGTAAGCTGTTTTTCCTGAACTGCACTCACCCTGTTTTTGGGATAAAGAATCACGACATTGATCCCCGGAACATTATAAAATCCATGGGCAACAGCTCCGCCCGTATCACCGGAAGTGGCCACGAGCACAGTGACTTTTTTATGCTGATCCTGTAGAAAATAAGAAAGGCAGCGGCTCATAAATCTGGCGCCCACATCTTTGAATGCCAATGTTGGTCCATGGAATAGTTCCAGAATGGATATCTGTTCATTGATTTTTTTTAAAGGAATTTCAAAACTGATGGTCTCGGCAGCAATATTTTTTAATACTTCCTCCGGAATTTCATCTCCGATAAAATCTTTCATACATCTGAAAGCAATTTCCTCATCAGAATACAAATGAAGATTGTTGATGAATTCTTCATCAAACTGATGAATTCTTTCCGGGAAGAATAAGCCTTTTTGGCTGCCCTGACTTTTTATCGTGGCTGTTTTGAAATCAAAAGTTTCCTGTTTATCTTTTAAATTATAATACTTCATTGTTTTTAATTTATTGGTTTTCATCATTCATCTTCTTCTACGATCTCGATTCCCGCAGGATTTATTTTTGATACATATACAAAACTCTCGATCTCAATTTCATCATAAACAGATTTCATCAGCTGTGCAATTCTCTCAGCAGTTTCTTTTTCCTCTGCCAGCATGAAAATAGAAGGCCCTGATCCTGAAATTCCACCTCCAAGAGCACCAGCTTCTAAACTTTTCATTTTGATCTCGTCAAATTTGGGGATCAAGATGCTCCTTACGGGTTCTATAATCACATCGTTCAGGCTTCTTCCGATCAAAGGGATATCATTTTTAAGGATTCCGGCCACTAATCCGGCTATATTTCCCCACTGTTCTACCGCGTCTTTCAGAAGAATGTTTTTCTTTAGGATTTGTCGGGCATCGGAAGTCTTGACTTCAACCTGCGGATGTACGGCAACCACAAACAGATCTGGAGTACTCAATGGAATAATATCGATAGGAGAGGAGGATTTAACCAATGTGATACCGCCGTAGATACACGGAGCAATATTATCTGCATGACGTACCCCGGAAGCAAGTTCTTCCCCAAACATAGCAAAATGAATCATCTCCTCATTAGATAAAATATTTCCTAATAATGCATTGGCCCCAAAGGCGGCTCCGGCGGCACTTGCCGCACTGGAGCCGAGCCCGCTGCCCGGTTTTATATGTTTGCGGATCGTTACCTCAAAACCTTTCGTCAGTTGAAGATGTTGTTGTATATTCTGGAGGACAACGCCTGCCACATTTTGAGAAGGCTCTTCCGGAAGTCCGAAATGATCTTCATGTTTGATAATGATTTCGGGAGTGTCCAGTAATTTCAGTTCCATTTCATCATAGGGCTCATGGATCGCCATTCCCAGAATATCAAATCCGCAAACCAGATTGGCAACGGTAGCCGGAACTTTTATTTTTATTTTTTTCATACTATTTATTTTAAACGGAGCGTATAATATCTGCAAAAACACCACTGGCGGTTACTTCGGCTCCTGCACCGGCACCTTTTACAACAAGAGGCTGTTCGGAATATCTTAAAGTTTTGAAGATGACAATATTATCTTTACCGTAAAGGTGGTACAAATCGCTATCCGGAGCGGCATGCTGCAATCCAACTTTGGCTTTTCCGTCTTTAAATGCGGCCGTATATTTTAAGATCTTGCCTTCTTTTTGAGCCTGATTCAGTAAACTTTTAAAATGATCTTCATACTCAGTAAGCTTTACATAAAAGTCTTCTACACTTCCCTGAAGACATTCCTCAGGAAGAAAGCTTTCATTTTCAATATCTTCGAACTGGAGAGCATATCCTGCTTCTCTGGCTAAAATTAAAATCTTGCGGGCTACGTCAGTTCCTGTAAGGTCCAGACGGGGATCCGGTTCTGTATAGCCTTCTTTTTGAGCCTGAGCCACGACTTCTGAAAAGGTTCTGCTTCCATCATAATTATTAAAAACAAAATTTAATGTTCCGCTTAATACAGCATGGATAGACGTAATTTTATCCCCGCTTTTTATCAGATCATTAATGGTTCCAATAACAGGAAGTCCGGCCCCCACATTGGTTTCAAAGTGAAAATTACAATTATGGTTTCGTGCCGTATTTTTTAAAGTTTTATAATGTTCAAAATCCGAGGAAGCAGCGATTTTATTACAGGCCACAATATTGACGCTTCTTTTCAGTAAACTTTCATAAACATCCGGCACCAATGAACTTGCAGTAACATCAATAAATACTGAATTCCGGAGATTTCGCGAGATAATTTCTTCTACAAATCCATGAGGTGATGCTTCTATCCCTTTTTCGCTCCAGTTTTTGAACTCGTCTTCAGGAATTCCTTTATCGGAGAAAAACATTTTCCGGCTGTTTGAAATACCCGCAATCCGTAAATTGATCAAATGATTTTCCTGCAGATAACCATTTTGATCATAAATCTGCTGAACAAGCTTTGAACCTACATTTCCGGTTCCGCAGAGATACAGATGGACCTGCTTGATTTCTGATTCAAAGAATTCCTCATGAAGTATATTGACCGCTTTTCTGGTATCTTTTTCAGAAATAACAATGCTGATATTTCTTTCTGAAGATCCCTGGGCAATAGCTCTGATATTGATGCCGTTATTTCCCAAACACCCGAACATTTTTGCACTGATGCCACTTCTGTTCTTCATGTTTTCTCCTACGAGCGCAACAATGGATAGTCCGGTTTCTATTTTTACCGGGGCCATTCTCTGGAGTTGTATATCATCTTGGAAAGTAGAATTCACTACATTCTCTGCATGAAACACCTCTTTTTCATTAACAGCTATGGTAATGGAATGTTCCGATGAACCCTGGGTAATAAGAATGACATTTATTTTTTCAAAGCTTAAACATTGAAACAGCTTTGCCGAAATTCCCGGAATGCCTACCATTCCACTGCCTTCCAAAGTAAGAAGTGCAATATGGCTCATATTGGAAACTCCTGCTGCTGCCTGTTGCTTTTTGTCTGCAGACTTATTCAGCTTATGGGAAACCAAAGTTCCATGTGCCTCCGGATCAAAAGTGTTTTTAATCTTAAGGTCAATGTTTTTTGCCATCACAGGCTGTATGGATGGGGGATAAAGAACTTTAGCCCCAAAATGGGAAAGTTCCATTGCTTCATGATAAGAAATCTCAGGAATAGGTTTAGCATGGGAAGCCAATCTCGGATCTGCAGTCATCATACCGCTTACATCAGTCCAGATCTGGAGCTCTTCAGCAGAGACAGCGGCTGCAATAATAGCGGCTGTATAATCAGAACCGCCTCTTCCCAATGTTGTCATACTGCCATTCTGATCTTTGGCAATAAAACCAGGCGCGACAATGATCTGGTTTTGATGATTGGCAACATAGTTTTTTAAATTGTCTTCAGTGATTTCAAAATCTACTTTCGCATGGGTGAAACTGCTGTCTGTTCTGATAAGTTCAGCTGCATTCATCCAGATGCAATCTAGTCCTTCGTACTGAAGTCTGGCTGCGATAAGGTTTGACGAAAGAAATTCGCCATACGAGGTGATTCTATCTCTGATCTTATCCGTAAATTCTCCCAATACGTAGATTCCACTGTAGATATCTTCCATATCGTTGAAATGTTTTTTAACAAAGCTTAGCCATGAACTCTGGTCTAAAACAGGGATCAGTTCTTTGACGAGATCCAGATGCTGTTCTTCGAGATCTTTGATGATTGGAATGTAATTTTCGTCTTTAGCAGAGGCATACTCTGCAGCTTTTATAAGGGTGTCGGTAATCCCATGAAGGGCCGAAACTACAACAATAATCCTGCTATGTAAAGATTCTTTTTTAACAATATGTTCTGCCAGAAGGATATTCCGGGCGTTGGCGACAGATGTACCGCCGAATTTTAAGATTTTCATCCAATATGTATTTGAGGTTGGGTAAAACGAAATTGCTGCTCTTTAAAAAAAAGAGTGCGGGTGCAGGAAATGATATGTGAAAATGTACCCCGCTACGGGGTAGTTGTTGTAGTTGTAATCGTTGATGTAGAAACAGAAGATAGCCCCGAAATAAGTAATTCCGGTGTAGAAATATCTGATATGTTTCTTAGAAAGTTCATTCTTTACGAGACAAATGTACAAATTATTTCGAGGTAGCAAAATTAATTATGAGTTTATATTTGTAATATTTAATTCACAATTAATAGATATATTTTAACTGAAAGCTTTGCTTTTTATTGTAGAACGGCTATATTTAGACGCTAAAATAAAATAAGCACGAAAAATTTAAAGAAAATGACCCGAAAACATTTAGGAATGATTAATGGAGCTGCTGCTAATTGTAATACTTGCCCTAAGGGCGGATTTGGCCCTGGTGGTTCTGCAGCAGGCTATACCTATTCATGCGAGGATTACTTTGAAATTGTTCCGTTACGTTGCAGTACCTGCGTGATCGTTAGCTCGGTGTGTTTTCAATAATCAGGGGAAAAGAGAAATGATAAGAACTGTCTGTAAAGGCGGTCTTTTTTTGATGATTACAGTAATCTTTCAAAATGAACCACTTACTCAATATTCAGCTACACCTGTTAATTCTGGTTTGGTTTTAAAATATGTAGACTCCATATTTGTTTAGCATATCAATAAAATGTAAAAAATTAGTGTTAATAATAACCTAAACTCAGAATATTATGAAAAAATTATCAAGAGCAAAATTGAAAACAATTAATGGAGGAGCATGCCCGGGAGGCTGTCCTTATCCTCCCGGAACAGGTTATGGTCCAAGTTATGGTGTTCGTTCGTGTGCAGCCTATCAGACATTATCAAATTGCTGTAAAAATCAGTACTTTTTAGAATGTGTATGCTCTGGAGATCCATGTGGACAGCATTAAGGTAATATGACAATCGGTAATATTGGATTATGAGTAATTGCTTTTATTTAGAGTCGAAGTATTTGCTATATTTATGAACCAAAATAAAATTAATATGAAAAATTTAAAAAAGCTTTCCAGAGAAGAAAAAAGTAAACTCAGTGGCGGATTTACCGAATTGCAGATTGAAGCATGTGGTGGTGCTGCATATGTCTGTTTCCGTGGCGGCGGTGCCTGGGGCTGCTGGAGAAAACCTGGTGGTACCTGCTATGCGCCAATGCTGTAATTAATTAAAGTATCTTCTATTCTTTATGGTTTATTTTTCATGATTTAGGTTTAAAATGCTATATTTATGAACCAAATAAATTAATATGAAAAATCTGAAAAAGTTAAACAGAGGAAATCTGAAATCGGTTAACGGAGGAAATGTCTGTTATGAAAACTGTCCTCCGGGACCTTATGGACCGGGACCGGATTATCCAAAATCATGTGATGATTTTAATGCTTTGCCTGCCTGTTGTAAATTACGGGTCAAGGTAGACTATCTTTGTTCTGGACCATTATAAAAAAAGCACTGTGTGAAAACAGTGCTTTTTTTATCTTATTTAATCAATTTTTTAAAGCTATTTGATGTGTACTCTTTCCCGTTTCTATATCTTTTCTGAAAGTATCTATAAATTTTCCATTGCTTCCTTTATCCTTTGACACAGCTATCAGAAAATAGTTGCCCGAGTTATTTTATTTAGGTGTCTCTATTTCTAATTTTTGATGGATCTATTGTTTGTAAGTTTAAGGTTTTGTAAGATATATGCTCTTCTTCAGTAAATTAAAAAAGGATGCCTCTTTGCTTTGAGACAACCTTTTTCAATACTAGATTGATTAATCCATCAACTTTTTAAGAAGTGGCTAAACATTTTGGCGGACTACCACATACTCCCGGAATGCATACTTCATCGGGTTTACAATAAGTGTCACATTCCCTTGATGTTCCGCCATTGATACTTTTTAGACATTCTTTGTCTAATTTTTTTAAATTTTTCATATGTAAAGATTTTGGTTTGAACCTTAAATATAAAAAAAGTACTGTTCTCACAGTGCTTTTTTTACACTATTACAATGTATTTATTTTTAGTATTTTATTAACTAAATATATCACGTTGTAAAGAAATATTTAGCTAATAATTCAAATGTGTGGGATAAAATAGTTATATTTAAAGCTCAAAAATTAAAATTATTATGAAAAATTTAAAAAAATTAAACAGAAAAGAGTTAGAGAAAGTAAACGGAGCAGCGGGTCCATCAAGATGTTCGGGATGTCCTCAGCATGCTACATTTGGAGATGGCCCTCAGTTTCAGTATCCATGTTCAGCTTATCAGGGACTTCCAGACTATTGTAAAATGTGTGTCCTTGTAAGTATGGAGTGTGTAAATATAGAACCATAAAAAAAAGAGGTACTGTTTTCTAAATATTTATGTAGCAAAGCAGTACCTCTTTTATTATTATTTAATTATTTGATGCTTTTCGAAAGATCCAGCATTGCCTCGATCGGTTTCAAAGCTCTTAAACGAAGCTCTTCGTCGATAAGAATTTCCGGAAGTTCGTATTTCATGCATAAGTATAATTTCTCCATGGTATTACGTTTCATATAGAAACATTCTGAACAGTTACAGCTTTCGTCAAAAACCAGAGCAGGAATCAGTTCTTTGTGTGGAGCACGTTTTCTCATTTCATGAAGAATTCCTTCCTCAGTGGCGATAATGAATTTCTGACAGTCATCTTTTTCTACAAAATTCAGCAGGGCAGAAGTAGAACCAATGAAGTGAGCCAGTTTTAATACGGCTTCTTCACTTTCAGGATGTGCAATCATTTTCGCATCAGGATTGTCTGCCAACTGTTGGGCAATTCTTTCCATAGAAAAAGCTTCATGTACGATGCAGCTTCCATCCCAAAGTATCATATCACGGCCGGTTTTTTTAGATAGATATCTTCCTAGATTTTTATCCGGTGCAAAGATGATTGGTCGGTCTTTCGGCAGGGCTTCAATCACGGTTTCAGCATTTGAGCTGGTTACGATGATGTCACTTTCTGCTTTCGTTTCAGCATTACAGTTGATGTAAGTAGCGATGAGAGCATTAGGATGCTGTTCACGCATTTTTCTCAGACCTTCTCCTGAACATCCGTCTGCCAGAGAGCATCCTGCCATCGTATCGGGAAGAACTACTTTTTTAGTCGGGTTCAGAATTTTGGCAGCTTCTGCCATGAAATGTACTCCGCAGAATACGATCATGTCTGCATTGGTGTCTTTGGCCTGTCTGGCCAGCTGTAAAGAATCTCCCAGGAAGTCTGCGATATCCTGGATTTCTCCCGGCTGGTAATAATGGGCAAGGATCACTGCATTTTTTTCTTCTTTAAGTTTCAGAATAGCTTTCACCAATTCTTCGCCTTGAGGGATTGCTATATCTTTTATATCCAAAAATCCTCTTACAGGAATGGCAGATTTAGCTTTTTCTAATGTTTCGGTACTCATATCAACCTCAATTTTTTTATTATAGAAGTTAGAGATTAGAAATTAAAATTTAGAGTTTTTTTGTGACTTCAATGGGTATATCGGCACAACTAACTTCTAACTTCTAGCATCTAGTTTCTTTCTATAAATTTTTTTATTAAACTTTCTATTTCTATTTTTGCTTCGTCAAGATCGTTATTAATGACGATCCTGTCAAACTCTTTCGCAAAGGTCATTTCTTCTCCTGCCTTTGCTACTCGGGTTTTGATGGTTTCTGCATCATCTGTGTTTCTGGAAATCAATCTTCGTTCCAATTCTTCGATGGAAGGCGGTTCAATGAAAATGGACAGGGCTTTTTCTCCAAAATATTTTTTTAAAGAAATTCCTCCTTTTACATCCACATCAAAAATGACCACTTTTCCGTTGTACCAGATCTTTTCCACTTCCGATTTTAAAGTTCCGTAATATTTGTCAGTATACACTTCTTCATATTCTACAAAAGCATCTTCCGATATTTTCTGTCTGAATTCGTCAGGACTCAAAAAATGATAATCCACGGCATGAGCCTCACTTCCTCTCGGCTGTCTTGTAGTACATGAGATAGAAAATGCCAGTTCAGGAAATGTTTCCAGAGAATGTTTTACTAATGTAGTTTTTCCGCTCCCCGACGGTGCTGAAAATATGATAACTTTATTCATTTAGATTAGAGATTTTTAGATTAGAGATACGAGAACAAACTTCTCTACTCTCTTGTCTATAGGTCTATGGTCTATAATACGTTTAACGTTTGTTCTTTAATTTTTTCCAAATCATCTTTCATCATGACTACCAGTTTCTGGATTTCTGCATGATTGGCTTTTGAACCTAAAGTATTGATCTCTCTTCCGATCTCCTGAGAAATAAAACCAAGTTTTTTCCCGTTGAAATCTTCATTGTCCATTACTTCTTGGTAGTATTTCAAATGCTGTGTAAGTCTTACTTTTTCTTCTGCAATATCCAGTTTCTCTGTAAAATAAGCCATTTCCTGATAGAAACGGGTTTCGTCTACATTTTCAAATTCTTTTAAAGATTTCTGATAACGTTCTTTTACAGCAATGATTCTTTCCTCTTCAAAAGGAATAACTTCAGACAGGTATTTATCAATATTCTGAATATTTCTGGCCAGTTCTTCGTGTAAGATACCTCCTTCTGTCTTTCGGAATTCCATAAAACGATCCACAGCAGCGTGAACGATCTTTGCCAAAGACTCCCATTCACCTTCCGTAAGTTCGTCAGGTCTTGAAGTAATAGCATCAGGAAGTCTTACTGCCATTTTCAGGTATTCAAAGTCTGGTCCGTCAGAAGCGATGTTGCGAAGTTCATTCATATAAGAATCAATTAAGCTTCTATTGATCTTCACATCATTAGTCTCCTCAAGGTTCTCCAAATTGATGTAGCAGTCTACCTTTCCACGGATAATTCTGTCGTTAAGGATTTTTCTGATTTCAAATTCCTTTTCTTTATAACGTAAAGGAACTTTGATATTTAAATCAAAGCTTTTGCTGTTCAATGATTTAATATCTATTGAAATCTTTTTACCTTCAAAAACACCTTCGGCTCTGCCGAATCCGGTCATTGATAAAATCATAGTTTTTTATTGTTGTACAAAGATAAACATTTAAATTAGCACTGTGAAATCGCAGTGATTTGGAAACCACAATTAATGATGAAGATTTTAGATTCCATATGACCTTTAAAAAACAAATAGATAAACTACATATGAAAAATTTGATTTCTGTTGTAGGACCCACTGGAATAGGCAAAACGAGACTTGCAATTGATCTGGCCAACCATTTCAATACCGAAATTGTTTCCTGCGATTCCCGTCAGTTTTTTAAAGAAATGAAAATAGGGACGGCATCGCCATCGGAAGAAGAACTGGCGCAGGCACCTCATCATTTTATTGGGAATCTTTCAGTTAAAGAATACTATTCTATCGGTCAGTATGAGGAAGATGCTTTAAAAAAACTCAATGAACTTTTTGTCAATCATGACACCGTCATTTTGGTAGGTGGAAGTATGATGTATGAAAAAGCAGTTATTGAAGGTTTGAATGATCTGCCTGAAGCTGATGAAGATAATCAGAAAAAATTACAGGAAATCCTTGATACCGATGGAATCGAAAAACTTCAGCAGATTCTTAAAGAGCTCGATCCCGAGTATTTCGAAGTGGTAGATTTTCACAATCACAGAAGACTTTTACGGGCTATTGATGTGATCTGGCAGACCAATAAAAAATATTCCGAACAGATTGCTGTTTCACAGGATTCCAGAGATTTCAACGTGATCCGGATAGGAATTGAAGCGCCCAGAGAAGATCTGTATGACAGAATTAACAAAAGGGTAGACATCATGATGGAAAAAGGGCTTTTGGCAGAAGCGGAAGGTCTGGAGGAATTTAAAGATCTGACCGCTTTGAAAACGGTTGGATATGCAGAATTATTCAAATATTTTGATGGAGAATGGGATCTGGAGTTTGCCGTTTCCGAGATCAAAAAAAACAGCCGAAGATATGCCAAGCGTCAGTTGACGTGGTATAGAAAAGCGGATGATATTCATTATTTGCCATTGGGGTATGCAAAAAAAGACTTCGAAGACTTGCTGGAATGGTTATCTGGACAGTTTTAAAATAAGTTTTTAACTGAGTTCTGAGTTTTCAATTTTTTTTGAACCATTAAGAGGAATTTAAGTTGTTAAGAATATTAAGTTGAGCTTCGCTTTAAGTAGTATCGGCTTAAAAAATCCATTGATTTTCTTAACTAAACTTAATTGCTTCAATGAACTTAATGGTTTAAAACAGGAATTTGTAAGTGCTAATTCAGAGAATTTTTAACGCAAAGTTTAATTATTATAGTATATATTTAAAAGAGCAAAGAGAGAATCAATTTCAATTGATTCGACTAAGCTGGCGTATATCAGGTCGCTTAAACAACGGCTCTGCCGTAATCTTTGCAAATCTCAAAATAACACGTTTACACAGTAAGCCTTTGCGTTAAAAAATGCGGTCCCTGAACCAGAGACCGCACCAAAAACAATATAATTAAATTGACTACTTCCAACCGCCACCAAGAGCTCTGTAAAGATCCACAATGCTGCTTAGTCTCTGTCTTTTTACAGACGCAAGATTCAGTTCAGCCTGCAGAGAATTTCCCTGAGCTGTAATCACTTCCAGATAATTGGCCATACCGCCCTTGTAAAGCATTTCTGCACTTTTTATTCCGTTTTTTAACGTTGTAACCTGCTCTGTTGCTTTCTGTTCCTGAACTTTCAGGCTTTCGTTAGATACCAAAGCATCGGAAACCTCACCCACTGCATTTAAAACAGATTGGCGAAAAGCCAATACGTTTTTCTCTCTTTGGATTTTTGCCACATTCAGATCCGTTTTCAATTGTCTTTTCTGGAAAATAGGCTGGGTGATTCCTCCTAATACAGATCCGAACAAAGATGCCGGAATCTGAAACCAGTTATCAATTTTAAATGAATTCACACCGCCGTTTGCTGTGATTTTCAAGGCAGGATACATATTAGCCTGAGCAATTCCCACCATTGAATTGGACTCCAAGAGAACCAGTTCCTGCTGACGCACATCCGGACGACGGCTTACCATCGCTGCAGGAAGTCCTGCTGAAATATTCTGAGGAAGAGAAGTGTCAGACATTTCAATCGTTCTGTTGACTTTATTTGGATTTTCACCCACAAGAATACTCAAAGCATTTTCCTGAATGGCAATATTTTGTTCCAACTGAGTGATCAGAAGTTCTGTAGACTGTTTCTGAGCAGTAGCCTGCTGAACACCTAAAGAAGTGGTATCACCGCTTTGCCACATTTTTTCAGTAATAGAAAGGGTATTATTGCTTAATTCCAGATTTGATTGGGCAATCTGCATCTGCTTATCAAGCATCAGTAAATTATAATATCCCTGGGCGATAGCTGCAACCACCTGTGTCTGTACCGCTTTTGTAGCTTCATACGTTTGCAGATACTGCATTCTTGACACTTCCTGCTGGTTTTTGATCTTCCCCCAGATATCAGCTTCCCATGAAAGGTTGAATGCTGCATTATAATCTTCAACATGGTTCTGACCTAAAAAAGAATTTAAGCTTTTCCCGTTCATACTGTTTTCTGAAGGTTTTGAAATTTGCGCCGAAACACCAAAGCCTACATCAGGATATTGAAGATATTTTGCCTGTTTGAGTTTTTCCTGTGAAGAAGCCACCTGTTTCAAAGCAATCTGAAGATCATAGTTATTTTTAATTCCTTTTTCAATCAATCCCTGTAAAAT
The DNA here is from genome assembly GCF_025153485.1 of Chryseobacterium pyrolae. Lineage (NCBI taxonomy): Bacteria > Pseudomonadati > Bacteroidota > Flavobacteriia > Flavobacteriales > Weeksellaceae > Chryseobacterium > Chryseobacterium pyrolae. The sequence continues at coordinate 424,050 of NZ_JANZQH010000003.1, forward strand.
AGGATCGCTGAAAAACTGTTTCCATTCCAGGTTGGCAATGCTTGCTGTATCAGCAGTAGCTGTGTACTGGAATTTTTCCGGAAGCTGGAGGTCCGGCTCTGTGTATGCCAGTTTGGACACACATGAGACCGCGCCTAAAGCTAATATAAGGGTTAGAATAAAATTCTTAATTCTTTTCATAGTTTTAAATAGACTTTTAATTGAAAACAAAACTTTGAGATTTGTTGAAAAACAAACATGTCTTTAGTAGAAGAAATTGTTTTGCTTTTATTGAACCATTAAGAATATTGAAGGAATTAAGCTTAGTTAAGAAAATCAAATGATTTTTAAGTCCACATCACTTAAAGCGGAGCTCATCTTAATATTCTTAATCTCTTAATAAAAACCTTAATGGTTATAAAAAATATGGTTTTAATATCTCAAAGTTTTGTATATCATATATATTAGTGAGCAGTAGCCAGAAGTTCTTCCTGCTGTTTTTTCAGAAGTCTTTTCTTTTTTCTGCTTGGCATTTTTTCATGCAGGTACTGGAAGATCACGTACATTACCGGAATGATGAAAATCCCGAATACCACACCTGTAAACATTCCTCCTACGGTACTGATACCGATGGAATGGTTACCTTTTGCCGCAGCTCCCTGGCTCCAAACCAGTGGAAGCATCCCGATGATGAAGGCAAATGATGTCATCAGAATTGGTCTCAAACGTAATCTTGAAGCCTGAAGAGCGGACTCAATCAATGTTTTTCCTGCTTTTCTTCGCTGCACAGCAAATTCCACAATCAGAATCGCATTTTTGGCCAAGAGTCCTACAAGCATGATCAAACCAACCTGAACGTAAATATTATTGTCAATTCCAGCTAACCCCGTGAAAGCAAATACTCCAAAAATCCCTGTAGGAACTGTCAGAATAACAGCAAAAGGAAGAATGTAACTTTCATACTGAGCGGCCAATAAGAAATACACAAATAGTATACTTAAGAAGAATACAAATGCAGTTTGTCCACCTGTCTTGATTTCCTCACGGGTAATTCCCGTCCATTCATATCCATATCCTCTTGGTAATGATTTCTGAGCTACTTCTTCTACGGCTTTAATGGCATCTCCGGTACTGTAACCAGGTTTGGGAGTTCCGTTAATGGTTACCGCGTTGAACAGGTTATTTCTCGTCACTGTTTCAGGTCCGAAAGTTCTTTGCAAAGTAACCAAAGTCTTTACAGGAACCATTTCACCTGATTTATTTTTAACATAAATTCCTTCCAGAGAATTCGCATCGGTACGATAAGGAATATCCGCCTGAGCCATTACTCTGTAATATTTTCCAAATCTGTTGAAATCTGAAACGAAACTACTTCCGTAATAGATCTGCATAGTCTGCATCAATTCCGTAATAGAAACTCCCAATTGATTCGCTTTATCAGCATCTACATCTATTGTGTACTGTGGATTTCCTGCGGCATACGTGGTAAAGGCGAATGCAATTTCCGGACGTTTCATCAATTCTCCGATGAAGGCTTGAGTGGTTGTTCCTAACTGTTCAAAAGAACCGTTGGTTTTATCCTGAAGCATAAATTCAAAACCGGAAACGTTACCAAAACCTTGTACAGTAGGGAAGTTGAAGAAGAATGCGTTGGCATCTTTCACTTGTGACACTTTTCCCGTCAATGCTGCTGCAATTTGATCAGGATCTTTCATTTCGCCACGGTCTTCATAATCTTTAAGCTTAATGAAACCTGCAGAATAAGGAGAAGCGTTGGCATTACTGATAAAGTTCATTCCATCTGCTACCCAAAGGTGCTTCATCGCTTTTTCAGCATTGACAATTTTATCAATCTGTTCAGTAGCTCTGTTGGTTCTGTCCAGTGAACTTCCCGGAGGCGTATTTACGGCATACAAAACAAATCCCTGGTCTTCCGTTGGAATAAATCCTGTAGGAGCTTTATTGATCAGGAAAACACTTGCAGCAATAATAATAGCTAAACCTCCTACGGCAACCCATTTGTTTTTAATTAAAAACTTAAGGCTGTAAATGTACTTTTTGGTCATATTACTAAAGGCCACATTGAACGCGTTGAAAAACTTCGCTCCAAAACCTTTTTTATGATTGTGCTCACCATGTTCTCCCTGAGGATCATTTAATAGTAATGCACAAAGAGCCGGGCTTAATGTTAATGCATTGACTGCTGAGATCATGATAGCGATTACCAATGTAAAGGCAAACTGTCTGTAGAAAACCCCCGCAGGACCCTGCATGAAACCAACCGGAATAAATACGGCACACATCACCAAAGTAATGGAAATGATCGCGCCGGAAATTTCACTCATAGAGTTGGTCGTGGCTTGCTCCACCGGCATTCCAGTCTGTTCCATTTTGGAATGGACAGCCTCTACCACAACGATGGCATCATCCACCACAATACCGATGGCGAGTACCAAGGCGAACAAGGTCAACATATTGATACTGAATCCAAATAATTGCAGGAAGAAAAAGGTACCGATAATGGCAACCGGAACTGCAATCGCGGGAATTAATGTAGATCTGAAATCCTGAAGGAAAATGTATACTACAATAAATACCAGGATGAATGCAATCACCAAAGTTTCAACGACCTGATGAATAGAAGCATCAAGGAAGTCTTTGGAGTTGTACATAATGATGGGCTTTACTCCTTTGGGAAGCGTGGTCGAAAACTGATCTACCTGCTTTTCAATTTCGGTAAGAATTTCATTTGCATTGGAACCTGCAGTTTGAAGAATAGCGAAACCTGCTACAGGTTTACCGTCCACTCTGTTGGCTGCTGTATACGTATAGGAACCGAATTCTACTCTTGCTACATCTTTTAACCTTAAAAATGAACCGTCATTATTGGCTTTAATAGCAATGTTTTCGTAGTCCTCGTTTTTGCTTAATTTACCTTTATACTTTAAAATATATTCGTAAGTTTCCTTACTTCCCTGCCCAAGACGTCCTGGTGCAGCTTCAAGATTATGATCTTTGATAGCAGCCATCACTTCCTGTGGAGAAAGATTATTAGCAGCTAATCGATCTGGCTTTAACCAAATTCTCATCGAGTAATCCCTCGTTCCGAAAACCTGAGCCTGAGCAACACCGGGAATACGCTGTATCTGAGGAATGATGTTGATTTTAAGATAGTTTTGAAGAAACAGTTCGTCGTATTGCTTAGGATCATCACTTGACAATCCCATAAACATGATCATACTGTTCTGTACTTTCTGCGTGGAGATTCCGGCCTGAACTACCTCCTGAGGAAGCTGGCTCATAGCTTTAGATACACGGTTCTGAACATTTACTGCAGCATTATCCGCATCTGAGCCCTGTTTGAAAAATACACTCAGGGTCATGGTACCGTCGTTACTTGAGTTGGAGGTCATGTAAGTCATGTTCTCAACTCCATTCACTGCTTCTTCAATAGGAACAGCAACAGAGCGGGCTACAACTTCTGCGTTCGCACCCGGATAAAAAGCGGTTACCTGAACGCTTGGTGGTGCAATATCCGGAAATAGCGTAATCGGCAGGTTGAAAACCGAAAGGGCTCCCAGCAATAGCAGTATAATGGAGATGACCGTTGAAAGTACCGGTCTTTCTATAAATTGTTTTAACATAAGAAGTTTATTTTTTTAAGTCTTCTATATTCGGAATAGATGACAAAGGTTTAGCTCTCAATAGGCTGTCCGATGAGATCGCTTTTGGCTTGATAGAAGCTCCGTCCTTTAAGTTTCCGATTCCGGTGTATACGATTTTCTCTCCGGGAGAAAGTCCTTCAGAAACAAAGTAATAGCTTTCGGTTTTTCCTGAGATTTTAATCGGTTTGCTGGTTACTTTGTTGTCTTTACCTAAAATATAGACATAGGTTTTATCCTGAATTTCAAAAGTAGATTCCTGTGGAACGACCAGAACATTGGAAAGCATCTGAGGCATACGCACTCTTCCTGTATTTCCTGTTCTTAAAGAACCTTTGGTATTAGGGAAAACGGCACGAACGGTGATGGCTCCGGTAGTTTTATCAAACTGTCCGTCTACAATACTCATTTTTCCTTTTTCAGGGTAAGTACTGTTGTCTGCGATCACCAGGTCTACCATTGGCATATTCTTCAGCTTTTCATCTAAAGTTGCTCCGGGATATTTGTTCTGAAACGCAATAAAATCCAGTTCACTTAAAGAGAAGTAAGCATAAATTTCGCTGATATCCGATAATAGTGTCAATGGGCTTGGATCTGTTCTTGAAATCAGGCTTCCTTTTTTGTAAGGAATTCTTCCGATGTATCCGCTTACCGGTGCTGTGATGGTGGTAAATCCTACATTGATTCTGGCACCACCTACGGAAGCTTGTGCCTGTGATGCTGCGGCTACTGCGGCTGCATAGTTTGCTTTTGCCGTTTTCATCTGTACATCGGAAACTACTTTCGCAGCTACCAATGGCTGAAGTCTGTCAACTTCTACTTTAGCTTTTTGAATATTGGCATTGGCAACCTGTAAATTGGCCTGAGCCATATTCATTTGCTCGCCATATGCTCTTGAATCTATTTTAAATAAAGGCTGTCCGGCTCTTACGTAAGCGCCTTCTTCAACGTAGATCCTGTCCAGGTATCCATCTACCTGAGATCTGATTTCTACATTGTTTTTACCTTCCAGTGCGGTAGGGAATTCCTGATATGTTGTAGCTGGAGAGGTGATCACGGTGTAAACCGGAAGTTCCGGAGCAGGCGGTGCTGCATTGGAACCTTCTGCTGCTTGGGTACAGTTCTGCAAAAGGATAATACTTGATATAAGTACGATAAACCTTATTTTTCCAGGTATTTTCATTGTTGGTTTAATTTTTTTAATGAAGTGTTAGATTTAAGTAATAGTGTTCTTTTAAATAATTTCTGTTATTTTTCCTAACGGTGTTAATAATTAGTTCAAAAAAAATTCCAGAATTTTTAATAAACGAGTCAGATCGTCATTTTCATAGTAGCTGTCTGTTTTTTTTAATGTTGGTTTGTCTTTAAGATGAGGTATATTAAGTGTGTGTTAATTTATCTAACAGTGTTAAGCTTTATGATAAAAGCCTCCTGCAATTTTAAATAATAGTTTCCATTGGTACTTTTTTTAATTTTTTAAATGAATCTTTAACTGATATCCGATGTTATTTTTCCTAACGCTGTTAATTTTAAGTTCAAAAAAAATTTACAAAGACTTAACGAAAGCTGAAACGGTTTCGTCCAGAGTCGTTTTATTCATCGTGGAAGGAATATCAGAATTTCGCATCATCATAATAGAGATCAGACCGTGCACCGCCGAAAATAAGGCGTGAGACATATGACAGGCATTGTCGGGATTAGATCCGTTCTTCTTAATAATGTTGTAGGTACATTCATAGATCAGGTCCTGAAATGATGAAAATTCTTCTTTCATCTGGCCTTTACCGCTGCACTGCATTCCCAAACCGAACATCAGTTGATAGTATTCTTTATTTTTAAAAGCAAAATTCCAGTAAGCATCTACTATAGCAATAAGCTGCTCTTCGGGAGTTTCAAATTTGCTCTGAGCTTTTAATAATTCTATATGAAGGCAGTGAAAGCCGTTTATAGAAATTTCATACAAGATCGCTTCTTTGTTTTCAAAATAATCATAGACTACAGGAGCACTGTACTCAATGGCATCTGCAATCTTACGCATTGACAATGAAGCCCAGCCCTCTGTTTTAGCCAAACCGAAAGCCGCCTGCAAAATATTTGCACGGATGGATTCTTTCTCTCTTTGACGACGTTCATGTAGGCCCATGATATTTATTTACTAACGGTGTTAGCAAAACTACAAACTTTTAGTCATAACTTCCAAATAATATTTGATAATTAACATTTAACGCAAGTTTATAAATCCGCAGATTGGCTTGTATGAAAAAGAAACTTTATATTTGCCATTAAAGAAAATATAGGATATGAATACTCCCTCAAATATGTTGGCCCTAGGAACTAAAGCTCCGTTTTTCGAGCTTCCGAACCCTTCAAAAACTAATGAGATCCAATCTCTTGACGAACTGAAAGGAGAGAAAGGAACACTGGTGATCTTTATGTGCAACCATTGTCCGTTTGTTCTTCACGTGATCGATAAGATCAACGAACTGTATGAAGACTACAATGAAAAAGGAATTGAATTCATTGCGATCAATGCTAATAATGTAGAAAAATATCCGGCTGATGCTCCGGAAAAAATGATAGAATTCCAAATCGAAAGAAATTTTGATTTTCCATATCTGTATGACGAAAGCCAGGCCGTAGCAAAAGCTTATGATGCAGCCTGCACACCGGATTTCTATTTCTTTGATGATAAATTAGACCTTATCTATAGAGGACAAATGGATGATTCAAGACCTGGGAACAACAAAGACGTAACCGGAGAAGATCTGATCATTGCTTTTGAAAATCTTTTGTTAGGAGAACCTCAGGAAGAGATTCAGAAACCAAGCATGGGATGCAATATCAAATGGAAGTAATGCTGTAAATGGTTGAAATTTTTAACCATCATATATATAAGTATAAAGCTGTTCTTTTTAAGAGCAGCTTTTTTTACCCCTAGTAAGATTTAAAATCTTGCCAGGGATAAAAAAATTAAAAGCTGGCTTTAAACTTAACCTCATTCTCAACTTTCAAATCTACACTCACTTTATTATGAGAATAGTTTTTGATAAACTCAGAAGGTGTCTTTTCCGTATACTTCTTAAACATCCGGTTGAAGTAAGTCACATTATTAAACCCGCAGCTATAACTGCATTCTGAGATGCTTTTATCCTGAGCCATCAGCAGACAGGCTTTATTGATGCGATACCGGTTCACAAATTCTGTAAAGGTGATCTGGGTCGCTTTTTTAAAGAAATTACAGAAAGCTGGCAGTGTCAGATTGGCCAGTTTGGCTACCTCTTCAATATTGATTTCTTTATCGTAATTGTGCTCTACATAAGTAAAGATATTTTCCAGTCTTGTTTTATTTTTTGAAATAATGGTATATGGCATAATTTCCTTGTTCAAAAGATCATAATCCTTATATTTTGAAAGTTCAAATAGAATATCAAGCAATAGTAAATATCTTTTATAGCCTTCCGATTCCAGCATCAGTTTCAGCTTGGGGAGCATTACTTTTTTGATTTTATGGGGAAAGTGGATCCCATATTTAGAAAGCTCCAGCAAATTTTTAATAGATCTTGCTTCCACTTCCTGTTCCGGAAACTGGAGAATATCTTCTCTGAACTGAAGCACAATTTCCTCATGTGGATCTGTTGAATTTAATCCAAATCCCGAATGGGGAATATTGGAACCGATTAAAACCAGATCGCCGTTGGTATAATTGCTTTTGTGATAGCCAACATGGCGGGTGCCGTTCCCGGAAGTGACACAAACCAACTCGATTTCCGGATGATAATGATACTGCCATTTGAATTCGCTGATGGGCGAATTGTTGTGCAGGGTACGGAAGGAGCTCTTTTCGCTGGGGATTATTCTTTCAAAACTGACTTTCATCTAATTAATCATATTTAATCAATAAAAATACTAATTATATTAATATAGTTCAAATATTGATTTATTGTGTTAAATTAATGTTAAGTGAAATGCTTCTATCTTAGCCGACAAGAAATGATCTCCATGAAAAATTTCAATATTAAAGCTGTATTATTTTTAAATTATTTTGTTTTCGCGATTCTTTTGAATTCCGTGGGAACCGTTATTCTGCAGGTACAGCAGAACTTTGGAATTTCAAAATCTTCAGCCAGTATTCTGGAAGGGTTTAAGGATCTTCCAATCGCAATATGTTCATTTATTCTGGCTTCATTTCTACCTAAGATCGGGATCAGGAATTCAATGCTTATTGCCCTTTTCCTGGTGAGCTGTATGTGTTTTGTGATGCCTTTTGCCAATGATTTCTGGTTTTTTAAATTGCTATTCGCAATGGTAGGAATTTCATTTGCACTCATAAAGATCTCAGTTTTTACCTCCATCGGTCTTGTGACCAATACGGATAAGGAACATTCCAGCTTCATGGGGTTTCTGGAAGGATTTTTCATGATTGGGGTATTGGCAGGAAATGTCCTTTTCAGTTTATTCATAGATGACCATAATCCAAAATCTACCCAGTGGCTGAACGTATATTGGGTGCTAGGGACGCTTTCCGCATTGTCATTTTTGTTTTTATTCTTTTCAAAATTAAATGAAAGTGAAGCCAGAAGCGAGAAAACCGATTTACTGGGAGATCTTAAAAATAGTATAAGTCTTTTCAGCTATAAGAAAGTATTGTTTTTCCTCTTGTGTGCCTTTTTATTTGTATTGGTAGAACAGAGTTTCCAGACATGGACTCCTACTTTTTACAAAGAAATTTTAAAACTTCCGACTTCAATGAGTATTCAGGCCGGGGCAGTTTTGGCCGGGGCTTTTGCGCTGGGAAGATTTTTATCAGGCTTTTTCTCTAAGAAATTCAGCTGGATCTATGTGGTTTCTTTCTGTGTGATCGGTTTTGCAATCAGTATCATTCTGGTTCTGCCATTGACTCATCATATTAAGATTGATGAAGGAACAGGCTGGTTTAATGCTCCTCTTGTGGTGTATTTATTTCCTTTAATGGGAGGTTTGCTGGCACCGATTTATCCAAGTATCAATTCTGTGATCCTGGCATCCATTCCAAAATATTTACACAGTGCTATGTCCGGATTAATTGTTGTTTTCTCGGCAATTGGAGGAACGATAGGCTCTATGATTACAGGTTTTGTCTTTCAGGAATTCAGTGGGCAGCAGGCGTTTTATCTTTCACTGATACCGCTTTCCCTTCTGATCATTTCGGCCTTTTTCATGAATAAATTAAAAATAAATCCTAAGAAATAACAATGAATAAACAGCTTTACATAAACGAAATCCAGGCTCTTTTTGATGATGTACAGAGAGCAAAGATCTTTGAAGATCAGAAGATGATGACAGATGCCGTTCCCATGTTTCCTGTTTCGGAGATCAATGCGGAATATGAAAAGAAAAAAGGAAACGAAGGATTTAATCTGAAAGAGTTTGTAATGGCGAATTTTGATTTTCTGGGAGCAAAAATTTCTATCCACAGAGAAGGTCAGTTACCTATTGGGCAACATATTGAAAAGCTTTGGGATGAACTGACCCGTACTGCTTATGAAGAAAAAGGGACCTTATTGAAACTCCCTAAGCCTTATATCGTGCCAGGAGGACGTTTTAATGAGTTTTTCTATTGGGACAGCTACTTTATTATGTTAGGACTGCAGGTTTCGGAAAGAACAGAAATGATGGAGAATATCGTGGAGAACTGTTCCTATTTAATTCAGAATGTAGGCTTTGTTCCTAATGCGAGCAGAACTCACTTCCTGAGCCGTTCACAGCCTCCTTATTTTTCGCTGATGCTGGATCTTCTTTTTGAAACAAGCAATGACGAGAAAATTTATACCCAATATCATGATACTTTAGAGAAAGAATATGCTTTCTGGATGAATGGGGAAGAGTGGCTGGAGAATGGATCCAGTGTGAAAAGAGTGGCAAAAACGAAGGACGGAGATATTCTGAACCGTTATTATGACGCAGAAAATGCACCCCGCCCTGAAAGTTATCTGATCGATATTGAGGACAGTGAAAATACAGGAGAGGAATTTTACAGAAATATAAGAAGTGCCTGCGAATCCGGTTGGGATTTTTCCAGCAGATGGTTTGCAGACGGAGAACATATACAGACGATAGAAACACTGAATATTGCAGAAGTGGACCTGAACAGCCTTTTATGGCATTTGGAGAAAACACTGGCAAAATCTTCAGCGCTTCTGAATCTGACAGAAAAAGAAAATTATTTTACTCAAAGAGCAGCAAGACGCAGACAGATGATCAACACCTACTTTTGGGATGAAAACACTGAATGTTATAAAGATTATCACTTAAAAAAACACAAAAATACACCGTCTGAACATATTGCTGCTCTTTATCCATTATTTCTGGGACTGGCAGATCAGGCACAGGCAGAATCTGTGGCTAAAAATATCGCAGAGAAGTTTCTGTATCAGGGAGGTCTTGTGACCACTACAAAAAAAACCGGCCAGCAATGGGATCTTCCGAATGCATGGGCGCCCTATCAGTGGCTAGGTTTTAAAGCAATGAAGAATTACGGTTTCTATGAACTGGCTGAGGAAATAAAGAATAACTGGTGCAACAATGTGGAAAGGGTATACAGCAACACCGGAAAATTAATGGAAAAATACAACGCGTTAGACACTGAAACAATTGCGGGAGGCGGAGAATATCCGAATCAGGATGGATTCGGATGGACAAATGGGGTCTATCTCAAATTAAAACAAAACTAACTATATAAAAATCATGCTATGAAAAAAAGATCGATATTTTTAATGGCTGCCACCGCTACGCTTTACTTTAACAATGCGTATGCTCAGGAAACCCCTCAGGACACCATCAAAACGTCTTCTATAGACCAGATCGTTATTACCGGAAACTCCGGTCCGAAAAAGAAAATAGAATCCAGTACGGCTATCTCTACGTTTACGGCCAAAGAGATTCAGAAACAGAATCCTATCAGTGCTGCGGCTCTTTTACAGAGAGTTCCGGGCTTTGCTGTGGAAACTTCAGGAGGTGAAGTGGGAAACAACCTTTTCGCAAGAGGTATTCCTTCGGCAGGAGCTTACGAATTCGTGCAGGTTCAGGAAGACGGACTTCCGGTTTTTGAAGACGGAGCACTTCAGTTTGCCAATGCAGATAATTTTTTCCGTGTAGATAATTCGGTAAGCAGGCTGGAAGCTTTAAGAGGAGGTTCGGGTTCCATTTATGCAACCAATTCTCCGGGAGGTCTGATCAACTTTATTACTAAAGAAGGAAGTAACGACTTTAAAGGAACTGCTAAACTGGAAACCAGTACTTATGGGTTGATGCGTACAGATGTGAATGTAGGCGGTGCATTGGTTCAGGATAAACTTTTCTTTAATGTAGGCGGATTCTACAGAACGGATAATGGAATCAGAAAGACAGGTTTCAGAGCCAACAACGGCGGGCAGATCAGAATGAATCTTAAATATGTCTTTGATAAAGGCTATGCTAAAGTATATTACAAAAAATTAGACGATAGAAATACTTTTTTCCTTCCGATTCCTTTAACTCAAAACGGGAATGATTTGAAAGAATTTTCGGGTTTTGATGCTAATTATGGAACTTACAGTTACAGAACCATCAGCCAGCTCAATATTCCTCAGGCGGGAGGCGGTTTTTTCAGCAGAAATCTGGAAGATGGTATTCATCCGAAAGTTGATGTTTTAGGGGCCGAATTCAAATATGATCTTGGAAATAATTTCTCTGTTTTAAATAAAACAAGGTATACCAATATCAATATGAATTATACAGGGATTTTCCCTGCGGGAGGTCCTGCCACAGCGGGTCAATTTGCAAACGCTAATGGAATCACAGGAAACAATTATCAATATTCGTTAGTAAGCAGCGGAGCGATTGTAAACCCTGCTTATGTTCAGGAATTAGGCTTCTGGGCTATTGATAAGCAGATGAATAATTTCGTGAACGACTTACAGTTGAATTATAAATTTGACAAAGGAAATGTAACTGCAGGTTTCTACAAATCCAACTGGAAATCGCATCAGAACTGGAACTGGAGTAATATTCTGGCAACAGCATCAGATAAGCCGGAACTTCTTAATCTGGTTGATACTTCCCTTACTCCAAATTCTACAGGATATTCTAAAACGTATAACGGAGTTACAGATATGTCTTTCCTGTTGAGAGATTCTCAGGTTCAGGGAAGTTTGAATGATCTTTATGCCAACTTAGATTATAACATTACAGATAATTTAAGTATCAATGCGGGACTTCGTTATAGCCGTGATTTCTATAAAGGATATTCGGTAAATACCACAACGGCCAATCTGAATAATTCTGGCTTAACTACTGATGGTACGCACAGTTTCAATACGACAACTGCGGATGATAACATGAGTGTTTTAGGAAACAAATATAACTACTGGAGTTATGATATTGATAAGCTTTCCTATACTTTGGCTACCAACTATAAAATTAATAAAGAAAATGCTGTTTATGCACGTTTCTCTCACGGATTCAGATCTCCAAATGAAGAGGCATATTATAATTATTTCACCACCCCAAATCCGGACCAGCCTTTAAAACCGGTATTAACCAATCAGGTAGAATTGGGTTATAAATATTACTCCCGTACATTTGATATTGCGGTGATCCCTTTTTATTCAACACTTAAAAATCTATCATTTACAGATGTGTTTTCTAACGGAACTTCAGAAAATACTTTTGCCAATACCAAAAATTATGGAGTGGAGCTGGAAGGATATGCAAGATTGTTTAACAATATGTTGGAGCTTACTTTCAACGGAACCATTCAAAATCCAAAATACAGCGGATTGGAAGAAGGAAGTCTTTTGGAAGGAAATGTGGTAAGAAGAATGCCAAAGGTATATTTTAATATTTCACCAGCTGTAAATATTACCAAACAGTGGAGAACATATGTAAGCTATAACTACTATGGAAAACGTTTCCAGGACCAGTTGAATGTTCAGACTTTACCGTCATTCAGCGAATTTGGAGCCGGAACTTCTTATCAGTTGGGAAAACTCCGTTTTGCTGTTGATGGAACTAATATCTTTAATACAATCGGTATTACAGAAGGCGATCCAAGAGCTGGTTCTCCAACCGGAGACGGAACTATTATGGCACGACCAATTATGGGAGCAGCCGTAAGAGCATCTATCACACTCGATTTTTAAACTTATATTTATTTTCTTCATAAAAAAACCGTCAGAATCTTTTCTGGCGGTTTTGATTTTTTGTCGAAAAAAACGGAGAGGTAAAAGCCAGGAATCAAGACTTCAGACATGAGATCATAGACTTGATACCTCATATACTCTAAAACCCTAATACACTCAAACTCCGCATCGCGAAACTATTTGAAAAACGGATTATACTGCTTTTCAAAGCCAATCGTTGTAGGATTACCGTGGCCTGAGAAAACCTGAGTTTCATCATCCAGAATAAATAATTTGTTGGTGATTCCGTCGATCAGTAACTCATGGTTTCCTTTGTAAAGATCGGTTCTTCCGATGCTTCCTTCAAAAAGAACATCTCCTGAAATCATGAATTTCTGATCTTCATTATGGTAAACCACACTTCCCGGTGAATGTCCCGGAACATGGTAAATTTTAAATTTTTCTCCGTCCAGGTCAAGGACTTCACCTTCATTAATATAAGTGATATCTACTTTTACAGGATTAACAGAGAATCCGAATCGCATTCCGCTGGCCTGAAGCATATCCAGTACTTCCTGATCGTCCTGATGCATATGGACAGGTACTTTAAAGGTGTCGAAAGCCCACTGAAGCCCTAAAACGTGATCGATATGAGCATGGGTTAAAAGAATCTTCTGAATTATCAGTCCGTTCTCAGAAATAAAGCTCTCTATAGCTTTGGTTTCCTGCTCATTCATATTTCCCGGATCAATCAACCAGGCGTTTTTATTTTCGTTGTAAAGAATATATGTGTTTTCACTGGCAAAATTAAATACGAAGCCTTGGATCTGAAGCATAACTGATTTTTTTTATTTCAAAAATACGATATTATTAAGAAAATCCCGATTTTTCGTTATCTTCGTCATAATGAAAACTTTGCGAATACTTTTACTTTCTTTGGGCGGACTGGTTTTTGGACAGAATATCCAAAGCATCCAGCTTTTTAATCCGCAGACGAACGATGAAACTCCTGTGATCAGGTTTGGGGAACAATTGGTTTTAAGCTTTGATGACCTTACCAATGCCAGTGAGATCTATCGATACACCATCAAGCATTACGACAGAAACTGGAACGATGACAACCTGTTTTTTACAGAAATTGCAACGGGAAGCCTAAACGCGCTTTTAGATCAGTTTCAATATTCTTTTAATACGTTGCAGCCTTACACACACTATAAGCTTACCTTTCCGAACGATAAAATCCAGCCGAAAATTTCAGGAAATTTTGAGTTGATCGTTTATAAAGATTCTGCAGACAAACCTCTTTTCAAAAGACGTTTTTATCTGGTAGAAGATGCTGCTACTATTGCTTTAAATATTTCAAGGATTGCAGATGCCAAAAATCCAAATGTGAATCAGAGAGTGGAAGTAAAAGCGACTTCAAAAGCAGGAGATCTTTCTTCTAATGTCAATTCTATGACTTTGAATGTGATGCAGAACAACAATCCTAATATGGTGGTTAATACTCTTAAACCCAGTGCGACTTTAGGAAACCAATTGCTTTTTCAACAGATGAACTTAACATTTCCGGGCAATAACGAATTCTATTATTTTGATAACAAGAATATGAATATGGCCGCAGACATGGTGAGAGCTACAGAACTGAAGGACGGTATCAATCAGACTTATCTGCATCCGGTATGGGCTTTTCCACTCAATTATCAGTATCAGCCAGACGTCAACGGAGCATGGTATTACAGAAGAAATGATCTGGGATTGGAAAGAAATGCTGAAAGAGAAGCTGATTATTCCTGGGTCCATTTTTCATTGGATTCGGATCCTGTGGATAAAGAAATTTATGTAATGGGAGGTTTTAATAATTTTAAAGCGGGTAAAGAAAATCTGATGCAGTATGATGCAGCCAATAAAAGGTACGTAGCCAGAATATTTCTAAAGCAGGGTTTTTACAACTATATCCTCGCAACAAAAGAAGGTGACGGATCTCTGAATTTCGGAGAAATAAATGGTAATTTCTGGCAGACTGAAAACCTATATCAGGCATTTCTATATTATGCTCCTTTCGGACGTAATTATGACGGACTGATGGGATATGGTGAATTCAGAACACCAATTGGGAAATAATATTGAATAAATTACCCCTTTTTTTGTAGACTATTCATAGAAATAACAAATTACTTAAAATAGAACACGATATAGAAAAACCATCTCTCATGAGATGGTTTTTTTTTTGAAACGATGATGAATAAATAAGTATAGAGAAAATCAAAGGATGTATAAGATAATTATATATTATGCTTTGCATATTGAAAAAAATATTTCATAAAATATTGAATTATGTAAAAATTATTAGTCTATAATTTTTATAGAGATAAAAATATTTTCAATTAATTACAATGTTTTTAAAATATTTTTAAATTTAAAACAATTGTTCTATTTATTTATTGAATTTTATTTACTGGTTTTGTAGTTTTTTTACGAAAAAAATATAAATTCGTTTCACGTTAAACAATTTTTTTTATGAAAACAAAATTTATCTTAGCAGTAAGCGTTGCAGCTTTCTCCTTTACTTTTGGACAGGAAACTCCATCAAAACTAATTCCGGGTAAAAGTGGCCTCCATGCAGAATTTATGAGATTTGAAAAAAATGGTCCTGCCTTTAAAGGGGAGCCCGTTTTATTTGATGAAACATCTCAGAGGCTTTCACCGGGACAAGCTCGTAAACTAGGATCAGAAAAAGATCAGTTGGGCTTTGAGACCCACAGGTTTCAACAGACCATTAATGGAATTCCCGTAGAATATGGAATGATGGCTGTACAGACCAAAAATGGAAAAATTGTAGGAGAAACCGGGAAGTGGATACTTAAAGAAACTGCAGGGGCAGAAAAGAAAGCCAATATTTCTGAAAGTATTGCATTGCAAAATGCCTTATCTTTTGTAGGAGCCGATTCTTATAAATGGCAGAACAAAGAAGAAGAGGAATTCATTAAAAAAGAATCTAAAGATATTAATGCAAGTTTTGCCCCAAAAGGAGAATTGGTGTACTATTCAGATCCTTCTGATGAGAAGCTGGGAGATGTGAGGCTTGCCTACAAATTTGATATCTATGCAGAAAAACCATTAAGCAGACAATATGTTTTTGTGGATGCTAAAAATGGTAACGTTTTAGGAACAAATGCTTTGATTCATGAAACCAATGCTCCGGGAACAGCTACAACGGGTTATAGTGGAAACAAAGCTATTGTCGCCGACTCATATAGCGGAAGTTACAGATTAAGAGAAACAGGAAGAAATGGCGGAACCGCTGTAGAAACATATAACCTGAAAAAAGGGACCAACTATTCATCAGCCGTAGATTTTACAGATACGGATAACAATTGGAACAATGTCAATACAAATAAAGATCAATATGCTACCGATGCGCATTGGGGAGCTGAAATGACTTTGGATTATTTGTATACAAAATTTGGAAGAAAAAGTATAGATAATAATAATTTTGCTATCAAATCTTATGTTCATTATTCAACCAATTATTTTAATGCGTTTTGGGATGGTACCAGGATGACTTACGGAGACGGCAGCTCTACGACAAACGGAGGTAAGCCACTAACGGCTCTTGATGTTTGCGGCCATGAGATTACCCATGGTTTGACCACAAAAACAGCCAATCTTGCTTATCAAAGAGAATCAGGAGCCCTGAATGAAGGTTTCTCTGATATTTTTGGAAACACGATAGAACTTTGGGCGAGACCAACACAGGCAAGCTGGAAATTAGGAGAAGATTTCAGTTATGTCATCAGAGATATGGCCAATCCTAATGCTTACAGCCAACCTGATACTTATAAAGGAACGTATTGGAAAGATGCGAGCAGCTCTTGTACTCCTCAGGGAAACCCAAATTTACCTGGATATAACGATTCTTGCGGTGTACATACCAATTCAGGAGTTCTTAACTTCTGGTACTATTTACTGGTAACCGGAGGATCGGGAACCAATGATAAAGGCTTTGCTTACAATGTTTCAGGAATAGGTCTGGATAAGGCAGCAGCTATTTCTTACAGAACACTTACCAACTACCTTATTTCTTCTTCTACTTATGCTAATGCAAGAACTTACTCACTTCAGGCAGCTGCAGATTTATACGGAGCAGGAAGTAATGAAGTAACGCAGGTTACCAATGCATGGAATGCAGTAGGTGTTGGCGGTGGTACTTCTGCGGCAGGAAAAATAGCAGCACCAGATGTTTCACTTTACACCATCAGCCCAAATCCGGCTACCGATAGATTTACTGTTGAATTCAAAGGAAAAGAAGGAAACGGAATTGTTGAACTAGTTAGCCTGACAGGAAAAAGAGAGCTTTCTGAAAAGATCAAGATTACCGACGGTAATAATAAAATAGATGTTAAGCTTCCGTCTAATATCCTTTCAGGAGTATATGTAGTAACGGTTAACGGACAAAAAGCAGGAAACCTGATCAAGAAATAAATTTTAATATATCTTAAAAAGGGCCACAAAATTAATTTTGTGGCCCTTTTGTTTTATGTATTAACGAAGTTATACCAAATAAAAATCACTCAGTTTTTCTTCACAAAGTATTTTTACCACATCGATCCAGCGGTCTTCATCGTTCAGGCACGGAATATAGTGGAAGTTTTCACCGCCTCCATGCTGAAACTGTTCTTTACCTTCTACTGAAATTTCTTCCAAAGTTTCAAGGCAGTCGGAAACAAAAGCCGGGCATACAACGGCAAGATTTTTCACTCCTTTTTTAGGAATCGTTTCTAAAGTCTCATCTGTATAAGGTTCAATCCATTTGTCATTTCCCAATCTTGACTGGAAAGAAACAATGGTTTTCTCTTTGGGAAGACCCATCTTAGCAATAACAGCTTCCGTAGTTTTATAACATTGATGTCTGTAGCAATAAGCATTGTGAGTATCTACCTGGCTGTTAATACAGTTGGCATCATCAATCTTACAGGTGTTGGATGGATCGGTTTTATAGATGTGCCTTTCCGGAACACCATGAAAAGAGAACTGTAAGGCATCGAAGTTTTCAGGAAGTTTTTCCCTGATGCTTTCTGCCAAACAGTTGATGTAGATATCTCTGTTGTAAAAAGGCTGTATATAATTGATTTTTACCTTTGGAAACTTCTTTTTTCTTACTTCTTCAGCTTTTTCAATCACTGTTTCTGTAGTACTCATTGCGTATTGAGGATACAATGGAAAAAGAACAATTTCAGAAACTCCCTGGTCCACTAACTTCTGAATTCCTGTTTCAATACTGGGTTCAGCATATCTCATTCCGATTTCTACAGGAACATCAACAATTTTCTGTAGTTTTTTCTGAATTTTTTGAGTGATGACAATTAAAGGCGAACCTTCATCCGTCCATACTGTTTTATAGGCTTCTGCAGATTTTGCAGGTCTTGTTTTAAGAATAATTCCCTGAACTAAAAGTGATCTGAAGATCCACCGGTAATCAATCACTCTTTCATCCATCAGAAATTCGTCAAGATACTCCTTTACATCATTTACTGCCGTTGATCTTGGTGATCCCAGATTGACTAATAAAATTCCTTTCTTTGACGGGAGGGATTCTTTCTGCAAAACTTTCTTTTTTTAATTATAATTTCAATTGATAGGGTGTGGATATAGAGGCTAAATGTCAGATTTCAGACATGAGATCAGAGACATGAGACTTTTTAAAGTAAGACTAGAAACCAGCAACTGTCTACCAGTAACTACTTCCAACTCTAATACTCTCAAACACCAAAACTCAAAACCCGTTACCCGTTTACCGCTTCCACTTTCTCAACCAGATCAGGAACGAATTGTTTTAAAATATTTTCAATACCGTTTTTCAAAGTAGCGGTAGAGCTTGGACATCCTGAACAAGCACCCTGTAAAAGCATTTTTGCGGTTTTGCTTTCCTGATCATATTCCATCAGGGAAATTTTTCCACCGTCATTTTCTACTGCAGGAGCTACATATTCATTTAAGATATCTGAAATTTTCTGCTCATCGTCTGTATATTCTCTGTTGATAATCTTTTCAACAGGGCTTTCATGATTCTGAGGTTCAATATTTGAGATCTCACCACCATTTTGAAGGTATTCAGCGATAAGACCTCTTACAGCCATCATGACCTGATGCCATTCTACAGAATCATCTCTTGTCACGGCAACAAAATTATCAGAAATAAAAATTTCTTTAGCGAAATCAAATTCCTTAAAGATCGCTTGTGCTAAAGGAACTCCTTCTGCAGCCTCTCTTGATTTTACTTCCACAAAACCGTCAATAAGCATTTTGCTGGAAACAAATTTCATCGCATTCGGATTAGGAGTCATCTCTGCATAGATCTGATACATTTCCTTCTTTTTCTGAAGGTAAATTCTCGGATTAGCTAATAGTTCATCCTCAATAACATTTTTAAGGCTGTCAGCCACATGTTCCCATTCTATCGTATCCTGCTTTGCTATCGCTACAAAATTAGCAGTAATGAAAATTCTTTCGACAAAAGGATAGTTGAAAAGTTCCTGAGCTAAAGGAATTTCTGAAATATCTGAACTTCTGTCCAACTCTAAAGATCCCGGGATCAGATTATAATCCGCGACAAATTTCATCACTTTCGGGTTTTCAGTTGGTTCTATAAGTATCGTACGCATTTTTTCGTTAAATTTGAGATACAAAAATACGCAATTAGAAATTAGAAGTCAGAGATTAGAAATTAGATTTTTGCTATCACACTCATTTAGAAATAAAAATTCAGAAGTTGGAAATGAGTGTGAGCAGAAGTGTAATCTTCAAATGAACTCATTTTCAAATCATCAAATTAAAGCTATGGCAATTGTAAAAGAACTTTTAGGAAAAAAACCTCAGATAGGAGAGGATACTTTTTTAGCAGAAACGGCCACCATTATCGGGGACGTTATCATGGGAAAGAACTGCAGTATCTGGTATAATGCAGTAATCAGAGGAGATGTAAACTACATCAAAATGGGCGACAAAGTAAATGTTCAGGACAATGCCATGCTGCACTGTACCTATCAGAAATACCCTTTAATTCTTGGAAATAATGTTTCCATAGGTCACAATGCGATTGTCCATGGATGTACCATCAAAGACAATGTACTGATTGGCATGGGAGCCATTGTAATGGATGACTGCCTGGTAGAAGAAAATTCTATTGTAGGTGCAGGTTCTGTGGTAACACAGGGAACCCATATCAAGTCAGGAGAAGTTTGGGGTGGAGTTCCGGCAAAAAAAATTAAAGATATTTCTGCCCAGTTGCTGGAAGGCGAAGTGAACAGAATCGCTGATAATTATGTAAAGTATTCTTCATGGTATAAGGAGAATCTTGAAGTTTGAGAGTATTAGAGTATTAGGGTATTAGAGTGTTAGAGTATTAGAGTATTAGAGTTGGGAGTAGTTGCTGGTTGACAGTTGCTAGTTTTTAACTTACTATAAAGGTCTCATGTCTAATATCTGATGTCTAACATCTTGATTCTTGGTTCTTGTTTCTTGGCTCTTGGCTCTACTCACCTCCACTTACGAAGTAAAATTTACAAAATAGTAAAAGCTCCATCAAATTGATAGAGCTTTTTTTATCCTTAGTATCAACTCCTGAGTGAGTTTTTGTTGATGATTCAACGGAATATATAACCTTTGCTTCGATTTTCTTTTTTATTGTTCTGCCGTTATCAACGTTGCTTTTCCAGCAATACATTTGATAGAAGTTGGTGGCATGATCATCATACAGTCAGAAGTAATATTGTACTTCTCGTTGAAGGTTTTTACTTTCTGTGTATAATCTTCAATTCTTGGTAATAGGGTAGCCTCAGTATTTTTAGGATATGCGATATATTGCTGAGGTCCTCCGCAGGCTTTGGCTCCCATTGGGGCAAATGTCCATTCCGAGGCATCAGTACATTTTTCTTTCGATGCTTCAGATTCAATGGATGCTTTTATCTTATCCAGTTGGGCCTGCTCATATTTCTGACTGTCCTCATCGGCTGGTCTTTCTGAGATATCTTTAGGAAGATTGGTATTGAGATTCTTGGATGTATTACATGAAACTACGGTAAGTGTAGTGCATAATGCTAGTAATGGAATATTGATGAAAAATTTTTTCATTATAATTTCTTTTCTGTTAAAGAATTTTCAAAAGTTATGCCAAGGTAACAAATTCAAATTCATTTTGCGTAATTTTGGAGCGATGAACAATCATTTTTTTGACTTAATAGAGCATACGAACAGAAGTGTTTTTCTTACGGGAAAAGCAGGAACCGGAAAAACAACCTTCCTTAATGACTTTGTAAAGAAGACAAGGAAAAAGTATATTGTAGTAGCTCCTACGGGAATTGCCGCGATCAATGCAGGAGGAGTAACAATCCATTCTATGTTTGGTTTGCCTTTAAGGACTTTTTTACCGACTACGGACCGTATTGATGGAAGTTTGGCGAATAATATTGCCGATCTGATGCCCCATTTCAAATACAGAAAAGATAAGCTTAAACTTTTAAGAGAAGTGGAGGTTTTGATTATTGATGAGGTTTCCATGCTGAGGGCAGATGTTCTTGACATGATGGACTTTTCTCTGAGGTTTATCAGAAGGAATAATCAGAGATTTGGCGGGGTTCAGATGTTGTTCATTGGAGATTTGTATCAGCTTCCTCCCGTTGTAAGGGACGAACATATTTTAAAGATTTGCTACCAGTCTCCTTTCTTTTTCGACAGTCATGCTGTTAAAGAGATTCCTCTGCTGACTATTGAACTGACTAAAGTGTACAGACAATCGGATGAGAAATTCCTGGATATTCTGAACGCGATTCGTGACGGAGATGTAGCGAATATTAATTTTGATGTGCTGAACGAAAGGTATAATCCTGATTTTAAAGCAGGAACGGATTCCTACGTTTATCTGTGTTCACACAACAGAATGGCCGATGAGATCAACCAACAAAAGCTGGAGGAAATTGACCTGACGGTGAAAACCTATGAAGCTAAACTTTTTGGTGATTTCAAGGAAAACCAGTTTCCCAATGAACAATTTTTAGAATTGAAAGTGGGAGCACAGGTGATGTTCATCAGAAATGATATTACCGGAGAGAAAAAATATTTCAACGGAAAGTTGGGTGAAATCATGTCACTTGATGATAACGAAATCAAAGTCGTTCTTGATGGAAGCGAAAGAGAAATTGTGGTGAAAAGGGAAGTGTGGGAACAGAAAAAATATTTCCTCGACACTGAAAAAAATATCAAAGAAGAAGTTCTTGGAAGTTTTGAACAGTTCCCGATCAAGCTTGCGTGGGCGGTTACCATTCATAAAAGTCAGGGATTAACGTTTGACAATGTTATTATTGATGCAGGAAAAAGTTTTACAGCAGGACAGGTTTATGTAGCCTTGTCAAGATGCCGTACTTTAGAAGGAATTGTTTTAAAATCCAAAATTACACCGGAGGTTATTTTTAAGGACAACAGAATTCTGCAGTTCCAGGGAAATACTTTTGCCAATGACAATGTAGAAGCTATCCTGAACCGTGAAAAATATGATTACAGCATCAAGAAAGTCCTACGTACAGTCAACTGCCTGTGGTTTCTGCATGAAGTGGAAGAATGGAATAAACTTTCAATTACCACGAAAAGTATCGATCATGTAAAAACCAATCAGCTTTATCTTCAGCTGAAACATGAAATTGTTAATCTTGGAAAAATTTTCGAAAAACTGGAAAGGGTTATTTCACAAAAGGTTAATAATTTTATTGAGAACAAAGAAGAATGGTCTGAAATTGAAGGTAAAACGAAAGGGGCAGTTAATTTTTTCTTTACGGAAATCAGGGATAAAGTGTTCAATCCGTTGAAAGAATTTTATGCTGAAATTAAAGGGACAAAAGGCTTAAAACAGTATAATGAAGAATTCAGGGAATGGCTGGAAGACACGGAAGAATACCTGAACAGCCTGAAAGAAGCTCATTTATTGGAAACTAAGCTTTTAGATGAAAAAAACGATAAAGAAATCAATTTAAAAATTGCAAAAGTTCCTTCGCAGGTCCTGACCTTCCAGCTATTTGAACAAGGAAAAACCATCGGTGAAATTGCAATGGAAAGAGGTTTGGTAAAAGAAACCGTGATCGGGCATTTAGCGAAATTTGCAGAGCAGGGATTGCTGGATATTTCAAGAGTCATCACTTCTGATAAGATCAAAGCATTTGAAGACCAGTTCTACAAAAATCCACACGAAACCTTAACGGAATGGAAGAATGCGTTGCCCAACGATTTTGAATTTAACGAGATCAGGATTTTGATCAATCATTATACTTTTAAAAAGGAAAAGAATTCATAAAATTCTTTTCCTTAGTTGTATTGTAAGCCTTTGAGACTGGAAATTATGGATACATCGTATTGATTGTATTAATATCTCCGGTTGTAAAGCCGGTTCTATTGTAGGTAAAGTTGGTATTGTTTGCTCTCTTAATAGTAGGTTGCCCATTTTTAGAATAGGAATTTGGCCAATACATCATCACTGAATTAATGTTGAAAGGACCTATATCCGTTCCTGAATTATACATATTGAAATTATAAGCCTGTCCATCCTGAATGTTGTTCCACTGGATACTAACATATTGATCTCTGTCTTTACGCGCATGTTCGTGATAAAGCCCTACGGTATGGCCCATTTCGTGAATTACTGATCCTACAGAAATATATTGATCCAAAGAAATATTCTGCCTTCCACCCTGGAATCCTATATGAGCCCATCCATCTGATCCGGATGAACTTCCGAAAATAAACTCCACATAGTTCGTTTGATTGGTACGGGGAATCCATTGGGTGTTGGTTTTAGTATTATACTCATTAACTGCGCCGGTAATTTTATTTGCATTGATAGAACCCATGTTACTGGCAACAGTATAGTAAATTTTACCTCCCGGCCATCTTGAAAAGCTGGCGCCTCCTTTAGAATTATCTCCCGCTAACTGTTTGTCGGATAGTATAATATCCCCCTGGAAAAAGTTCATTCCATCTTTTCTCTCATAAGTAATAGTCTGGCCTTCCAATTGTCCCTTTTTAATGCTCTCAGCATGGAGGGCTGTTGTTTGGGCTTCTGTCATCATCTCTTCATTATTTTTATTACAAGATGCTAAAGTAGCGGCAATAATAAAGCTTATAAAGACAGTTCTTTTTGTCAGTATTTTCTGAAATAGGTTATTAGATTTTTTGTTCATGATAATATTTTTTATTGGTGTTAATATTTAGTCTTTTTTTTATATACGAATATAGTATTTTATTTCACTTATTAATGAGTTATTAATGTTAAAATATGTTTTTTTAATAATTAATAAGCTTTGCTTTAATATTTTAAAGGGAAACTAAGGGAATTGAGGTGAACTTGTTTTGGTTTTTTGTACAGTTGCAGGAAAGATAATGGAGGCGTATGAAAAATAGATGATAGTGGAAATTTTTCAATTTTTCACATCATTAATCAGTCTTAGGTATATAGGAATTCATCCGAAAAGAATACAACAGATACTATAGCAGTAATTTTTTTTCTTCATCCTGCTTCCTGAAATTCATTTACGAAAGATATAATTAAGATTTAAAATTTTTCAATAGTTTTTGCCTGAACTAGGCGATCAGACTTATCAATTACAAAAAGTAACTAATGCAATTTTATTGGTTTAAATTTGTTTGATTTTTAGAACCTAAAAATTTAAAATAATGAAATTGAAAGGAGATTCTATATCACCTTTAAAATAAACATCTCGATATGAAAAATTTTGAAATATCGGTGCTCGACCTTGCTCCCGTAAAGCAAGGGAAAAGCATTCACGATACCTTTCAGGACAGTTTATCTTTAGCAAACCATACTGAAAATTTAAATTATAAAAGATTCTGGCTTGCCGAGCATCACAATATGGAAAGTATTGCCAGTTCTGCGACCTCTGTTCTGATCGGCTTTATTGCCAACGGAACGAAAACAATAAGAGTGGGATCAGGAGGAATTATGCTTCCCAACCACAGTTCTCTTATCATTGCCGAACAGTTCGGAACCCTTGAATCTCTTTTTCCGGGAAGAATAGATCTTGGTCTGGGAAGAGCTCCCGGAACTGATGGTCTTACCGCTCAGGCCCTGGGAAGAAATCCAGCGATCATCAACCAACAGTTTCCAAGACAGATCTTAGAACTGCAGACGTATTTTTCAAAAGAAAATTCTGATGCTTTGGTCCGTGCGATTCCGGGTGAAGGTCTGGATATTCCACTGTATATGCTGGGATCCAGTACAGAAAGTGCATGGCTGGCTGCAGAACTTGGGCTTCCTTATGCTTTTGCAGGACATTTTGCTCCCGAGCAGATGGAAATGGCGTTTAAAATTTACAGAGAACATTTTCAGCCTTCAAAACAGTTGGATCAACCTTATATCATGGCCTGTGTCAATGGTGTGGCCGCAGAAACTTCAGAAGAGGCTCACAAAATTTCAACTACTTTGTTTCAGGCATTTATCAATATTGTAAGAAACGACCGTAAACCTTTTGCACCACCGGTAGATGATATGGATGATATCTGGTCACCCATGGAAAAATCCATGGTGCTTCAGAAACTAAGATATACGTTTATAGGAGATCAGGCAGAAATTGAAGAAAAGATGAAAGATTTTCAGGAAAAATTCAATGTAGATGAATTAATTATCAATTCACATATCTACGATCATCAGAAAAGACTGAGATCTTATGAAATTTTCAGAGAGGCAGCAAACTCTTTATCCAAAGCCTAACAAACCCTCTATATTAATTGGCAGATGCTTATTTTTATAAGTATCTTTGCACAAATAAAAAGTAAACATGTCTGATATTAAATTAAATACTATTCCAGAGGCTATTGAAGACCTTAAAAATGGTAAAATAATCATAGTAGTAGATGATGAAGACAGAGAAAACGAAGGAGATTTTCTTTGCGCTGCAGAATTGACAACGCCAGAAATTATCAATTTTATGGCACTCCACGGAAGAGGACTTATATGTATGCCGCTTCCTGAAAAAAGATGTGACGAGCTTGGTCTTGAAGTAATGGTAAGCAGAAGCAGTGATCCTAAGGAGACCGCTTTTACCGTTTCTGTTGACCTTCTTGGAAACGGAACTTCTACAGGTATTTCCGCCGGTGACAGAGCAAAAACAATTTTAGCTTTGATGGATGAAAAATCCAAACCTACAGATTTCATGAGACCCGGACATATTTTCCCGCTTCGTGCAAGAAAAGGAGGCGTTTTGAAAAGAGCTGGACATACGGAAGCTGCCATTGATCTTACTCAGTTAGCTGGTTTAAAAGAAGGAGGTGTGATCTGTGAGATCATGAATGATGACGGGACTATGTCACGTTTGCCTGAGCTTCACGTTTTCGCTCAAAAGCATGATATGAAGATTGTTTCTATTGAAGATCTGATTCATTATCAGCTTAAAAAAGGAAACCTTATCGAAAGACTGGAAGAAAGGAAAGTAAAAACGGCTTATGGTGAGTTTGATTTTTATGCTTTCAGAGAAACATCTAACGACCAAATCCATTTTGCATTAACGAAAGGAGCATGGACCGTCGATGAGCCTGTTTTAGTAAGAGTTCAGTCTTCAGATTCTTATTTTGATGTATTGACAAGACTTAATAACGGTGAAAAACCTTTATTGGAAAAAGTGACCCATATGGTGAATGAAGCTGGAAAAGGAGCCGTTATTTTCATCAATAACGTTTCAAATTCTGAGAATACACTGCGAAAACTTCAGCAGTTTCTGAATTATCAGGACGGGCAGGAGCAGCATCCTACATTGGCATACAATTACAGAGATTACGGTATCGGAACACAGATCCTGAAAAATCTGGGAATCAATAAATTCAAAGTGATCACGCAGAACCCTAATATCAAGCCTCAGGTTGGAGGATATGATGTAGAAGTGACCGAGCTGGTTCAGCTTTAAAAGTGAATTGAGAATGATCAATCGTCTGTACTGATCATTTTATAAAATAATTTCAAGATAAAAGGTTTAGAATTTCTCTAAACCTTTTTTTATTTTTAAGCCCTGACAGAGTTCTTTAAAAAAACGTATTTGGGAATATAATGAGAGGGATTTTTAGAGCAAAGAACTAAGATACTAGAAAGAGATGCTTGGTTTTGCAGTAAATCCGATAACGAGCAACTAGACCGCGCGCGATCCTACTCTAACTCTCAAAACCCGAAACTTTACAAACTTATTTCGTCAAAATTTCTAAAGCCGTTCAGAAAATCTTTCACAGTCATTCTTTTTTTGCCTTCAAGCTGAAGTTCCTGTGGAAAATAAACGCCGTCTTCTGTATAGATTTTAAATTCATTTTTAGAAATATCCAAAGTTCCGGAAGGTTTTCCATGATCTGAAATTTCGAATTTTCCAGCGAATATTTTTAATCCTTTTTCTTCTTCTCCAATTTTTATAGTGGTGAAAGCAGCCGGATAAGGAGACATACCAAGAATGAATTGATGAACTGTTTTTGAAGGAGCCTTCCAGTTGATTCTGGTATCTTCCTTAAATATTTTATAAGCATTTTTAGGATGCTCCACATGAGGTTGAGGCTTTTCTACAATAGCATTTTCTGCAAGGCCATCAAGTGTTTTTACTACCAGTTTTGAACCCATTTCCATCAATCTGTCGTGAAGACTTCCGGCATTTTCATCCGGTAAAATTTCCAGTTCTTCCTGAAGAAGGATGTTCCCTTCATCTATTTTTTCGTTAATGAAAAATGTGGTAGCTCCGGTTTTTTCTTCTCCATTAATTACGGCATAATTGATTGGTGCTGCGCCTCTGTAATCAGGAAGAAGAGAAGCATGAAGATTGAAAGTTCCCAGTTTAGGCATTTCAAAAAGAACCTTTGGCATCATTCTGAAAGCCACCACTATAAAAACATCAGCATCCAGCTTTCTCAGTTCTTCTAAAAATTCAGGGTTTCTCAATTTTTCCGGCTGAAAAACAGGAATATGATTGTCTGAAGCATACACTTTTACAGGAGACTGATTGATCTTTTGTCCGCGACCACTAGCTTTATCAGCTACCGTTACAACACCTACTACTTCATGCTTTGACTGATGGATGGCCTCCAAAGAAGTCTTTGCAAACTCCGGAGTTCCTAAAAAAACGACTTTCAATGATTTCATAGGACAAAGATAAGGGTTTTTGGGAGTTGGAGAGTATTAGGGCTGGAGAGTTTTAGGGGAGATGGGAGAGAGGGAAAGTTGCTCGTTGCTAGTTGGTGTAAAAGTATTTATTTGAAATTGGGTATGTAAAATCTTAATTTCTGGCTCTCTCTTGAATCTGTAACCTAGAAAAGTCTCCTATCTCGTGTCTGAAATCTGAAATCTAGACTCTATCATTTACCATATTCACTTGCGGAGCAAAATTCACTATTCACGATTATTCATTACTCAGCGCATAGGTTCTGAAATTCAGCATTTTTATTTTTCCGGCATCTAAAAGGAAGATCAGGTTTTCTAAAATGTTGTTTTTAGAATGATAGTTGAGCTGTACCGAAAGATCTTCAATGGTTGAAGGTTTTTTAGCCAATAGATTAATGATCTGCTGAGAAATATTTTTTCCGAAAATCGACTGTTTATTCTTTTCGCAGACAGAACACTGTCCACAGTTCTTCGTATTCTTTTCGCCAAAGTAGGCGAGAATAAGTTTCATTTTACAGTAATCATTGTTTTCTATAAAAAACTTGATCTCCTCCCATTTCTGAATCTTATTTTTTTGGATATGCTCAAAAAGTTTCCAATAGGCTGAATGGGTTACTCTTTCGTCACGCGGTTTTAGAAATTTAATGCTCGAAAGGGCACCGTCTACATATTCCAGATAATTTTTCTGCTGAAGTTCCTTCAGTCGTTCTTTGATCAGCGGAACGCTTACACCGATTTTATTACTTACCTGCTGCTCACTGAACATTACTTTGTGTGTGGTGATTCCTGATACCGTACGAAGCAGGAGCTCTATAAAATAAGCGTCTTTTCGTGGAAGCTGGTCTATTTCATCAGCATTAAAAAGAAGCTCCAGTGAAGACAGGCTTTTGTTGTCGTTATGAAAGATGATTTCCTGATTGTGAAGAAAATTAAGAACATTACTGATCTTAGCTTTAGACAATCTTGTGAAGTTTTGTATGCCCTGAGTATTGAGCTGGAATACTTTTTCCGGCAATTCATATTCAGCCACCTGAAAAATAGAGTAGAGATAGGTGATAATCTTTAAAAACTCTGCTTTGTTGGGCGTTTGGTTTTTTAAGATTTCGTCAAAATTAAGAAGTTCCTGTTTATTCCAGAGAAGAAATGCAAAACTGTCTTTTCCGTCCCTTCCTGCTCTACCGATTTCCTGGTAATAATTCTCTAATGATGGCGCAGGAGAGTAGTGGATGACAAATCGGACATTGTCCTTGTCTATTCCCATACCGAAAGCATTGGTGGAAATAAGGACATGATTGTCACTTTGATTCCACATATTTTGCCTTGTATTTTTCTCTTTTGTTGTTAAACCAGCATGAAAATAATCTACATTTTTTACCTGATTTTTTTTAAGAAATTCTGCCAGCATTTCTGCATCTTTTCTGGTTCTTACGTAGACAATTCCTGAGTCATTGTTGTGCTTTAAAATATCAAAAACACGTTGAAATTTATCTGAAACTTCATCCATAAAGATTCTTATATTCTCTCTTTTAAAGCTCTTCTGGAAAACAAAAGGTTTTTTAAGTTCCAGTTTGTTTTTTATTTCTTCCAGTACTTTAGGAGTGGCCGTGGCCGTTAAAGCCAGACAGGGAATCTTGGGATTATTTTTTCTAAATTCTTTGATGTTCTGATAACTAGGACGGAAATCCTGTCCCCATTCTGAAATACAGTGAGCCTCATCTACGGCAATAAAAGACAGTTGAATTTCTTCAATATTCTGCAAAAACTGTCTGTTGGTCAATCTTTCCGGTGACACATACAAGAGTTTGGTAAGTCCGTCCTTACAACGGTCATAGACTGCTTCAGCATCATATTCATCCAATTCGGAGGATAGATAGTCTGCTTCTATACCGCGATGTTTAAGCTGGCTTACCTGATCTTTCATCAGGGCTAGCAGGGGAGAAATAACCAGACAGGTGCCTTCCTTTAATAAGGCTGGTAGTTGGTAACAGAGTGATTTTCCGGCACCCGTAGGTAGCAGGACGAGGCTGTCATTTTCATTGATAACTGCGTTGATGATCTCTTCCTGAGAATCTCTGAAACTATCATAGCCCCAAAAAAACTTTAGAGTATCATATTTTAACTTTTGAAAATCCTGCTGAGAAATCATAAGGTAAAAGTAATAAAAGTATTACAACAAAAAAAGCCGTGCTAGGCACGGCTTTGATATATTTACTGCTAATTGTATTATTTAGCTTCGAAGTATACTCTTCTATTTGCTCTGTTTTTCCATTCAGGACATTTAGTAGCTGGCTCACACTCAGGATATTTAAGGTCTTTTTCACCTTTTCCTATTGCATTGATTTTTCCAGACTGAACTCCGTTCTTAATTAAATAAGTCTTAACATTATTTGCTCTTCTTTCAGATAATTTTTGGTTATAAGCATCAGAAGCTCTTGTATCTGTAGCTCCGATTACATTATATGAACCGTTTGAAGAGTTGATATATGAAACAGCATTATTTAAGATTGGAGTGTTTGAAGGTAAAATTCTGTCAGAATTTAAATCAAACTCAATTCCTTCAAGTTTAGTTTCTGTTTCTACTACAGGACCTGTAGTAGTTGTAGGACATCCGTTGTTTTCAACAGGTCCAGGAACAGTCACACACTTATCGTAAAGGTCGATTACACCGTCAAGGTCAGTATCAAGAGCAACACCAGCACCATCTACTCTTGCACCAGCAGGAGTATCTAGCTGTCTGTCCCAATCGTCACAAACCCCGTCGTTATCAGCATCTCCTTTCTTACATACTTCAATATCCTGGTTTTTGTTAGCCAAAACATCAAGCTTGTAATAGATTTCCTGAAGTGGGTCATGCCACATTAAGTGAGACTCGTGCTTTCCTAGTTTCAATGAAATACCTAAAGTAGCATTGAAGAAGTTGTCAGATACCTGCTCTTCACGTTTGTTGATAGCACTGTATTTATCACCTCCACCGTCGAATTCATCATCACCGGTTACTACATACATCAATCGGCCTTCAAGGTCAATTCTTCTGTTAATTTTATATTTTAAACCAGCACCAGCCTGCATAAACATAGATCCAAACTTGAATGGTTTAACTTCAGTAGCCAGTCTTTGGCCAGTGATATCTTTCTGGTATGCTCTGTAAGCAATCGTACCGATACCTGCATAACCGTGAAGTGCCCATCTGAAAGGAGAATGATTGTCAACTCTTCTTAATAAGTTAGAGAAGTTGATATCTCCTAATAAAGAGATCGCATCATACTGAGTTCTTGCCCCTACCGCTGTTGCATCTGGAGCAGCATCCTTAGTATTGAACCATCCTTGTCTTGTTTCACCTCTGTCATATTGTAATTTTAAACCGAATGCATGAGTAATCGCTTTATCAATACTTACATAAGCAGAGTATCCGAAAAGATTCTTACCGTTACCATTCTTAATAGAAGTCAAATCTCCTGACTGAACTAGCGGTACACCAGCACCGGCTGAAATAGACCAGTCGTTGAATCTTTTTGACTGATTGGTAAACGGGGAAACATTGGCAGAACCAGAAGAAAATGTGTTTGGATATTCTCCATTTGAAACTGCTGTTGAGTCTTGTGCATAGCTTGTGGCTGGAATTGCCAGTGCTAATGCTACAATTGCTAAACTTAATTTCATAGTGTATTTTTTATTTAGTTAATTAAATGATTTTATTTTTATAAAAACAGTTTTATTGCTGTTTACTATTTTGTAGGGCATCCGTTGTTTTCAACAGGTCCGGGAACCGTTACACACTTATCATATAAATCTATCACTCCGTCAAGATCCATATCTAAAGCTACACCGGCACCATCTACTCTTGCTCCTGCAGGAGTATCTAGCTGTCTGTCCCAATCGTCACATACACCGTCATTATCAGCGTCTCCTTTTTCGCATACAACAAGATCTGTAGATGCATTTTCTAAAACGCTTGTTCTGTAGTATGCTTCCTGAAGAGGATCATGCCATGCTAAGTGGGATAAATTTTTCCCTAGTTTGAAAGAAACTCCTAAAGTAACTGTCCATGCATTATCAGATCTTGAATCGCTGATCATGTTATACTTTGAACCGAAAGCTGCAGGATCGTAGTCGTTTGGACCAGCCCATCCGCCTCCGTCAAATTCATCATCTCCACTTATGATGTACATTGTTCTCGCTTCGATATCGATAAGTCTTGAAACGTTGTATTTCATTCCTACACCGAACTGATAAAATAGAGAGTTAATGTCAAGATTCTGTTTGATAAACAAAGGAACTCTTTTTGGAGCGTCACTCCATCTGAATTCGTTTGCGTCATGCAGAGAAGTATTATAACCCTGGAACCCAATTCCTGCATAACCGTGTAAAGCCCATCTATAAGGAGAGTGGTTATCAACTCTTCTCAATAGATTGGAAAAGTTAACATCTCCCATTAAAGCAACCTGATCAAATTTAGTAGTTGCTGTACCTACCCCTGCCGCAGTACCTACTGCGCCTTCTAACATTGCTTTCTGTTTTGTTTCACCTCTCTGATAGATAAGGCTTAATCCAAAAGCATGCGTGATCTGCTTGTCAACACTTACATAGGCACTATATCCCCAATTGACCTTTTTGTCATAAAAAGATCTAAGGTCGGAATGAGCCATAAATGCTGCACCTCCACCAACAGAAATAGACCAGTCGTTGAAACGTCTGGACTTATTGTCGAATGGTTTTACATTAGCAGAACCTGAAGAGAAGGTATTAGGATACTCGGTTGAAGAGTTTACTGTTGTACTGTCCTGAGCGTAAGCTGTGATAGGCAGTGCGGCCAATAATAATAAACCTAATTTCATATTGTATGTTTTATGTTTTTTATTTTAGATAAAATTTTTCAATAATATTTTAGAAAAATCCCTTTCAAATAAATGCTTTTGATGGGGTATCTCTAATCTTTTTGATTTGAATTTCAAATCGTTATATTTAATGATATCAATATCTATTATTCTATCGCTGTAACTTCCAGATGATGCTGAATCATTAATTCTGCCCATTTCCATTTCAATACCTTTAACAAAATCAAGCAGTTGAATTGGTGAAAGACGCGTGAATATTATTGATGCAATATTACAAAAAATATTGGAACTAACAAACTCTACAGGTTCAGTAATTAAAAATTCGCTTGTTTGTGATATTTTATTACCACCATCACTGATTTTCTGTAAAGCGTATTCTAAATTTTTTTTTTGATCTCCAAGGTTACTTCCCAGTAACAAAACGACCTTATTCTGCGACATATTAGAAAATTGATTGATTTATGAGAAGTTTCTTTAAAAACGTATTGGCAAATATAGTGGCAATTGTCCTATTATGTGCCGTATTTTTCGTCTTTTTCATTATGATGATTGTATTCAGTTCCATGGGGAACGATAAATCTGTTGCCGTGAAAAACAATTCTGTTCTGACGATTAATTTAAAGACCAATATAATAGATAGCCCAACCGAAGAGGAAGTAGGGTTGTTTAACATCAGCGATAAAAGCAAAAGTGTCCTTTTGTACGATGTACTGGAAGCTATCAGGAAAGCGAAGACCGATGATAATATTAAAGGGATAAGTATTGAGGCTGATGATCTCCATGCAGGGATGACGCAAATCGATGATATCAGAAATGCTATTGAAGATTTTAAAAAGAGTGGGAAATTTGTATACGCTTACGGAAATGCGGTATCACAGGCTTCTTATTATTTAGGATCTGTAGCTGATCAGTATTATCTTAACCCATCCGGAATGATAGAACTGAAAGGACTTGCTACAGAAGTTACATTTTTTAAAGATTTTGCAGATAAATATGGTATTGGGATAGAAGTGATCCGTCACGGAAAATTCAAGTCTGCTGTAGAACCTTTTTTAAGAAATGATATCTCTCCTGAAAATAAAGAGCAGCTGAGTACACTTTTAAATGATATCTGGAAAAATACCTCCACTAAGATGGCTGTTTCAAGAAAAATTGATACAGCTCAGTTTAAAACAGTTGTCGACAGTTTATACGGAATGATTCCTGAATTAGGCTTAAAATATAAGCTTGCTGATAAACTGATCCAGAAAACAGAGTATGATCAGATGATAAAAGCTAAGCTGAGTCTTAAAGAGAAAGAAAAACTGAATAAAGTATCATTAGCAGGCTATATCAATTCTTATTCAGATGAAGATAAGGCAGGAGAGAAAGTGGCTATATTGTATGCGTCAGGAGGAATTAACAATGGAGATGGCTATAACGAAATCTATTCTGAAAAATACATCAAGTATATCAGAGATCTTCAGGATGATGATAAAGTAAAAGCAGTGGTCTTCAGAATCAATTCTCCGGGGGGAAGTGCCAATGCTTCGGATGAGATTTTATTTGAACTTCAGCAATTGAAAAAGAAAAAACCTTTAGTAGTTTCTTTTGGTGATTATGCTGCTTCAGGAGGTTATTATATCGCAATGGCAGCAGATAAGATCTATTCTGAACCTAATACACTGACAGGATCTATAGGAGTTTTCGGAGTGATACCTTATTACAAAGATCTTGCGAATAAAAATGGGATTCGTTCAGATATTGTTGCGACCAATGCCAATTCTCAGTATTATTCAGCTCTGAACGGTGTGACGGCTTACGGAGTCAACCTGATCACGAGAAGTGTAGAAGGAACCTATAAGAGATTTGTACATTTTGTTACTCAAAACAGAAAGCAGACTTTCGAGCAGATCGACAGTGTAGGAGGTGGAAGAGTATGGAGTGGTGTTCGTGCAAAGGAAATCGGGCTTGTAGATGAATTGGGAACATTGAATGACGCTGTGAAGTTTGCTGCACAAAAAGCTGGTTTAAAATCTTACCACATATCTTCATATCCTAAGAGAATGACTCCTTTTGAGCAGATCTTCAAAGACCTTAATGAAGAAGATATTTCTGCAAGAATTATTAAAAATAAAATAGGAAAAGCCAACTATGAAATCCTTCAGCAGATCACAGATGAGAAACTGAAGTCTGAGGTGAAAATGGAAATGCCTTACCAGATTAAGATCGACTAAACTAAATTATATTGTACAAAAAATCCCGGATCTGAATTTCAGATCCGGGATTTTATTTTTTATCTGCTAATGCTAGCTTTTCTTTGTTACCATTCCGTATACCCAAAGAACAATTAAAGCTCCGCCTACGGCTAATAGCATACTTCTGAAATCGAAACTATCTGTTGTTCCCCATCCCAAAAAGCTGCCTATAAATCCTCCTACGAAAGCTCCAATAATACCTAGGATAATCGTTATCAGCCAACCGCCGCCTTGTGTTCCCGGCATAATAAGTTTTGCAATTGCACCTGCAATAAGACCAAATATGATCCAAGTTAAAATTCCCATAGTCCTAAATTTTATTTGTTAATAATGTTTAAAAGTTGAAATACTAATTTAAAGATAAATATGATAAAAATCATCTTTTCTTGAAAAAAGAATCTACAAATTCTGTACCATTAAACAATTGGAGGTCCTGCATCTTTTCACCTACACCGATATACTTTACCGGAATCTGGAATTGATCTGATATACCTATGACCACACCGCCTTTTGCAGTTCCGTCAAGTTTTGTTACTGCTAATGCATTGACTTCAGTGGCTGCTGTAAACTGTTTTGCTTGCTCAAACGCATTCTGTCCTGTAGAACCGTCAAGAACCAGAAGGATCTCATGAGGAGCATCAGGGATGACCTTCTGCATGACTCTTTTGATCTTGGAAAGTTCATTCATCAGGTTGATTTTATTGTGAAGTCTTCCTGCGGTATCAATGATCACTACATCTGCCCCTTGTGCAACGGCACTCTGTACGGTATCGAAAGCCACAGAAGCCGGATCTGAGCCCATATCCTGTTTTACGATAGGAACACCCACTCTTTCGCTCCAGATCGTCAGCTGGTCTACTGCCGCCGCTCTGAAGGTATCTGCTGCTCCAAGTACAACCTTTCTGCCCTCAGATTTAAACTGGTGAGCAAGTTTCCCGATTGTCGTTGTTTTTCCTACACCATTTACTCCCACTACCATGATGACGTAAGGCTTTTTCGAGCTGTCTATATTTCCTGTTCCTGCGTGAGGATTTTCAAGAAGCAGTCCTGAGATCTCTTCACGAAGGATATCGTCAAGTTCGCTTACACTTACATATTTATCACGGGCAACGCGTTCTTCAATCCTTTCTATGATCTTGATGGTGGTAGATGCGCCTACGTCAGATGCAATAAGTATTTCTTCAAGATTATCCAGTACTTCATCATCTACTTTGCTCTTACCGACTACGGCCTTCGTCATTTTTTCAAAGAACCCCTGGCTGGATTTTTCCAGACCTTTATCTAAAGTTTCTTTTTCTTCTTTTTTGAAAATATTTTTAAACCAACTCATAGTTCATTCTTATTTGTTTTTTATAACTGCCGTGGCTTCTACTTCTATAAGTACGTCATCTCTGAAAAGACGGCTCACTTCCACAAGGCTGCTCACTGGAGGATTTTGAAGGTTGATATACAAGTCACGAATTTTTCTAAAGTCTGGTATTTTGGAAATATCGGTTACGAAAATTCCCAGTTTTACAATATCTTTTGCTGTAGCTCCATATTCTTTCAGGATGCATTCAATGTTTTTAAAAATCTGCTGGGTTTGCTTCTCTACGTTGTCTCCTACGAGGTTGCCGGAAACATCCAGTGGAACTTGTCCGGAAAGAAAGATCATCTTAGAATTTCCACAGTCAATGCTTGTTGATTGTGAAAGTCCTTTAATGGAGAAAACTTCAGCTGAGTTTTTAAATTCTACATTGTCCATTTTTTTCTGACCGAATGAAAATAGAAAAATTTCTGTGAAAACCAGAATAAGAATCTTTTTCATATAAAGGTATATTTAGTTGATTAATAATCTGGTGAACAAAGATAACAAAAAAACTACCCAAAATCTGAGTAGTTTTTTATATTGTAAATAAAGTGGAGATTATTTCTTCAAATAACCGTCTACTTCGTCTGCATTCATTACTTTTTCTTCAAAAACGTAAGCACCTGACTTAGATGACTTAACCATTTTCACAACTTTAGTCATTTTTTTTGACTGTCCGCTTTGTAGGGTTGCTACTACTTTCTTTGCCATGGTAAATTATATTTATAAATTACTTGATTTCTTTGTGAAGGGTAGATCTTTTAAGAACTGGATTATACTTTTTAAGCTCTAATCTCTCTGTAGTGTTCTTTTTATTTTTAGTAGAAATGTATCTAGACATTCCTGGCATACCACTCTCTTTGTGCTCTGTACATTCAAGAATTACTTGAACTCTGTTTCCTTTTTTTGCCATGATTTATTAATTCTTTTTAATCAATCCGTTTCTAGTAGCTCTTTCAATAGCTTCCTCGATTCCAATCTTGTTAATCACTCTCAATCCATGAGCTGATACTTTCAGTGTTACGTGCTTATCTTGCTCCGGAAGGTAAAATTTCTTCTCTAATAAGTTAATTTCAAAACGACGCTTCGTTTTGTTATTAGCGTGAGAAACGTTGTTACCAACCATTGCACGCTTTCCTGTTATTTGGCAAATTCTTGACATATCTCGATGTTCTTATTTGTATAATATTTGAGAGTGCAAAATAACGAAGAATTTTTTATATAGACAAATCTTTTGGAAAATATTTACAAATAACAGGCTGATTAATAATCATGAATTTTAAAATAGTCGAAATCCCGACATAAGCTGAGCCAAGTGACTGATATATTTCATGTAAACTTTCCGTGAAAAGCAAATTCCAATGTTTTATCTTTGTTTTTAATTAATCTAAATAAAAATAATATGAAGAGGATTTATATTCTTTTATCTATGCTTCCTGTTGGGCTGATGGCGCAGGATTATGCTGAAATCCAGACCGGTATGAAGAATTTTTATTACGGGGCAGCAGGTGTGGCTGATATGGATAATGACGGAAAGCAGGATATAGTGATCAACGGAGCCATTGATAGTGATGATGATGGAAATGTTGACACCTCTTTCAATGAAGTATACAAAAATAATGGAACTTCACTGGTATCTTATGTCAATTTGGGAACAGATGCAACCCACCTGGGAGATATAAAATTCATGGACTTTAATAATGACGGTCTTTTGGATATTATTTCTACAGGGCTAAGCTATAATGATGTTGTAAACTATAAACATTACAGATTTCGAAATACTGGAAGCGGTTTTACAAAAGAAGCTGACCTTGCAGGAAAGATCTATGGATCCTTGGAAGCTTGCGATTTCAATAATGATGGCAAAATTGATTACGCGATCAATGGAACTCAATATGTAGAAGGAGCCGGTTTTTTAAATAATCTGGATTTTTATAAGAATACAGGCACTGACTTTGAAATCTTCAAAGGCTGGCTGCCGGGAACACAAAATGGAAGCTTCAAATTTGTAGATCTTAACAATGATAATCTTCTGGATCTCGTTATTTTAGGAGTTGCTGATGGTGATGTTCCCATATTTAGAGTCTATATCAATCAGGCAGGAACATTAACGCTAACGCAGGATTTTACGTCCCTGACAGGCGGAAAAATGGATTTCGCAGATTTCAATGCTGATGGTTACCAGGATATCGTAGTTACAGGCCAGGATAGCAGCTACTCTGGATTTCTTGCCGTCCTTATGAATGATGGAACCGGGCATCTGAATGTAGAGCAGATCAATGTTCCTAAGATCGCTGATTCATCTGTAACGACAGGGGATCTGAATAATGACGGATACTATGATTTTATAGTTTCCGGAAATGATGAAAATAATGATGCTGTCGTAAAAACTTTTTTATATGATACTTCGAACCAAAATTTCACTGAACATATACCTACAGGACTGCATACTTTAGGAGGGCCGGGTTTTGTTAATTTACTTGACTTTGACAATGACCACCGTCTGGATGTTTTGCTGGCCGGATTTGATTGGGCGGATCCGGACATGCCTTCACTTACCAAAATTTTCAAAAATACTTCTACTGAGGTTAATCTGAAACCTGTACCTCCTGCAGTCCTTAATGTAGCAAAGACCGGAAACCGTTTTACATTTTCATGGAGTGGAGCATCTGATGATAAGACACCGGTGAAAGCGTTACGCTATGAAATCAAAGTTGGATCTACACCCGGAGCTTCCAATATTGCAAAATATGTAGTAACAACACCATCGTGGTTCCTGGATCTTGATCCTTCCATTCAGAATGTATACTGGAGTGTAAAATCTATAGATGCTTCAAACGTATTTTCTGATGCGTCTGCTCAAAATACATTGGCAACCCTGGATGTAATAAATATAGACAGCCGGATTTCAATATATCCGAATCCGACATCAGAGAAAATACATATTAAAGGAGAGAAAGTTTCGGACGTTGAAATCTATTCGATGGATGGCAGAAAACAGAATGTTGTTTTAAATAATGACCAGTCTGTCAATGTATCCCATCTTACGAAAGGGGTTTATGTGGTAAAACTGAAAATTAAAAACGAAATAATCATCAGAAAACTAATGATTAAATAACTGATAGTTCTATGAGTGAGAAAAGCCAGTCGTCCAGCTGGCTTTTCTATTTTTTTGATAGTGAAAATTTAGTCATCTAGAAAAAGAACTTTATCCCGACGGATAAAGTTCTTTTTAATTATTGAGTTATGCTGGACCACCCCGTCAAAAATTCTTTGAATTTTCGCCACCCTACGCGGGAGTGGAACTTTTGTCGTTTGAATCGTTATCGTATTTTTTACTCAAACATATTGATAGCCCTAATAGTAAATAAAAACCTTTGATTTTTTAAACTTACTGTGGTCTTCTTATTCGCAAAGTATTTAAACTTAAAATAACTTAAGTGTCAAAATCTATTGTGACTTTTGTGGTCGAAATTTCTCAATAATAAATAGACAGGTCAGTATAGAGAATCTTGTTTATTTACCCGGACCATTAGTGCTATTTATGTTTAAAAAAGATGATCATCAATATTAAGCTTTCTTAATCCTGCTCCTGAACTTTTCAATCAAAAAGTAAAACAGTAAAAAGCCCAGTGCAAAAAAGGAAAATCTTGATAAAAGATCCCCGGCTCTTGTGTAGAAAGTCGTGGTTTCATAAAGATTCACTTTTGCAAATAATGTGGTTTGGTCGCCGTAGAAAGTATCAGCTACCACTTCTCCTTTGGCATTGATATGTGCAGATATACCGCTGTTGGCAGCACGGGCAATTTCTCTTCTGTTTTCAATAGCCCTTAGTTTCGCATAAGATAGAAGCTGTTTGTGTCCTTCTGTAACTCCCCACCAGGAGTCGTTGGTCATAATACCCATAAAATTGGCGCCTTTTTTTACGTATTCTGTTGTGAATTCACCATAGATACTTTCGTAGCAGATGATGGGTGCCATACGGCCTTTATTGTAAGGATTTGAGAAGGATTTTCTTTCCTTGTCTATGCTCAGAGAAGCAACGGTTCCGCCTAGGTTAAGCATGGCATCGCCCAGAAGAGGTTTTAAAACACTCATGTATGGGAAGATCTCAACACCAGGTACCAGTTTTCCTTTATGATACACCTGAATCTTCTCCTGTGGTGCAATCTGAATGGCGGTATTGTAGCTTTCTACCCAAAGTTCAGGATTGAGCTGATAAGCTTCTTTTGGAATATTTTCCTGATTTTTATAAAAACGGTGTGAAGAAATTCCTGTGGCAAAAACGGCTCCCGGATGTTTAGATAAAAATCCTTTGACATTATTTAAAAGGACACTTTTTTCAAAAGTGGGTTCAGAGATAGAACCTCTTCCCGGAAGTGCAGTTTCTGGCGCAATATAATAATCGATTTTACCTTTTGAATTATTTTCTGCTAAAGTTAACAGGTCGTTTTCAATGGTAAGGCTGTCCTTTGAATACTTTTCAGCATAAGGATCAAGATCAGGCTGAAGCATCAGAACATTCACCTGTCCGGAAGGTTTTTCGTTGAAGTTATTGTATTTGACTAATGAAATAATCATAGGCAGAATAATCAGGGCAGCTACAATAGAAACATTTCTGATCAGATCTTTTCTCTTTCTTCCGGCTTCCCAGGTTCTTAAAGTATAGAAAACTAAAACATTGATGAGTAAGATCCAGAAGCTTCCGCCGGTTGCTCCCAGTGTATCATACCATTGGATCAGTTTAGGGTATTCTGAAAATACATTTCCTAAATTCAGCCATGGCCATGTCAGTTCCCAGTTAAGATGGAATTTTTCAAAACTCATCCAGATAGCGATAAGGAACCCTAATCCCCAGTAGGTTCCCTGTGCATTTTTGTACCAGTGATAACATTGGAAAACAAGAGAATAGAGGAACGAATTCACAAGGACCGGAAAAACTACGGCCATCATAGAATGGCTTCCGTCCGGGTTTTTGGAACCATACAGCCATCCCGTCGTTACGATGTTCCAGACTACAAAACAAAGGTAGGAGAGCCCGAAAACCATCCAGCTTTTTCTTTTGTACGCTGAAAATTTTGATATGCCGTGTTCCATCATCAATAGAGGAACAAGGGCAAAAAATATAAAGAACGGTATTCCGTAAGTGGGCCACGAAACGGATAGTAGCATTGCTGAAATAAGCGTAAGTAAAAGGTATTTCATTAAATTAATTTAACACACAAATTTAATGTTTTTGAAATGAATAAATTTGCACTTGATGTTAAAGAAATTTTATAAAATTGTTATTGTTCCGTATACACTGGTGTTGCTCTACCTTATGTTTTTAGGAATGGGCAGATTTCAGTACGAAGACAATCAGATTACAGTAGAGCCTATTCTCTCCACGCTGGAGTTTATCCACAATACCATTGGATGGAAAGATATTGTGCTCATTGTGCTGGGCAATATCATCATGTTTATTCCTTTTGGATTTTTGGGGTGGATCTTTCCTCAGCTTAAAGATCTGAAAAGGCTGTTGTACGTTTTCGTTTCTTCTATAGTCATCGTTGAAGCGCTTCAGTATTTTACAAGAATGGGCATATTTGAGGTGGATGATATCATTCTTAATACTTTCGGTGTTTTTCTGGGCTGGCTGCTTTGCAGGCTGATAGAAAAGAAATTTATCCGTTTAGTTCTTTAGCCCGCTTTTCAGCATTTAAAATTCCGTTTTTTAGAATTTCTTTAAAATTGTTGTCTTCAAATGTCTTTAACGCCGCTTCGGTTGTTCCGCCTTTGGAGGCAACGTCTTTAATGAGTTCTTCAAGACTTTTTTCAGAATTATTGATCAGGTGGTATGCACCCAGCATGGTCTGTTGTACAAACAGTTTAGAAAGATTTTCTTCAATGCCCATTTCCATCCCAGCTTTGATCATAGTATCAATAATATAATAAAAGTAGGCAGGTCCGCTTCCTGAAAGGGCTGTAACACCGTCCAGAAGATCTTCATTTTCCAGATACACCGATCTTCCGGTACTGTTCAGAAGTCTTTCAATATTGATCAGTTGGCTGAAGGAGATGCCATTAGCAGCAGTGTACCCGGTAATTCCCATTCCCAAGAGGGTAGGAGAGTTGGGCATCGCTCTTACGACAAGCGGGTGATTTAATAATTGTTGAATCTTTTCAATTTTGATTCCGGCCATGATAGACAGGACCATTTGGTTTTCTTTTAATGTAAATTGAAAATTCTGGGCAACATGCAGAAAATCCTGAGGTTTTACAGCAATGATGATAAGATCTGCATCCAGTTCCTGGGTTTCTTCAAAAGTAGAGATTTTAGATTTTGGAAACTCTTCGGCGATCTTGGAAATTTTAGACTGACTTCTTGTGATCAGGTGTAGATTTTCAGGCTTGATCAGGTCATATTTTAAGAAGGATTTTGA
Source organism: Chryseobacterium pyrolae (assembly GCF_025153485.1). Classification (NCBI taxonomy): domain Bacteria; kingdom Pseudomonadati; phylum Bacteroidota; class Flavobacteriia; order Flavobacteriales; family Weeksellaceae; genus Chryseobacterium; species Chryseobacterium pyrolae. Next base: position 466,854 of record NZ_JANZQH010000003.1, read on the forward strand.
AAAAGAAAGGCCCATATTGCCTGCTCCGAGAATAGTGATTTTCATACGTGTGTTTTTGTTTATCCGTGATTTTTATTTCAAATATTTTCTGAAAACTTTGGAGTAATTATCATTAAAGTTAATGAGATCTATATCTTTAAAAGAAATTTTCCTGGGTTTTTTATTGATTCTGCCCGCTGGATCATAGTTATTGATCATCACTGATTTTGCATTTACTTCTAAAATTTCACCAATTGAAAACAGATTCTTTTTATTTTTTTGACTTTCAATGATGCAATGGTAGCCTTGCTTTTTGATTGATTTAAAAAGAGATTCTGAATTTTCTAAATGAGTTTTATCAATAATTTTCTGATTAAAACAGATCAAATTTTCATTCAGATAAATCGCCTTTGAAACATCATCATATCCATTGTTTCGAATACTTCTGACTCTGTCATATGGAACAATTTTAGTGCCTGTCAGCGCAAAGTCATTGGTCTCTTCAATCATGACAAAATCATCAGAAAATTTAACCAGGAAACCGGATATAGCAGAATCATCATCAAGATAAATTTTCACGAAATCGGTGGCATCAATATGCTTTTGGATTAATTTCTTAAATGCCTTTTCTGAATATTTTTTGCCCATAACTTCGATATTTTTAGCTAAAATAAACTATTTATAGTAAAAAAGATAGGATTGGGATGAACTTAAAACTATTCCACTGGAAATTCCGGACGGCTCATTCTAAATTTCGTTCCCGAAAGAGATTCCAGAAAAGAGACAAGCGCTTTCTTTTCTTACGGAGTTAATTTTAAAGGTTTTAATAAAGGATCGGAAGACGGATAAAGCGGATCCTGAAGTTTCTTTTCAGGAGAAGGATCCATCATGTGCATTCCGCTGTCATAGATATTCACTACACCTTCCAGATCACCGAATAATCCTTTGTGCATCCACGGTTGGGTAAACAGAAGATCTCTCAGTTGAGGTATAATAATCGGCTGGAGTTATATAATATTCACCTCCCGTTCCAGTTCTATTCCGAACTTTTCTTTAACAGAATTGATAATCTGCGTTGAAAAATCATAAATTTCTTTTCCCGTAGCATTTCCAGTAGCATTCACGATAACCAGCGCCTGAAGTTGGTGTGAGGCTGCATTGCCTATCTGTTTTCCTTTCCAGCCACATTGCTCGATGAGCCATCCGGCAGGTACTTTCACCACATCTCCATTTGGAAACCCGGGAATATGTTCAAACTTTTGCTTTAAATCTTCAAACTGGGCTAATGGAATGGTAGGGTTTTTAAAAAAACTTCCTGCATTTCCGGTCACCTTTGGATCCGGGAGTTTGCTCTGTCTGATATTGATGACAGCTTTGGAAACATCCTGGATCGTAGGATTGGTAATTCCTAAATGATCCAGCTCAGTTTTTATCGCTCCGTATTCTGTTTTAATGTGATGATTCTTCTTTGTTAATTTAAAACTAACCTCCAGAATCACATACTTTCCTTTGCCTTCCTGCTTGAAAATAGAATCCCTGTATCCGAAATGACACTGTTCAAGGTTAAATGTTTTCAGTTCAAGATTTTCAAGATCCAAAACAGTACAACCCACGAAAATATCTTTAATTTCAGTTCCGTACGCCCCAATATTCTGCATAGGTGAGGTACCCACATTTCCGGGAATCAAAGAAAGGTTTTCCAGTCCGCCGTACTTTTTTTCAAGGCTGTACATCACGAATTCATGCCAGTTTTCCCCGGCTTTTGCCGTTACAAGAACTTCATTTTCATTCAGATCTTCCTGTTCAATTCCTTTTAAGCTGAGTTTAATGGCAAGACCTTCAAAATCTTTAGTCAGCAGGATATTGCTTCCGCCGCCCAAAAATAAAACAGGAAGATCATGATCTTTAGAATCATTAATAGCATTCTTCAGTTCTTCAATCGTGTATACTTCAATAAAGTATTTTGCGTTGACATCAACACCGAATGTATTGTAAGGCTTTAAGGAAAAATTTTCTTGCATATTTTTATTGGTATTCTGTTGGAAGAATCATGTTGAGTTGTTCTTTGAATTGCTTCAGCTGTTGGTAATGCACCGTATCCGCATAAGAATTGACGTAAATATGTGACTTTTTTGGAGTTCTGATCTGAAAAGTTTCGTCGATGCCGTCTACAGACTGTTTGCTGGGAGAACTTTGTATCTCATCAAGATCTTTAGTATGGATCGAGGAGATCAGCTGTTTCCAGATCTGTGCATTGATGGCTGTGCTCCATTCCTTATGAGTTCCGCGGGCTGTGATGCCCTGTTCCGCGCGTATGGAGTCTTTGGTGACTTTAATGATCTTATAATCTCCCTGATCACCTCCGATATTGGATAGACTGATGAACGTTATTTCATTCGGATTTTGATGAGTAGCTGGGATCTGCTTCTTTGTCTTGTCACAGGAAAAAAATGCCGGCAACAAAAATATTGAAAACAGGAGTTTCAGATAAGTATTTTTTATTGCCGGCACCATAGATTATATTTTACAGGCTAAATTCTTCTCTGTATTTTTTCAAAGCTTCTTTAAGAATTTCAGCGCTTTTCTTAAGATCTTCCTCTTTCAGCACATAAGCAATTCTTACCTGTTTTTTTCCTAATTCAGGATCGCTGTAGAAACCTCCTGCTGGTGCTACCATGATCGTTTCCTTGTTAAGAGAGTATTTTTCTAAAAGCCACTGTGCAAATTTCTCAGTATCATCTACGGGAAGTTCTGCAACGCAGTAGAATGCACCTCTTGGCTTAGGGCAAATTACTCCCGGAATAGCATTCAGAAGGTCTACCAATATATTTCTTCTGTGCGTATATTCTTCTCTTACCGCTCTGATGTAGGCACCGTCGTTCTGGTGAGCTGCTGTTGCTGCAATCTGACCTAAGAGTACAGGACTTAATCTTGCCTGTGCAAAAAGCATCGCTGCATCATGAATTTTTTTAGAACGGGTCAGCATACATCCGATTCTTACGCCACACATAGAATAACGCTTGGATTCTGAATCGATGATGATGCAATTTTCGCTCAGTTCAGGGAAATCCAGCATAGAAATCTGCTGCTTTCCATCGTAAACATATTCTCTGTATACCTCGTCAGAGATAATAACGATATCATATTTCAAAGCAATTTCTGCCAGCTGCTGAAGCTCTTCACGGGTGTAAAGATATCCTGTAGGATTACCTGGATTGCAGATAACGATTGCTCTTGTTTTGTCTGTAATCTTTTTCTCAAATTCTTCGATCGGAGGAAGGGCGAAACCTGTATCAATAGTAGACGGAACCGCTACAACGTTTACGTTGAATGTGCTGGTAAAACCGTTGTAATTGGCATAGTAAGGCTCAGGAATAATTACCTCGTCACCGTCATCACATAAAGTAGAAATTGCGAAGTTTAAGGCTTCAGAACCTCCATTCGTTACAATGAAATTATCAGGCGTCAGATCTGAAAAACCTAAGGTGTGATAATAGTCGGTTAAGGCCTTTCTGTATTCTATATTACCTTCAGAAAGCGCATATTCTAATACTTTAAGATCAATATTCTTTAAAGCATTTAAAGCTGTTTCCGGCGTTTCAATATCAGGCTGCCCGATATTAAGGTGATATACTTTTATTCCCTTCTGTTTCGCTTTTAAAGCGTAAGGAACCAGTTTTCTTACCGGCGATGGCGGCATATGCTGTGCTCTGTTTGAAATATTCGGCATTGTTCAAAAAATTTGTATGGCAAAAATAAGATTTAATTTCTCAATAATAAAATAACCTGTTGTCCATTTTGATTGCTTTTTAATTGTTTTGAAAATCAGTGAATTAAAATTGATTGTTGCCGGTTCTTTTGATGGCCGGCGTAATCCTTTTTATTTATGCTTCATACTGGTCATCAGTTTGTTAAAAATATGGGCTATTGGAGATTGATTATAGGTCAAAATGATTGAAATTGTTAAAATAATATCTTAAAATGTGAATAAAGCATTTGGTCATAAAATAATGTTTTTATATGGTTAAAAATATTGATACTTTAATATTATTGAACAATGTTTAATTATCTTATAATAATATTGACATTGTATTGATTTTTTTATTAAATTTCAGGGCTTATAAAAAATAATTATGAAAATACATTTACCATTGAGAATTTTACCAGCGATGGCTCTTTTTGCGGTATCCGCTGTGAATGCCCAAAATTTTCAGACCATGCCTGTCTCGTCCGGATATACAGCCGACGTTATTGCCAATGATGTGGGTCCCGCTACATCAAGTACTACAGAAGATGTGGACGGAGTGTCTTTTGCCTTTGTAGCAAGGGATTTTAAACTTACCTCTACAAGTACACCCATTACTTATGGGCTTCCCGTGAACGGGATTATTAATTCTGCAGTGGCTTCTACACCGGGACTGAGCTTTAAACTGGGAGATTTGTATGGAAATAATTCCTTGAAAATTTCCAGTAATACTACAGGAAGCAATACCGGAACACTGTCATTTTTGACACCGGTTCCTGCTTTTAAAGTGTACATGCTTTCTACCGGTGGAAGCGGAACATGTACAGTGAATGTCACCGTCAACTTTACAGATGCTACCTCTCAGACATTTTCCGGAGTAGCGATCTCAGACTGGTATGGCGGGTCCAACTATGCCGTTCAGGGAATCGGAAGGATTAACAGAAGTAATAATGTTTTGGAACCGAATTCTACAAATCCAAGACTGTATCAGTCTGCATTGACTATTGATGCAGCCAATCAGACCAAACCTATTCAAAGCGTTACCGTAACGAAAGTCAGTGGAACAGGAATCGCGAATGTTTTTGCCTTTTCAGCGGATGCTTATACCGATTGTGTAGCGCCTACACTTCAGCCGGTAGGTACATTGACTTCCAATTCTGCTCAGGTTTCATGGACAATACCGGGCAGTGTTCAGGCGGTAAGCTATGATGTGTATTACAGTACCAGCAATACGGCTCCTACAGCTGCGACAGCGCCTAATCACGCTGGAGTTACGGGAACTTCCTTTACCATTCCATCTTTATCACCAAGTACGGTCTATTATTATTGGGTAAGAAGTAATTGCAGTACTGCAACAGCTCAGAGTGGGTGGTCATTATCGGGAACATTTACCACACTCTGTGGTGCCGTTGTTCCGTCATATACCCATGATTTCAACAGCTTTCCGGGAACTTGCTGGACAGCCGCACTTTCAGGCGGTACTCCTGCGACAGCTCCTACCGGGACAACATCTTATTGGGGAGCAGGTGGATTCTTAGGGGTAGGCTCTGCCGGATCAGCGACGATCAATTTATATACAACTGGAAGAACAGGATGGCTAAAAACACTGCCCTTCAATCTTTCCGCAGGTTCTTACAGAGTGAAATTTAATTATGGTGTTACGGCTTACTTAAGTACAAATGGCTCCCAGATGGGATCTGACGACGTGGTTAATTTCCTTGTTTCTAATGATGGTGGTACTACATGGACCGTACTGGAAACATGGAATACAGGTAATTCACCTTCCAATACATCTAACGAATTTTCTTATAATCTTGTAGGATATAATGGAGCCAATACTGTATTTGCCTTCTACGCAACTGAAGGAACAGTAGATAATACGCAGGATTACAATTTTTATGTTGATAATTTTAAGGTTGAAAATGCTCAGCTGAGTACTTCCGAAGTAAAAGAGGGAGTGAAGAAAGCATCAGTTCACCCAAACCCGTTCAAAGATATTTTATATATTTCAGACAGCAGAGAAGTGAAATCTGTAACGGTAGGAGATGCTTCCGGCAGAACAGTAAAAACCTTTACCGGAGCTGTGAAGGAACTTGATCTGAGTACGCTGAACACAGGTTTGTATTTTGTTACGATCTATTTCAAAGACGGATCACAATCTACTGTGAAAACGATCAAAAAATAATTTTTTTAATGTCAATAAAGTTAGGTGGCAGTGCATTCATGTACTGCTGCTTTTTTTTGATTCAATTTTAAATCAGGATATCTATAAATTTTATTACTTTGGATGACAATAAAACTGAACTGAAAATGCAAATTCCAGCAGACTCTGTAGCCGATTATATCTCAAAAATTCCTGAAGAAAGACAGGAAGTATTCAAAAAGTTATTTGATACTATAAATGACAATCTGCCGAAAGGCTTTCAGCAGGGCACCAGTTACGGCATGGTAGGTTGGGCAGTTCCTTTGGAGATGTATCCGGCAGGGTATCACTGTACGCCAGGCTCCCCATTACCTTTTATATCGCTGGCTTCTCAAAAGAATTTTATCGCCCTTTATCACATGGGAATCTATGCAGATCCTGAATTGTTAGACTGGTTTGTTGCTGAATACCCGAAATACTCCACAAGAAAACTGGATATGGGAAAATCATGCATCCGTTTCAAAAAAATGGAGGATATTCCTTTTGAATTGATTGCCGAGGTCAGTAAAAAAATGACCGTTGAAGACTGGATCAATCTTTATGAAACTCAGTTTAAAAAGCAAAAAGAGTCCGTTTCAAAAAAGAAATAGACTCTTATTTACTTTATCAATCTAACCGGAAAAGAAGCAAAACTTAAGCTTAGGAAAAATGAAGGAGATTATTCAGTATTGCTATCAAGCACTCTTATGAAAAATGGACGACCATTTAAACGGCGATCATTCCCCTCCCGTGGAGGGGTGGCGAAAATTCAAAGAATTTTTGACGGGGTGGTTAATTACTAAACACAAATTACACCAATAAACACAATCACTCGTGCTCATCCGGAAACCCCTAACATCAAAAATCAATATCCCAAATCCCTGTTTTTCTTTCTAATTCAACAAGTGCTACCGCATTATCCGCAAGCGTTTCAATATAGCGCTGCCTGATATTATTATACGTTCTCTGTGCATTCAAAACTTCCAGAATAGAACTTTCACCTCTCTGATAACTGTAGCTGATGCCGTCCAGGATATTTTTGGCTTCGGCAAGCATTCCGTTATCAAACTGTTTCAGTTGCTTCTGTGTAGCTTGGTATTGCTGATAGGCCAGCATGACTTCAGTGCGGATGCTGTTTTCGATCTGCTTATACTCGGTTTCTGCCTGCATACGTCCCATTTCTGCAATTTTCAAATCAGCATTTCTTCGGTTTGAAAACTTCAGAGGAATGCTGGCTCCCAGTTTTATAGCATTTACAGCGGGTGAGGGTGCAATTTCATTGGTTGCCCAGGTATTGTGCTCCGCGCCTAAGCTTAACCCCAAATCAATGATACGGTTAGCCTTTTCAAGCTTAACCAAGCTCGCAGCAGTATTGATGTTTTGCTTTGAGGCTAAAAGATCAGATCTGTTATTCACTGCCTCCAAAATAAGTTCCTCAGGATTGAAATCTCTGTTAAAAGCTTTGAAATCTCCATTAATCTCTCTGTCTTCCATACCGGTTCCCAGGAATATAGAAAGAGATGAGACGGACTGTCTGCTAATGCTTTCTGTCATATACAGATCATTAAGCAAAGAAGAAGCTTCCAGTCTGCTTTGTTTAGACGTGACCAGCGAAATAGCTCCCAGCCTGTATCGGATGCTGTCGGATTTTGCAAGTTGATCCATACTCAGGTAAGAATCCTTCTGGACTTCAACGAGAGCTTTTGTTTTTAAAACTTCAATATACCCAACAGATGCGTCTGCTATCAGATTTCTTAAAAAATCCTGAAGCTGAAGTTTAGCGTATTCGGCCTGGTTTTTTGCCGTTTCTATCCTTGCTTTTCTTTTTTGGCCAAGTTCCAGGGTCCAGCTTACCGAAGTTCCTATCGTATAGCCCATCTTTTTTGAAACACCATTGTCCGAGGTCTCCATTTCAAGTTGGGGATCCGGGAAAATTCCGGCAGTAAGGATAGAAGCTTCTGCCATACTGACGTTGTATTTCTGCGCGGCGTAACTGAGGTTTTTTTCTCTGACCTCATTCAGATAAGACGAAAAATTGAGAACTTCTTTTTCCTGACCTTTCAGTGAAAATTGGAAAGTTGCACACACGGATATGATAAAAATGATTTTAAACTTCATCTGATGTTATTTTTTGTTTGTCGAAATGATATTCTGCGAGATAATAAATAGCGGGAAGGATAAATAAAGTAAGAAGGGTTGAAAACATAAGACCATAAACAATGACTGTGGCTAAAGGTCTCTGCACATCAGAACCTATCCCGGTAGCCAGTGAAGCAGGGAATAAGCCGATTACGGCAACCGAAGCGGTCATCAATACAGGTCTGAAACGGTCTTCTGCTCCTTTTATCACCGATGTTTTTAGATTAACCCCCTGTTTTCTTAGCGTGTTGATATGAGATACCATGATGACCCCGTTCTGTACGGCCACTCCAAACAGTGCTATAAAGCCCACTGCTGAGGAAACATTTAAAGTCATACCCCGTACATTTAATGCTAACATACCTCCGAATAAGGCAAGAGGAATAATGCTCATCAGGACAAGCGCCTGTCTGAAGCTTCCGAATGCCCCGTAAAGCAGTAAGAACATCACGGCCAATGCCAGCGGAACAATGATAGCAAGCCGGGAATAAGCCCTGTTTTTGTTCTCAAACTGTCCACCCCATTTGATTTCATATTTCTGATGATCGTAGCGGATATCTTTTTCAATCGTATCCTGCGCTTCCTTCAGAAAAGAAGATAAATCACGATCCCTTAAATTGAGTTTTACAGTGAGATGTCTTTTATTCATTTCTCTGGTGATTGTACTTTCTCCGGTACTCAATTTGATCTCAGCCACCTGTGAAAGCGGTATTTTAGCACCTGAAGCAGAAGTCAGCATAAGATTCCCGACCTTATCAGGAGTATTCCGGCTGTTTTCGGCATACCGGCACGAAATATCGTAGACTTTATTGCCGATAAAGATCTGTGAAATAGCCTTTCCGCCAAGGGCTGTTTCGATGAGGTCTGCCACATCGGAAACATTCAGTCCGTACTGTGCAATTTTATCCCGTTCTGCAATAATTTGCAACTGCGGAAGCGGTGGCTCCTGATCAATCGAAAGATCAGCAGATCCCGGAATTGTTTGTAAGGTAGAAAGAATCTGTCCTGCAATTTTTCTTGTTCCGTCAAAATCATCACCGTATACTTTGACGACCAGTTCACTGTGTGCACCGGAAATTTTATCCATAACCCCATCGATCATCGGTTGGGAAAATCCTACAGAAAATCCCGGCATATTTTTATAATCATCAGCCAGTTCTTTGATAAGATCGGCCTTAGTCTTTCCGGATGCCCACTCTTTATAAGGTTTTATTCCTACAGATACTTCAAAATGGGAAGCCGTCCACGGATCTGTTCCGTCATCATTTCTTCCGGCCTGTACCATGACATAGGTGACTTCAGAATGTTTCATGGTCTGAGTACGTAAAGAATCACTCATCTCTCTGGCTTTGTCTAATGAAATTCCGGGCGGAAGCTGTACCTGAAGCCAGATAGACCCTTCATCCAGTTCCGGCAGAAAGTCTTTACCTACCATAAACGAAAGGAATCCCGCTGAGATGAGTATAATGCCTGCTGGAATCAGCATTTTTTTAGGAGCCTTTATAATTTTACCAATTCTTTTACCATAAAGACTGCTTGTTTTTTCAAGCCAACGGTTGTGAAATATCTTCTGAGGCTTTCTGTAAATAACGTAGGCCAGTCCGGGAATCAAAATCAAAGCAGCAGCCAATGCTCCCAGCAATGCATACCCGATTGTAAAAGCCATAGGAGTAAAAAGCTTTTTTTCTACACGCTCAAAAGCAAACAGCGGAAGATAAGCTGTAATGATAATGACGGTTGAAAAGAAAATAGGTTTTGCGATTTCTGTTGCCCGCTTGATGATGGTTTTTTCTTCCAGTTCCTTTTCCGGATCTTCTTCTCTCTTTTTTAAAATAACCTCCAGCATGACAATAGATCCGTCTACAATAATCCCGAAATCTATAGCGCCTAAAGACAAGAGGTTAGCAGGGATATTGGTGAAATACATCAGGATAAATGCAATGAGCAGAGACAGAGGAATCGTGATGGCGACAAGCAGCGCCCCTCTCCAGCTTCCTAAAAATACGATCAGGATGATAATGACTAAAACAATTCCTTCCGTTAACGTATGGGTGACTGTAGTCAAAGTTGTATTAACGAGATCTGTTCTGTCCAGATAAGGATGGATTTTTACGCCAGCCGGAAGAATACGGGTGTTCAGTTCTTCAATAGCCTGATGAACATCCTTTAAGACTACAGAAGGATTCTGCCCTTTTAGCAGAAGTACAATTCCTCCTGTACTTTCGTTATAATTCCGTTTCCTGTCTGTGTAACCCAGGATTCCTTTTCTTTCAAGATTGCCGTATTTCAGAGTACCTACATCATTTAAAAAAACGGGAACACCTTTTTCTGTTTTGATGACAATTTTACCCAGATCATCTAAATCTTTGATCAGCCCGATTCCACGTACTACATAAGCAAGGTCACCCCTCGGCAGCATACTTCCTCCGGCATTGCTGTTATTTTTGGTGATAGTTTCCGTAACCTCAGATAAAGATAATCCATACTGATCCAATTTTTGAGGATCCAGCTCGATCTGGAACTGAGTGGTGATTCCGCCAAAGTTCGTCACATCCGCGATCCCTGTAACCTGTTTGATTCTTGGGATAATGACAAAATTCTGCAGATCGGTCAGTTCCCTGAGACTTTGTCCGTTTCCTTCAATAATGTAGCGGTAAATTTCTCCCACTGGAGAGGTTAAAGGATCCAATCCTGGTTGGGCATTGTAAGGCAGTTCTGCTTCTGAAAGCCTTTCCTGAATCCGCTGTCTTGCCCAGTAATCATCAACCCCATCATCAAACACCATCGTGATGATAGACAGTCCGAAGGTACTTTTACTTCTCATAATATGCATTCCCGGAAGGCCATTCAGAGATCTTTCCAAAGGAATGGTGATCTGCTGTTCTATTTCTTCGGCAGCCAGCCCGGGTACCTGGGTAACTACCTGTGATGTGGTGTCGGCAATATCAGGATAGGCTTCCACGGAGAGTTTGGTCCACGAATAATATCCGAAAATTCCAAGTAATAAGAAAAGGGCAAGCATCAGCCATCTCTTTTGTATAGAGAGTGTGAGTAATTTTTTCATAAGATTGATTGAATAGTCCGGAAACCGTTCTGCTCAGTCGGCGAAGGCTTCCAGAGTTATTGAAGAGGTATTATTTTGTATCGGGCAAATAGATTCCACCTTGAGTCATGATGATATCTCCGGGTTTGAGCCCTGAATTGATCTTGGTGGTCTTCTCAGCCGTGCTGCCGGGAACGACGATACGTTTTGTGAATTCATTTTTACCGGATTTTATCCAGACATACTGGCGGTCTCCCTGTTGCATCAGTGCACCGGAGGGGATAATCACCGCTTTTTCTGTTCCTGCTGAATAGGTAACCGCTGCGAACATTCCGGGTTTTAATTTCCTCTGCGGATTATCACATTGGATTAAGACTCTGATACTTCGGGTATCTTCATCTACGAGTTCACTGATGTGATATACCTTTCCGATGATCTCCATATCCGGATAGGTATTGACTTTCACCGATACCGGATCTCCCGGACTGATAAAACGGATGTCTTTCTCTTTCACAGCACCTGTGATCCATACTTTTGAAAGTTCGGCGATAATCACCACCGGTTCCGAATCTTCTTTCAGATATTGGCCGGTAACGATTTTATTGGAGATAATTTCTCCACTGATCGGTGCTTTTATAATATAAGTTCCTCCAGAGCTTTTGCTGTTGTAGGCATTCAAAGTTGAAGAAGCATTGGAAAGCGATGTTTTCTTATTCTGATATTCGGTTTCTGCTTCTTCAAGTTCTTTTTGGATACCCACACCATGTCTGACAAGGTCTTGCTGACGTCTGTAATTTTTTTCTGCAAGTCTTACGTCATTCAATGCATCAGAATAATCTTTCTGCACAGACGAATATCCAGGGGCAAGGATCTCAAAAACCGCACTTCCTGCATTTACGCTCTGTCCAATATTCACAAAGGATCTGATCACCCTTCCGGAAAAAGGACTGGCTATTTCTGCATAATTATTGGGAATGGTTTCTATCGTTCCTGCTGAAGTAATGCGGTTACTGTATTCCTGCTCCGTAACAGTTTCTGTAATGATTTTTTTTAAGACCGGATTGTTTTCTGATAGGATAACATGATTTCCTTTGATGCTGAAGGTTTCTTTTTGCTGAGGTTCTTCTTTTTTACCGCTACAGGAAATGATAAGGAAAAGAACAGGAGAGAAAAATAGTGTTTTCATTGAGAATATATTAATCAGTTGGGGGTCATTTTTTAGAATCATTTTAGATTGATTTTTAAGTTTATAAATCGTTTTCAGTTCCGATAATCTCCCAGCTTACTCTAGTGATTTTATCTTCCAGGGTGAGTCTGCTGACTGCTTTTTCAATAATGTTATCCTGAGGCGACAAAGAATAGACTTCTGCAGAAATAATAATGTTTTCCGGTGTTTCAGTATCGTCGCTGGTCAGGGATTTGAGTAAGATCTGGTCAGTTGAATTAAAAGACTGCATGAGCAATACTCTTGCATGGTTTTCAATTTCAGTTCTGCATGTAATGGTGATAAGATATTCTGAAGTGCTGGTACAGATGGTTTTTGAGCCTAATGCTTTTCCCAGAGGACGCAGGACCGTATGGATTAAGATAATAAGTCCGGTGGTGATTCCAGCTTCGGTCACAAATCCCAAAGCAGCCAGTGAACCTACAGAGGCAGAACACCAGATGGTCGCAGCGGTATTCAGTCCACGAACGGTAAGTCCGTCTTTCATGATAACACCACCACCCAGAAAACCAATGCCACTGACAATGTATGAGGCTATTCTACCTGTAGCATCACCTCCGATTCTGAGTGATAATAAAACAAATGCTGCCGATCCCAGACATACCAGTGTATTGGTCCTGAGCCCTGCATTTTTCTGATGCCACTGTCTTTCAAAACCAATGGATGCACCTAAAATAAGAGCGGTCAGTAAGCGGGTAGCAAATTCTAATGTATTCATAACTTTTTCTTTTTGGCAGGCCTTTTCAGGCATACAGAAAAAGCATGCTCAGAAAAACCTTAAGGTTGATAATAACTGGAAGGATCTGGGTCCATAGTTTGAATTATTTTGCTGCAAAAGTAATGGTAACGGCTGGGGGAAGCTATTAGAGATGGTTTAGAATGTTATTAGAATTCTATTAGAGAAGTTAGAAATTAGAGAGTATGAGGGTTTTAGAGTTTTAGAATTTGAGGGTCGGAGAGTGTATGAAAGTGGAATTTAGTTGCTGGTTGCGAGTTGACAAGTTGCTGTTTCAAAATGCGAAACCGGAAACGCGTATCTCGAAACTTTATTAACGATTAAAATAAATCTAAATTTCTATTTCATCACGATTCTGTCTGAAATCTGATGTCTCAAATAAATTCATGTAAACAGTATCTGAAAAGTAGTCGTGTTTTCTCTGGAAGAAATCTGGATTTGGGCATGGTGAAGACTAATGATCTTTTGGGTAAGGTAGAGGCCTATTCCATATCCTTTTTGATCCAGGGAGTTTTCAGCTCTGTAGAAAGGCTTGAATATATTCTGCTGATCCTTTTCAGAAACAGGCAGCCCATTGTTGATAAATTGAATGGAAAGATGATCAGAAACTGAAGCAACGTCAATAAAACAAGTGCCGTCTGAAGCGTATTTACAGGCATTATCGATAAGATTGTTGAATGCCACCAGAAGAAGATAAGGATTTCCTTTGTGGATCAGTTTCTGCTCATCCATCTCAGGATCAATGTTGAGGTTGATTTTATACTGAGGGTTTTCTTTCCTGATTTTAGCATAAGAATCCATCAGCATTTCGTCTATTCTGATTTCGGAAAAACTTATTTCAGTGGGGTCATAACTGGCTTTGGCAAGATCCATTAAACTTCCGGACAGTTTACTCATGTTTTTCACATCCGTTAATGCATTCAGGATGATCTTTTGATATTCGTCCTGAGTATAATTTTTCTGGAGAGCCAGTTCCAGTTCGGCGGTCATGGCTGCAAGCGGTGTATTCAGTTCATGGGAAATATTGGAGACAAAATGCTTTTGTGTACTGAAAGAATGATCCAGTCTTTCCAGCATTTGGTTGAAGTTTTTTTCAAGTTCGTGGAACTCTCCTTTCTCTTCGGATTCATCCAGTCGGAGCTGTAGCTTTCCTGCATTGATCCTTTTGATCTGTTCCACCATTTTCACGGCAGGGCTGAGCGCTTTTTTAGAAAGAAAAAGACCCGCAAGATAAATAAGGACAAGGATAATAATGAAGGAAATAATACTGATGGTCAGTAAATGATTGATTGAATTATAACCATACTGATCATAAGCTGCTGCTGTGATCGCATACTCTTTTCCTTTATGAGAATAGACTATTCCTGTCACCTGAAAATCATTCAGAAAGAAAAAAAGCTGCTTGCTTTTAAAGATTTTTGAAAGCATTTCTGAGTTTTCCTTCACGTAATCCACTTTTGAATCATCATGATATACAAGATTGAAATCGGAATCATAGATCGCGACCTGAACCTCACTTAAAGTCTGGGTGTTAGTTTTATACAGCTGATGCATTTCTTTTTCACTTAATGCCCCCTGGAAAAAAAGATTGGCTTTGGCAACAGCTTCGCTTTTTAGTTCTGTGTAAAACGAAGTTTCCCTGGCTTCCTTTGAAGAATAGTAAATCGCAACCCCATAAAAACTGATGAGCATCGCAGTCACTAATGTAAACAGTAAAGTAAGCCTGGTTCTAACTTTCATGGCGAATCTTTAAATGTTGGAGTTGTCTTCATAGCCCTTTTTTAAAATGAAACCCATGCCTGCTTTGGTATGAATGAGCTTGGTTTCAAAGTTGCGGTCTATTTTTTTTCTGATATAATTAATGTAGACATCAATGAAATTCGTACCTGTATCAAAATGGGTATCCCAAACATTTTCTGCGATTTCATGGCGGGAAAGAACCCTTTCAGGATTTTCAAGCAGGAATTTCATCAGGTTAAACTCTTTGGGAGTAAGCTTGATGGGATGTCCGGCACGGGTGACGGTTTTTAATTTCAAATCCATCTCAATGTCTTCGTATTGTAGCACAGATGAGGTTTCCGGACGATAGGTGGAATATCTTTTAAGCAGAACCTTGACTCTGGCCATAAGCTCGCGCATTTCAAAGGGTTTGGTCAAATAATCATCTGCTCCGGAATCAAAACCTTCCAGTTTATCATCTGTAGTTCCCAATGCTGTCAGCATAATGACGGGGATTTCAGGTTTCAGCGCCTTGATCTCTTTGCAGAATTCCAGTCCGTTTTTAATGGGAAGGATAATATCTGTGATGATGAGATCGAAATCCATTAACTCAGTAAGTTTTAGAGCTGTTTCACCGTCCGCAGCAATGTTTACTTCCATATCATTTTCCAGCACTCCTCTCGCAATCAGCTGCGAAAGTCTTTTGTCGTCTTCAACTAACAGGATATGAGGCATAGAATTCTGGTTTTATTGCTGGTCCTGCAAAGGTAATTAAGTATTTTCACATACATATAATGAATGCAATTTGTAAATTTGACGGCTCAACATAAACCTGTTATGATTAAATTAAAAAACGGTCCTTTTTTGAAAACCGGAAAAAGCTTTATCTATATTATTTTCCTCGCTGTCATGCTCTTATTGCAGAATTGTACTTCCCATCCTAAAACCGGGCAGCTAAAGAATGGAGACCTGCTTTTTGTCACAGCAAAAGAAACCGGACTTTCAGGAGCGATTAATAATGTCACTCAAAAACAGAAGGAAGCATCATTTGATCATATCGGAATTGTAGAAAAAGAAAAGAATCATTGGTATGTGCTGCACGCTGCACCAAAAGGAGGTTCCCAGAAACAAGACCTGACATCTTTTCTTAAAGATCAGTCTAATGACGGACAAAAAGTAATGATTTACCGTTTAAAATCTGACTATCAGAAATCTGTTCCTGCAGCGCTTAAAAAAGCAGAATCCATGTTGGGGAAGCCTTATAATTTCAATTATATCTTGGATGAAAATTCATATTACTGTTCAGATTATATCGAAAGGGCTTTCCGTGACAACAGGATCTTCAAATTAGAGCCTATGACATTTATTGATCCTAAAACGGGTAAGACTAATGAATTCTGGACAGAATTTTATAAAAAGAAAAACTTAGCTGTTCCGGAAGGAGAGCCCGGATGTAATCCCAATGGACTTGCCGCTTCAGAAAAACTGGAAAGAGTAGGAGAACTGTAAATCATGCGATAAGAATACTATTGCCCCTAAAGACTTCAATGATCTTTAGGGGTATTTTTTTTATTTGGATTATTTTAAAATCTGTGATCTCCGTGTAATCTGTGGGAAATAATTCTCTTTTATGATCCTAAGCTTAAAAAAAATTATGTTAAAGTTTAAAATTATTAGTCCACTAATTTGGTAGACTAATAATTTTTTATATTTTTGTCAAAGATTTAACGCAAGAAAGCAACCATGATCTAGAAAATGTTTAACCAAAAAATTGTTTAATGATGATTACACTTAATCCAACATTACAGGTAATACCGAATAATACAATTGGTCTGCCTAAAAAAGAGCTGATACTGGAAATAGAATTGAATGGCAAAATGAAATTTGAGCATTTAATGAACACCATTTACAATCAGTTTGGGATCTGTCACAGGGTGTTATCTGCCAATGTAGAATATGTGAATGGAAACAGTTTTGGTTCAGTACAGTTATATATTAATGTCAATTCAGAAGACTACCAGCAGCTGGAGTTCTATCTGAATAAAAATAAACTTTTAAGTACCATGGTGGAATACAACTGCCGGAAGTATTTTTAGGGGAGATTCATATAGTTTTAATTACAGAAAGTATCCGGTTTTCCGGGTACTTTTTCTATGTTGTGAGTTTAAATAGAAATCTTATTATTTTAGCTTTATTTTCTTATATCACTTCAATATTTTTAATGATTTAAAGGGAATTCCATTAAAATAATTCCCGAGTATTCTTAAATTTCTATTTCCGATTCAAAAAAACAGTACTTTTAAAGGATATAAAATAAAAATTTATGACCCTAGTTATTATTGCTTTAATCGCAGCGTTCGCTATTTATGCAGTGTCTATCTACAACCGTCTTGTAAAACTGAGAAATCTGGTTCAGGAAGCGTGGAGCAGTATTGATGTTATGCTTAAAAAACGTCATGATCTCATCCCCAATCTTGTGGAAACAGTGAAAGGCTATGCCACTCACGAGCGTGAAACCCTTGATAGTGTCATCAGGGCCAGAACACAGGCCGTAGGGGCAGATTCTGTTCAGGCTAAAGAAGCGGCTGAGAAAAACCTGAATCAGGCGATGATGAATTTATTCGCTGTAGCAGAGCAATATCCTGATTTGAAAGCTAATGCCAATTTTCAACAGCTGCAGAGCGAACTTACTTCCATAGAAAATGATGTTGAGAAATCAAGAAGATATTATAACGGAACGGTGCGTGAGAATAATACACTGGTAGAATCTTTTCCAAGTAATATCATTGCCAATATGTACAAATTTGAGAAATCACCTTTCTTCGAACTGGATAATATTGCTGAAAGAGAAGTTCCAACTGTAAAATTCTAGGAATGAAAAAGTGGTTACAGCTTTTCCTTCTTCATTTTTTTTTCATTGCTTTTGCCCAAAATGAGCTGGCAAGGGCAGATCAGTTGTCGATTATAGGGCCGGAAAAAATTATTTCTTTCCATTCGGATATCGACGTGGATAAAAATTCAGGAATTACCGTCACGGAAAATATAAAAGTGTACAGTCTCGGAAATAATATCAAAAGAGGTATTTTCCGGGCACTTCCTTTATCCAGAAATCTCAACAATAAGACACAGAAAGTAAGGTACACGATTATCTCGGTTAAAAAAAACGGGATCGATGAAAATTACCATGAAGAAACCGGAGACGGTTATTTGAAAATATACGCCGGAAACAAAGATATCATCCTGGATCCCGGAACCTACGACTATGAAATACGATACAAAGCAGAGAACCAGATCGGATTTTTTGCGAAGTATGATGAATTTTACTGGAACGTAAACGGAACCTACTGGGATTTTGATGTAGATTCTATTTCCGCCAAAGTAAACCTTCCGGAAGGGGCCGGAATCATCCAGAACTCTTGCTACACCGGAGCATATGGCAGCAATAGCCAGAACTGTACGGCTCAGGTACTGTCAGATCATTCCATAGAGTGGAGCGCTGCAGGGCTTAAGGCTAATGAAGGGCTCACTGTTGCAGTGGGTTTCAAAAAAGGACTTATGGTCCCACCGCCGCCGCCAACTTTTCTTGAAAAATATGGAATTCTGATGGGTGGATGTATTGTATTCTTAGGATTTTTGATGTATCTCTATTCAATATGGAGAAAATATGGAATAGACCCCGAAACGCCAACCGTTTATCCGCAGTTCAACGTTCCTGAAAATCTTTCACCATCTTCTTTGGGCTATATCAATTCTGAAAGTTTTAAAAATAAATACCTTACCGCGGCCGTTGTGAACCTTGCCGTAAAAGGGTATGTCAAGATCATTGAAGGAGAAGATTCGGGTCTGTTGGGATTTTTTAATACCAAAACTTTTACGCTGGAAAAGCTGAAACCGGCAGATGAAACCCTGTCTAAAGAAGAAATCAACCTGATGAACAGTCTTTTTTCAGCATCTGAAAATTCTGTAAAGTTTGACGGGAAATACAATTCTAAAATTGAAAAAGCAGTTCTTAATTTTAAAGAAACACTGAAATTTCAGCATGATGATTTTTTAAATGAAGGAAATAATACAAAGAAATTATTACTCCCATGGATCATTATTACTTTGGTTTACGGCCTAGGTTTATTGATAAGCTACCATATATTACCTGAGTTTGAAAGAGTATTTGCCGGAGTAATTTTATATATTATTCTTTTTGTTGCGTTTGCTTTAATAGCATTTTTTGCGAAAAAATTATCATGGAAACTATTATTCTTTATCCCTATTCCCATTAGTATTATACTGGGCGTAATAGGAGTTGTTTCTCAGGAAAGTACAGGTGCTGAAAGTATCAATTTCAGTGTCTGCTATATTTTCATTGTTCTGGCATTTTCAGTGATGATGCTGTATCAGTATTTAATCAAACAGCCATCCAAAGAAAAGTTGAGAAAAAAATCATTGATTGACGGTTTCAAAATGTATATGGGAGCAGCCGAAAATGAGCAGCTGAAATTCCATAATCCTCCTCAGATGACCCCACAGGTTTTCGAGACCCTTCTTCCTTTTGCTATGGTGATGGGAGTAGATCAGATCTGGGGACAGAAATTTGATGATTTGCTGAAAAGAACATCAACAGAATATAACAATACCTGGTATTACGGAGGCGTAATGAATCATTATGCATTCGGAAATACTTTAAACTCAAGTCTTACGCAATCTATACAGTCTGCATCTACAAAGCCATCCAGTTCTGGCAGCGGATCCGGTGGTGGTGGATTCTCCGGCGGCGGAGGTGGCGGCGGAGGCGGAGGCGGCTGGTAACCGCGATGTTTCAAAAAAATAAAAGCGTTCAAAAATTAATTTGAACGCTTTTTTATTGGAATACAATGTATTTTTAAATTCTTTCAATGTCAGCACCAATGGCTTTCAGTCTTCCGTCAATATTCTCGTAACCTCTGTCGATTTGCTCGATATTGTGGATGATGGATTTTCCTTCCGCAGAAAGGGCTGCAATAAGAAGAGCGTTTCCGGCTCTGATATCAGGAGAAACCATGGTCGTTCCTCTTAACGGAGATTCCTGATTCATTCCGATTACCGTAGCTCTGTGTGGATCACACAAAATGATCTGTGCCCCCATGTCAATCAGTTTATCTACAAAGAATAATCTGGATTCAAACATTTTCTGGTGAACCAAAAGACTTCCTTTCGCCTGAGTAGCCACTACCAGAATAATAGATAATAAATCTGGTGTGAACCCCGGCCAAGGAGCATCTGAAATGGTAAGGATAGATCCGTCGATGAACTTCTGGATCTTATAATTTTCCTGAGCAGGAATAAAGATATCGTCATTGCTTTGTTCAAGCTGAATTCCTAATTTTCTGAATGTATTTGGAATCACGCCAAGCTGGCTCCAGTTTACATTTTTGATGGTGATTTCAGATTTCGTCATGGCGGCAAGGCCTATCCATGATCCGATCTCTACCATGTCCGGAAGCATTGTGTGTTCCGTACCGTGAAGATATTCTACCCCTTCAATGGTCACAAGGTTGGAACCGATTCCGGAAATATTAGCGCCCATTCTGTTCAGCATTTTGCAAAGTTGCTGAAGATAAGGTTCGCAGGCGGCATTATAAATTCTTGTTTTTCCTTTGGCAAGGGCAGCAGCCATTACGATATTGGCTGTCCCGGTCACAGAAGCTTCCTCAAGAAGGATAAATTTTCCTCTCAGTTCTTTAGCTTTTAATGAATAGAAATATTCCTCTTCATCATAATTGAATTCAGCACCCAATTCTACCAATCCCTGGAAATGCGTATCCAGTCTTCTTCTTCCGATCTTGTCACCTCCCGGAGTCGGCATATACGCTTCACCGTAACGGGCAAGCATCGGGCCCATCAGCATAATGGAACCTCTCAGTTTAGCACCATCTTTTTTAAATTCGTCTGATTTTATATAGTCAAAATTGACCTTATCGGCTTTGAATGTGAAATCGCCCTGGCCGTTTTTTGTTACTTTTACCCCGAAATCCCCAAGAATTTCGATCAGCCTGTTTACATCGTGGATATCAGGAATATTTTTAATTCTTACCTCCTCATCTGTTAACAAGACAGCACATAAAATTTGTAAAGCTTCATTTTTTGCCCCTTGTGGAGTTATTTCCCCATGCAGTTTTTTTCCTCCCCTTATCTGAAATGTTCCACTCATTACTTTCTGTTTTTATGGTTGTTGTTGTTATGCCTTCTCTTATTAGTCTGGTCTTTATTATTAGTATTGCTGCTGTTTCGTCCGTTGTTGCTGTTATTTCGTCCGTTGTTGCTGTTGTTACGGCTATTGTTATTGCTGGTGTAGTAGATTTTGCTCTTCTCAAGAGATTCTATTCCGGTAAGGTCCAGCCTGTTTTCAGACAACTCTTTCAGATGGCGGAAAATAACGTCATCCGTTACATGTTCCTTATTATATACATTGTAAGACTTCTTCATGTTATTGGCGATCACCTCGATAAGGGCTTCCTTTTCGTCACCCGGTTCAAGTTCAATCGCTTTTTCAATCAGTTGAAGGATACTTTTTCCGTAAAACTTAAAATCTCCCTGTAGTTTAGGGTATTCCATTCTTTTAGGCTTCTCGGCCAATTGTTCTCTGGTAGGAAAAGGATATGGGGATTCTACATCAAGATCATATTCTGCTAAAATAAAAAGATGATCCCAAAGTTTATGTTTATAATTTTCTTCGTCACGGAGTTGAGGGTTTCTCTGACCCATAAAATCGATAATAGCCATTGCCATTTCACTCCTTTCCTCTTTGGTAGGGAGTTCCTTGCAGCGTTCAACCAACTGCTGTATGATTCTGCCATATTCCGGCATATGAAGCTGAGTTCTTTGGGTGTTATATTCCATAATATGCAAATATATGGATTAAAAGAAAATTTGTTTTGAAAATATGAAAAGTTTATGATTTTTTAATGAAAATTTTATGCAGTCTTTTATGGAGATCTTTTCGTGAAAATGAAAATATCTCACTTTTTTTAGACTTTGTTTTAAGAAAATTGTAATTTAGTTATTAGATTAATAATTAAAATAGTAGTATGAAAAAAACACATTTATTAGTTTCGATGCTGGTTTTAACAATCTTTAGTGCCTGTCGGAACAATGATGAAAACGACAATGAAAATCTCCGCAATGAAGAAGTGCATTCCAAAACCGTAAACGTTACCAACCATGATGGGCGTCCCTTCAGTACCGGAAGCGGATCTGTATCCGGAAAATTTGTCTCCGGTCCCGGAGGGGGAGTGCTTATGCAGGGTTTTTACTGGGATGTCCCCGAAGGTGGAAACTGGTGGAATACCGTGAAAGGTAAGTTAGCTGCCTGGTCAGATTCAGGAATCGGGGCAGTATGGCTGCCGCCTGCATCAAAAGCTCAGAACGGAGCCTACTCAATGGGATATGATCCTACAGATTACTATGATTTCGGGAATTTCAATCAGAACGGAAGCGTAGAAACCCGGTTTGGATCAAGGACTGAACTGGAAGGACTGATTACAAAAGCCCATGCTGAAAATATGCAGGTTTATGCAGATATTGTCATTAATCACAACAGTGGCGGACAGTCTCAGGCCAACCCTTTTACCGGAACAAGCACATGGACCGATTTCTCAGCCATTGCTTCAGGGAAATTTCCTAGAAGCTACAATGATTTTTACAAAAATTCTTACGGAAATAATGATGAAGGCGCTTTTGGTGGATTTCCGGATCTTTGTCATGCTAGTCCCTACGTTCAGGACTGGCTTTGGGGAAGAGATGATTCTGTCGGGAAATATTATAAGAATGTCATGAAATTTGACGGCTGGAGATTTGATTATGTGAAAGGTTTCGGACCTTGGGTCGTCAATAACTGGAATAGTAACGTGGGCGGGTTTTCCGTGGGTGAGTTGTGGGATTCTAATGTGAATACCCTGGAATGGTGGGCTAATAATGCCAACAGTTCCGTATTCGATTTTGCAGCATATTATAAAATGGATGAAGCTTTTGACAACGGAAATTTAAATGCTTTGAATGACGATATGATGTGGAAGAGAAATCCTTACAAAGCTGTCACTTTCGTAGCCAATCACGATACGGATATTATTAACAACAAAATGCCGGCCTATGCCTATATTCTTACCCATGAAGGGTATCCAACTATCTTTTACCGGGATTATGAAGAATGGCTGAATAAAGAAAGACTGAACAATCTGATCTGGATCCATAACAATAAAGCTACCGGAACCACTTCAATCCTTTATACGGATAATGATGAATATATTGCCAGACGTAACGGGTACAACGGAAATCCGGGACTGGTAGTCTATATCAACAATTCTTCAAGCTGGCAGGAAAGATGGGTGGAAACCAACTGGAGCAGTCAGCAGATTAAAGATTTTACGGGTAACTCGACTTGGTATCCTACAACACAGGGAGATAAATGGGTGAAAATCCAGTCTCCGCCAAACAGTTATTCAATATGGTCTCTGAACCAATAAAAAAAGTCTAATAAATTAAGAAAGCAAAGATGATTCATCTTTGCTTTTTTTCATATACGTTTTGCAGAAATCTGTAATTAAAGATCAGACTTCAATAAATTTTTTCTTTTGATTTTGATCAGGGAGAAAGCATTTCTGGTTAGCCAGTTTCATTCTGTTTCTTGAAACAAGATCATAAGCTTTATCACTTAAAAAAGCGGGGACTATTTTTCCTGCAGCGGACAGTTTATAAACACCACCAAGTACATGGGCTATCTGCAGTACCGCACGTGATTTTGTATAGTAATATTTCCCCGGTTTCCAGAGATAAAGCGTATTGAATACCTTATTTTCCAGACCTCTTTCAGACAGGAACTTCTGGCCAAAATCTGATTGCAGAGATGCAAACATGAACCTATCATGTTTATCCCGTTCCAGAATCCATTGCACCCAAAAATTACAGACGCCGCATTCGCCGTCAAAAAATACAATATGTTTGTCTTCCCAGTTCTCCCGCATGATGCTGATGTTTAAAATACCATTTTCCTTTCGGTGTCTTCTTTTACTTTTTTGAAATATTTAACCAATTCTTTCCGTTGTTCAGGAGTCAATTTGGCATCCTGATGTCCTACATAATACGATTCCAAAGGCATTTCTTCTTTCTCGATCATTTCTATGCATTCTTCCAATTTATGTGCCTGTATCTTGGGCTCGTATACAGCAAAGGTAGAGAAATTAAGCTGTTTTCTGCCTTCATCTATATGATTTTTAACAAACCATGAAGCTGGTGAAATACTGGAATACCATGGATATTGAGTTTCATTGGAATGACAGTCATAGCATGATGTACTGATGATCTTTGCGATAGGTTCCGGCGTGTTTTTAATCTTCAGAAAATCCATACCCGGAGTAGCAGGCGGATTGGTTTTATCAATCGGAAAAAACTGAATAATAATGAATGCAACAAGAAGAATAACGAGTATTTTTTTCATATCAATTGTATGCTTGAAATATAAAAATAATCAAATTTTATTAAATCGAATGAACTGATTATCAAATTATAGACCACTCATTTGAATCATTCTAAATATGATAGTTTCATCTTGCTTTTTATACAGATGTTCTTTAATTTTTATTAACTTAATTGCATTATTGTGCCTTTTGATCTCATGTTATAAAAAGATTTGTAAAATTGAATTGATTATAGTTTTTAACTATGGTTTAAATTAAAATTAATAGATTGTATATATTATATAAACTTTATAAGTTTGTCATGTCTTTACAAAGAAACTGTATTAATCAACATAAAAAATTAAACGACAATGGAAAAAGATTTGAATGACATCAGTAAATGCCCATTCCATAATGGAACCATGAAAAAGGAAGCTGTAGCAGGCGGAGGAACCAAGAATTTAGACTGGTGGCCTGAGCAATTGAGGGTAGATATCCTGCGTCAGCATTCATCACTTTCAGATCCTATGGATAAGGACTTTGACTACGCTGAAGCATTTAAAAGCCTGGATCTTGAGGCCGTAAAAAGAGATCTTCATGCGTTAATGACGGATTCTCAGGACTGGTGGCCCGCTGATTTTGGTCATTATGGCCCTCTGTTTATCCGTATGGCATGGCACAGTGCCGGGACTTACCGTGTAGGTGATGGCCGTGGTGGAGCAGGAGCAGGACAGCAGCGTTTTGCACCGTTGAACAGCTGGCCGGATAATGTAAGTTTGGACAAGGCCAGAAGATTGTTGTGGCCTATTAAGCAAAAATATGGAAAGAACATTTCCTGGGCAGACCTTTTGATCCTTACCGGAAATATAGCTCTGGAATCTATGGGCTTTAAAACATTCGGATTTGCGGGAGGACGTGAAGATGTGTGGGAACCGGATATGGATATCTATTGGGGATCTGAAAAAACGTGGCTGGGAGGTGATCTTCGTTATGCTCACGGATCAGAAGGAGTAACGGAACAACATGGTGTACTTCCTACTGATGACGATGCAGACGGTGATATTCATTCCAGAAATCTTGAAAAACCTCTTGCAGCCGTACAAATGGGACTTATTTATGTGAATCCTGAAGGTCCGGACGGAAATCCTGATCCTATTGCTGCGGCTAAAGATATCAGAGATACTTTCGGACGTATGGCGATGAACGATGAAGAAACGGTAGCTTTGATCGCAGGTGGACATACGTTTGGAAAAACACACGGGGCCGGTCCCGCTGATCATGTAGGAAAAGAACCGGAAGCAGCCGGAATTGAACTTCAGGGATTAGGGTGGAGCAGCACATACAAATCAGGAAGAGGAACAGATGCCATTTCCAGCGGGCTGGAAGTAACCTGGACAGAAACTCCGACAGAATGGAGTAATTACTTCTTCAAGAATTTATTTGAAAACGAGTGGGAGCTTACGAAAAGCCCTGCCGGCGCTCATCAGTGGGTGGCAAAAGACGGTGCAGAGATCATTCCTGACGCATTTGATTCCAATAAAAAGCACAGACCTACAATGCTTACGACAGATCTTTCATTACGACTGGATCCTGTCTACGAAAAAATATCAAGACATTTCTATGAAAACCCGGATGCGTTTGCTGATGCCTTCTCCAGAGCGTGGTTTAAACTTACGCACAGAGATATGGGCCCTAAAGCAAGGTATTTGGGACCGGATGTGCCACAGGAAGAACTGATCTGGCAGGATCCTATTCCGGCAGTTGATCATGAATTGGTGAATGATGGAGATATTGATGTACTAAAAGGAAAAATATTGAATTCAGGGCTGAGTATTTCTGAGCTGGTATCTACTGCATGGGCTTCTGCTTCTACATTCAGGGGTAGTGATAAGCGTGGTGGAGCTAATGGAGCCAGAATCCGTCTTGCACCTCAAAAAGACTGGGCTGTCAATAATCCTTCTCAGCTTCAGAAAGTTTTGGGAGAATTGGAGAAGATTCAGAAAGAATTTAATGATTCTCAAGGCGGAGGAAAGAAAATCTCAATCGCAGATATGATTGTTCTTGCAGGAAGTGCAGCCGTAGAAAAGGCAGCACAAGATGCAGGGCAGCATATTAAAGTGCCTTTCACACCCGGAAGGATGGATGCTTCACAGGAACAGACCGATGTGGAATCTATGAGTTATATGGAACCAGCCGCAGACGGATTCCGTAATTATCTGAAAAGTAAATTCTCGGTATCCACAGAGTCTTTATTGATCGATAAAGCACAGCTTCTAACGCTTACAGCTCCGGAACTGACTGTATTAATAGGTGGAATGCGGGCTTTGGATACCAATTTTGACGGATCAAAACACGGCGTATTTACCAACCGTCCTGGAGTGCTTACCAACGACTTCTTTGTTAACCTTCTGGATATGGGAACGCAGTGGAAATCAATCTCAGAAGATCGTGAAGTGTATATGGGGACTGACCGGTCAACGGGTCAGCCAAAATGGACAGCTACCCGCGCAGATCTTGTTTTCGGTTCCAATTCTGAATTGAGAGCGATTGCCGAAGTCTATGGAAGCAATGATGCTCAGGGGAAATTTGTCAATGATTTTGTAAGAGTTTGGACAAAAGTGATGAACCTGGATAGATTTGATTTAAAATAATCGTTACTTAACATAATATTGTGAAGACAGTCGAAAATGCTGTCTTTTTTTATTGATTATTATATTGATTGATTAATAAATTGATGTAATATGTAAATAAATTATATATTTGTTGAAAAACAAACAAATATGTTAAGAAAATTATTTCCTGCCTTAGTATTGGTAGGTTCTTTGGGTTTTGCTCAAGTAGGAGTGAATACAAGTCTGCCAAACGCTACATTCGATGTAGTTGGAAATCCAACTGATACTTCAAAACTGGATGGGATTATTGCACCCAGAATCACTGGCGATCAGCTAAATGTAAAAATCTACACTCCTTTACAGACCGGAGCTCTGGTATATGTGACGGCTGCCGGAGCTTTAAGCAATCAAACGGTAGATGTCGATTCCGTGGGATACTATTACTTTAACGGTGATTTGAATAAATGGGTAAAACTGAATACAGGTATTTCTGCATCACCATGGAATATACAGAATACAGGAAGTCCTGCAACTGCCAATACTCAAAATATCTATCAAAATGGAAAAGTGGGGATTGGTTTTGCTGCCACTGATGCGGTATCTGACAGGCAATTTGAAGTGAAAGGTGACATGAAAGCTCAGTATGGAAGCGGAAGCAATTACTTTGGGATAGATACAAATCTTTTCGGAATCGGAAATGGACTCTATTATGCTGACAATAACGACTTGTCTGCTGCTACCAGTACAAGTGTAGTGATGACGAGACCAGGAATAAGCAGTTTACAGTCAAACTATGGAGCAGGCGGCGGTAGTATGGCTGCTTTCTCAGGGGCTACTGGCGGATCTTTTGCTTTGGTGGCGAATAATCCGGATCAAAGTGTAAATGCTTCTGTATGGGGAATAAGCAATGGAACCGTCAATAATCTTACATTGAGCCACAATGGGAATGGGGTTGAATCAACAGATATTATTTTGGAAAAACTGAAAGGAGTTACTTTTTCTTATCGTGATGCCTCCAATGCACTTCAGGGTAGCTATACTTTTCCAAGAACAAATGGCCTGGCCAATCAGGCTTTAGTCACAGACGGGGCTGGAACATTATCATGGAAAGATGGTTCGTCTTTAAATGCAAAAATAAAAACTTTGTCTTCGGGGGCTGTTGCCGCAGATGATTATACGATTCTTGTAGCAGGAAATATTTCACTTCCGGCCGCAAGTATGGCTAATCAGGGGAAAGTGTATAATTTGGTTAATGATACGGCTGGAAATGTTACCGTAGCTGGAAATTTTAGAATTAATGGAGGTAATTTCACTAATTACGGTTTGAATAACAGTGATTGGGGAAGAGCAATTGTGGTACAGAGTACGGGCTCAGCTTGGGTGGTAATTTCGAGATATTAAAATTTTGATTTACTCTGAAATGTATAAAAGTCATTCTAAAATAGGATGGCTTTTTTTCATGTTGAGGATCTACTTCTATTGGGAGATTCTCAACAAAAAAAATGACTGTTTCACTAGAAAACAGCCATTGTAATTTATTTATTTTAAAATTTAGTAACCGTACCAACGTCCACATTCATTATGGCAGTAAGGAAAATCATCTGGATTATTTGCAGCTGCTTGAATACAAGCGGCCTCAGTTTTATAATATGGCTTACCTGAACCCCACCAGACTGCACATTCTTGTGTAATTCCACCTTTAACAGCTTTTAAACTCTCTCTCGAAATTTTTTTTAAATTTTTCATAGTAATTTTGGATTAATTTTTTCTTACAATATCCGCTTTTCGGATATTGTATTTATTGAACTAATATAAAAAAAATATATATTACTACAAATATAAAAATACACCGGAACGTGAATTTTTTTTGAAACAAAATTGATATAGTCTTTAGGCTCCATTTTTAGATGGATCAGATATTAAATTTTGATACTCTTTTAGGGTAAATTCTCCTTTATCATAATAATACCCTGGCCGTTTGTTTGAGGTAAATCATTTTAAATAAAACGACTGTCAATCTATTAGGTGAATGTTTTCCAGCTTTTTATAAAATAAGGCAGCTATAATTTAACACGACACGTTCTGTCGTTATGCTATAATAGATTTGTATTACAAGAGATTTAAAATATATAATAATCTTTTGTGTGATAAAATTCATATTAAATCTCAATAGGGAGATTTGAAATGCGTTAAAAAGTGTTAAATTTACCGCCAAAATTATAAAAGCTAATCTTAAACTAAAAATACACAAAAGATGAAGAAATTCTACTCCGGTGCATTTACTTTATGCACTCTTCTGGGGCTATCTGCCCAGGAGGTATTGTGGCAGAAAGATATCAAATCCTCTACTCAGGATTTTTTAAGCCAGGTAACGACAACAATAGATCAACAGTATCTAATTACAGGAAGTTCGATCCAATCTCAGAAATTTTCAACGGAAAAAAAACAAAATAATGGCTATGATTTTCATCTGGTTAAACTCAACCAACAGGGCGAACAGGTTTGGGAAAAATATTTTTCTGGACAGAACCATGACTATTTATCGGCATCCGTTGCTACACAGGACGGAGGTTTTTTAGTTTCAGGCACCTCGTATTCCGGGAAAGGTTTTGATAAAAAAGAAGATTCCAAAGGCGGATCGGACATTTGGTTGATCAGATTAAACGAATTCGGAGATGAACTATGGCAAAAAACACTGGGGTCAGCATCCGATGAAGAAGCAAGATCTGTAATTCAGACTACTGATCTGGGATTTTTTGTAGCTGGAAATGTTCAGAATTCAGCTAAAGGCTATGGTTCAAAAGATGTTTTGATTATCAAACTCGATAAGAACGGAAAAGAACTGTCACAATCTATTTTAGGAGGGAAAGGATTGGATGAAGTTGAAAAGATGATTCCAACGAAAGATGGAGGTGCATTGTTAGGTATTTACTCCAGAAGCAACATTGGAGGTTCTAAGAAAACCGAAAACTTCGGCGAAGGAGATTATTATATCATTAAACTTTCGAAAGACGGAAAAGTGGAATGGGAAAAGGATTTTGGAGGTAAACAAGATGATCACCTAAGAACTCTGGCTTTAACTTCGACTGGCTATATCATCGGTGGCGAAAGCCGTTCAGAAAGATCAGGAAATAAAAGTGTTGGTATTGAAGAAGGAACAGATCTATGGCTAATCTCGCTTAACGAAAGAGGAGAAGAGATCTGGCAAAAGTCTTACAATTTCAAGAACCGTGATATACTAATGGGAATGAGTGTGCTTCATTCGGCAGATGACAAATCTTCAAAAGGAATCCTTTTAGGTGGCTACACGCAGACAGAAGGAAGAGTTGAAACTGACGATGAAACCTTCTGGATGCTTTATTTAAATGCAGATGGAAATGAGCAGTGGAGAAAACATGTAAATGGAGACAAGAGACAAAGAGAGGAGAGACTTTCAGATATTAAACTTAATAGAGATGGTTCAATAATCTTAGCGGGTACCAGCGCTGAGGAACTAGGAAAAGAAAATTGGAAGATCGTGAAATTGGGAGATAAACAGCTTGATCAGCTGATCGAGAAACAAGACATTAAAATCTATCCGAATCCAGTATCAGAGTATGCTTATGTGGAAATAGGCTTTGAATTTAAAGAAGCAGATATTATTCTGTATGATATGGGTGGAAGACAGCTTCAGACTGTGAAAACGAAGAATAAAGTGACGAAGATTAATACCCAGAATTTGATTCAAGGGGCTTATCTGGTGACGATAAAGACGGATATGAATAAAACAGCGAATGCGAAATTGATAAAAAAATAACAATGAAAAATTATATGTACAAAGTCTTGATGGCAATAATTATGCTTTTCTCTGCAAATTATAAGGGCCAGAATGAACCGATAGGACTTCAAAAAAACGATTATCTAAGTAATTCTGATGTAAATGTTCATAATGGAATTCCTGATATAAGTCTACCCCTTTTTAATATACCTGCATTATCAAATATCAATATTGGGATATCAATTTCTTACTCTGCTGAAGGTGTTTCTGCCCATAAAATGATTAGTGATGTCGGAAAAGGCTGGGGCTTACAGTATGGTGGAAGTATTTTTAAAAATAATCTGAAGAATGTTAATGATTATTTAAGTTCAGATACCACCAATGAATCATCATCAGAAATTTATTATTATAGCTTTTTGGGGAAATCAGGTAGATTTTATATTGGAAAAGATCAGATTACAAATGAACTGATTGCTGTACAACTACAGCCTTCGAATAATAAAATAATCATTACTAAAAATAGTGCTACGACAAATAAAGTTTCTTCCTTCACAATTATTGATGAAAACGGAAATTCATATCTTTTTGATAAAATCAATATTGATAAGTTTCATTTTGGGTATCGAAATACCCAACAGGAGCTTCCATCAAATACCAAAGTAGGTAATAGTGCCTTTTTGTTATCTACGATAACAAATAATAAAAACCAGCAGATTGCCACTTTTGAATATGATACCACAACGGAGTTGGTTAGTCAGTTTATTGGAACAGTACAAGAAAATAAAATCAAAAAAATTAATGTTAATGGGCATGGAAGTATTGAATTTAAATACAGCCCTAATCCTAATCCGCATTCAGTTCAAAACAAAGGAAATGCAGATTGGTATCGGATGGATAAATTAATTCTGAGAGACAAAAATAATAATATCATTAATCAATATGCTTTCTTAGGAGACGGAACATTTTTGAATAACCTTCAGAGCTTGGATAAAGATAATCATGTTCTGAGCAACCATACATTTGAATATAATAAGGCTTTAGGAGGAAGTCCTGATAATTTTGATGCTTTTGGTTATGTTAATATTTATGATCCCTGTAGTTTGGATGAAGGGGTTCTAATTTCACCATCAGGGACAAATCCCAAAACTGCAAATTTAAATTCTCTAAAAACTATAAATTTACCGACAGGGGGGCGTATTGAATATGAATTTGAAAGCAATTCGATTGAAGAAGGAAATGCTGCTTCTAATGATTTTTGTACCGCTGGTGCTTGTTATGATTATTATGATTTGGATAAAGTTTATACACTCAATTTTGATACTAATGATCCTTCAATCAATTATGATTTAAATTTACCATCTGGATACAAAGGAAATCTATATGTAAAGTATTCATATTCTCTATATCCTTATCCTCCTTCAAAGCCAGGTGTTTCAAATGAAATACAATATGATCTGTTACAGTCTGATGGGAGTGTTTCACATTCAAGTGATTATATAAATTCCATGTCCACCTATCCATGCCCGTCGATTAAAGTTTTTCCATATTCGGGATCAAAGGTCTTTTTATCCGGAGCAAGACAAGGGTATGGTAAGCTGGAATTTTATAGGATCAAAGAAGCAAGAAAGCACAATAATAAATTAGGGTATGGACTAAGAATAAAAAGCATTAAAAACTATGATGCAGAATCGGTGGTGCCTTCAAAATGGGTAGAATATGAATATAATAAATTTTCTGATCCCCTGACAACAAGTGGAGAAAGTATTGATGAAGATTTAGGACTTTTAGCCGATTATTTTCAAGAAAACATATCCAATAGAATTATTGGATATTCAAATATTAAAGTGATTAATAAATTAGATCAGACTTATGTAAAGTATATTTTTTATAATTCTGACGAAATAGTTAATCTTTCAGGATTGACTTATTCATTTATAAACTTTAGCGGATATCTGACACGAGCAGGCCTTATGAAGAAAAAGGAAGTATATGGAAATAATAACGATCTTATACAAGAGTCAGAATTCTCTTATCAGCCCGAAATTTTAACATTTAGCAATATTAAATATGACGGACAGCCTATTAAGAAAATCTTTATAAAAAAAGAAACTAAAACAATAAAAGATAAAATAGATGGCGTTTTCTTAACTAATACATTAGAAAATCAATATGAGAGCCTATATAATAATGTAATTTCCCGTAAACAAGTATCTTACGATGGATCGGTAATTGAAAGTAATTTCAAATATGCTAATGAAAAAAACATTCAAAAACTTCTTAATGCCAATATCGTATCAACTCCTTTAGAAACACAAGTTAAGAATGACGGAACAGTTGTGAGTAAATCGGAAGTGAAATTAGATGATCAGTCTACATTATATCCAACATCGGCTTTAATATACAATATTCAAAATCAAAATTCTTCAAAAAAAATTACTTTTAACAACTATGATGATAAAGGCAATTTAAGAGAAACCGGTGCAGAAAGTGGTATTCCAACTGTTACTATTTGGGGATATCACCAAACACAGGCCATAGCCAAAATTGTAGGGGCTACTTATACCGATATTGCAAATCTTAGTTCTGTTACTGCTGCTGTTTCTGCTTCAAATGCTGATGATGACGATTCCTCTAATGAAGCAGCGCTGATTCTCGCCCTTGATAATATGAGAAAAGATAATGCGTTAAAAAATTATCAGATAGAAACGTATACCTATGATCCTCTTGTTGGAATCACAAGTAAGACTTCTGCCAATGGATTTAGGGAAATCCATGTATATGATTCCTTTCACAGAATATCTCAAATTTTAGATAAAGACGGGAAAATTCTAAAAACGTATGATTATCATTATTCTCCTACGATTTATACCAATGACGAAATGGGTAATGATTATGTTACTAATAATTGTTCTATTGGATATTTGTCTAATAAATATACCTACTTAGTTCCTGCCAAGAAATATTTTTCGTTAGTGAGCCAAGATGATGCCAATCAAAAGGCATTGCAGGATATTCAGGCTAACGGGCAGAATACCGCTAATCAAAATGCAGGATGTACACCATTATCATGTACAATCTCTAAGGGATATGATATTGCTGTATTAAATAGTGCATCTCTAACTATGCCAAGTACATCGAGTTTTAGATTACAGATAAACTTTCCTTATGACAGTAGTCTTTCCTGGGCAATTGGGCAAACGGTTGGGAAAATAAATGGGAATTGTATAGGAGCTATAACAGGCACAATGAGTTTTGCAGGAAGAACATTTACCTATGGAAATTGGAAAATTACTATTTATCCTAATGGAAATGTTTTCGCAAAGCTTACAACAGGATCATCATCATTGCCTAATGGTACAATAGTGAATTTCGATATTACATTTCCAGCTATCCTTTAATACAAAAACATGAAAAAGATATTATTCATCGGAGGTTTTTTGATGACTTTTGGACAAATATTTGCACAGAGCATTTCGCCTTCCAATACAAAAAATTATATATATACAAAGGACTGCCTGGATGCAGACTGTATAAAAAAAGCAGAAACCGTTCAATATTTTGATGGGTTGGGAAGACCTAAGCAGATCGTTGGGGTAAAAGCTTCTCCAACACAGAAAGATGTAGTTGGCCATATAGAATATGATGCGGACGGAAGGCTTTCAAAATCATACTTGCCTGTTCCGCAGGCCGGGACACAGAATGGTGCGATCTATGAAAATCCTTTAATTAATGCAACCAACCCTGAAATTTATGGTACAGAAAAGATATATTCTAAGCAGGTTTTAGAAAATCTTCCATTGGCCAGGGTAAAGGAAACCTTCAATGTAGGAAACGCATGGTCGGATAAACCTATAACCTATAGCTATAAGACCAATACTTCAGCCACTGAAGTAAAAAAATACGGTATTACAACCACATGGGTAGAAAATAGAACAGACTCCCAATTGAGTTTTTCAGCATACTATCCTGTAAATTCATTAATGAAAACCTCTGCTACAGATGAAGATGGCAATACAACAACAGAGTATAAAAATGGAAAAGGACAACCGGTACTCATCAGGCAGAATGACGGGACACATAATCTCGATACTTATTATGTTTATAATGAGTACAATCAGCTTGCGTTTGTCATTCCGCCCTTGGCTTCGGCTTTAACGGCAATTGATGAAACTAAGAGAAATAGTCTTTGCTATCAGTATCGCTATGATGAATTCGGAAGATTGGTTGAAAAAAGAATCCCTGGAAAAGGATGGGAATATTTGGTGTATGACAAGCAGGACAGAGTGATACTGACACAAGATGCTATGCTGGGAACAACCACCAATAACTTTGCTAAAAAAGGCTGGATGTTCACTAAATATGATAAATTCGGAAGGGTTGTTTATACTGGATTCTTTGCCAATACAGCTTCAAGATTGGCAATGCAGACTGCACTCAATAATATGTATGTCAATGCGGGA
Source organism: Chryseobacterium pyrolae (assembly GCF_025153485.1). Lineage (NCBI taxonomy): Bacteria > Pseudomonadati > Bacteroidota > Flavobacteriia > Flavobacteriales > Weeksellaceae > Chryseobacterium > Chryseobacterium pyrolae. The sequence continues at coordinate 501,873 of NZ_JANZQH010000003.1, forward strand.
AACAATGAAGAAAGAAATACAGTTCCATTTACCTTAAACGGAATGGATGTATATTATACAAAAAATGCTTTCCCGACAGGAAGCATGACAATTCTAAGCGTTAACTATTATGATACTTATCCATCACTTCCTTCAGGTATTAATATTCCTACACAGGTTCTAGGGCGGGATGTATTAACACAGGATGCTCAGAATTCTTCTATAAGCACCAAAACATTGCCTACTGCTTCTTATGTAAAGAATATAGAGAATGATGACTGGACTCAAATGTTCAGCTTTTATGATAACAAAGGCAGAGCTATCGGAGTTTATTCTATTAATCATTTAGGAGGGTATACCAAGACGGAAACAGAAGTCGACTTTATGGGAATTACCCAGCGTTCAGTGACAAAGCATAAAAGGGTTTCTGCAGATGCTGAAAGAGTCATTAGTGAAACGTTTGAATATGACTCACAAGACAGGTTGCTTACTCACAAGCATCAGGTAGATGGTAATCCTGTGGAGATTTTGTCCCAGAATACCTACAATGAGCTTTCTCAGGTGAAAAATAAAAAAGTAGGAGGAACTTCAGCAGTCAATCCTTTGCAGGATATTAATTATATCTACAATATCAGAGGTTGGATGACGAAGATTAATGATCCTAAAAACCTGAACGGTAAATTGTTTGGTTACGAGATAAAGTATAATCAGGTAGAAGGACTGCAAACTCCAAATGCTGAATATACTGATCTTCAGGTAAAACCAAGATACAACGGAAATATTGCAGAAGTAGACTGGAAAACAGGCACTACACCGAATGATAATTTACGAAGATACGGTTATGTTTATGACAGAGCCAACAGGCTTTCTGCAGGTTTTTATCAAAGAGATGATAACCCTTCTGCTCAGGAGTATTATGAGAAAATGGATTATGATTTCAACGGAAATATTACCCACCTGAAAAGAACAGCGGCAAAAGGAAGCGAAACAGTAGCTGCAGCGATTGATAATCTTACGTATGATTATGCAGGAAACAGGTTGAATTCGGTTACCGATAGCTCAACGAATTACAGCGGTTATCCGGATACCTCGGGAACTGCCATATCCTACGATGATAATGGCAATATGAAGAATCATGTAGATAAAGGTATTTTGCAGGCTGACTACAATTTCCTTAACCTTCCTCAATATATTAAATTTGACAAAACATATAATGTAAGAAATTTAATCACAGGTAAAGTGGACATTCGTAGTGTTAAAGCCAATTATCTGTACAGGGCGGATGGGAGTAAATTACGCAAAGTATACACGTATGGAGAAGGTGCAACATTTTTTTCTCCTGAGATTACAGTCGTAACTGATTATCTGGATGGCTTTCAGTATGAAACAGAACAAAATGTAAGCACCTTAAAATTTGTTCCTACCGCAGAAGGATATTACAATTTTGAGAATAATAAATATATTTACAGTTATACTGATCATCTGGGAAATGTACGTTTGAGCTATTGTAGAAATACAAACGGCAGCGCAGAAGTTCTTGAAGAAAACAATTACTATCCTTTTGGGATGAAGCACGAAGGGTATAACCTTTTAGCCGGGAACCCTTCCAATAAATACGGATATAATGGTCATGAATTGCAGAAAGAAACGGGATGGAATGACTTTGGTTTTAGACAATACATGTCGGACATCGGAAGGTTTGGAGTCGTTGATCCATTAGCAGATACAACTTTGCAGCCCTATTCCTTTGCCAGCAATAATCCTATTTTATTTATAGATTTTCTGGGGCTAAAATCAACACCTCCAACAGATAGTAACGGATATTCTATCGGTCAGGTATGGACAGACGGAGAAGGCTGGTGGCAAAGAGTTGAAGGCGGATGGAAAAATACAAAAAATGATGAATTAGCAGTTGATGAAATTATAGTCGGCAGCGGAGGCGGTAGCGGCAGCGGTTTTTCTCTTGCAGGCATAATTTCCAGTGCCATCATCAGCATGGGAGATAGTGTAAACAGTATGCTTACAAGCGCATTTTTTGGGTTAAGCTCAAGCCAGTCTATAGGTAACTACCAACAAAACCTTTCTAACTTTCAGATAGCGGTAAATAATAGTAAGGCAGCAAAAAGTACCGAAGAAGCCGAACAGTTCTTATTTTTGGAGCTTCCGGCATCTTTTATGGGGGGAGAACTTCTTTCAGTGGGTTGGAGAGCAGCAGGAATGAGCCGTTTTATCTGTAAACCATTAGGGAATTTAAGCAGAGGATTGATTAAGCTATGCTTTACAGAGGGAACTTTAGTAGCCACAGAAAAAGGCAGCAAAAAGATCGAAGACATCAAAGAAGGCGATCTGGTATGGAGCTACAACGAAGGAACGGGCAAAAAAGAGCTGAAAAAAGTAGTTGAGCTATCCCGCAATACGTCTTCTTCATTAGTTAAAATCTCTGTAAACGGTACAGAAATTACCTGTACACCGGAACACCCGTTCTATGTAAACGGAAGCTGGATAGAAGCTAAAGACCTTACCAAGGGAATGCTTCTAACCACTTTAGAAGGAAAAACTTTTCCTGTAGAATCTATTAAATTCTTGGATGAGAAAGTAAAAGTCTATAACTTTGAAGTAGAAGGCAACCATAATTACTATGTTTCTGAGAAAGGCATTTTGGTGCATAATGATTGCTTAGATTGGCTTAGTAAAGCAAGAAGTTTAAGTGTAATAAGAAATGGCTGTGAAGTTGTAGCAGACAGAGCTGTAGGCGCATTAGGAAAAGGAGCCGAATATTTACAGATTACGCCAAAATTTGGGTTTGAATTAGGTGATGTAATGGGACAAAATTCAGGATGGAGATGGCATGTAACAGCGATAAAGGATGGAAGGGTCTTTGATAGATTAACAGGAAAAGCAGGAATGATGCTAGATGATTATATCAAATTATTCGATTTTAATGAATCAATAAATTTTGAAGTAACAGCGACAAGAACATTAAAATAATTATGGAAAACAAAATTTTACATACAATAAAGTATATGAGGCATAGACCAAAAATGTTTTTTTGGAACGATGACACTTTTAATAGTTATATTATATATTTTCAAGGTTTTTTTTATAGTTTTGATTGTTCCACTAATATAGATTTAGAAAGAGAAATTTCAGGATGGTATCAAAAAAGAGTCAAATTTAAAGCCCCTAACATGAGTTGGTTTTCTCAATTTGAACATGTTAATAAAAATTTGACCGAAATAGAAAAAATAGAAAAACTATTAGATACTTTAGAAATTTTCTTTAAAGAATATTTCTCTAACAAGAGTTATCCATGACAATACATAAAATATTACCTTACATTGAGCAAAGACCTTTAATGTATTTAAAAACAAAAGACATTTATCTTTTAGATTCATTTATTGGAGGGTATTTATCTTGTCAGCAAATCTATGATAAGAATTTTAGTGATATAGATTTCCAATCTAATTTTCATGAATGGCTAAGAATAAAATTTAACATGGATTTAGGCTTTACTTGGGCTGATTATATATTTAAAATAAGTCAGAATGAAAATTTGAATTCTGTGGATGTTTTCTTTAGAGAGTATAAATTATTTATGGAAAGTAAATGATTATGAATTTCGATGAATTAATGTCACATATAGAAAGAAGACCAGAAGTATATGTCGGAGAAAGAAATATATTTCTATTAAGTGCCTTTCTTTCGGGTTATTTACTTAATGACAGTAACCGTTTAGGAAATAGGGCAGAATATGATTTTAGATATGATTTTTATAATTGGTTACAAAATAAGTTTAATCTTGAAAACAATGCAACTTGGGCTGATTTTATAGATATAATAAGTAAGAATGAAAATTTAAACTCTGTAGATGTTTTTTTTAGAGAATATCATTTATTTAAAAAAGAACATATATAAAATCAAAAATATTCCTTTACTAATCAGTAAGGGAATATTTTATTTCAAAGAAAAGTAAAAGTCTATAACTTTGAAGTAGAAAGCAACCATAATTACTATGTTTCTGAGCAAGGGATTTTGGTGCATAATAATTGTAGTTTAATGACTGAATTTATGGGACAGTTCCGTCAACATATTTCAGTTTTTGATGGAAGTATAAATATGGGATGGTTTACTGGTGACGTAATGGAATTCAAGTTAATGGCATTGTAAGAGCTAGTAATGCTCCTAAAAATGCAGTATTTAAAGCATTAACAGAAGGGGCTGAAACTATGGCTAAAAAATATGGAATGAGTGAAGTTAGAATACAGTTTAATATGGTAATGAATCAAAACCTTAAACACAATTCTCTTTGGGCTAGAGAATATGGATATTTCTTCAGTAGAGAGGGTGATACTGTTGTTTGGGAAAAAGTTTTACATTAATATTATGAATACAAAAGAATTTAAAGATAAAGCGATTGAGATTAGTCTTAAATGTGTAGACAAAGAACCAAAAGATTGGCTTACATTTAATGATAAAATGAATACACAATTATTAGATGATAGCTATAAATCCAAATTTGTTTTATTAGAAAAAAATGAATTACCTATTTTAAATTGTAGCTTAAATAATTCGTATTTATTAGTTACAACTGAAAGAGTTATTTCGATAATAGATAATAAGTATGATGAGGTGTATTCTAAAGATCTTGAAGGATTATGTAATGATTACGAAAAATTTAATTATAAAAATGAGAATAACCAACATCCTAAGACAAATTTTATATGTATTGAAAAGACTAATAAAGCAAAGTTGTTAGTAATTACAGATTCTTATTATCCAGCTTTTTTTGCTAAAATGCTAATATGTAATGTATTGCTATATAAAAAAGAAGGAAGGTGGTTTTTAAATCCAAGTAAAAAAACTTTGAATAGCAAAATTTAGATAACAATAAAAAGAGATTGACCAAAATCAGTCTCTTTTGTTATTTAACAATAAAAGTCTATACTTTGAAGTAGAAGGCAACCACAATTATTATGTTTCTGAGAAGGGGATTTTGGTACATAATACTTGTTGGACAGAAAGACTTGGAATGTTTATGGAATATGCAGCAAATATTGAAACTAAATCTCTTACGTCACAAGAGGCAACTATTAATCATTTAGAAAATGTTTTTAAAATGTTAGATAAGACCAGAACAGATGATAGAATTTTAAAATTTGTTGCTGATGATATGAGTAATGTCAAACTTGTGGGTAAAGGAGTTCTAGAGATAAGTCAAAAGAATGCAGGAGACGCAACTCTTGTATATCCAAATGGAGGTTTTCAAATATTCCAAAAAGGAAAAATAGTTATTAATAAAATAAAATAGTAATGATCGAAAATCTTAAAAATGCAATTTTCAATATTTCAGATTTTGAGTATATAAATTTTGTTCAAGACTCTACAAGTATAAAATTTATCTATCAGGATGTTATTGTTTACGGATATAAAGATTCTATTTCAGTTTTCTATGATGATACAGAAATGGGAGTTCTCACTCAATTAAAATTTATTAATAAAGAAAACTCCTTAAAAACATTTAGTGACATTTCGAATGCTTTAAGCTATATGTATTACCTTTCTAGGGTAACTTCCGATATAAGGTATACATTATATCATTACTTTTTACACCGATTGAAAGAAATAGAATTTAATTATACTCATTTTTCATTTGGTTTGGTTGGGAGTTATCGTAATTATTCTAAGGACAATCGAAGTATTCGTTGTGATTTTGAAGGCTTGAGTATAATGAATAAAAAGGTGAGATACAATTGTTTGATTATTTTTAATAATGACGGATCATGTAAGTTTTCTTTTTATCCTGAAGATCCAGAATGGAACGAAGAAAAAATATGTCCTAAAAGAGAAGTTGATAAAATTATAGAATATATTCTTAATCTTAAAGTTGATAATTATGAAGATATCCCATTAATAGAATCATAAGTAAAAAAAGAGTAGTCAAGGCTACTCTTTTCTTATTTTAGAATGAAAAACCTCTCCTGTAGAATCCATTAATTTCTTGGATGAGAAAGTAAAAGTCTATAACTTTGAAGTAGCAGACAACCATAATTATTATGTTTCCGAGAAAGGGATTTTGGTGCATAATAATTGTGAGAGATTTTTAGGACTGACGAATGATTTATATGCTGAAGGTCAATATTTTATGTATTCAAAAAATTATATTTCTGGAAATACATATACAAAATCTATTTCAACATTAATGAAAGCAACTGAATCTACAGATCTTAATTTATTAATAAAAACGATGTTTAACGAAGCAAAAAGTCATGGAGCAACAATGCTTGAAGTAAGAGGAACAGACATAATGAATAATAAAATGTTTAATGAAGCAATTGCTAGAAGACTAGGTTTCACCTTTGAAAAATTAAGCGAATCATCAATACGACTTACTGCACCAATTCCATAACAATATGAAAGTATCTATTTTAGAAGCGAAATTCAGAAGAAGTAAATTAGAACTCAATTATACATCACTTTGGAAATCTTTAGAAGTTTCTAAACAAAATATAATTCTTAGAAAAATAAATTTATTAACAGATGAAATACCTATAATTTCATTATATCTAAATGATCTTGATTGGTGGTTAATAACAAACCAGAATATTTATAATAGTTTTTTAAGCATTATAAACTTAAAAGAAGTTTTAAAAATTGAAATTCCTAGTAACATAAAGTTCCTTGATGAAAACTATATCTATATTTATTATAGTGAAAAAATGTTACCATTAAAACTTGAGCAAAGATCTTGGGTAATAATTACTGAAATAATAAAAAATTTGACGCACCTAAATATCATTATTAATAAAAATACTTCGATTTTAGAATAGAAAATATGATATAAATTTTTCCCCTATTTTATTCAAATAGGGGAAAAATACATTTTTAAGTCTATAACTTTGAAGTTGAAGGCAACCATAATTATTATGTTTCTGAGAAAGGGATTTTGGTACATAATACTTGTTGGACAGATAGAATGGCTCAATTTCTAGAATATGCTGCTAATATTGAAACAAAATCACTTACTTCACAAGAAGCTACTTTAAATCACCTAGAAGGTGTTCTTAAATTCCTAGATAAGACTAGAACAGATGATAGAATAATTAAATTAGTAGGAGAAGGAGCAAAAAATGTTGATATAGTAGATGGCAAAATGATAATTAAACAATTTAAAGCAGGAAACTCAACAATTATTAACCCAGATGGAGGATTCAGAATTTATAGAGATGGAAAGCTTATAATAGATAAATTTAAATAATTATGTTAGAAGAAATAAAATATTCATTATTTGATTTTGATGATTATAATCTAAATAGAAACTTTGAACAAAGTGACAATTATGTGAAATACGTTTATAAGAATGTTATTGTATTTGGAACTCAGGAAAATATTTCCGTTTATTATGATATTGAAGATATGAGAACTACAACGAAACTGCAATTTATTAATAAATATAATACTTTTAAAAAATTTAACAATACGCATACAGCAATTAGTTACACAAAATATCTTGCAAATGTAACAACAGATATTCGCTACGAACTATATCATTATTTCATGTTTAAATTAAAAGAGTTAGATATACAATATAAGACATTATTATTTAATACTGTAAATAATTATACAATCGAAAATATGATGCTTCGTTGTGATATAAGTGACTTATCAATAAAAGACAAAAAAATGAAATATAATTTTGTTGTTATTTTTAAAAAAGACGGTAAATGTGATTTATCTTTTTATCCTGAAAATCCTGTATGGGATGAAGGAAAAGGTTGTCCAGAAACAAATGTTGATAAAATTATAGAATATATTCTTAATCTCGATGTCGATAACTATGAAGATATCCCATTAATAGAATCATAAGTAAAAAAAGAGTAGCTATTAGTTACTCTTTTTTTAAGGAAACAACTTTAACTTTCCCTGTAGAGTCGAATGAGAAAGTAAAAGTCTATAACTTTGAAGTAGAAGGCAACCATAATTATTATGTTTCTGAGAAAGGGGTTTTGGTGCATAACAACTGTGAATGGACAAGCGCGATAGCAAAGACATTAGAAAATCAATCATCTGTTTTTACAAAACATCTTTCAGAACATTTCTTCGCAGGTGAATTTAATATTGGAGGTAGGCCTTTGTCGCACATGTTTCAAAAAGGACTATCATATAAAGATGTGTTAGAAGAAGCCGCTTTACGAATTGGAAGAGGGGAAGGTACTTTTGGTACTTCTTCTCGAGGTGTTTCGGAAATTATATTAGATTATGGAAGAGCAATAAATCAGTCGGGAACCACTACTCATGTTCGAATTTGGCTGGATGAAACTGGAACAAGTATTGGCAGTTTACATCCTTATATCATTAGATAAAAAATTTATATATGAATATAGATAAAAATATAGAACTTTTAGGTTTTCAACCTTATGAATTTACAACTTTTTTAGGAGGAAACTCTTTAACATCAGGCTATAAGTATAAAGGCGCATTCATTTGTGATATAATGCTTTATAAAGAAGACGGAAACTATTATGATTACGAAGATGAGGATGTAATTTTTTATAGTCCAACAGAGATTAATGAAAATGGAATGTTTTTCTTTAAACTAAAAAATAAATTTTTGTTGACAGAAAATGAGAATTTTCAATTTTTTACCAACTTTCAAATAGATAAAAAAGATTTAGATGTCATAATGATCGAAGCTGTTTCAAAAGAGAGCAATAATAAATATTACTGGACCTATTCAACAATGGATTATTTAATTGCAACAACAAATAAAAGATCTGAAGATATATATTTTGATTATTATCCTAACGAAATTGCTTTTGTTTTAAATAGGTTTTTACTCTTAAAGAATATTACCAAAAGTGATATAATAGATAAACTTCAATCTTTAAAGACAGAGGAAAATATAATTTCTGGATTTTATATATAATAGTAAAAGAGTTATTCCTTTAATGGAATAACTCTTTACTTATAACTTTGAAGTAGAAGGCAACCATAATTATTATGTTTAGGAGAAAGGGATTTTGGTGCATAACGATTGCGGTATCGCTGCAATTATGAATCGTTGCCTTCCCCATTAAAACAACTATTTCAATGTAAAGAATTTGCAGCAGAACTAATGTCACGAATGGCATCACAAGGGATAAAAGGAGAAATGGTAATTTTAAAATCTGATACTGGATATATTTGGTCAGAAACTTTAGACAAGAGTATTACAACTAATGGTGACCATGTTGGTGTAAAAGTAGGTAATATGGTATATGATAATATGTTTCCCAAAGAAGTTGAATATTCTAAATGGCTATATGATTTAGGAATTGGTTTTCCTAAAATGCAACCTCCTGTAGTAACTCCCTTTTAAATTTTTGAATTATGAATATAGAAGAATTATTTCCATACATTGAGAAAAGACCTCAAATGTATTTTCGTGGAAAGGATGTGTTTTATTTAGAAGCATTCTTAGGTGGTTATCTTTTAAATGAACATCTTAAGGATGAAAATTTTAAAAATGATTTTAGACATAATTTTTACGAATGGTTACAAAATAAGTTTAATCTTGAAAACAATGCAACTTGGGCTGATTTTATAGATATAATAAGTAAGAATGAAAATTTAAACTCTGTAGATGTTTTTTTTAGAGAATATCATTTATTTAAAAAAGAACATATATAAAATCAAAAATATTCCTTTACAGTAAGGGAATATTTTATTTTAAAGAAAAGTAAAAGTCTATAACTTTGAAGTTGAAGGCAACCATAATTACTATGTTTCTTAGAAAGATATTTTGGTACATAATAATTGTGGTATTGTTTGGAAAGGTTTTTCAAAAGGTGAATTAGGAATTCATTTTGCTAAGCATGGACTCGAATTTGGAGAGATCACACAAGGACAATATTTAAAATTAGCTAAAAATTTTGCTGCAGAAACTGGAGAGCATATTCAAGAACAAACAGTTAAAAATTTCTTAATAAAATTTAATTCTAATACTCAAGAGATTTTTGTGGGAAGAATGGATGTAAGAGAAATTAGAACGTTTTATAAAGCAAATCCTGCAATGACTGTAAAGACTCCATTTCAAGATGCACTTGATTATGCCGCAACTTTAATAAAATAAAATTATGATAGAATTAGATCTAAATTCAGCTATAAATATATTATCATTAGATGAATACTCAAAAATGACAATTCAAGAACGTGAAAAAATGATTGATGATGAAGGATTAGATAAAGAAGAATTATTTGAATATATAAGAGATAGATATATTGGAATAAGATTATCATATATAGAAGGGAAAATCAGAGATTTGTATCAACTGTCAATTGATGTTAAAGGTATTCCAAAAGAATTATTTACATGCCATTGTTGTAATTACAAAACGATTCTTGAAAAAGGGAACTATCAAATTTGTAAGGTGTGTTTTTGGGAAGATGATGGAGGTCATGATGAATCTAAGTATAGTCATGTAAATCATATGACATTAAAAGAAGCAAAAGATAATTTTAAAACAAAGGGAGCTATTTTAGACAGATTTTTAAAATTTGTAGACATTGAAGGCAAAGTAAAATATTATAAGAATGATTCTCTAATATAGATCAATAAGAGGCTGTACTTTTGTATAGCCTCATTTAATTCTATCTAAACGAAAGCTAAATAGAGGTTAAAGACTTTAGAAAAGGAATACTTCTTACTACTTTAGACAGAAAAACTTCTCCTGTAGAATCTATTAATTTCTTGGATGAAAAGGTAAAAACCTATAACTTTAAAGTAGAAGATAACCATAATTATTATGTTTCTGAGAAAGGAATTTTGGTGCATAACACTTGCTGGAAACATGAATAATGGGCATTTTTTACGAAGAAGTGACCAATATCGTGACCAATTTTCCAAAATAAAAAAGCAACTTACTGTAAATTAGCGAGTTGCTTTTGTTTGGTTGTAGACCCACAGGGATTCGAACCCCAACTGATGGTACCAAAAACCAGAGTGCTACCGTTACACCATGGGTCTGTATTATTTTTTGGTGAGGCAAAATTATAAAAAATATTTGATTGAAAAAATATTTTTTGCAAATCAATAGCGAAAAAACGAGTGTTTATCTATAATTGCATGATTTTTAATTAAATAGATGACGCAATGAATTATTGAAAAATAGTTTCAATGGTGGTGTTTTTTAATCACTAAATAATAAAATCTTATCTTTGCAAAAAATTGGGCTCCAAAAGTTGGAGATACCCATTAATAATTTCATTTATTAAACATTTTTATGTCAAATATTGTCGCAATCGTTGGGCGTCCCAACGTAGGAAAATCAACACTTTTTAACCGTTTACTAGAAAGAAGGGAAGCCATCGTAGATTCTACGGCTGGGGTTACCAGAGACCGTCATCACGGGAAATCTGACTGGAACGGAGTAGATTTTACAGTTATAGATACAGGCGGATATGATGTAGGAACGGATGATATTTTTGAAGAAGAGATCCGCAAGCAGGTTCAGTTGGCAGTAGATGAAGCTACGTCTATCATTTTTATGATGAATGTAGAAGAAGGTCTTACTGATACAGATTATGAGATCTACCGTCTGTTAAGAAGATCAAATAAACCGATCTACGTTGTTATCAATAAAGTGGATTCTTCAAAAGAAGAACTTCCCGCTACAGAATTCTACCAGTTAGGTATTGAAAAATATTACACACTTTCTTCAGCTACAGGTTCTGGAACAGGAGAGATCTTAGATGATATCGTTAAAGATTTCCCGACAACAGACTACAAAGATCCGTTTGAAGGTCTGCCTAAGATCACCATTGCAGGACGTCCAAACGTAGGGAAATCTACTTTGACCAATGCTTTGCTTGATGTAGAAAGAAATATTGTAACCGATATTGCAGGGACTACAAGAGACAGTATCCAGACGCTTTATAATAAATTCGGATACGAGTTTGTGTTGGTAGACACTGCCGGAATGAGAAGGAAGTCTAAAGTAAATGAAGACTTGGAATTCTATTCGGTAATGAGATCCATTCGTTCCATTGAATTTTCTGATGTGGTTATCATTATGGTAGACGCTACATTAGGATGGGAATCTCAGGATATGAATATTTTTGGATTGGCACAAAAGAACAGAAAAGGAATTGTGATTGTGGTGAATAAATGGGACCTTGTAGAAGACAAGAAAACCAATACCATGCGTGATTTCGAGAAAGTGATCAAAGATAAAATCGGCCAGTTCAGTGATATTCCTATTTTATTCATTTCAGCTTTAACAAAGCAGAGAATTTTAAAAGCTGTGGAAGTGGCTATGGAAGTTTTCGAAGCACGTAAAATGAAGATCAAAACTTCAAAGCTAAACGAAATAATGCTTCCTATTTTTGAACGCACGCCGCCGCCGGCCAATAAAGGAAAATATATTAAAATCAAATATTGTGTACAGCTTCCAACGCCGTCACCACAATTTGTATTTTTCTGTAACCTGCCGCAGTACGTAAAAGAACCTTACAAAAGATTTACTGAAAACCAGCTGAGAAAAGAATTCGGATTTACCGGAGTTCCTATTGAAGTGTATTTCAGACAGAAATAAAAAACAATCCCTTTTAGATTTTTCTAAAAGGGATTTTATTCATATTAAAGTTAATATTTTAAATAAAAAGTTTTTTCAGAATAATGAATACAATTGTATTGTCAAAACAATTTTCTTTAGTAAACTCCTGGATCAATGAGCTTAGGAATATAGACATCCAGCATGACAGAATGAGATTCCGTAGAAATATGGAACGTATAGGTGAGATTGCAGCTTTCGAGATCAGTAAAGGATTAGAATATAAAGAAGTAGAGATCCAAACGCCCTTAGATAAAATCAAAGTTCAGGAAATTGCAGTTCAGCCTGTGATTACCACTATTTTGAGAGCTGGAGTACCTTTATTTGAAGGAATCCTGAGTTATTTCGACAGAGCAGACTGTGGTTTCGTTGCCGCTTACAGAAAGCATGATGCCAATGACTATTTTTCGATCAAACAGGATTATCTCACCTGCCCGAATATTGAAGGAAGACCATTAATTGTAGCTGATCCAATGCTGGCAACAGGAGCCTCTTTAATTGAAGCCATTAAAGACCTTTTGACCAACGGAACTCCAACCCAGCTGCATATTGTTGTGGCCATCGCTTCCAGACAGGGCGTAGAAACCATTGAGAAAGCTTATCCTGATGCAAAAATTTGGGTAGGAGCCATCGATGAAGGCTTGACTTCAAAAGGGTACATCACACCAGGACTTGGCGATGCCGGAGATTTAAGCTACGGTGAAAAACTACAACGATAAATTAAGAAAGATTCCAGAAATCTTTCATCAGATCAAATAATAAATTAGGCCGTACTTTTTCCATAGGATGCTTGGTATCCGGAAGTATGGCCAATTTTGCATTTGGAATACTGCGGTAAGCAGCAATACTTTCCTCTATACTCACCATATTGTCTTTGTCTCCGGTCATGATCTGTACCGGAATAGCAATAGCCCAAAGACTACTTTCGTTCAGAGGAGGGTTTTTGCCAAGTGAAACCATCATCTCTGCAATAGCAGGCAGGAGCTGTTTCCATTGTGCTCCGTGTTGGTTTTCCAGCTGTTCGGCATAGCGGGGAACTTTCAGAAGAATAGCTTCCGGGTCAAGCATTTTACTTTCCTTTAAAGCCTGTTCCTCGGTCCAGTCGAATTTTGTACCCAGCGTCATGATCGAATGAATTCTTTCAGGATATCTTAGCGCGCAGCAAAGCGCTGCATAACCTCCCATACTGTGTCCGAAAATACAGACCTCTTCTAAATTTTCTTTTTCCAGATAATCTTTTACTTCCTCGGTATATTTTTCAATACTGATACCACTTTCCGCCAGTTCTGTATTTCCATGCCCGGAAAATAAAAGCGTATGGATATTAAAATATTCTGACAATTTCTTTTCGTAAGGCTTAAAAATATCACGGTGTCCCAATGCACCATGTAGCAAAAGCAGATTTTTCATGATCTAATAGTTTACCGGAAAATTAGGAAAAAGAATTGAAAGCAGAAAGGGAATTGAGTTGGAGGGTATGATTGTTTGAGAGTTTTAGTGTTGTGATGATTAATAACTAAACATCCACCGCCATCACCAAAACACTCACTTTATTATCACCAGCATTCAAGATCTCCCAGGCGATCGAGGAGACTGTGTTTCCGGTGGTGAAAACATCATCAACCAAAAGAACATGCTTTCCGGAAATAGGTTTTGAAAGAGAAAACGGATTAGCTGTCTCCAAACGGTGTTTTTTATCCTTCAGTGCTTGTGCTTTTGAATAGTGATTTCTTTGGATTAATTCATGGTCAAACGGAATATGATAAAACGTTGATAATGTTTCTGTAAATACATGCAACTGGTTATAACCCCGTTCCTTTAATTTTTTAGGATGAAGCGGAACAGATACCAGAATATCAGGTTTTTCATCATTGAAATTCAGACGTTCTGTAACCCAATGCGCAAGAGTTTTACCTGCATTTTCTCTGCTTTTGTATTTCAGTTCGTGGATGAGTTTTTGACTTAAGCTCTCTTGTTCAAAATTCATCAAAGCATACGTGTTTTCAACTGGAAACAGCAACCTGCATTTTTCTTTAATGAAATTTTCTCCAAAATAGTCAAAATGAGTAAAATGTATCTGTTCAAAACATAAACTGCAGACCAAAAGATCTGCGTCTATGATCCGGCTGCATTCAATACAGCGGTTGGGGAAAAATAAATCTAATATCATTATGTGTGTTTTTAAAATTAGAAGTTAGAAGCTAGAGATTAGAATTTAGTTGTTGAATTTGTAATTTTGCAACTATCACTCATCACTCATCACTCATCACTCATCACTCATCACTCATCACTCATCATTTGTTTCCTGATCTTCTCAATCGCATTCTTCATACTCAGGTTAAAATGCTCTTTTTCCAGTCGGACCGGCGGTGACTGCCGTACTTCACAATCCGGAATACTGCAGGACTCGCAGGTGACTCCTACATTAATTGTCTTTAAAGTCGGGGATTTTATAAAACCGATCTTTTTGATGGTCTGGGAGTTTAATAAAATTCCAAGGCAATAGCTTCGGTTGCTTCCATCTGAAAACGGATTTTTCTGTGAAGTGGAAATCACCAGATAACTTACCCCTTGATCCTTGTAATGGGAAATTTGGGCATCGGTCAGTGTCTCATTCTCCTTTAAATGGTGCAGGTTTTTTACTGCAATCCATCTTCGGCAATAGTGTTCGTTCATGGCATTGGCGTGCGGTGCCTGCTGATGATTCAGGTGAAGTTCCTTTAAGATCTGGATCTTATCTGAATTCTTTTTCTTAACCAAACACAGATAAAATAAATCCTTTATTCCCAATTCAGAAGAAAGCAGATTGGTCAGTCTGTAATAAAAGGTTTCCGGAGAATCTGTAAAGCTTTCAATCAGCTCTTCAAAGCTTTTCGGCTCCCAGGTGGGCTGGAGTAAAAAGTCTGAGGTTTTTTCAAGCGTTCTTTCCTTGGAAATTAATAAAGCTCCGGCAAAATAAGACGCATAAAAATTATTCAGAATTTCTTCAAAACTTCCGAAATCCAGCCACGAATATGTGTTGGGACGAATCTTCAACTCCAAAACATTAAACCCTATTTCTTTAGCCAGAATAAATGTTCTTTGATCTTTTTCAAGTTTCCGGTTCAACAGTAAAAGTTTCTGTTCAGGAACAAACAGCGAACGGAGATTATCCAGAATTCCAAACTGTTCAAAATCCTCCGACCGGATGCTGTAGTGAAACTTTTCCGTAAGAATACTTTCCAAAACAGAAGCTCTCAGGTCTTTGTTGATATCCAATCCGTTTTCTTTAATGAATTCAGCTGTTTTATCCTCAATTTCAGGGAAATAATTATCATACAGCTCCTGAAAAGATCTGAGTACGGCAAAATAAAAACGTTCTTTTCCTAAATTATAATTCTGTGAAATCTCAATCAATGCATTAATGAAAGCGGTTACCTTTTTAGGCGCATCGCTGATGATGCTGATCAGATTGTTTTTGCTGATTCCGAAAAGATCCAGTGGTACTTCCTTGAAAAAATCCGATTGCAGGATCTCGTTGAACGGGGCCAAACTTTTATCCAGTTTAGTAGAAACCAGTTCATCAAAAGTAGAGCCCAGTGATTCCGAAAGCTGGATGATTTTATCATGCTTCGGATATTTTTTTCCGTTTTCAATTTCATTAAGGTAAGATTTGGATAAACCGGTCTTTACTGCAAGATCCTGCAGAGACCAGTTTTTCTTTTGTCTCAGCTGTTTCAGCTTTAGTCCGAAAACTGTTTTGATAAAATCACTGTCTGAATTCATATTCAAATATAAATAATTGAATGCGATTATTCGCATAATAAATTTTAAAAATATTTAGCGAACGTTCGCTGATTGTGAAAATTTTTATTTATGTTTGTAACATCGAATCACAAAATCAATAGGTTATGGAAACCAGAACTCAATTAAAAATAAAAGCTAAGAAGCAGTTTGATGAAATATTCACTCCGGAACTGACCGATTTTCTGGTAGCCCTTCATCAGAATTTCAACCCAAAAAGACTGGCGCTTTTAGAAGAAAGAAAAAAAACACAACAGTTTTTTGATTTGGGAAATCTTCCTCAATTTTTTCCTGAGACTGAAGAGGTGAGAAGCGGAAGCTGGACCTGTGCATCACTTCCCGCTGACCTTTTAGATAGAAGAGTAGAGATCACAGGACCTGTAGACCGGAAAATGATCATCAATGCATTGAATTCCGGAGCATCAACCTTTATGGCTGATTTTGAAGACAGCAGCTCGCCAACCTGGGAAAACTGTATTCAGGGGCAGATGAATCTGGCGGATGCCGTAAGGCGAAATATAGATTTCACCGCTGAAAATGGAAAATCTTATCAACTCAATGAAAAAACAGCTGTTCTTCAGGTACGTCCAAGAGGCTTGCATCTCCCGGAAAAACATATGGAGATCAATGGTAAAGAAACATCAGGCTCGCTGACCGATTTTGGAATCTATTTTTTTAACAATGCTCAACAGTTATTGAAAAACGGAAGTGGTCCCTATTTTTACCTTCCGAAATTAGAACATTATAAAGAAGCACGCTGGTGGAATGATGTTTTTGTTTTTGCCCAAAATTATCTTGGAATTCCAAATGGAACCATCAAAGCAACTGTTTTGATCGAAACCATTACCGCTTCATTTCAGATTGATGAAATTTTATTTGAATTAAAAGATCACAGTGCGGGACTGAATTGCGGAAGATGGGATTATATTTTCTCGTACATCAAAAAATTCAGAAATCTTCCCGCGTTTATGGTACCGGACAGAGATCAGGTGACCATGGCCTCACCATTTATGAGTGCCTATTCAAAAAGAGTAATCGAGATTTGTCATAAAAGAAACGTTCATGCCATCGGAGGAATGGCTGCACAGATTCCCGTAAAAAACGATGATGAAGCGAACAACGCTGCTTTTGAAAAAGTAAGAAAAGACAAGGAACGTGAAGTGAAAAACGGTCACGACGGAACCTGGGTGGCACATCCTGCTTTGGTCTCCATTGCAAAAGAGATTTTTGACGAGCATATGCCAACAGAAAATCAAATCGATAAAAAATTTGAATACCATATTAAAGAAGCAAATCTGCTGGAAGTTCCACAAGGAGAAATCACCGAAAAAGGAGTCAGAAAAAACATCAATGTAGGTATTTTATATCTGGAAAGCTGGTTGATGGGAGTAGGGGCAGCAGCCATTTACAATCTGATGGAAGACGCCGCCACCGCAGAGATCTCAAGAACGCAGCTGTGGCAATGGTTACAAAACGAAGCTAAGCTTGATAACGACAAGGTATTGACCCGTGAAATGATTCTTCAATGGGAAGCTGAAGAAATAGATCACATCGAAAACTATGTAGGTGAACAGCGTTTCAAAAACGGAAAATTCAATCTTGCAAAAGAACTTTTCAACGAACTGGTATTTTCAGAAAAATTTGAAGAATTCCTAACCTTGAAAGCATACCCGTTCATTGCGTGAGAGCGTATATGAGTAGGAGAGTTTTGGAGTAGGAGTGTGGGTGAGTTTTTGGGTAGGAGAATTTTTAATGTAAGAGACTTGGTGGGTGAAAAAGCATGAAGATTCAATATATATTTTAAAACAATCTACACTAAATCATAAATTCTAACTCTAAAACTCTAAAACTCTAAAACTCTAAAACTCTAAAACTCTAAAACTCTAAAACTCTAAAACTCTAAAACCCTCTCACCCCTAATCCCTAACAAACAATAAATCAAAATATTATGAAAACAAGGCAAGAACAAATCCAGGCTTTAGAACAGGATTGGCTAAACAACCCCCGTTGGACCGGAGTAAAAAGAACGTATAGCGCTGAAGAAGTATTAAAACTTCGAGGCTCTTACAAAATAGACTATACCATTGCAACAGAAATGGCTAACAAATTCTGGGATAAATTAAATAATCAGGATTATGTAGCCGGACTTGGTGCCCTGACAGGAAACCAGGCGGTTCAGGAAGTGGATGCAGGACTGGAAGCGATCTATCTTTCAGGATGGCAGGTAGCTGCTGATGCTAATTTATCAGGAGAAATGTACCCTGATCAGTCATTGTATCCTGCGAACTCAGTGCCTTCTGTGGTGAAAAAGATCAATAATGCTCTGTTGAGAGCAGATCAGATCCAATCGGTGAGTGGAAACGGAGATAAAGAATATCTGGTTCCTATCATTGCAGATGCTGAGGCAGGATTCGGAGGCAACCTGAATGCTTTCGAGCTGATGAAACAGATGATCGAGGCAGGAGCAGCAGGCGTTCATTTTGAAGATCAGCTTTCTTCAGCAAAAAAATGCGGACACCTGGGCGGAAAAGTTTTAGTTCCTACTCAGGAAGCTATTAATAAACTGGTTGCAGCCCGTCTGGCTTCAGATGTATTAGGTGTTCCAAGTATTATTATCGCAAGAACAGATGCAGATGCGGCAGATCTTCTGACTTCAGATATTGATGAAAGAGACCGGAGATTTGTAACGGGAGAAAGAACCTCCGAAGGCTTTTACGTTGTAAACAATGGAGTAGAGCAGGGAATAGACCGCGGTTTGTCTTATGCGCCTTACGCAGACCTGATCTGGATGGAAACTTCTAATCCCGATCTGGAGCAGGCAAGAAAATTTGCAGAAGGAATTCATGCTCAGTTTCCGGGAAAAATGCTGGCTTACAACTGTTCACCGTCATTCAACTGGGCGGCAAGATTAAGTGTGGAAGAAATGGGTAATTTCCGTGAAGAACTTGCGAAAATGGGTTATAAATTCCAGTTTATTACACTCGCAGGTTTCCATGCACTGAATACTGCCATGTTTGAACTTGCTCTGGCATACAAAGAAAGAGGAATGGCAGGATATTCTGAACTTCAGGAACGTGAGTTTGCTCTTCAGCAGAAAGGGTTCAGAGCGGTAAAACACCAGTCGTTTGTTGGAACGGGGTATTTCGACGAGGTACAGAATGTGGTGACTAACGGTTCTTCCGCAACGGTTGCTATGAAAGATTCTACAGAAACAGCACAGTTTCATTGATCATTTTCCATATTATATAAAATTTTTCGAGGTGAACCTTCTCAGTTTTGGGAAGGTTTTTTGATTGAAATTAGAATTAAAAATTTAAAGTTTATATATTTGATTAGTAATGAAGAAGAAAGCATAATGGAATTAATGTATCAAAAACAGATTCAGGTAAGAGAAGAACATATTGATAAGAATCATCATGTCAATAATGTGCAGTATGTACATTGGGTAGAAGAAATTGCCGCTGAACATTGGGATTCTTTGAAGCACAAAACTGAATTTGCTGAATTCGCATGGATACTCGTTGATCACCATATTCAGTACAAAAAACAGGTGTTTTTAAATGATGTGATCACCATCAGAACCTATCCAAAAGCCCCAGAAGGCATAAAGCAACCCCGAAAAGTAGAATTCTACTGCAATGATAAACTCGTGGTGGATTCAGATACGCTTTGGGTATTGGTGGATATGAAAACACAAAAGATGAAAAGACTGGAAAGTGACTGGCTGGATACGATTGCAGAATAACCATATTCATTCTGTGGAAAATTTATAAGTGAGCGAACGTAATGGAATTTTAATGCTTTATTCATGTGTTTTGCCAAATTTTTAATGCTAAAATAATAGCTTTCAATATTGTTTTTCCCGATGTAATACGCAACTTATAATTATGTTTTATCCTATCTTTGCATTATGATACGTATTACAAAAACTTTCACATTCGAAACAGCCCATGTGCTGTACAACTATGATGGGAAATGTAAAAATATGCACGGACATTCCTATAAACTGTTTGTAACGGTAAAAGGAAGGGTGATTAATGATTTGGAGAATCCTAAAAATGGGATGGTAGTGGATTTCGGAGATATAAAGAGTATCGTAAAATCTGAGATCGTGGATCTTTGGGATCATGCAGTCCTTGTTAATGCATTGTCTCCCCATAAAGAACTGGGCGAAGATCTTGAAAATAAAGGTCATAAGGTGATCTATTGCAGTTTTCAGCCTACCTGCGAAAATATGCTGTATGCTATTGCTGCCAAAATAAAATCAAAACTTCCGGCTGAGGTTTCTCTGGCCTATCTTAAACTTCACGAAACAGAAAACTCTTACGGAGAATGGTTCGCAGAAGATAATAAGTAACAGTATTTTACTCATAAAAATTCAGACCGGTGTTAAAAACGATCATTAATTTAGAACCTGGAAAAAAAGTCTATTTCGCTTCAGACCAGCATTTTGGCGCTCCTGATCCTAAGGAAAGCAAAGTGCGTGAAGAGAAGTTTATCCGCTGGATGGACGAGATCAAGGAAGATGCCCAGGTTTTGTTTTTAATGGGGGATCTTTTTGACTTCTGGCACGAGTGGAAACATGTTATTCCAAAAGGATATGTGCGCGTTCTCGGAAAAATTGCAGAACTGAAAGACAGAGGAATCCATATCTATTTCTTTGTAGGAAACCATGATCTCTGGATGAAAGACTACCTCGAAGAAGAAATAGGATGTACCGTTTTTTATAAGAAGCAGTATTTTGAGATGGGTGGAAAAGAGTTTCTCCTGGCCCATGGAGACGGCCTCGGACCTGGTGACAAAGGATACAAAAGAATGAAAAAACTGTTTACCAATCCGGTAGCCCAGTGGTTTTTCAAATGGCTGCATCCCGATATTGCGATGAAAGTGGCCCTGTATCTTTCACAGAAAAATAAAATGATCTCCGGCGACGAGGACAAAGCCTTTTTAGGAGAAGAAAAAGAATTTCTGATTATCTACTCAAAAGAAAAACTGAAGACTGAGAAAATAGATTACTTTATCTACGGTCACCGCCACCTTCCGATGGTTCTGGATCTGGAACAGAAAGCGAAATATATTAATCTGGGAGACTGGATTTCCTATTTTACTTACGGAGTCTTTGAGCATGATTTTGAACTGAAAACGTTTAAAGACGGCACAAAAAAAAATTACCCCTGAGAGAGGTAATTTTCGAATGAACCGAAGTTCACTCTTGTTTTTAATCCATATTCCGAATTAATAATTGCAAGAAGTTTACCAAAGTTTAATTCTTCAATTAAAAAAATATTAAAAAAAATCACCTTTTTTGTAATTATCTCATTTTCAGTAGTTAGTGAGTTTTAAATAGTCTTTAAAATTGGAAAATATATTCAGCATACAGACAGAACAGGATTTCCTGGATGCATCGTTGGCCGCTTTTCATTACCAATATGAACATGTTGAGATATACAGAAAGTTCGTGGATTATCTGAAAATAAACCCCGATGAGGTCAATACGGTGACGAAGATTCCTTTTCTACCGATAGAAATGTTTAAAAACCATCAGATCCTGGACAAAAATGCGAAGACTGATTTGTTTTTTCAGAGTTCAGGAACGACGCAGATGAATCTTTCAAAGCATTATATTGCAGATCCTGATCTCTATGAACAAAGCATTTATAAGAGTTTTGAACAATTTATAGGAAAGCCTGAAGATTTTATTTTTCTAGGTCTGCTTCCGAGTTATCTCGAGAAACAGAACTCTTCTTTAATTTATATGGTGGATTATCTGATGAAGAAGTCTGCAAAACCGGAGAATGGCTATTTTCTTTACAATCATGCTGAGCTGTTTGAACTTTTAAATAATTTGAAAGATAAGAAGGTCATTCTTTTTGGGGTGTCTTTTGCTCTTTTAGATTTCCTGGATTCCGTGGAATCTCTTAATTTTTCTATTGCTGAATCTCAGAATCTAACGGTTATTGAAACCGGAGGAATGAAAGGACGAAAAGAAGAGATGACCAAAGATGAACTTTTGAAAATTCTTCAGAGCGGTTTTAAAACAGAGAAGATCTATTCAGAATATTCAATGACGGAACTGCTTTCGCAGGCCTATTCTTTAGGAAACAATGAATATCAATGTCCCAACTGGATGAAAATACTGGTGCGGAATGCAGAAGATCCTTTTTCCTATGAACAGGAGGGGAGAACCGGAGCGATCAATATTATTGATCTGGCCAATATCCACTCATGCTGTTTTATAGCAACACAGGATTTGGGTAAAACGCTTTCAGAAGACAAATTTCAGGTGCTGGGAAGAATAGATCATTCCGATATCCGCGGATGCAGTTTGCTGGTATCGTAAAATTCAGTTTTAAACAAATAATGACTCTTATTATGAATCTCATGAAAAATCTCTTTTTAATAGCATTGTTGATTGGGGTTTCTGATCTTTTATCTGCGCAGAAAAAGCAAGAAAAAGATATCTGGTCCGGAACTTATCTGGTGAATGAGATTAATAATAAAGTTTCCACGATTACAGATACTTTAGTGATGTCAAGAATTAAGGATGCCAATCCTAAAGAAATTCCGGCAAAAGAAGAGTCGGATCTTGCCCGATGGTCGATGACCTCAAAAAGAGATGGAGGTAAAGATAAAATCACAGTCAGGCGGTTTTTATTTGATGTTGAAGGTGACGAAGATGGCTATAAAGAATTTGGCTGGACAGATCTTCATAAGGAAGGAAAAATGAATTGTATCGATGGCGGACATTTTTTTATTTGCCAGACACAGCGCAATACGACCGTTATGTTCGGAAAAGATGAATCTTATTTTACCAAAACTGGTATTTTCGGGATTTGGCTGCATTATGGCGTCGTTGAACTGCAAAAGAGATAATCTGAATTTTAATTGTTATGCTGAAGATAGAAGAACTTGTTCACGCTTATATCCATTCACACTGCGATTTTGAAAAAGAAATTGTACTGACGAATTATTTCCAGGCCGACTGGGAAGCGGATATGCTGTTCATTGATTCTGAAGGGTTCAGTCATGAAATAGAGATCAAGCTTTCAAAGAGTGACTTCAAAAATGATTTCAAAAAAGCATACCTCAATAAAGAAACCGGCGAAAAATTCCTGAAACACGATAAAATCTCCTGCGGTGACTATATATGCAACGCGTTCAGTTTTCTTCTTCCGATGGGCATGATAGAACATGCTGTGATTCCTGGACATTGTGGGATTATTGAATTTTATCATAATGTAGACACCTGGGAAACGGAATTTTACCTCATACGCAGTCCCAAAAGAGTACATGAAGATCCTTACTGGAAACTGAATGATAAAGATCTTTTTATCCGGAAAATGGCGTTAAATCTGCTGCAGCGAAAAATGGAAATCAAGGGAAAACACGAAGAACTTATTTTTAAAAATCCTTTTGACATCAAAAAGATTAAATAAAAAACTCCTGCATTGCACTGCAGATACAGCTGCAAAAAAAATCCTGTCGTCTGACAGGATTTATATTGAAATCAATGATACTATTAATCAGTCACTTCAGCAGTATCTCTCTGAAGTAAGAATTTGTAGATCAATCCTCCTACGATTCCTCCTGCAATAGGCGCTGCCCAGAACAGCCAAAGCTGTGACATCGCAAGCCCACCCGTGAAAACAGCCTGTGAAAGCGATCTTGCCGGATTTACCGAAGTGTTCGTGATAGGAATAGAAATTAAGTGAATCAGCGTTAAAGCAAGACCAATAGCGATACCTGCAAACTTTCCGTTAGCCCACTTGTCTGTAGCTCCCATAATAACAATCAGGAAGAAAGCGGTTAATAAAAATTCTGCAAGGAATGCAGCGCCCATACTGAATGCTTTTCCGTTATAGACCGCTTCTCCGTAGAAATTGGTCGCAAAAGCTCCCGGTTTTGAAAAATCTACCACACCTGCACCGTTAAGGATAGCGTACAGGCATCCTGCTGCTGCAAGAGCTCCAAGACACTGTGCTACGACGTAAGGGATAAGATCTTTTGCAGAAAATCTGCCTCCTGCCAAAAGTCCGAAAGATACTGCCGGATTGAAATGTCCGCCAGAAATGTGCCCGACAGCATAAGCCATCGTAAGAACAGTAAGACCAAAGGCCAAAGCCACACCTAAAAGGCCAATACCGATATCGGGAACTCCGGCAGCAAAAACTGCACTTCCGCAGCCACCGAAAACAAGCCAAAATGTGCCGAAAAATTCAGCAAAAAGTTTTTTTATCATATGTTTATTATTTAAAAGTATCTCAAATGTAAAATTTAAATCTTAAAATAGAAAGATAAATCTTAAAAAATATTTCAATTTTTAGGGAAGAAAGATTAATGATTTAGTAATTTGGTTTGATGTTTGTTGGGAATTTTTTCAGGATGACAGTATGGAGGGGGTGAATGATATAGCATAAATGTTTATCTTTCGTTTAGTAATTTAAAAGGGTGGTTAATGAGAACGTTTTTTTGTGTGGCCTTTGTGCCGTTTATGTATAGCTTTTATTATGCGCAGGCAGCAAAAAAGGTGCTTCCCTGCTATGATCTTACATCGGTACTAAAAGTAGAGCCTACCGCTCTGTACAAATCACATCTGGATGCCTCAAAAAGTTTTGGTGTAAAATTACTTACAGACTCTAAAACGGTTCAAAAATATATCAGCAAAGGAAAATTTCACAAAATAAAAAAGACCGGAAAAGGATACCGCGTTCAGAAACTGGATTACAGCCGGGCGTATATGGTTTCCAAAGCAAAAACTACCCTGGAAAAGATGGGTGCCAGATTCAGTAAAGAAACAAAAGGGCATACTTTTACGGTATCATCGATTACAAGGACACTTGAAGACCAATGCAGACTGAGAAAAGTGAATTCTAATGCGTCTTTGGGGATCAGCTCCCACAATTATGGAAACTCGTTTGATATTTCCTATATACGATTCAACGATGTGCTGAAATACAACCCGAAAATGGAAACTGCCCTGGAGAAGGTTTTAAAGTTTTATGCAGCTGCTGGGAAGATTTATTACATTAAAGAAAGACAGCAGAGCTGCTATCATATTACGGTAAGGAATTATTGATTCATACTCTGTTCTCGTGGCAGAACAATATGATGATCAATAAGTCACAAAATATACCATATTGTAGAAAAGGCTTTAGGTTTGTTAAAATTAAATTTATTTTAAGAATAATAAATTTATGATGTGATTATTTGTGCAGGATGTTTAGTTTGTATAATTTTATGCAACTAAATAAACCATGAACTTATGAACGAGAACGATTACAAACTGGCGACCGCTGAGTGGAACAGGTACCGGTCAGATTATTTCCTGATCACAAATCTGATTAAAACAAATTATGTTTTTGAGCTGTCTAAAGACCAGATCGATGCAATCAAAAAACAAAATAAATACATAGATGCCTGCGCAGAAGTAGGTGTATTTGGAGGTGAAATGGTCCTTATCTTTGTTCCTTTAAATGAACAGGGGTATATTGACAAAAGCATTGTTGAATATCAGTACACGACTCTTCGACCACTTAAACATAACATCAGACTGCAGGAAACAAAAGAATTTACGGTGACCAAAAACGCTGTTCTTTCCAGTGATCTTACAAAAGTAGATGGCAATACCAACACGTCCCTGCCGATAACCAATCAGCCTATCCTTGACCAGGATGTCGCCATAGAAGCTATTGAGCGCTGGAGAAATGAAGGAATGGAATGGTTTTACCGTGAGTGTACAGAATTCGGAGGAGAGAGAATTTTTAAAAGATTTTATATTCCTATGGAAGATTTGTCTCATCCATATCCAGAGGTTGCCGGGATCAAATGTTCGTTCGGTCTCAGATACAATGATATTTTCCAGAGAATGCTGGTAACAGTGATCTTCATTTCGTTCCATGAGCTACTTCTGGAGGGAGAAAGCATAGAAACTATTTCCAATACCTACGATTGGGCGAAACCATGTCCGCCTGTCTGCCGTATTCCTGAACTTGGATCTTAAATACGAAGTATAGATAGGAATGACAGATTTTTTTAAAGCAATTTTATTCCTAAACTATGGTCTGCTTTTGTCCATAATATTTTTGGGAGCAGCAAAATACCGTATACTGAATAATAAAGAGAAGCAATATTTTCACTGTATTGCTTTTCTTTTTTTTATTGAACTGCTGAACTTGGTTCTGCCTTATGTGTTCAACCTTAATGATACCTCGTTTCTGTACCCGCTATACATCGCCGGAGAGTTTTTCCTGGTTACGGCTTTGTTTATCAGGAAACTGGAGCTTCCGAAATATTTACCGGGCATCACGGCATTGCTGGCAACGGCATTTATGGTATCAAAATATGTATTCGATTATCCGTTCAATAGCGATATTGTGAAGGTGATTTCAAATATTGTAATCATCTGTCTTTCAGGATTTGCTTTAATCCGGGAGATTAAAGAAGGATCTACACAAAACCGTTTTCTTCTGGTAGATGCATGTATTTTTTTCTACTATTCGGTTTCGGTTTTTATTTTCATTATTCAGCACCAGATTGCTAACCTGTCAGAAAATGACTATCTTATTATTTTAAGCGCGAATAATATTCTGTCGAGCATTTTGTACTGTTCATTTTTATATACCTTCATCAAATTAAAGAAGTAACCCTAAATATTAGCCTGCTGATCCTTATAATTGTTACCATAGCAGTTATAGTATCTTTTATTCTCCTTGCCTACAGGTCTTTTATCAGCCGGATCATCAAGGAGAAGAACGTGCAGCATGAAGCCGAAGTACTTCATCAGAAAAAACTGGTGCTTGAAAACATCAAAGCTCAGGAAGAAGAAAGAAAAAGAATCGCCGTCATGATCCATGACGATATAGGAAACCGGCTCAATATCCTTTCATTGTGGATGAATAATCTGGATACCAAAGGAGACGAGCTGATTAAAAAAAATATTTACGGCCAAATGTCATCACTCATCGATGCGGCCAGAAGTATTTCCCATTCATTGTATCCCGTAAATCTTGAATCTGTGGGATTCGTTCTCTATGTAGAGGAGCTGATTGCGAACCTTTCGCACAAGATCAATATTTCCATGCAGGTCATGCCGGGATATGAGAAAAAAGATATCTTTGTTGAAGTACAGCTGTACAGAATTATTCAGGAATTTACCACCAATGTGATCAAGCATTCCACAGCGACGGATCTTTGGATCTACATAAAAGACTATCCCCTGAATATGGCTGTGATCATCTCTGACAACGGGCAGGGATTTGATTATGATCTGGTGAAAAAGGGAATGGGTATCAAAAATATCGAATCCAGAATAAAATCCATGAATGCCGTCCATAAATGGAAAAACACTTTGAATAAAGGCAGCCGTTTAATCATTATAATTCCAAAAAACCATGAATTCCCAAATCAAAATAGCCTTAATTGATGATGAACAGCTGATCCTGGAAGGGGTGAAAATGCTGCTTTCAAATGAAAAGAATATATCCGTGTGCCTTACCTCCAGTAACGGTCCGGATTTTATTGAGAAACTGGGAAGCCTTTCGGAAGATGATTTTCCGAACATCGCATTGGTAGACGTACAAATGCAGCCGATGAACGGCTTTGAGCTGGTAGAAGTTCTTAAAGAGAAATATCCTGATCTCAAGATCATTATCCTTTCCTCCCATTACAAAACTTCCATTTTGGGCTATATGGTCAAGTTGGGGGTTTCTGCTTTTCTACCTAAAAATTCGGACCGGAAAACATTTATTGATGCCATTACCATGGTCTATAAAAATGGAGTTTTCTTTACTGCCGAAGACCATCAGATGCTTTTCACCTACATGAACAGTTCTGCAAAGAAGAAATCTCTTTTTGAAATGGAAGATGAACTGTCTGAAAGAGAAAAAGATGTGGTCAAACTGATCTGCCAGGAATATACGAATAATGAAATTGGTGAAAAACTATTTATCAGTCCCAGAACGGTAGAAAGTCACCGCCAACGGATCCTGGAAAAGATAGGAGCCAAGAACACGGTAGGGATTGTCATCTATGCTGTTGTCAACAATATATATGCTCTCGATAAAATTTAATTCCGTAGAAATACGGAATTTTTTATTTGGTATTTTTCACGCTAGTATTGCTCCTTCTACTTCCGTTAATTTGAAAAATAAGTTTTACAGCATGTAAAGCAAAATTCAATCATGAAGATGTAGAGGGGATTTTAATAATTAAAGCACAACACAGCGATGGAAAACGATACACTACTATCTGTCGGAATTTTTTTTGACGGAACAGGAAATAACGGGATCAATGCTTCTTCATCTGACAGGCCTTCACAAAATAATGAAAGCTACAAAGGAGCAGCTACCAATATCTATAAATTATTCAATGTATTCAAAGGAAACAAAAAAATATATGTTGAAGGCATAGGAACAATCACTGGTGACGAGGATAATAATTTTGCGATGGCCACATGCGCCAATCCTCCCGATGGACAGGGATATTCTTCTGATGACAAACTGCAGAAGGCAGACCTTTTCGTACAGAATGTGATAGATGATAAAAATACAGATTATCATTTTTATGTCTACGGATTCAGCAGAGGAAGTATGCTCGCAAGAGAATTTTGCAATCAACTTGTCACAAAATATCCATCCAAAAATATAAACATAAAGTTTTTGGGTGTTTTTGATACGGTTGAATCCAAGCCATTCAATACCTACGACATGAACCTGCCACAGGAAGTGGAAAATGCCCTTCATATTTGTGCGGTTAATGAATGTAGGTTCTTTTTCCCACTTACCGGTTTTTTTGAAAATTCAAAAAATATGCAGGATACCAAAACTGAAACTTCCGGCTCTGTCTGGAAAGAAGTTTTCGTTCCCGGAGCCCATGCTGACGTGGGAGGTGGATACCTTCAGGCGCCGCATTCCGTATATATTTCTACAGATTTTATCAATACCAATGATCTCAGAGATTATGTTTCAGATGTAAGAAATGCAAAAACCGATGCTGAAGGCAATAAAATATGGGACGCCCTGCTTTCCGGATTTCAGATCGAGCAGGGAGTGGTTCTTTCCCAAGCTTACGTTTCCAGAGAAGTGATTTTGAATACTCTTCCCATAGTATACGGAAGAATCATGCTGGAGGAAACCAATAACGCCGTGGCCGGAATTTTCAGTACAGATCTGGTCAATTCAGGTCTGGAGATTACAGATGATGCTTTCCTTTCTGATTTTTGTACAAACCTTGCAGCATATGTTAAAAATTTTTCACTTCCTGCGAAACCGAAGTATGATTATATACGTTTTGCAGATTACACCCATATTTCAGCCAATTTTGGAATATATAGTGCTGATCTGTTGCAAAGGTCAGCGGATGAGGTTGAAGCAGAATTGATCAATAATGGCCTGAACGTACCCAGCAGTACCTCTGTAGACCGTGGAATTCATACCAAACTTCTTACCGAACTGCACCTTCCTGAAGATAGTTTTGTAGCAGACTTTCTGTATGGAACCAATGTTCCCAATAATGATATCTGGAGCCGTACGATAGAGATAAGATCCTTTGCGGCAGAACAGAATTAAATAAATAACGTTAGTACTTTTCAATTTTAAATTTAGGTTACGAAGGGATGTCTGGCAGGACATCCCTTTTTGTGGTCCGAAATACCCGTGCTATAAGGTCCCCCGTTTTTATTTCTGGGCTATTCATTTCTTTTTCCGTACTTTTGCACCCGAAAATTCATTATTCATCACTAACTTTTATTTAATAAAATGCTTTCGGTTCAAGGTTTAGGATTACATCATTCGGGAAACTATCTGTTTCAAAATACAAATTTCACCATTAAAAAGGATGATAAAGTGGGGCTCGTTGGAAAAAATGGAGCGGGGAAATCCACTTTATTGAAAATGCTTTCAGGAGAAATTAATTTCTACGAAGGAACTGTTGTTCGCGAAGGAGGGGCTACCATTGGTTTCCTGAAGCAGGATCTGGATTTCGTAAAAGGAAGAACAGTTTGGAATGAAACCATGCAGGCCTTTGAGCAAATCAATGCCTGGAAAAATGAACTGGAAGAGGTGAATCATCAGATGACTGTAAGAACAGATTATGAAAGTGATGCTTATACTGATCTGATCAACAAAATGACAGAGCTGAACGATCTTCTGATGAACCATGACGCCTACAATCTTGAAGGTGATATGGAAAAAGTATTGTTCGGTCTAGGATTTAAAGCGGATGATTTCCAAAAAATCACGGACGAATTTTCCGGAGGCTGGAGAATGAGAATTGAACTGGCTAAACTGCTGCTTCAGAAAAATGATATCATGCTTCTCGATGAGCCTACCAACCACCTGGATATGGAATCTATTATCTGGCTGGAAAACTTCCTGAAAGACTATCCCGGAGCCATCGTTCTGGTAAGTCACGATAAGCAGTTTATGACCGCTGTCTGTAACAGGACTTTTGATATCAACAATAAAAAAGTTGACGATTATAAAGCCAACTACTCCAAATATCTGATCATGCGTGAAGAACGCCGTGAGAAACTCATTGGCGCTAAAAAGAATCAGGATGCAGAGATCAAGCAGATGGAGGATAACATCAATAAGTTCCGTGCAAGCGCTACTAAGGCATCTTTCGCACAGTCACTTATTAAAAAGTTGGATAAAATCGAACGTATTGAAGTAGATAATGAAGACGTTTCAAAATTCAATATCCGTTTTGTACAATCTATGATTCCTGGAAAAGTTATTTTCGAAGCTGAGAATTTAGGAAAAGCATACGGGAAAAAACAAATCTTCGATGATGTAGACTTTATTGTTCAGAGAGGAGACAGAATTGCACTTTTAGGACAGAACGGACAGGGAAAAACTACGTTAGCGAAAATTCTTGCAGGAGATATCAAAGATTATTCAGGAACCTGGAATTTAGGACACAATGTGAACATCGGATACTTTGCCCAAAATCAGGAAGAAGTACTGACACCCAATAAAACCGTTTTAGAAGAAGCCGAAGATGCGGCAACAGAAGAAACAAGACCTAGAGTAAGAGATTTATTAGGATCTTTCTTATTTCAGGGTGAAGCCGTTTCTAAAAAAACAAAAGTACTTTCCGGAGGAGAAAGAAACCGTCTGGCCCTTTGTAAATTGCTGCTTCGTCCTTTCAACACGTTGATCATGGATGAGCCTACCAATCACCTTGATATTCAGTCTAAGGAAATTATCAAACTGGCTTTACAGAACTTTCAGGGAACGCTGATCGTGATTTCTCACGACAGAGAATTCCTGGATGGACTTTGTGATAAGATTTATGAATTCCGTGACGGAAAAATGAAAGAATTCCTGGGAAGTGTTGGTGAATATCTTGAATACAGACAAAAGGAAACGCTTAGAGAAATCTCCGCTGAAAAAGCTAAACTTCACAGTGAAGATGTGAAAGTTGAGGTAAAGCAGGCTCCGATAGAAGTGAAGGTGGAAGAAAAATCTACCATTATAAGCAAGGAACAAAAAAATATCCAGAATAAATTAAAGAAAGTAGAAGAGAAAATTTCTGAACTTGAAACGGAAATTGAAAAGATGGAAGCTACTTTCACCAAAGAAAACCCTTCTGAGGAAACTTTAGAAAAATATAATAAAACTAAAGAAGAACTGGAAGTTGCTTTACAGGAATGGGAGCATTTGGGTTCTCAGTTGGATTAAGATTGTGGTTTTTTGGAGCTTAAGAGTTCTTGAATATTCAATGGTCATAAAAAACAATACAATAGAGATCCTTCGTCTTCGCTCAGGATGACAGTGTTACAATAATAATGTTTTTACTTTTGTGAATAATCACGGTAAATGACAGTTAGTATTAGGAATGTCATCCCGGGTGGAATCGAAGGATTTTTTAATAAAGAAAATAAATAAACATATACGCTGCAGTATCTTTTTGTAACAAAAAATTACTTTTACCGACGTATTGAACAGTTTTAATGCAGCGTTTTAATAAAAACTTAATTTAAAACTTAAATTATTTTTATAATTTTACCAAATGATTTTTAAGGAAAGCAGAAATCTGAAGAACTTTATTTCCAAACTTTTGTTTGGGATCTACTTCATTGCACTGTTTTCCCAAAGTTTTCACCATCACGATGCGGTCGACTATTTTAAGAGTTTCAATCTTAAAAAGACAGAAAATACAATGGCTAAGACTTCAGCTAAAGAAAAGCCCGGCGACTGTCTGGCGTGTCATTTCTTAGCTACAGGACACACATTGGTTCCGGACGAATACAGTTTTTCTTTTGAGCATTTTACGCACGAAGTAAAGCAAGTTATTGCTGTTCAGGAAAAAATATGGTCTCAGACCAAATTCACTTTTCAGCTTCGGGGGCCTCCCGCAGTTTCTTAAATCATAGATTTTATGGGCTTTAATTGATTTTAAAGTTCAATACTTTGGGTTTAAAGCTATTGATTGATAGCTGTTAGATATGGGATTTCGAATTTTCGGAATTCGAGATAGGTGTACGAAATTCGGGTTTAAATTCGGGTTTTAAAGACTGGGAGAAGGAAGTTGGAAGATGGAAGTTTCCGGAGGTCTTAAATACGAATGCCATTCCCATTTAGATTTCGGGATATATGAGTTTAAGAATATCCAAGTTCATGGAGTAGAATAGTATAAATACTTGATGAATTAGCTGATATTGAATCAGTATCGTAGTCTCATATCTCTTATCTCAAATCTAATTTCTAGCATCTAATCAATCATTACTACTTTTTACATTGTACATTTTACAATTTAAAAACAAACCCATTCAACAAAATTTTACGAAAAAATGTACCTGTAAAGGGTACGCAATCAATCTATAGACAATGAAATTGATATATAGTCTGATGTTGGTCTTTTGTGGACTGGCATCGATAAGTGCACAAAAATCGTATTCGATAGAAGGAACCGTTCAGGATTTTCACGATAAAACACTGCTGGAAAGTGCGGTAGTGAATATTGGCGGATTCACCACTAAAACGGATAGTAAAGGTAAGTTTACGTTTAATAAAATTCCTGCGGGAAAATATATACTTATTGCCAAACATCCTGATTGTAGTGATTATACTGAAAATATAGGAGTTGATCAGGATCTACACTTGGTAATTAAGTTAGAGCATCATAGCCATGATATAGAAACGGTGACCATTCATGGGAGCCATAAATCTAATGGTTCTCTGATCATTAAAACCTTAGATAAGTCGGAAATTGAGCGAAATTCTACGGATAATCTGGGGAATTTATTATCTAAAATTTCTGGGGTTGCCACTTTAAAAACGGGGAATAATATTTCAAAACCTGTTATTCACGGCTTGTATGGAAGCAGAATTTCTATTTTAAATAATGGGGTAAAGCTTGCAGAACAGGAATGGGGGGTAGAACATGCGCCCAATGTTGATATTAACAATTTTCAGCACATTGATGTGATAAAAGGAGCTTCTGCATTGAAATATGGAAGCGATGCTATCGGAGGAGTGGTGGTGCTGGAACCTGAAATTTTCCCTAAAAAAGACACGATCAAAGGTTCAATAGGACTTACGGGGATTTCCAATGGCAGAGGTTTGGGACTTGATGTAGATGTTGCTAAAGTCTGGAAAAACGGATGGGCTGTAAAATCCCGTGGTAGTGTCAAAAAATTAGGAGATCAGAGTGCTCCCGATTATAATCTGAAGAATACAGGAATGGATTTTTCTTCCTTTAATTTTACGGTTCAGAACAATAGTTATGAAAAAGGAATTTCTTTTGACTACTACCTGACGAACCAGAATATTGGAATTTTGAGAGATTCACACGTTTCTACCTCAGGGGATTATGACAGGGCAATGACTGCAAATCCACCAATTTATTCAGGGAAATTCAGTTACGATATTGATAATCCAAGACAGGTTGTGGAACATCATATTGCAAAAGTTTCAGCTTTTAAAAGATTTGAAAATATTGGAAAGCTTTCAGCAACATACAGTTATCAATACAATCACAGACAGGAATATGACATACGAAGAGGTGAATTAAATGATACGCCTTCTCTGGATTTGGAGCTGATGACCCATCAATTTAACCTTAATGATTTATTGGAAAGGGGGAAATGGTCTCTGGAAACAGGAATTGATGCGGGTTTTCAAAACAATTATTCAGATCCTGCGACAAAAGCAAGACGTTTGATCCCTAATTATGATAAATATTCTGCAGGAATATATTCTGTTTTTAAATACAAAATTTCTCACGATTTTAATTTTGAAGCGGGAGCAAGATATGATTTCACCCGTTATGATGTGACCAAATGGTATGATCAAAGTGACTGGGAGAAATTATATGCAGATACTTATCCTCAATTTTATGTGAAGAAAGACAAGAACAGGATTCTAACACGTCCTCAGCTTAATTACAATAATGTTTCCTTTAATGCAGGTTTGGAATACCGTCCAGGTTCAAATTTTGATCTGAAATTTAACTATGCAAAAGTGGGCAGATCGCCGAATGTTGCAGAGTTGTTTTCAGACGGATTACACCATTCTGCAGGAGTGATTGAGACTGGAGATATGGCGTTGAAAAATGAACAGGGTCATCAGTTTAATTTAACAGTAGATTCAAAATTCAATGTTTTGAAAGGACTGAATATTTCTGTAAATCCCTATTTATTTATCACTAAAAACTTTATCAACCAAGTTCCTGTGGGAATTAAGGGAACAATCAGAGGAGTATTTCCTGAGTGGGCTTATCAGCAGATCGATGCCAAGATGTATGGGATAGACCTTGATGTGAACTGGAAACTTACGGATGACCTTACCTATGTGGGAAAAGGAAGTTACGTTCACGGACAGGATGATACCAACAATGAACCTTTAATTCTGATGATGCCTCCGAATTTCTCCAACGCATTGCAGTTTAAAAAGGAAAAATGGAATAACTTCTATTTTACCGTTGAAAATCAAACCTCTCTGAAACAAACCAGATTCCCTGTTCGAAATGTTCCGTTGGAAATATATGTGGACGGTGAATTGGTGGATAAAACTATTGATTTGAGTACGCCGCCAAACGGTTATTCACTTTGGAATGTGCAAACGGGAATCAATATCAGTAAAAATCTTTCTGCAGGGCTTATTGTCAACAATCTCTTCAATACTTCATACAGAGATTATCTGAACCGTTTGAGGTTCTTTGCGGATGAGGCAGGGAGAAACTTTATTTTAAACTTTAGATACAAATTCTAAGGATTCAGAAAAATATTACATTAAAATTTCACAAACTTAAAATTCTAAAAATGAACAAACTATTCAATACTAAAAATATCATCAAATTATTAGCTGTTTTATTCATTACGATCACCGTTATTTCTTGTCAGAGAGACGGTTCTGTAGCAGAAGATGATCTTCCTCAGGAAGAACTTACCAATATTATTTTGTTGGTGAAAGAAGATACTCCTGGATCTACAGCGATCGAATATAATTACAGCATCGGAGCAGGAGGAATCCCCACCATTCCTCTGAAAGACGGGAAGTCTTATACCGTGGAAGCAAAATTCAGAAACGGAAATGAGGACGCTACCAACGAAATCATTGAGGCTAAAGATGAGCATTTCCTTATTTTCGACTTTCCGAAATCTAACATTGCTGTTACCAGACTGGACGGAAATGACCTTAGAAAAGATGGCAAAAGAGTTGGATTGAAAACAAAATGGGATGTTGTAAAAGCTGTTGACGGAACTTCTCCGTTCCTGAAATTAACCCTTATTCATGAACCTCAGAGTGTCAATGATGCAAAGGTTGGAACGGCCTGGGGAAGTGTAGTAGGAGGAGAAACTGATGCAGAAGCTACTTATAATCTAAGTAATTAGAAATACTTCACATAGATAAAAACCGCTGATATTTTCAGTGGTTTTTTATTTATAAACATTTGAAGACTAAGAATTGATTAGAAGTAGGTTATTCTCATAAAATTTTCATATTTTTGCAACCTAAAATTTTAATCAATAATGAAGGTTACCGCACAAAACCATGATGACGTAAGTGCATTACTTACAGTGACATTGGAAAAATCTGACTACAAAGAAAAAGTAGACAAGCAGTTGATTAATTATGCTAAAAATGCGCAAGTTCCTGGTTTCAGAAAAGGGAAAGTGCCTTTGAGTATGGTTAAAAAACAATATGAAGCAGGTATTGCATTCGAAGAAATCAACAAACAGGTTTCTGACGCATTGAACAATTATGTTAACGACAACAAGTTAAGATTAGTTGGACAGCCTGTTCCTCAGCCTGTAAACCAACTGGATTACAACGCTGAGCAAATTGAAGTTGCTTTCGAAGTAGGATATGAGCCTGAATTCACTATAGATTTAGCTAAATATGAAGCTCCTCATTACAAGGTAGAAGCTTCTGACAAGGAAATCACAAAGAGCATTGAGAACATGCAGAAACGTTTTGCGGAGCAGGTTCCTCAGGATAAAATCGGTAAAGATTCTTATGTAGCTTTAGAAATTTCTCAGGTTGTAGAAGAAGATGCTGAAGGAGAGCACCACCACCAGCCAAAGAACGTTACCATTACTGCTGAAAACAAAGAAGCTTTCAAATTGGTAAAAGCTTTGAAAATGGACGGTTCTGTAAAAGTATCTAAAGAAACTCTTGCAGGTGATGAAGAATTAGCTAAAGAATTAGGATTCACTAAAGAAGAAGTAGAGCATTTACACCATGCTGAAGTAGAAGTTAAAGTAAAAGATTTCTATGCATTGAACTTAGCTGAACTTAATCAGGAATTATTCGACAAAGTATACGGAGAAGGAACTATTACTTCTGAAGAAGAACTTAAAGAAAAAGTAAAATCTGAATTGGATGAGTACTTCCAGCAAAATGCTGATGTTCACTATGTGAATAAAGTATTGGAGCAGGTTACTGAAAAAGAAGAAGTAAAACTTCCGGAAAATTTCTTAGTAAAATGGTTGTTATTCTCTAACCAGAATATCCAGTCTGAAGAGCAGGCTAAAGAAATTCTTGAAGCAGAGAAAAGTCAGTTAAGATACCAGATCATTGAAGGTAAATTAATGACCGATAACGAAATCAAGTTAGACTATGCTGATGTATTGGCACAGGCTGAGCAGTTGGTGAAAAACCAGTTGGCTATCTACGGAATCCACCACTTAGGGGATGAGGAAATCCAGAAATATGCTGTTGAGATGTTGAAAGACCAGGAGCAGGTAAGACAAATTTCTTCTGAAGTAGCTATGGCTAAACTGAAAGATGTTATCCTTGAAAAAGGAGGAAAAAAAGAAACTAAAATCTCTCACGACGAGTTTTTAGAAGAACTTAAGAAATAATTTATTTTCGATATAAATATTTGAAAACCTCCGAGCAATCGGAGGTTTTTTTATTTTCGCTATCCTTAGCTTTTGTTTATACGATCAATTTAGAAACAGGCTCCATTGTCTTAAAAAATCTTAATGTATCCGGGCCGAAATGATAAGGTATTTCATATAAATATCCCTTGATTAATTTGTTGCAGTCATTATTCATATATTTACATCCTTAAATTTATTATAGATATGAAAAAGATCATCATTCCGTTTTTCTGTGCCGTATTGTTTTCAGTGCCGGCAGCAGCTCAGCAGACCAGCGCAGCTCCCGCAAAGACGGAAGTCGTGAAATCTAAACTGACACCCAAAGAAGTTATTGAGAATTACTTCAAAGCGTTAGGAGGAAAGGCTAAGTTAGAAGCCGTAAAATCTACGGTAGTAGACAATACCCTTAATGTTCAGGGAATGGATATTACCATGAGCACTATGAAACAAGGCAATAAATTCAAATCCGTACAAACTGCAATGGGACAGAAAGTGACCCAGTTTTTTGACGGTGAAAAAGGATATATAGAAAGAGGAGGACAAAAAACAGACTTCCCAGCCGATAATATAGCTGAATTGAAAAAAGGCAAGACCGTTGAAGCATTATCTTTTGATCCTGCAGGTTTTCAAGCGGTTACCGTAGAAAAAGTGGACGCTAAAGATTATAACGTATTATCTTCAGAGAAAGGAAAATTTTACTTTGATGCTGCTACCGGACTTCTATACAAATCTACTGTAGGAGAAGGAAGTGTTATCGTGAAAAATTATATGACGGTAGAAGGGATCAAGTTTCCTTCCGAAGTTGATATTGAAGGAAAAGGTCAGAAAGTGACGATAAAAACCACCAAAGTTGTTTTAAACTCAGGGGTTTCAGATGCTGATTTTAAATAAAATGCTGTCATTTTACAGAACAAAAGCCGGATATTTTCCGGCTTTTTTGTTGCCTTTATAATTTTAACTCAAATTTAACTATGATATGAATTTTAACATTTCTTCAGCTGGTGAATAATTGATACTTTTAGCACGAAAATAAATTCAAATAACATGAAGAAAGTTTTATCATCATTTGCGGTCATCTTCCTGATGTCTTCAAATGTTTTCGGACAGAATATTCCCGTGGATGCTTCTGTGAGAATCGGTACCCTTCCCAACGGAATGAAGTACTACATCAAAAAAAACACATTACCTGAAAAGAAAGTAGATTTCCGTCTGGCAATCAATGCAGGATCTATTCTTGAAGATGAAAACCAGAGAGGTCTTGCGCATTTTATGGAGCATATGAACTTCAATGGAACCAAGAATTTCCCGGATAACAAACTGGTAGATTTCCTACAGTCTATCGGAGTGAAATTCGGACAACACCTGAATGCTTACACAAGCTTTGACGAAACGGTATACATGCTTCCCGTTCCTCTGGATAAAGCAGGAAATCTTGATGCAGGTTTGAAAGTAATGGAGGACTGGGCTTTTAATGCCACGCTTTCCGATGCTCAGATCAACAAAGAAAGAGGCGTAGTTTTGGAAGAATTAAGACTTGGTTTGGGAGCTGATAAAAGAATGTCAGACAAATACCTTCCCAAACTATTATATAAATCTCAATACGCAGACAGACTTCCAATTGGTAAAAAGGATGTCTTGGAAAACTTCAAGCCAGATGTGATAAGACAATTCCACAAAGACTGGTACAGACCGGATCTTATGGCAATCGTTGTAGTGGGAGATATTAATGTAGATGAAGTGGAAAAGAAGATCAAAGATAATTTCAGCAAATATAAAAACCCTGCTAAACCAAGGGAGAGAAAAGTATTTGACCTGCCTAACCATAAAGAAACATTAGTAGCGATTGAGACAGATCCTGATGCTACAAGTTCTATGGTGCAGTTCATCATGAAAGATGCTGAGGCTTACCAGCCGGATGTGACTGTAGAACAGTACAATCAGACCATTATAGAAGGTCTTTCTACTGCCATGCTGAATAACAGATTGAGAGAATTGATCAACTCAACCAATCCACCTTTTACATTCGGATCGGTATATCACGGAGGAACTTATGCGAGAAGCAAAGAAGCCTTCCAGGGATTTGCTATGGTAAAAGAAGGAAATCAGCTGAGTGCTTTGAAAGTTCTTTTGGAAGAAGTGGAAAGAGCAAAAAGATTTGGGTTTACCCAGTCTGAATTAGACAGAGCAAAAGCACAGATGTTATCTAATCTGGAAAGATCATATAACAACCGTGATAAGACGGAAAGTGACATGCTGGTAGACGAATACGTAAGAAACTTCCTGGAGCAGGAACCGATGCCGGGAATTGCGTGGGAATATGAAGATACAAAATCGTTCCTTCCTCAGGTTACCCTGGCGCAGACCAATGAGATCATCAAGAAAATGGTGAAGGACGACAGCAGAGTGATCGTGATAACAGGCCCAAAGAAAGACAATGTTACCATGCCTACAGAAGCAATGGTTCTCAGTACATTTGAATCTGTGAAAATGGCAGACCTTAAGCCTTACGAAGAAAAAGCGGCCATCAAAAATTTAGTAAAGCCTTTCAAGTCTGAAGGAAAAATTGCCAAGACTGAAACAGATGCTAAACTGGGAACAACAACCTGGACGTTAAGCAACGGAGCTAAGGTGACTTTCAAAAAGACTGATTTCAAAGATGATGAAATTGTATTTTCAGCAAGAAGTTTAGGAGGAAACTCTCTTATTTCCGATGCTGATTTTATCAAAACCCAATTCGCTTTCGGAGCATTATCTGAAGCGGGAGTAGGCGGATTCTCAAAAGCTGATCTTACCAATTACCTTGCAGGAAAACAAGTAAGTGTCAATCCAACGATCGGACCTTACTTTGAAGGGATTTCAGGAAGAACTTCCCAGAAAGATTTAGGGACAGCTATGGAGCTTACTTACGCATATTTTACAGGTTTAAATTACAATCCTGCATCATTCAATGCCTATAAAGAAAAGCAGTCTGCAATGCTGGATAACCTTCTGTCTAACCCTCAGGCGTATTTCTCCAATGAGCATGCAAAATTCATGAACCAGAAGAACCCAAGATTCATCGGATTGTTCCCAATGGAAAAAGACTGGGCCAATACAGATTACAAAAAAGCATACGATATCTATAAAGAGAAATTTGGCAACGCCGGAAACTTCCAGTTCTATTTCGTAGGGAATATTGACGAAGCTAAGCTAAAAGAGCAGGTACTTCAGTATATCGGTGGACTTCCTACATCAGGAAAAACAGCAACGTTTAAAGATACAGGATACAGACAGATGACCGGAGATTATTCTAAAGTCTACAAAAAAGGAAAAGATCCTAAAAGTTTGGTAACCATTTCTTACAGCGGAGAAACTCCTTACAACGAAAAAGAAGCCTTAGCTCTTTCAGCCCTTGGAGAAGTCGCTACGATCAAAGTGATCGAAAAACTTAGAGAAGATGAAAGCGGGATCTACGGTGGTGGTGCCAGAGGAAGTATGAACAAAATTCCTTACAGTGCATACAATTTCAGTATCAGCTTCCCTTGTGGACCTGAAAATGCAGAAAAACTGACAAAAAGTGCAGTGACTGAGCTTCAGAAACTAATTGATAAAGGGCCTGAGCAGAAAGATCTGGATAAGTATAAAGAAGGAGAGTACAACGATAACAAAACGGAACTTAAGGATAATATGTTCTGGCTGAGTGCTCTTGCTAAAAATCAGTTAGATGGCAGCGATAAGTATGAAATTCTGAACTATCAGGAAAAAGTAAAAGCACTTACGGTGAAAGACCTTCAGGATGTTGCTAAAAAATACCTTGCAAAAGGAAAAATCACAGCTACACTGATGCCGGAAGACGGATGGGAAAATAATAAAAAGACTGAGACAAAACCAGCAGTAGTTGGAGCCGCAGTTGTTAAATAATATTTTTCAGAATAATTGATAATGAAAAGCCGCAGATGAAATCTGCGGCTTTTCTATTGGTTTAAGAGCCATAGGCTTTTTTCCATTCATCGGCGGCTTCACTTAATACGCCGTAGAACTCCTCACCATATTTTCTGGTCAGTGGAGTTTTCAGGAACTTATAGACAGGAACCTGAAGTTCTTTTCCCAGAGCACAGGCATCGCTGCATACACTCCATTCGTGGTAGTTCAGGGCCGTAAAAGTAGAATATTCCGTGATACGGATCGGGTAGAGGTGGCATGAGATTGGTTTTTGCCAGTCCACAGCGCCATCTTCGTATGCTTTTTCAATACCACATTTCGTGATTCCTTTTTCGTCAAAAGTTACATAGGCACATTCGCGGTTTTCTACCATAGGCGTCACATACATGCCGTCCTGGGGATCTGTGGTCCATGTTCCCTGTTCTTCAAGGGCTTTGATGCCTTCCTGTGTAAGATAAGGCTTTATTTTGTCAAAAATACGGTCTAAAGTCTCAAGTTCATCCTTATCTAGCGGAGCCCCTACATCTCCTTCCACACAGCATGCACCTTTACATTTCGTAAGGTTGCAAACAAATTCTTCGGAAAATATATCCTCTGAAATCAATTTATCGTCTATCTGAATCATAATCTTTAAAATAAATTAAAATACGTACCTGCCTTAAAAGCAATCAAACTCATAATGATAAGCCATAAGCTTACCTCCTGCATCCAGTATTTAGGCAAAAATCTCATCATCCTGCTCAGGATAATACTCGATGGGAATGCCAGAAGCAGTAAATATTCATAATTTTTATTCATATACAGAATAATAGTCACCAGCTGGGCTAGTGAGAAGACAAGCAGAAACGTGTATTTATATCTGCTAATCGGGCTTTTCTTGTTATAGTTTTTAAAATGGTCGTATACCGCATAAATCAGCATCAGGATAATAGGAATTAAAGGGAACAGGTCCAAATAATCCGTCATGGGTCTCATTTTTCCAAACGGGAAATAATCTATATTCCAAGTTGTGAAATGGAAAAAGAACATGATGGAGAAATAACTGAACGCAATTAATACAGTTCCTAAAAGAAACCTGAAGAGATTTAAACTTATTTTTTGAGAAGTTGCTATCACGTGAATGATCACAAAAAGGGCCATAGGCCACGTGGTGGGCAAGAAAATAAAATTCAATGCAACAATGGCTCCTACCAATACATAAGACTTCTTTCTGATGTCTTCATCTGCACTCGTCAGAAGTAAAACCAGAAAAGAATTGGTGAGCAGCGAAACGGCAATTCCAATGTCCAGATTTCCAGGATAAAGCCCGAAAATAAAAAATGTATATAAAAATAATGGCAAGTGCGTCTGATAATTGAGCGCAATGCTGTGAAAACAAAAATATCCCAATGCAATTCCCAGGAAAGTTACCCCTGCAATAATTGCTTCATAAGTATTGAAATTCAGTATGTTAAATATTATAACTACTAAAAGAAGAAAACCAATATAAACAGGAATTGAAAAAATATTGCTTTCTTTTGAAAGTAATTTAAACATTTTTTATAAATTTGTACAAAGTTAATTTAAAAAAGGAAAATAATGACGTCTTTCTGGTTATTCTTAAGTAAAGTTTTCAAATGGGCCTTCGGTTTTTTTGATACATTTGGAAATGTTCTAAACTGGATTCTATTTGCCGTTTGCTGCGTATTGTTTACATACTGGTGCTATGTATTGGTAGTAACATTGGGTGGTGATAAGGATAAAGACTATTATTCTCCAACTGAGGGTAAGAACCCTTACTACGATCCAAAGATCTACAAAAAAGAAGGTTAATTAATTGGTTATATAGTAAAAAACCGATTAGACTAAGGTCTGATCGGTTTTTTTATTAACAATTAAAATGTAATTTTTTTAGTCGTGGATGGGAAGCACCAGTACCGGAACATGTGAATCTTTTGTAAGCCCTTTAGTTAAGCTTCCTACAAAAACATCGTAGATCCCACTTCTTCCATGTGATCCCATGACGATATAGTCGGCATTTTTATCCTTTGCATATTCCAGGATAGTATCCTTGGCAATCCCTTGTTTTAAAAGATGCTCACAGTCCACATCGTGTGCAATGATTCTTTGCTCAATCTTATTCAGCTCTACCAGTTCAGCTCTGATCTCATTAGCTTCTACTTCAGGAAAATATTGATATCCCATATCACCAATAGCAAAACCAATATCTGATGGCGCTACATGAATCAGAAAGATTCTGCCGTTTAATTGTTTTGCGAATTTTACGGCCCCTTCTACAAGCTGTTCTGTTTTGTCCCCAAAATCTACGGGTAGTACAATATTTATCATGACCTTTAATTTTGTTATTTAAAGATAAGAAAAAATCGCCAAAACTTGATGTTAAATACTTATAATATTCGAATATCAAGAATTTTATCATCCTTCAGATAAGCTTCCAATACGTCATTTTCTTCCACTTTTCCTACCCCTTTTGGTGTCCCTGTAAAAATAAGGTCACCCACCCTCAAGGTAAAATATTGAGAAGCAAACGCGATGATATCATCAAAGCTGAAGATCATATCTTTTGTATTGCCATCCTGAACCTCTTCTTTATTTTTGAGCAACGAAAACTCTAATCCTCCAAGGTCAAACTCCTCTTTTTTGAAGAAATTTCCTACCACCGCAGAACCATCAAAAGCTTTAGCAAGTTCCCATGGAAGACCTTTAGACTTTAGCTCGCTCTGAAGATCTCGTGCCGTAAAATCTATTCCTAAGCTGATCTCTTCATAATGTTTGCTGGCAGCTTCTTTCTGGATGTATTTTCCTCCTTTAGAAATTTTTAAAACAACTTCCAGCTCATAGTGAACGTCATTCGAAAATTCAGGAA
Organism: Chryseobacterium pyrolae; assembly: GCF_025153485.1. Taxonomy (NCBI): domain Bacteria; kingdom Pseudomonadati; phylum Bacteroidota; class Flavobacteriia; order Flavobacteriales; family Weeksellaceae; genus Chryseobacterium; species Chryseobacterium pyrolae. Next base: position 546,340 of record NZ_JANZQH010000003.1, read on the forward strand.
TATAAAAATCATTTCCCTTTAAAACCGCTGTGTCAGGCTTCATGAAAATAACAGGTTTTTCAGGAATCTCATTTCCCAATTCTTTCGCATGTTCGCTGTAGTTTCTTCCTATACAAATGATTTTCATAATTCTTAAGTATTTATTTTTCCGTCATTGAGGGGAGTAGCATGACGAAGCAATCTTTTATTATTTTTTAATCCTAAATGATATTAATGCGTAAACTCGTTCCCACAGTAATAACATACAAACTTCTGACTTGCCAAAATGGAAATCCCAAAGAAGCTCGTTGATCTGTCGTCCCTGTAAATGTGATTGGAGCCACATTTCGGACATACAAAATCAAATGCCGGATCTTTGATGGTGTGTTCCACTTCCAATGAATAAGCTTCATTGTCATTATAATCCTGTAGAATCTGTTTTGCCTTTTCCAGATCATCCTCAAAAACCTGAAGCTGTATACCTCCCACAGCCTGTGAAAGCAGCCAGTCAGACTGAATCAGCTGCTCATTCGCAATGAAACCATTCACTCCGTTTTCGGCAAGGATCTGTTTGTCCCTGTTAGCTTCAAGGGCGGTTTCGTAGAATTTAAAACGGACCAGATTTGACATGTATTAAAATTTACCTGATAATTGAATTTTGGTGAAGACTTTCTTCGTGTACAATGGGAAATCCGCATTCTGAAGCCATCCATAATAGCCCAGGTCCTTCTGGAAAACAGCTTTTACAACTTGTCCTTTATATTTTCCGAAATTGAAAACGGCCTCAGTTTTATCATTGTATCCAATAAATCCTGCCAGGTCAGCATTCTTATTATGGAATGTAAACTCACTTAAAGGCGCAATTTCATTTGGGATATCTTCATACTTTCCAACCTGCGCATCCAATACTTCAAAAGTAGCCATCACATCAGCTTCAGCAGAGTGGGCATTTTCCAAAACTTTACCACAGTAGAACTGGTAAGCAGCTCCTAGGTTTCTGGGCTCTTTTTTATGGAAAATAGTCTGCGCATCTACCAGTCTGAATTTGCTAAGGTCAAAATCTATTTCCACTCTCAGAAGTTCTTCTGCCAGAAGCGGAACATCGAACCGGTTTGAATTAAATCCTCCCAGGTCACTTCCGGCAAGCATTTCCATCACTTTTGAAGCGATATCTCTGAACGTAGGAGCATCCTTTACATCTTCATCATAAATTCCGTGGATCTCGCTGGATTCGTTAGGAATCGGCATTTCAGGATTTACACGCCATGTTTTGCTTTCTCTGGACGCGTCCGGATTTACTTTTAAAATACAGATCTCTACGATCCTGTCTTTTCCAATATTGGTTCCTGTCGTTTCCAGATCAAAAATGCAAAGGGGTTTATGGAGTTTTAAATTCATGTCTATAATTTGATAATGTTTTAATTTGAAAATGAAGCTAATCTAGCTTCTAAAAATCTGATGTCTGAAATCTAGCATCTAATTCAGCTGTCTCTGAAAAACCAATGATACTAATATATAATAAATAACAAGCATTGGAATACCTACAATCTGAAATATAATCAGAACAGCAATTCCGCCGCCTAATAAAATAACTTTCGGATAATTATCCTGCAGTTTTTTCGACTTGAATTTCATAGCCATCATCTTGATCGGGCTGATCAAAAGCCATGACGTAACAACCGTCAATAAAACTAAAAACGATGAATTTTCAAATAAAAATCCAAAAGTTCCTGTTTCTTTGAATGCATAATACAATCCAAAAAGCAATACGGTATTGGTAGGCGTATTCAGTCCCTTAAAATAATAACGCTGCTCTTCATCAAGATTAAAGATAGCCAATCTAAGGCAAGAAAAGATCGTTACCAGAAGACCAATATAACTGATGTCAAAAGGAAGATGAAGTCCTAAAATTTCATTTCCGAACGGCTCCAGGGCTTTGTACATCGTAAGACCGGGAATCAGCCCGAAACTCACCATATCCGCCAGAGAATCCAGCTGAAGGCCCAGATTGGAATTTGATTTTACGGCCCGTGCTACAAACCCATCAAAGAAATCAAAAATAGAAGAAAGAATGAGACAGATGGCCGTGGTCTGGTAATCTCCTAAAATAAGATGTATCGCACCTACACAGCCCGCAAATAAATTGGCAAGTGTCAATAAATTGGCAAGATTATTTTTTATGAAATTCATGTCAACAAAAATAGGGTTTTTCCAAATTTTATCCCGAAATTTTATCAAGGAAAAAATACATTAATCCGTTTTTGATGTAAATTTGCCGAATGAAATTTTTTAAAGAATTTAGAAAACAAGAAGTTCTGGTCCTATTGTACAGGATTTTCTTAGCATACGTTTTTTATCAGATTGCCCGGCTTTTGTTTTGGTATTTCAATAAAGAACTCATCAAAGTGGATTCCGTTTCAGATTATTTCAACCTGGCGTTTCACGGAACGGCCTTTGATACAACGGCGATTCTATATGTCAATGCTTTATTTATTCTGTTAAGCCTGGTCCCAATTGTTATCAATACAAAGAAAGTTTATCAGACCGTTTTGTTCTGGCTGTATTTCATCACCAACGGAATTGCCTATGCCATGAATTTCGGAGACTTTATCTATTATAAATTTTCTCAGGCAAGACTGACATCTACGGCTTTGGATGTGGCAAAACACGAGTCCAATGTCTTTAAAGTCTTCACTGTTTCTCTAGGACAGCATCCTTTTGTCTTGATCTGGTTTGTTGTTTTAATGGCACTTTGGGTGTTTCTGTATAAAAAAGTGAAGATTACAGAACAGAAACCTTTAAAACTCATTCCATACTTTATCTGGTCTGTGGTGGTTCTCTGCAGTACTATTGTTTTGGTCATTGGAGGAATTCGTGGGGACTTCAAGCACAGCACGAGACCTATTAATTTAGTAGATGCCAACCGTTTTGTAGTCAATCCCCTGCAGGGTAATGTGGTTTTGAACAGTACATTTTCATTTTTCAGAACATTGGGAACCAATAACTTTAAAGAAGTTCATTTTGTAGACGAAAAATACATCAATGACAATGTTCAGCCTTATAAAATATACGACAGGAAAGTCGCCAACCGCCCCAATGTTGTTATTTTTATTGTTGAATCCTTTGGAAGAGAATATTCCGGAGCTTTTAATAAAGATAAAAATATAAAAGGTTATGTTTCCTACACCCCTTTTATAGACAGTCTTGCCGGTCAGAGTTTAATTTTTCCTAATACTTTTGCCAATGGAAGACAGTCTATTCATGGGATGAGCAGCGTGTTGGCGGGTATTCCAAGTCTTACTGATGCTTTTACAAGTTCTCCGTATTCCAATCAGAAAATTCAGTCTATTGTTTCTGTGTGTAATGATTTGGGCTATGATACTTCTTTTTATCATGGGGCTCCGAACGGATCGATGGGCTTCCTTGGATTTGGAAATATATTAGGCTTTAAACATTATTTCGGGAAAAATGAATACAATCACGATGAAGATTTTGACGGAATGTGGGCGATATGGGATGAACCATTCCTTCAGTATTTCGCAAAGAATGTAGGAAAGAAACAACCTTTTATGGCAACGGTATTTACGGCATCATCACACCACCCGTTTAAAATTCCTGAAAAATACAATGGTAAATTCAAAAAGGGAACCATAGAAATGCATGAGCCTATGCAGTACACGGATTATGCGATCAAAAAATATTTTGAAACCGCTAAAAAACAACCGTGGTTCAATAATACAATCTTTGTTTTCACGGGAGACCATACCAATCAGGTGGCTTATGGTGAATATGAAAAAGCGATGAACCGTTTCGCCGTTCCTCTGATCCTGTACTCTCCGAATCCGGAATACAACCTTAAAGGGGTGAATCCCGAAACCGCTCAGCAAATAGATATCTATCCTACACTGGCAGATCTTATAGGATACAATAAACCCATAAGAAGCTGGGGGAGAAGTGTGGTAAGCGATAAAAAATATCCTTCTATTGTGGTCAATTCAGACGGAAGTTCAGAACAATTTATCATTGGAAACCATATGTACCGTTTCGACGGGAAAGAAATCACCGGAGTATACGCTAAAAATGACCTTGGATTTGAAAACAATCTGATGGGTAAACTGAAAACGCCTGAAATAGAAAAAGGAATGCAGACGGCAAAAGCATGGTTTCAGGATTATATGGATAGAGTGATCAATAGAAAGCTTAAATAAGTTTGAGAGTCCGAGAATTTTAGGGTTTTAGAGTATAGTTGCGGGTTAATAGTTGCCTGTTCCCAATCCGAAACATTATGAGTTGCTAAAGTCTACAGGGAAAAAGTCTAGTGTCTCATATCTTGTGTCTGAAATCTGAAATCTTGGCTCTTGTATCATCATAACTATTAACATAACCTGTTTACACTTTGGCCTATCATATGCTCTGTATAGTAAAAGTTTTTGTATGTTTAAAATTTAATTTATACTTTTAGCAATAGATAGATAACAAATAACGTATATCGGAATTAAAACAATAAGAAATATGAAAAAATTATTATTAACATTCGTGCTGTCTCTGTTTGGCGTATTATCGTTTGCACAGATTGAAGGCAAGTGGAAGACTATAGATGATGAAACAAAGCAGGCTAAATCTGTTGTGGAAATCTATAAAAAGTCAGATGGAAAGTATTACGGAAAAGTTTCTCAGCTGCTTATAAAGCCTGCAGATCCAAACTGTTCTTCTTGTAAAGATGACAGAAAAGGAAAACCAATCTTAGGACTGGAGATCATCAGAGGGCTTAAAAAAGACGGTAATGAATTCACAGGAGGAACGATTACAGATCCTAAAACAGGTAAAACTTACAAATGTACCATCACAAAAAGTGGTGACAAACTGAATGTAAGAGGATATATGGGAGTTTCCATATTAGGAAGAACTCAGATTTGGGATAAAGTAAATTAACCCAATTTAAATAGAATTTTAAGACGGCATTTCAGCAATGAGATGCCGTTTTTTTATTTTTTTTGAAAAAATATGTAACGAAAATAAAAACTTTCCACTCATAGGGTATGAGCACAGAACTGGAGAAAACTTTTGTTGATTTTTTTAGGCCCAACCAGAGGCTTATTCACAAAATATGCAGAATATATACAGATAATGTTGAAGATCATGAAGATCTCTTTCAGGAGATTACCGTCCAGCTCTGGAGATCTTTTCCCGGGTTTAAAGGAGAAGCTAAATTTTCAACGTGGATGTACAGAGTTGCACTCAACACAGCGATGACTCTTTTCAGAAAACCAAAGAAAAAAGAACTAAAGCACGCTGATGTAGACGTTTCCTCTTTGAAAATAGAATATGAAGCATATGAAGATAATGAGCACAAACTAAAAAAAATGTACAAAGCTATCCATGAACTATCCGATGTAGAAAAGGCTTTAATCATGATGTACCTGGAAGATAAACCGTATAAAGAGATTGGAGAGATCCTGGGGATAACAGAAGGTAATGCAAGGGTGAAAATGAACAGGGCAAAGAATAATTTAAGATCCAAAATAAGCACAAGATAATATGGAAGAATTAGAACTTTTGAAAAAAGACTGGAATAAAGATAAAGGAGAATTTAAAGATTATTCTGAAAATGAAATTTATTCCATGATCAAACACAGGTCCGTTTCTGTGACGAAAACATTATTGGTGATTGGTTTAACAGAAATTATGTTGTGGTCGGTGTATGGATATATTAATGGAGAATTTCCTTATCTAAGAATCATCCTGTTTTCCGGATTTATAATCCTTACCGTTTTATTGTTCCGGAGATTGAAAACCGGAAAGAACTCCCTGTCATTGATGAAAAACATTCTGGATCTGAGAAAGCTGATCTTAGGTTATGCAGGAATTTCTTTTTTTCTGATTATTCTGGATAACCTGATTCATTTTGATTTCTATACAAAGGATTTTATGGCAGGTGTAAAAGATGGATGGAACAAAGGGCATCATATTGTAACCCATACCAATCCCGAAAGTATGGATCCTGAATTGGGAAATTATGCTTTGTTTGGATTTTGTATGCTTGTCAGCTTTTATCTTTTGTATCTGATTTATAAAAGAACGTATGGCAAAATCCTGTCCGATCTCAGAAAAAACTACAGAGAACTGAGCCAGGCGGAAGAAAAACCTTTTTAATTCAATTAATATTTAAGGTATCTCATTCAATGAGATGCCTTTTTTGTTATGTTAGTAATAAAAAAACACTATTTTTGTAGTCTAAATTTTTCAAATAAATATGGCAGAATATACTTTTCGTGAGGTAATTGCACAAGCAATGAGCGAGGAAATGCGTAAAGACGAATCCATCTTTTTAATGGGGGAGGAAGTTGCAGAATACAATGGTGCGTATAAAGCTTCAAAAGGAATGTTGGATGAATTTGGTCCTAAAAGAGTAATCGATACACCCATTGCTGAGCTTGGTTTTACAGGGATTGCTGTAGGTGCTGCGATGAATGGTAACAGACCAATTGTAGAGTATATGACGTTCAATTTCTCATTGGTAGGTATTGATCAGATTATTAATAATGCGGCTAAGATCCGTCAGATGAGTGGTGGTCAGTGGAACTGTCCTATCGTTTTCAGAGGTCCTACTGCTTCAGCAGGCCAATTGGGAGCTACACACTCTCAGGCTTTTGAAAACTGGTTTGCCAACGTTCCTGGTCTTAAAGTAGTCGTTCCTTCAAATCCTTACGATGCGAAAGGATTGCTGAAAACAGCTATTCAGGATAATGACCCGGTTATTTTTATGGAATCTGAGCAGATGTACGGAGACAAAATGGAAATTCCTGAAGAAGAATATTATTTACCAATCGGAAAAGCAGATATCAAAAGAGAAGGTACAGACGTTACTTTAGTTTCTTTCGGAAAAATTATGAAGCTGGCTATCCAGGCTGCTGAAGATATGGCCAAAGAAGGAATCTCTGTAGAAGTGATCGATCTGAGAACAGTTCGTCCTCTGGATTTTGATACAGTTTTAGCTTCTGTTAAAAAAACAAATAGATTGGTGATTCTGGAAGAAGCCTGGCCATTCGGTTCAGTATCTTCTGAAATTACTTACATGGTACAGCAGAAAGCATTTGATTATTTAGATGCTCCTATCAAGAGAATTACCACTCCTGATGCACCTGCACCATATTCAGCTGCACTGTTTGCAGAATGGTTCCCTAAGCTTGAAAAAGTGAAAGAGGAAATCAAAAAAGCGATGTACGTAAAATAACTATTATAGAGAAAAACTTCCGAAAGGAAGTTTTTTCATTTATTCTATTCATGAAGAATAGTTCTTGACGTCATAAAATTAGTATAAATTTGCGCGTTTAAAAAAAATAAGCTGACATGGCAGACGTTACAGAAGAAGGTTATCATTTTGACATAAAAAAACTTTCTTTTATTGGAGTTTTAGTCTCTCTCGGAATTGTTTTCGGGGATATCGGGACATCACCGCTTTACGTAATGAAAGCGATTGTAAATGCGAGAGATGGTGGTAGCAATATGCCTTTCAACGAATACATAGAAGGAGCTCTTTCCTGTATTATTTGGACATTAACTCTTCAGACTACAATAAAATACGTAGTAATTGCCTTACGAGCAGATAACAAAGGAGAAGGAGGTATTTTAGCCTTGTTCTCATTAGTTAAAAACCTTAAAAAAGGATGGCTCTACCTTATTGCTATTATAGGCGCAGCTGCACTTGTTGCAGATGGTGTAATCACACCGTCACTTACCGTGATGTCTGCTATTGAAGGTCTTGAGATCTATAATCCGCATACCCCTGTTGTTCCCATTACGATCGGAATTCTCATTGTTATTTTCGTGGTGCAGCAGTTTGGGACCAGTTTTATCGGGAAATTTTTTGGTCCTGTAATGGTTGTCTGGTTTCTTGTATTAGGAGGATTGGGCGTCATGCATTTGAGCGAAAATTTGGAAATCCTGAGATCTTTCAACCCTTATTATGCCTATAAACTTATTGCTAACTCTCCCAGTGCAATTGTGATTCTTGGTGCTGTTTTTCTTTGTACAACAGGGGCAGAAGCTCTTTATTCGGACTTAGGACACTGCGGTGCTAAAAATATAAGAGTAAGCTGGGGATTTGTGAAGATCATGCTGATTTTAAACTATCTGGGACAGGGAGCATGGCTTTTAACTAATCATGCAAAACCGGGCTTTTCTGTAGTCAACCCATTCTTTGGAATCATGGAAGAATGGATGATTGTACCAGGAGTAATTTTGGCAACTGCAGCAGCAATTATTGCAAGTCAGGCCTTAATTACAGGTTCTTTTACCATTTTCTCAGAAGCAATGTCTCTTAACTTATGGCCAAATCAAAAAATCGATTATCCTTCTGGAGTTAAAGGACAAATGTATATTCCAAGAATCAATTGGGGCCTTCTGATTCTATGTATTATTGTAGTGCTCCATTTCAGAGAATCAGGGAAAATGGAAGCCGCCTATGGACTTTCCATCACAGTCACAATGCTGATGACAACAATTTTGCTTATTTTCTGGTTATTAAAACATAGAGTAAGTAAAGTATTAATTCTATTCTTTGCCTTGATATATCTGTCTATTGAACTAGGATTCTTTAGCGCAAATATCATCAAGTTCATGGAAGGCGGTTGGATCACAGTGGTCTTAGCTGGTTCTATTGGGATCTCTATGTACGCTTGGTATAACGGAAGACTGATAAAAACAAGATTTATCCAGTTTGTGAAAATTGAGAAATATGTATCTATCATAAAAGATATGAAACTCGATGAAAGCATTCCAAAATATGCGACCAATCTTGCTTATCTGAGCAGAGCTAAAAGAAATGATGAGGTAGAGTCAAAAATCATCTATTCCATCATCAAGAAACAACCGAAAAGAGCAGATCATTATTTTATATTAAGTATTGTCAATCAGGAAGATCCTTATACTTTCAAATATACCGTAGATGAAATTTTACCTGGAACAGTATATAAGGTCAATTTCCTTTTAGGATTTAAAGTAGACCGTAGGATCAATGACTATTTTAATATGGTATTGAAAGATCTTATGGCAGACGGAACCATTCCTTCAAGAAGCAGCCATCCATCTTTAAGATCCCATAATATTCCACCAGATCTGAAGTATGTGATTATAGATAATACATATATTAACGATATACTTTTAACTGTTAAACAGAAGATTACACTCAATATCTATAACTTTGTGAAGTACATCGGAAGTGATGACTTTAAAGCGTGGGGAGTATCATCACATAACGTGGAAGTGGAGTCTGCACCCATTACAGAACTGACGGTTTATGACAGCAAGATTGAGCAATCTGGCTTCTTCCGTCATAATTCCTAAAGGTCCGGACACCAAACCATGCGGTGTATTTAAATAAAAATCAATAAATTTGTAGATAATTTTTTTGATGGATACAATACAAAAAGAAAAAAATATTGCCTTGATCAAGGATGTTTTAAGAAACTACTTATTAGAAAAGGGTTTCAGAAACACTCCTGAACGATATACGATATTGGAAGAGATTTATAATATGGATCACCACTTCAATGTGGATGATCTGTATCTTTTGATGATGCAGAAGAAATATCATGTTTCAAAAGCAACCATTTACAACACTATTGAAATTTTCCTTGATGCCGGTTTGATCCGTAAGCATCAGTTTGGAGAAAAAACATTGACCTCTTCATCTTATGAGAAGTCTTATTTTGACAAGCAGCATGACCACTTGGTGATCTACAAAAAAGGCTCTGATAAAGAAATTGAAGAAATCATAGAATTCTGCGATCCAAGAATTCAGGGAATTAAAGAAGCAATTGAAGAAGCCTTTGGCGTAAATATTGATTCGCATTCGCTGTATTTCTATGGTACTAAGAATGATTAATTAATGAGAATATTTCTTTTTCTGTTACTTTTTATTTCTGCGTTCAGTTCCGCACAGGACAATAAAACCACGCAGATGGATCCCTATATTCAAAATAAAGGCAAACCTTTACCGGCAGTAAGACCTGAAGATAAGGTGAAGATCATCCATGCCGATGAATTTAAAAAAGACACCAAGTACGAAGGAAGCCAGTACATGGTAGGTCACGTGCAGATAGAGCATCAGGGATCTATTCTCTATGCCGATGAGGTTATTATTTATAATGATCAAAGTCTCGTAAAGGCGATTGGTAATGCAAAGCTGCAGAATGCAGACGGTTCTGTTATCACTGCCCACGAAATGGAGTATAATGGTGTTACCCAGAAAGGGGTGGCCAAAAAAGATGTGGTTCTTACTGATCCAAAACAGACCATCAAAACTGATATTCTTTATTACGACAGACTTGCCAATCAGGCGTATTTCAATACCGGAGGAACGATTTATGAGGGGCAGAACGTTATGTACACCAAGTCTGCAACCTATTTTCTCAATACCAAAATGATAGATTTTGTTGATAATGTGAAAATAGATACTCCGGATTATATTATAGACGGAGTCAATATCAAACAAAATCAGAATACAAAAGTTGCTGAGTTTTTTGGACCTACGACGATCACCAACCGTGCAAATCCTAAAAACCGGATTTATACAGAAAGAGGAACTTACAGAATGGAGACCAAGGAAGCCTTCCTTACTAAAAACTCCAAAATATTTTATAATGATAAGATCCTTACCGGTGATGATATGTATTTTAATAACATCACAGGTTTCGGGAAAGCAACCGGGAATGTTACTCTGGACGATCCTATAGAAAGGAGGTACCTCAAAGGAGGATACGGAGAGATTTTCCAAAAGAAAGATTCTGCCATGATGACCAAAAGTCCTTATGCCGTTAAAATCATGGAAAAGGACTCCATTTATTTTGCAGCAGAAAAGATTCTCTCTTATCAGAGACCGGATTTGGCAGATATTACCATAAAGAAAAGCTTTTTAAGAGCTTATAAAAAAGGACGTATCTATAAATCGAATGCACAGGGTAGAGCAGATTCCATTGCCTTCAACGAGACAGATGGGATCATGCATATGTATACAAAACCAATTCTTTGGAGCGGTGAAAAACAGGTAACCGGTGATAAAATTGAAGCCTATTTCAATACCAAAACGGAAAATATAGATTCACTAAAAGTCATTGGAAATGCCTTTGCTATAAGCAAGGTAGATTCATTGAACCTTAAAGATGAATTTAACCAGGTGAAAGGAAAGTTTATGACCGTTTACTATCAGAATAACGAGATTAAAGAAGCCAGAGTAGTTGGAAATGCCCAATCCATCGCTTACGTAGATGATGTAGATCAGGAAACAAAACAGCCGCAGAGAATCGGTATTACGCTTTCTACCTGTGGGATCATAGGAGCATTGTTTGAAGAAACCGGATTACAAATTATCTCATGCAGCATCGGAGCCAACTCAGATACCTATCCCATGAGTAAAATAGAGCCGGAGAAAAGAAAGTTCTCCGACTTCAACTGGAATACCAAAGACCGGATCAGAAAATGGCAGGATATTCTTGTCGATAGCCCTAATTACGAAGAAATAAAATATTCTTCTGACAATGAATTGTTTAATAAAGCTCAGGAGGCTATAGATAAAGAAAGAGCCAAAGAAGAAGCTAAAAAACCTAAAAGGGTTAAAAAATAAGACTTGATTAATTTCAACGAAAACAATAAATCACCATTTTCTATTTGAAATGGTGATTTATTTTGCAGTCAAACGATATAAATTTTCAATAAAACGTGAATAATTGCCATTTTTTCAGATTAAAATTAATCACAAAGTGCCTAAAAACCCTTTAAAACCTACGTTTTTTCTCTTCTTTTTTTATTTAACGCTAATTTTTTAAAAGTTTTATCATTTAAGTTATAATATTTTATAAATTTAATACACAAAAAATGATAAAAAATTTAAAAATGAAAATCAACTATTTCCTCTTGGCCCTTGCTTTTTGCTTCATCAGGGTCAGTGCACAAGTTGGGATTGCGAAAGCCCCGGGCTTTGAACCTGATACAAGAGCGCTTCTGCATGTAAAACAGGATAATAATGCAGCCCGAATGCCCCGGGCCAATACAGCTGCGGTACTGCCTACATCTGCAGTTGGTACAACAGGGAATGGGACACAGGGTTCCATTATTTTCAATAGAGAAACCGGAAGCATCGTACAGAATGACGGGACCGTCTGGAAAATATCAGATCCTATTGTGACCAGTCTGAAGAACAACAAAATGGCACGTTTTATAAGAAGTGCTGTTGTAACAGCAGATTGCGGAACGTGTGGATTAGGATGTGGAGGTGTCAACAGGCTTTGTCCGCAGGCAGGAGGAGCAATGGATGTTCCTTTTACAAGTTCTAGTCCAAGTTATAATGATATTTCAGCAGATGTTTCCCTCGCATCAGCCACAAGCAATATCATTAATATCAAAACAAGAGGTTTGTATAAAATTTCTTTTAAAAGCGGAGCCATAGATGTTAAAACGCCAGCTCTATGCGTAGGAGTAACCATTAATTTATACTCAAAGGTTGATCTGGAAACAAGTACTGCAGCAGCGCCTGCTACTTGGAGACCTATTACAAATAATACCACCAGTTCTACCAGCGGTGCATTATCCTTAGGGAGCTTAACGCCAGGTGCCATTGATGTGGGACAATCATTAGTGCTTACCTATATAGGGAGTTTTGAGGCGGGTGATAATTTAAGACTTAGATTTTATGGAAACCAAAACATTGGAACAGGGGTTTGTACCGGCATCATTGGAGGGAATGTATTGTCTTTTTCAATGAATACCACAGGAAATGGTGTATCAGAGATTATTGTTGAAAAAATAAACATGCAATAAGATGAAAAAGATTACATTACTTATCGTGCTTATTTCTCATTATGCATTAATGGCACAAGTTACTATCGGTAGTAGCACTGTTAGCAATCAAAATATACTGAAAGTTCAGGACGGTACAAGAGGAGTGATCCTTCCATATTCTAATACCTATACCACTTTTCCTAAGTATGATGCGGCATCAACAGATCTTTTTAGCGACTATCCTAATCTTGTAGGAGGTCTTATCTATAATAAAGCTGATGATCAATATTACAAATATGATGGCTTTGCCTGGAATCCGGCAAGACAGTTACAGGGAGTTTTTCAATTGAAAGGCTCAAGATTGGGTATTTCTTCGGGTATTACCATCCCCTGTTTAGCTTTTGGACTTGGAATATGCCTTTCTTTAGGTGCACCGGTTTATCTTGCACCAGATGATAAAAGTCAAGTTCTTGTTGATAATCTGCTTCTGAAAAATGCAAGCTCCGTGACCATCAAACAAAATGGAATGTATGATATAGCTGCAGCTTTGGGTTTTACCGGTGGGAGCGTAGGGGCCCAAATAGGGATTACAGAATTTAAATTAACACTACAGGTTAAATATACACCGGCTTCGGCTTGGGAAACTATTGTTACCAAGAGTAATTACTCTATCATATTCATCATTGATACTCAGGGAAGTAAAACATCCAGTTTTTCTCAAACGGTATCATTACCAGCTGGTGCTGAACTAAGGGTTGTTCCAACGATAACAACTGTTGGTGGGTCAGGAGGATCTCTGTCTGCTTATGGCACAGATACCAATTCTGTAAACTCATATATCGGAGCACGTTTAATCAAAGCCTATTAATCATGAAAAAATATATATTCTGCATGTTCATACTTGGATTAAACATGTATAGTGCACAAGTCAATTTTACAAATATACCCAATCCTGATTCCAATGCTAATGGTAATGATCAGGTAATGATGTATATCACCAATACAAGTGAAGCCACCGGGGTCAAAGGTTTTGGTCTGCCGGCTGTTGAAACTGAGACCGATTTACCTTATACAGGAGTAAATACCCCTGCGACCAGGATTGAAGCTTTGAGAGGAATGCTCTTATTTGTTAAAAGTACAGGTCAGGCGATGGTATTCGACGGGCTGGTTTGGAGCAAAGCTTTTGAAATTGAATCTGACAATGTTTCCCGTTTTGGAATCAATCCGGTCAATACCACTTCAGGTTCCGTAATGCTTCCTATTAACTCTTTAATTGATAAACCCAATTTTTTAGCGGATCCGTTAAGACTTAAAACAAATGCAGCTACTACAGGTGCAGATTTGAACAGACTTTACATTCGTGAAAGTGGTTTGTACAGAGTGAATGTAAGTCTGAATTTTACCGGAGCTGCGGGTGCATTTAGCAGTAGATTAGGGGCAAGTTTATACGTCAATGACGCTAAGAGATTTCAACTTCTAGAAAATACAGTGAATTTTGACGGGACAATCAGGAAAATCAGTGTGGATTTTTCAGTGTATGTAGTTCAGGGGCAGTATATTACTTTAGAGGCGATTTCTGAAGTTGGCGGAACAACAGCCTATAATGTAATTAATAATAGCTACGTAACAGTGGAAAAAGTGTTTTAAAAAACAACATTCTACTTTTTTATTTATGTTTTACCCTTAATTTTTATTAAGGGTATTTTTTTATTCCGGACCGATAATTTCTGCATGTGCTGAATCTTTTTTAGCTTTGCTGAAAATTTTCGCGATAATGGACATGCACAAGGACTTTTTTATATATCAGGCTCAGACCACAAAATTTGCAGCAGGTTTTGAAGTTGAAAAAGCAGAAGGAAGCTTTATCTACGGAACAGATGGAAAAAGATATCTGGATTTTGTAGCAGGGGTTTCTGCCAATACTTTGGGACATTCACATCCTAAGGTGGTGGAAGCCATCAAAGAACAGGCAGACAAATACCTGCACGTCATGGTTTACGGAGAATATGCACAGGAAAAACCTATCGCATTATGCAAACTTCTGGCAGAATCCACTCCGGATCCTCTGGAAATTACCTATCTCGTCAACAGCGGGGCAGAAGCTATCGACGGAAGCCTGAAACTGGCAAAACGGTATACGGGAAGAGAAGAAATTATTTCCTTTAAAAACTCATATCACGGGAATACACACGGCGCATTGAGTGTGTCCGGGAATGAAACCCATAAAAGAGAATTCCGTCCGCTTTTACCGATGGTCCGCTTTATTGAATTCAACAATGAAAATGATTTTGATAAAATTACAGAGAAAACAGCCTGCGTTATTTTAGAAACCATTCAGGGTGCGGCAGGATTTCTTGTCCCTGAAGGTAATTATCTGATTAATCTTAAAAAAAGATGTGAAGAAGTAGGCGCACTTCTGATCCTTGATGAGATCCAGCCAGGATTCGGAAGAACCGGTAAATTATTCTCTTTTGAACATTTTGGAATTGTTCCCGATATTCTGGTGATGGGAAAAGGAATGGGAGGCGGGGTGCCGGTAGGCGCCTTTATGAGTTCCAGAGAAATTATGGAAACACTTTCGCACTCACCCAAATTAGGACATATTACCACATTTGGAGGAAATCCTCTGATCGCAGCAGCAAGTCATGCCACTTTGAAAGAAGTATTGGAAAGCGGCCTGATGGAAGAAACCGCTGAAAAAGAAAAACTGTTCAGAGAACTTCTTGTCCATCCGAAGATTAAAAATATCAATGGGAAGGGCCTGATGCTTGCGGTCAATCTCGGTACACCTGAGTATACCCTCACCGTAGCTAAAAAATGCATGGAAAAGGGCCTTATTGTATTCTGGCAGCTTTACAGAAACGAATATATGAGGATCTCACCGCCATTAACGATTTCCTTAGACGAAATCAGACAGGGCTGTAAGATTATTCTGGATATTTTGAATGAAGACTAAACGATACAATCTCTCCACTTTGGAGAGATTTTTTATGTATTACATGGCAATTTTCGGTATGCAAATAATATTGAATATATATTTGAAACCTGTGATAAATATCATGAAGATTCTTTAAAAAAATAATTGCTTTTTTGTGTAATAAAAAAATTAATTTATATATTGCGGGACGATAAAAACAAAGATTATATGGCGAAACATAAAGTCCATTACGAATTTCCAATGCATTGTTTGTCAGAGATTTTATATGAATATCTGGCGACGGCTGAGGGATTATCTGAATGGTTTGCAGATGAGGTAACAGAGAAAGGAGATGATTTCTTTTTTAGTTGGGGTGGAGGACCTGCTGAAAAGGCCACTTTGATTAGATACAAGCCTGAAGGTTTCGTACGTTTCAGATGGGAAGAAGATGAAGGGACTAAACATTTCTTTGAAATGACAATTACAGTAGACGATATTACAGAAGATCTGGCCCTGAATATTACAGATTTCTGTGAAGAAGGAGATGAAGAGGAAAATGCATTGTATTGGGAAAACCTTATAGAAAACCTTAGAATAAAATTAGGTGCGGCATAAGCCGGACACAATTAAATGGTAAAACTGATGAACGATTTATCGTTCATTATTTTTTTATAAATAAATCACATCAAAAATTGGAAAATCAATATTTTACATCAGACGGATTACATGTAAAGAACAGAGCGTTCCTTTTGGGCGACGCTGTGAAGGTTTCTTTCTTCGTGAGAAACGGAGGATTGATCATGGATGAAGAATGCTATTTCTTCTTAATGGCCTCCATGAGAAAAATGAGAATGAATATTCCGCTTACCTATACCCTGGAATTTTTCCAGACCCTTTTTCACAAAGATGTTATTGAGGGTAAAGGCATAAAAAACGGGATCATCAATTTCCAGGTGTTCAGAAATAATGATGCGGTGACCGTTTCAAAATCTTCAGTAGCCTATTTTTATGAAGTAACGGAATCCGAAGATATACTGGCTGTCCATAAGCGACTGCTGGAAATGGATCTTACCAAAGAAATCAATGTAAATAATAATTTATTAAGCAATATCAGAGTTCACTGTCCGGAAAATATCTACGGTGGAATTTATGCAGAAGAAAATGATCTGGATGATGTGATTCTGCTTAATCCCAATAAAAGAATTGCACGTACCACTTCCGGAAATCTTTTGTTTCTGGAAGGAAATGTAATCAAAGTTCCGAAACAGTCCGAAGGAGCATACATCTCTCCTTTAATGGAAAATTTCGTTACTTTTTTACATAAAAATAACCTTGCAGATATTCAGGAACACGAAATTATAGCTTTTGAATCTCAAAAGGCCGAAGAGATTTTAATGATCTCTGACGAGAAAGGAATATTTTGTGTAGGTAAAATAAGAAATAAAACTTTTGAAAGCTCCCGATTTATAGAAATGGTGGAAAGCTGGAAAAATAGTTTTCAATAAATTGACAAACCCGGTAAACAACAAAGTACCCAAGTCCTTTACCGGGTTTTATTCTGATTAAATCAGAAATTGTTTCTTTATTTAGTATTCACGGATGATCTCTGTGAATTTTTGAGCGATTTCTTTCTGTCCCTTTTCGCTGGTCACATACTCCCTGTCCTTGGTATTGTTGATAAACCCAAGCTCTACCAGTACTGCCGGAGCTTTTGTTTCTCTCAGCATATGGAGATTGCGTTCCTCTATTTTACGGACATCAAATTTTTTGGAAATTTTTTCAGCAAGCTTTTTAGAACCGTCAGTATTCTGAATATATACTTCAGTTCCTTCCTTTGGCGTTTCCTTCTCAGGATTGCTATTCATATGAAGAGAAATAACCATTTCCGGATTCAGCTTATTGATCATCGCTGTTCTTTCCTGAAGAGTAGGATAAGCATCAGAATCTCTGGTTAAAATAACTTCATACTGATCCTGATTTTCATTCAGTTTCTTAATCTCGTTAGCGATGTTTATAGTAATTTCTTTCTCCGAGAATTTCCCATAGATACTTCCCGTATCATTTCCGCCGTGCCCGGCATCTATAACGATGTATTTTTTACTGATAGGGGTAAAGGATAAAAATGAAGCAGAAAAGGCTGATAAAGCGAGTAGTTTGATTCCTCTCATGGTCGTGATTTTTGGTTTCTCAAATAACGGGAATTCTTTCTTTAAAATTGGTTAACGTAATCTTAAAGTTTGTTAATGTTTTCCTAGTGTATCAGGAAGGAATCCAGTTAGTTAAGGGAAATGTCCTCCGGTGAGTTGGCCCACAACAGATATTCTCCACCCAGGTTCTGCATAATCGATTTCCAAAGAGTCTGATCGTTGGGAAGCGTATAATCCAGATTATACACATCCACTACCGTCCACATCTTTTTCTGTACCTCATCATTCAGCTGCTCTGCAGACCATCCTGAATACCCGGAAAAGATTTTTACATCATGAATGCTCAATTCCTTATTAAGGACTGCGCTGATAATGCTTTCAATGTCTTCCGTAATATAGAACTCCTTATTGATCTCAGAAAAGATCTCGGTTACCTTCTTTTCTTTAACGATAAAAAAGACTTTGTCATTTTCCACGGGACCACCGTCATAGACCTCTATTTTGAAGTCAAAAAAATTTTTGAACTTACTACTCATCTGGCTGTTCTTTTTGTTTAATATCAAACCAAATGCACCGCTTTCGTTATGCTCAACGATCAGCACCACCGATCT
Organism: Chryseobacterium pyrolae; assembly: GCF_025153485.1. NCBI lineage: Bacteria > Pseudomonadati > Bacteroidota > Flavobacteriia > Flavobacteriales > Weeksellaceae > Chryseobacterium > Chryseobacterium pyrolae. The sequence goes on from NZ_JANZQH010000003.1 coordinate 564,771, forward strand.
CGAAAAAATATCGCCGGAAATGTCAGGTGTGGAAATTAATATTTTACCTTTGTATGAGTAATTCATACTCAAATTTAATAAAAAATATTTATGGAAAACCTGCACGACAAGAGAAAAGTGTATGAGAAATCCCAACTTATTGAAAGTGAGATAAAACAAAATCCCATTGAACAGTTTAGAGACTGGTTTTTGGAGGCCAGCGCGAGTCCGGCAGTCTCTGAAGCCAATGCTATGGCGGTTTCTACCGTAGAAGAAGACGGATGTCCCAGGACAAGAATGGTCCTGCTCAAGGAATATACCTATGAAGGATTTATTTTCTACACCAATTACAGCAGCAGAAAGGGAAAAGCAATAGAAAACAATCATAAAGCATGTCTTAGTTTTTTCTGGCCCAACCTCGAAAGGCAAATCATCATTAAAGCTGATCTTGAAAAAATTGCGGAAAACCTCAGTGATGGCTATTTCCATTCAAGACCGAAAGGAAGCCAGCTGGGAGCCGCAGTTTCACCACAAAGCCAGGTGATTCCTAATAAAGAATTTCTGGAAGAAAAATTAAAAGAACTCGAAGAACAATACGAAAACAGCGAAGTACCAAGACCCGACAACTGGGGTGGATATATCGCAAAACCCTACGAAATTGAATTCTGGCAGGGAAGACCCAATCGCCTTCATGACAGGATTATTTATCAACTTGAAGATTTGGATTGGAAGATTTCAAGATTGGCACCATAGGAATGAGAAGCTGGAAATTAGAGATTAGAAGTTAGAAGCCGGAAGATGGGAGTTGTGATAGGGATATTCTTACTTGGTGACATTTCTTATTCGAATCGATGCTGGTCTGGTTTAATCTAATTTCGATGTATAGATGAAATATCAATTAAAATTCAATAGGAGCAGGCTTTAGCCCGCTTTCAATTTATAAGCTTGGCAATGGCTTTAGCCAAAACTTAAAAATTATAAAAGAAAAGAGAAGTTGACTGAGGCTCCCGAAGCAGCCACAATCTACTAAATAAAAAAAGACCGCTTCACGAGAAACGGCCTTTGAATTTTTTTAATCTGAATGATTATTTTTTCTTAGCACCAGAAACTGCAGTAGATAAATCAGCTCCTGCTTTGAATTTAGCAACTTTTTTAGCAGCAATTTTGATCGGTTTTTTAGTTGCAGGGTTGATACCTTGTCTAGCAGCTCTCTCAGCTACTGAGAAAGTACCGAATCCTACTAAAGAAACTTTTCCATCTTTTTTCTTTAGAGTAGTTGTTACATTACCAATGAATGATTCTAAAGCAGCTTTAGCTGCAACTTTAGTGATTCCTGCATCTTTTGCGATTGCGTCGATTAATTCAGACTTGTTCATAATTTTTAATATTAAGTTAGTTCGTAATTATAGCAAATATAATACTATTTTCTAATTGTGCAATTATTTTATTAAAACTTATAAAAATTTTTCGCTTTTTGACGAAAACAGTTAAAATATGATAATTTGACTTTTCACGTAAAATCTACGTTACGGCTCACTAAAATCATGCCAAATGCTTATGAGTATTGACTTTAGCAAAAAATTAATATTATTTCATGTATTTATTAAATCCTGAATTTCGTACAAACTATTAATATTTTTACGGATATGTTTGCATATTTTATAAATAATAGCTTGAAAACTTGTTTAATATAAAATTAAATAGCTGGGTATGTGGGAGTTTTAAAATGATTTCAAATGTCCGTTTTATTAATTTTTATTAATAAATTTGCAGTATGTTAATAGAAGTTTTCAAGTCAAAGATCCATAGGGTACGGGTTACGGCCTCAGACCTTAATTATATTGGGAGTATAACGATCGACGAAGATCTTATAGAAGCTGCCGGTCTGGTAGTGGGAGAAAGGGTCTATATCGTCAATGTCAACAATGGAGAACGTTTTGACACCTACGTTATCAAAGGAAAAAGAAAATCCGGAGAAGTATGCCTGAATGGCCCTGCAGCAAGAAAAGTACAGAGAGATGATATCATTATCATTATTGCTTATGCGCAGATGACGCCCGAAGAAGCGCAAGTCTTCCAGCCGAAAATTGTTTTCCCCGATGAAAAAACAAACCTTCTGACCTAATCCATGGAGAAACAATCAAAGAATCCTTTAAAATCAATACTAACAATAGTAATATCGCTTGCTTTTGCAGGCTTTTTTTTATGGCTTGCGTTAAAAGGACTTGATTTTAAAGTGATTAAGGCATCATTGGCGAAAGCCAATTATCTATGGGTCCTGTTTGCTTCCGTATTTGGTATTCTGGCTTACTGGTTCAGGGCGATACGTTGGAACCTGATGCTGGAACCTATGGGACATGAAATTTCTAATTCAAATTCACTCTGGTCCATATCTTTTGGATACCTGATGAATCTTACCATTCCAAGAAGCGGTGAAGTGGCAAGAGCTACTGCTTTATACGGGGTAGAGAAAGTTCCGGTAGATAAATCTTTCGGGACGATTATTCTGGAAAGAGTAGTGGATCTTATCTGCATGCTTGGGTTTCTGGGACTGACCCTGCTTTTTAAATATGAAGCAATTCTGTCTTTTTATGAAAACTCGGGCGTTAACATTAATCCTAATAAAATAGTACTTATTGTTTCAGTCCTGGCGGTAGGGGCAGTTGCATTCTTTGTATTTAAGAAGAAATTGGCCAACGTTCCGTTTCTAGGAAAGATCGTGAATTTTATTGACGGAATTTTCGAGGGACTCGCATCCATATTTAAATTAAAAGAAAAAGGAAAATTCATCCTGTATACATTAGGAATATGGGTTTGTTATTACTTTGCAGCCTATCTTGTCTGTTTTGCACTTCCTGAAACCTCCAATTTTACTATTGCTGACGGCTTTTTTATCATCGTTGTCGGTACATTGGGAATGATCGTTCCTGCCAGTGGCGGAATCGGTGCTTTCAATCTGGCTATGAAGTTCGGGTTTATGGCACTCTTTATTTCAATGGGGAAAAGTGCCGAACTAGGAGGTGAAATGGGGCTGACCTATTCATTCATCTCGCTTCCATTACAGATTACCATTATGCTGGTAATGGGGCTTATTTCCATTCCTATGCTGGCGAAAGCAAGAGAAAAAGCAGTTTCCGATCAGGAAATAAAAGATTAATTCAACAATACCTTTTCAATTCATATCAGTCCAATTAAAAAATTGGACTTTTTTTATGTTGAGATTGTAATGATAAAGAATCATTGGTCTTTAATGGTTTAAAAATAGATCAAATTCTTGAGGAAACCTTTTGATTCCATTTCCTTATGTTAAAAGCCTATTAAAATTAAACATTACCGCATGCCATTCATTTTTTTATCAATAAATTTGGTCAGTTCACAAATCAAATTTATCTTAAACGAAAAATAATTAATAATCTAAAACACTATGGCAATTAATTTACAGAAAGGGCAAAAGATCGAGATAGGACTTACAAAAATGACGATAGGACTGGGCTGGGACCCGAATGAAGGAACAGGTTTTGACTTCGATCTGGATGCTTCTGCCATCATGATTGATTCCGACAGAAAATTAGTCAATGAGGAATGTTTTGTTTTTTATAATAACCTTCAGTCTCCCGACGGTGCACTGACTCATACAGGAGACGACCCGAGTGGTAAAAATAGTGATGGGGACGATGATGAGGCCATTATTGTAGATCTTGAAAAAGTAGATCCGAAAGCAGAAGAAATTCTTTTTGTAGTGACCATCGAAGATTTTGAAAGAAGAAAACAAAACTTCGGACAGGTGAGAAATTCATACATCAGAATTGTAGATAACAGCACCAACCAGGAGATCGCAAAGTATGAGCTGGACGAAGATTTCTCTATTGAAACCGGAGTAGAATTCGGAAGATTATACAAAAAAAACGGAAGCTGGAAATTTGAAGCATCAGGAATAGGCTACAGAGCAGATCTGGCATTCTTCCTGGAGAAATACTACAAAGGACAGATCATTAAATAATTATATTTTCAAATACACAAAACTATAACTATGGCAATTAATTTACAGAAAGGTCAAACGATTGATTTAAGAAAAAATGACCGTGGAGAAAGTGTTTACGACCTTTCAAAAGTAACGATCGGTTTAGGATGGGATGTCAGAAAACAAGGTGGTTTCTTTGGGAAACTTTTCAGTAAAGAAGCAGAATATGATCTTGATGCAGTAGCTTTTCTTTTAGACGGAAACGGGAAAGTAGCCAACCTTGGAAAAACGGTACAGACCAATGAAGGCAGGCAGATCGCATTGTATCAGGGTGATGTGGTTTTCTTTAATTCTATGCAGCATCCAAGCGGAAATATATGGCTGACCGGAGATAACAGAACCGGAGCAGGAGACGGAGATGATGAGCAGATCATCGTTAAGCTCGACCAATTGGACGAAAGCTATCAGAAAATATTATTCCTGGTGACCATTTATCAGGGAAAACAAAATAACCAGCATTTCGGAATGATCGAAAATGCCTTTATCAGGGCGGTAGATGCCAAAGGGAAAGAAATTACAAAATACAGCCTGTCAGGAGATTCGAGTATGAACGGGAAATGTGCAATGGTCTTTGCAGAAGCATACCGACACAATGGCGACTGGAAATTCCGTGCTATTGGCGAACCTCATCAGACAGATAATTTTATTGAGATTCTGAAGCAGTACGCATACAGCAATTAAACCTTACTATTGATCAAACTAAAAAGCCGGCAGCGGAAGTTGAAAACTTCCCTGCCGGCTTCAGAATTAATATCATCTTACCATGAGCAGGAGATTATTAGCATACTTTTTACTGGATACTTCAGGTTCTATGAATGGAGAGCCTATCCAGGCATTAAATAATGGATTTAACGGGTTGATAAGCATGCTCCGTGCCGACCCTCAGGCAATGGACAGCCTTCATCTGAGTGTGATCACTTTTGACCGCGAGGTTAAAAATATCATACCACTGATTGATCTGGCCAGTTTTTATCCCATGGAGATCACCTGTCCGGACAGTGGTCCTACCCATACCGGTGCGGCATTGGAAATGGTTTCGGAATTGGTGAAGAAAGAATTGGTAAAAGGTTCTTCAGATGAAAAAGAAGACTGGAGACCGCTGCTGTTTATTTTTACCGATGGGAAACCTTCCGATATCCAGAAATACAGACAGATGATCCCCGTGATCAGAGACCTGGAATTCGGAGCTATTGTAGGCTGCGCGGCAGGTCCGAAAGCAGATGAACAGTTTCTGAAGGAGCTTACAGACCATGTGGTAAAACTGGATACTACCGATGCCATTACACTTTCCTCATTTTTTAAATGGGTAAGTTCGTCCATTACCATGGGAGGGAAATCACAGGGGACCGGAGAAAGCACACCACTGCCTCCGCCACCTTCCGAGCTTAATATTATTATCTAAATCACTTGTCTTTACTATAAATCATGAGAAGACTGCCCATTTATTTTTTAGTCGATGTCTCCGAATCTATGGTTGGAGATCCTATTGAGCAGGTACAGGAAGGTATCGCCAATATCATCAGAGAATTGAAGAAAGACCCCTATTCACTGGAAACGGTCTATATTTCGATTATAGGTTTTGCAGGAGAGGCTGAAGTCATTACGCCGCTTCAGGATATCATTAGCTTTTATCCGCCGAAGATTCCTATCGGAAGTGGTACATCACTGTCGCAAGGTCTTATTAAAGTAATGGATTGTATAGACAGAGATATCGTAAAAACCACTTATGAAAGAAAAGGCGACTGGAAACCTATCGTTTTTCTTTTTACAGATGGGGTTCCTACCGATGATGCGACAAAAGCTATTGAAAGATGGAACAATAAGTACCACGGGAAAGCCAATACTATTGCCGTATCTATCGGTGAAAATACAAATTATAAGCTGCTGGGTACTTTATCAGACAATGTTTTGCTGTTCAATAACTCTGATGAGAATTCCTATAAAGAATTTTTCAAATGGGTGACGGATTCCATTAAAACAACCAGCCAGAGTGTTACCGAAGCTAATAAAGAAGGAATTAATCTTTCGAAAATTGATTCCATTATTCTGGAAAAAGTAGATCCTCAATTGGAACAAAAATTCCCGGATAATAATTTTGTGGTGCTGAATGGTAAATGTTCTGAAACCGAGAAACTGTATTTGATGAAATTCAAGAAAACATTCGCCGAATCAGGAATACCGGGAATGTCCACAAGATATTACAGACTGGATGGAGCGTATAAAATTGATGAAAAAGCCTATTTCAGACTTTCATCTTCTCAGAAAAACAACCTTAAAATATCCATAGAAGAACTTCAGGGAGGTACTTCCTGTCCTCACTGTGCGAATCCTATCGCTTTAGCAACCTGTTCTTGCGGTGGAATTCACTGCCTGAAAGGGGAAGGATACAACAAATGTCCGTGGTGCGGAACTTCAGATTATTACGGGTTTTCAAGCGAAGGATTTGATATTAACAGAACATTAGGGTAGCAAAGAAAATCCTATTTGAGAGATCAAACGAAAGACATGGAAAAAGCGGCTATTTATAGGGAAAAAGAAGAATTTAAAGAAGTCCATCTGGTGCTTAAAAATGCCAGTTCAAAACAGTTTTATGAATTCAGTTTTGAGATGGATGACTTTCCGAATATAAAGATCAAAAATATCGCGAATCTTCAAGAGAGCGGACTTACATTTGAAAATAACAGAATATCCGGTATTCCATACACCAGCAGTGTTCATGATCTTGATATTGAATTCTACCATACCCATGACCAAAATAGCACGGAGATTAAAAAAGTGCATCTGTTCGTTAATGCCGATCCCAAAGACCTTTGGAAAAATATTCCTTCTGATACCAACGATATTTACTATAAACCCGATGAAGTATCTTATCAGGGTAAATTTTCAGACAAAAAAATTACCGTTGTATCGAAGAGAGGTCGTTCCCATGCCCATGAAGGAAAATTCAGGGATGATGATTTTGCGGTGAATGAACTTCCCGGAGGCTGGAGTATTATTTCCGTTGCTGATGGGGCAGGGTCTGCTGTAATGGCCAGAGAAGGTTCAAGACTGGCTGCCGTTTCAGTTAACAGTTTCTTCAATTCTGAAGAAATTTTAACCGAAATCGGAAAAGATATTGAAATCGTTTACAATACTTCTGAATCATCAGAAGAAATAAGGTCCAAAGCCAGAGAGAATATCATAAGGTCACTTTATAAAGGAGTCCTGCATGTATATCATGTTTTGGATAAAACAGCTACGGAAAATTCCTTTTCCATAAAGGATCTTCATACAACGTTGATCTTTGCACTAATAAAAAAGTTTGATTTCGGGTATGTCATTCTTACGTTTGGAGTAGGAGACTGTCCCATCAATGTAATCAGTCCGGAGTTTTCTGAAGTAAAGCTGCTCAATACAATGGATGTAGGTGAATTTGGAGGCGGTACCCGATTTATCACCATGAAAGAGATCTTCAATGATGATATCGTTTCAAGATTTGGAGTGACCTGTGTCAATGATTTTTCCTATCTCGTACTGATGACGGATGGTATTTACGATCCGAAATTCATGACAGAAAGCAAGCTTGAAGATACAGATAGCTGGAAAGCATTTTTTAACGATCTGGACGGAAATAATGATGACCGCACAAAAGTAGACTTTATCAACGCTACCAATATTGATCAACAACTTCTGATATGGACAGATTTCTGGAGCCGGGGAAATCATGACGACCGAACACTGGCCATAATCTATTAAAACATGAAAAAGACCGTTAAAGTTGTTTCTGTTCTGGACACTGCAAAATCCTATGAATATGTGGATGAAAGCCCGATCCGGGGCGGCGTGAAAGATGTTTACTTTTCGCCTGACAGGGAATATGTGGTCGCTTTTTACCGGAATCCTTTGGATGCCGGCCAGAAAGAACGTATCATGAGGATTGTTTCCACCTATCTTGGAAATATACAGAACGGAAATTCATCAGAGTATTTTCTGAACGAAATATTCAGGTGGCCTTATGATATTGTAGAAAAGGATAAACTGACGGGAATTGTGGTTCCCATTTACCATAAAAAATTCTTCTTTGCGAAAGGATATATAGGATCTGATAATATTCAGGGGCAGGATAAAGTCGGGAAATGGTTCACTGCTCCCATGTTCAGGAATCAGCAGTATCCGTTGAGGTTGGATCATTCAGAACTCGGAGATTGGCTGAGCTATTTTCAGATCACCATTAATATCAGCCGGGGAGTGAAGAAGCTTCACCAGATGGGACTGGCGCACTCCGATCTTTCCTATAATAATATTCTGATAGATCCGGTGACGAAATCGGCCTGTATTATTGATATAGACGGTCTTGTAGTACCGAAACTCTTCCCTCCTGAAGTGATTGGAACTGCAGATTTTATTGCTCCCGAAGTTTTAAAGACGAAACATCTTAGCATGCAGGATCCAGGAAGACACCTTCCTAACCAGAAAACGGATCTTCATGCATTGGCAGTCCTGATTTATATGTACCTCTTCAGAAGACATCCTTTGAGAGGGAGTAAAATATGGGATCTGGATTCTGAAAAAGATGAGGTAATTTCCATGGGTGAAAAAGCTCTGTTCATAGAACATTCTCAGGATCCTTCCAATCATGTAAAAGCCGATCACCTGAGAAAATGGGATGCTTTCTGGGGCGATCCTCAAAAGATTCCTTACACCGCTGCGGGTCCTTATCTTTCTGAACTTTTTAGAAAAGCATTTATAGATGGACTTCACGATCCAATCAGGCGTCCTACAGCCAATGAATGGGAAACTGCGCTGCTAAAGACTGCCGATCTGATTCAACCCTGTCACAATCCGGAATGTACTGAAAAATGGTACGTATTTGACAATAGCAGCAATCCGAAATGCCCTTTCTGCGGCACTCCACATCGTGGAACACTTCCGGTTCTGGATCTGTACTTTAAATTCGATGATGAGGTTTGGAAACCTGAGAATCACCGCTTGATGGTGTATCACAATCAGTATTTATTCAAATGGCATGTTTCCAGAAAGGTGATCCGAAACGAAAATCTTACAATGCAGGATAAAATGCCTGTAGGGTATTTTACTTTTCATGAAGGGAGATGGGTGCTGGTCAATCAGAGTCTGACTTCCATGAAAGATGTTACGGAACAGAAAGAGATTCCTCCCGGATCTATGGTTGAGCTTATGAATGGCAAGAAGATACTTTTGTCTGCTGAAGAAGGCGGAAGACTGGTCTTTGTTACTTTGGCGAATCAGTCATAAAAAATCCTATAGATTTTAAAAAACTTAAGTGTACTTCTTCTACGCAGAGTTTTAAACTTTAAAAATAACTTAATTGTAAAGCTTTTGTGACTTTTGTTGTTGAGAAGAATTTGAATAGGTAAAGGTTTCAGGAGCCTTAGTCCCAAGTAATATTTGTCGTCAGTGATAGTATATTTAAATCCCTCAGATTTCTCAGATAAAGCAGATTTGAATGATGATATAAAAATGTATAGATTTTTTAAAAACTTAAGTGTACTTCTTCTACGCAGAGTGTTAAGCTTAAAAAATAACTTAAGTGTTAAGCTTTTGTGACTTTTGTGGTTGAAAAGAATAGGAGCTTCAGTTCCCTTGAAATTCCATAAAATAAGAATGTTCATCTTCACCCACCGTTTTAAAACCTAAACGGGTATATAGATGTTGAGCTTTATTGGTTTTTAAGACACTTAATTCTACTGTTTTTCCTTCTTTAGACGCTTCTTCAAGAATGTCTTTTAAAATCATTTTTCCGAGTCCTTTGCCCTGTTGGGTGGGATCTATTTGCAGTTGCAGAACCTCCGTTTTATCATCAGCTTTGTTGATTTTCAATAATCCGGCAGGTTCATTATTTAAAAGGATAATATGGGCTTTGTCGAACTGATAAAGAATTCGCTGAAGTGTTGTTTCTCTGTCTGTTGGGAGATGAGAATCGGTGTAATGCGGATTCATGGTTTTCGTTCTGAGATCAAGAAGATAATCAATGTCGTTTTTTGAAGCTTTTCTGTAGGTAAGATGTGTGTTCATAGTATTTACTTTAATCCGATTTTCAGTCCCATTTCATTTTTCATATGCAGCAGAACTTCAGCATTTCCTTTGGCATCATCTACAGGATGGTGCGTATGTTCTGTTTTACGGAGATGCTTCCACTGCGCGAAAGTATCCTTTTCCAGTCCGCAGTAGAGATCAGAAAGCCTTCTTGAAGAATAGCCGAACGGATTTTTTCCGGTGAAATGATGAAAATACCAGCAGATGAACATCCAGTCGAAACCGTTGTTATCACTGATGAAAATTGGCCTTCCTTTCGAATTTTCTTTGATCCATTCTTCAAATTCCAGCATGACTTCTTTAGGATCATCAAAACACATGGTTTCCTCCCTGCTGAATCCGGAAACCGCTAAAGCATCCGGATTGAATTTTTCTGAAATAGGTTTCAGTTTTCCGTAGAAAGTAGTATCCAATGCGTCATTCACAAGGACTGCTCCAAAGCAGACCATCGAAAAATCTCCGGGAATCGGGCCATCCGATTCAATATCGACCATAAAATAGCTCATCTTTCGTCTTTAATCAGACGAATATAATTAAAATTATGCACCCAATCCCCCGATTTTAAACAAGTTCGAAAAAACTTAGTTTCCCGATTTTTATTTTAGTCTCCTTTAAAAGCTCAATTTCCTGATCAGGATCCGTTATCTTGGTATCATTAATCTGAATGCCTCCGCCTTGGATCATTCTTCGAATGGCCGATTTGCTGAGGTCACTTTTAAGCCGGCTGCACAATTCCACTGCTGTCACTCTATTTGCTTGAGATTGAAATGAGGCTAAAGATACAGGTTCGTACACTTTCTCTTCAAAGTTTTTATTTTGAAACTGACTACTGAAAAATTTTTCTGCAAGATATGCCGCTGATCGATCATGGTATTGCGTAATGATATTTTTAGCGACTCTCTTTTTGATATGCATTGGATTTTCTCCGTGTTCTAATTTTAATTTTAAATCTGATTTTTCTTCAGAAGTAAAGTCAGAAGCGAGATCAATAAATTCCTCGATCAGGCTATCCGGAATCGACATTGTTTTTCCAAACATTTCATTCGGTTCATCCGTCAGACCGATAGTATTGTTCAAAGATTTACTCATTTTTTCCTTACCGTCAAGACCTTTCAAAAGAGGCATGCACATCACAATCTGTGCTGGCATCTGATGAACTTCCTGAAGCTGTCTTCCCATGGTACAGTTGAAAAGTTGATCCGTTCCGCCCATCTCAATATCACATTTAATCTGTACCGAATCAAAGCCCTGAAGGATAGGGTATACAAGTTCATGCATCGCAATAGGCGTGTTTTCCGTAAATCTTTTATTAAAGTCATTTCTGTGCATCAGCTGAGCTACGGTAACTTTTGACATCAGCTGGATGACTTCTGAAAAACTGAGGGCATCCAGCCAATCAGAATTAAAAACAATTTTCGTTTTTTCCACATCAATGATCTTAGAAAGCTGATTGATGTAAGTTTGTGCATTGTGATTGACATCCTCAACACTCAAAGGTTTTCTGGCCTTATTTTTTTCCGTAGGATCACCGATTCTGGCCGTAAAACTTCCAACCACAATAATGATCTGATGCCCCAGATCCTGAAACTGTTTCAACTTTTTAAGTACAACAGCATGCCCCAGATGCAGATCCGGAGCAGTAGGATCAAATCCCAGTTTGATCATTAATTTTCTGTTTTCCAGTTCCGCCTGTTTGAATTTTTGTTCCAGACCGTTTTCCGGAAGAATAATGGCTGCATTTTCTTGTAATGTACTGATCATAATTATTTGGTTTTAAAACAAAAAAAGCCCGGACAATGCTGTCCGGGCTCTATATTGATATTAGATTATTCTTATTAAATTACAGATATAGAAAGTCTTCCCGAACGTTTGGCCGGGTAGTAATACTCACTGAAAAAAGGAAGACGCAATATGCTGTTTAAATGTTTCATTGATAATGTAAATATAAAAGCTTTTTGATGGTAATACAATATTTAAACCATTAAGTTCCGCTGTAAAGTTCCATATCAGTTAAGATTTATAAAAAACTTACTGTTCTTTAACAGTTTATGAATCCTAATGGTTTAAAATAAAGGTTTCAAAACAATTTTACTTATCGCTCTTGAAGCTAATTCCATGCCATAAATCCCTTATAAGCAAAATAAAGAATCGTTATAAATAAACTGTATTTGATGATTTTTTTGATCAGCTTATAAGTCCTGAATAATAGAGGACTGACTGTCTGTTTTGCTGCTAATTTTTCCATTATTGATTGGTTTAAAGGTTAAAAACAGGTTGTGAATAGGTATTCCTGATCTGCTCTTTCCATATTTCCACTTCCTCAGGAGAAGCTTTATCAGCTTTGTCAAAAAAGAAATGCTGAATGATTTCAAAACCGCTGTAGATAAAAATTCCGTTATCCGAAGTAAGGGTAAGTGCTTTATCCATTCCCATACGTTCATATTCCTCATGGGATTTTCCGTGGGTATTGATAATGACTGCTTTTTTACCTTTCAAAAGCCCTTTTTGTACCCCTTGGTCATAACGGTAGGCAAAGCCGTAGCTGAAAACGCGGTCGATATAGCCTTTCATAATAGCGGGCATTCCGGTCCACCAGATTGGATAGATGAAGGTGATCTGATCAGCCCGGGAAATATATTCCTGTTCCGTTTTTACATCATCCGAAAGCTGTCCTGCCAACTGTCCCTGCATATCTTCCAGTGAAAAGACCGGATCAAAGCCTATTTTGTTAAGGTCTCTGATTTCTATTTCGTGATTTTCTTTTTCCAGACTTTCAATAACGGTTTGAAGTAGACGGTTATTCAGGCTGTTTTCATTGGGATGGGCGTAAATGATTAAATGTCTCATCGTTTTATTGTTTAAATTAATGAGACAAAAGTAGAGCAACGGGAACTGCAAAAATTGTAAGAAAACGAAAGGAATTATTCCGGTCCTGAACGACAGATATCCTTCTGAAACTTTACATACTGAGAAGGGGAAATACCGATGAAATGTTTGAAGTCATGAATAAGCTGGCTTTGATCGTAGTAGCCACATTCGTCGATAATGCTGAACCATTCGATCTTTTTCCGGTTTGCCAGTTCTTTTTCAATCATGTCAATTGCTTTGAGAAAACGGCTGTAACGGGCAAGCTCTTTATAAGAATACCCGAACTGTTCTTTCTGCTTGAGCTGGATGTTTCTTTCACTCTGATGGGTTTGTTCTGCGATGGTTTTTACGGGATTCAGGCTGATGTTTTCAAAATTGCTCAGCAACCGGCTTGTTTCGTCCTGATCCTGAAGATAAGGCATACAAAATTTAAGAATATGGTTGGTTTTTTCCTCAGGAGAAGAGAATTTTGAGATCTGATGCCAAAGATCCGTAAAACAATTGTCCTGCAAAAGTTCGTCCGGATGTGTTCCTTTATTAGAAATCATAGCTTTTCCAAAGAAGCGGTAAAAAGCATCGTCCTTAAAATTGGCGACCAGAATAGAGCTTCCCGGAGGTAATGTATAGTCAAATACCTGACGAACAGGTCCTAAAACAACACATTGATTCACCTCAACAGTAGTGTTTTCCTGAGTCGTCATAAAAGCATTAGCTCCAAAGCAGAAGAGCATAATCGTTTGGTAGGAGGGAAGCAGTGTCTTGGTAACAGGATTGGGAGAACTATTTTCTGCGAAATAAAAATGCGTGAACACGGTTTCAAATTCTTTGGGAACTGATATTTTAAGCTGGTGATATTCTGGCTGTGGTTCCTGCATTTTTTGGATTCTATGAGTTCAGGTCTTTCTCCATTTTATAGTTGGTAAGATCAATTCCTTTTACATTCACCGTTTGCTCTGTGATCACCCGAAACCCCATTTTTTCAAAGAAAGGTCTTGCTGTTTTGCTTACATCGGCAGCCAATGTTTTTTCTTTCCGGATGGTGACTTCCTGCTCTATAAAGGTATACATTTTCCGGGCAATTCCCTGATGCTGAAAATCTTTGTGAACGAAAAGAAGATCAATATAATTCCCTCGTTCAAGGGTACAAAATCCTGCCATTTGCCCATTGATTTTGGCTACGATTACAAACTGACTGTCCATCACCTGCATCCATCTTTCTTCATTTTCCGTTCCTGATCTCCAGGCTTCGATCTGCTCGCTGTTGTAGTCGTTTTTACATACCGAAGTAATGGTATCTGTAAAAAGTCTGCGCATTTCCGACAGGTCACTAATATTTCCTTTTCTGATGATCATGACTCGCTGATGTATTTTTCTATATAAAGTTTCTGCTGTTCCTCAGTAAGCAAAGGATAAAACAGATTCATCTGAATAAGTGCATAATGCTTTACCGCCTCCTCTTTATTCATCTTGAAAGCAAGACTGTTGTGAATGATCCAGTTGTCTGCGATGATGAAAATTTGTGTGGTAAGGCTTCTCAGTATAAAATCAGGAATGTCATTTCTGAAAATGTTATTTTTCTGAAAACCTTTGAAAATAACCTGAAATTCATCCTTTCTCGTAACGTTGATGGATTCATACTGGGATTCTATGGCCGGGATATTTTTTAAAATATCAAAAAAGTTCATAAAAATAAAACGGAAAGAATAAAAAACATCATACGTTGAAAAAGTAAAATGATAAAGATCTTCCAGTGTTTTGTTTTCTATTTTCTGGAGATCATTCAGTAAAACGTCCATTTTAAGGATCAGTTCAGAAAAAAGGATCTTAATAATATCTTCCGAATATTTGAAATGATAATGCAAATTTCCCGCACTCATATTCAGATCAGCTGCTATATGTCTTGTTGTGATATTATTATAGCCTTTTTCATTAAATAACTCTAATGCTTTTGATAATATTTTATCCTTCGTTTTCATGCATCAAATATAAGAGAGTTTAATTTATATTTCAAAATTAGAGCATTTGTTCTAATTTTAGTATATTTGCATCAGAAAATCGATCAGGATGGAAGGAAAAAAAATGTTCAATTACGAAACCACCGAAAGCAGAGATTCCCCAAAAGGAAAAGATGTGCAGGAGGCCTTAGTGAAAATACTGCAGATTATCATCGGATTGATTATGGCGATACTTCATATGTGATGAAAAATACAATTTCATATTGGTTTATGTTGGGACTTGCAGGCTGGGCTTCCATCATTTTTCTTAGAAAAATCGGGATTCTTATTCCGGTGATCAACAATCATTTTACAGATCTCATCACCGTTCCCATGTACGCTTACCTGATAAAATATCTGATGAATGTTATATTGGGATATCACTGGCAGCCTGATTTTAAATTTATTTTGACTTCCACAATATATCTGTCACTGCTTTTTGAAGTGGTCTGTCCGGTACTTTCAGAAAGATTTACTGGAGATATTCTGGATGTTGTGGCTTATTTGACAGGAGGTATGATCTATTATTTAATGAAACTAAAGAGTTTTCGGTTCGCCAGATTTTATTTTAAAACAGGAAACCGACAGAAATCCTGAATAAATCAGAATTCTGCCGGCTAATATTTTTGTAGCAGCATAATCAAAGTTATCTGCTCTTTAACTATAAAATAAAGCCTAATTGCTTCCTCCGCCTGCCCTGCTGGATTCCTCGAACTTCACTTCCTTCGTAGCTCCTTTCACATTATTGTTCCCAAATTTATACGTTACAGAAAGATAAATATTTCGGGTGATCCCTTTGTTGAAATATTCTACATCATAATTAGGGTAGTATTCTATCCCTTTGTTACGGTTGGTATTCAGAAGGTCATTGACGTACAGGTTGATCAACAGCTTTTTGTCCATCAGGTTTAGTTTCATTCCTGTATAGACCGAAGCATTGGCATAATAATACGTATTTCCGTCCCTGTTCGGAAGATTGCTCCAAAGTCCGAGCATTAAAGTAAGTGTCTTGCTTTTATTCAGAAAGAAATTATTATCCACATTAAAGTTGGCACTATATCCTTCAGGAGCCGCTATGGCAGTAGGATCGTAAGATTTTGTCTTGGCATAGTATCCATTCACGAAAATATTAGACTCCATCCATTTCAGCTTGTTGTAATTGTAGCTGATATTGATTCCTGCCTGGTCCTGATTGTAGAAGTTTTTAACGATGCTGTATTTTGATTTGCCTTCCACTATCTGGATTCTGTCCCAGTTATCTTTATTGTAGTTATAGTACAGCGTGACATTAAAATTGTTATTTAAAACATATCCAAACTCAAAATTATCTGAGAACGAAGGCAAGAGATAAGGATTTCCTGTACTGTATTCAAATTCGGAAACATAGAATTTAAACGGATTCAGGTTTCCAAAATAAGGACGTGAGATTCTCCTTGAATAGTTCAGTGAGAATGCATTATTTTCGTTTGGCTTATAGCTGATGTAAGCGGTCGGAAACAGCTTTCCATATTTAATTTTAGCTGAAGAATCATCATTCATGGAAATTCCCTCCAGGGTGGTGTATTCATAACGAAGTCCGGCTTTTGCATCCAGTTTGTCATTGATCTTAAAGCTGGCCGATGCGTAGGCCGCATAATTCTGTTCATTATAAAAGAAAGTATTGGTCCTTTTGGTGTTAAGAATATACTGCTCGTCTTCTATATTGAAAAAATTGAATTCAGAGTCATTTTTGATTTTTGTATACTTCAACCCGGCTTCCGTTTTTACCTTTCCAAAAGTTTTTTCCAGATCGGCCTGACCGGAATAAATTCTGTATTTACTGACCGGATTCGCAAAAGTGGAAACCTGATCAGAAGTGATGGTATTATAAAAATTTCTCGCATTGGAATTATTGAGCATCATATTCGCTGTTACGCTCAGTTTACTACCCAGGGAATCCAGTTTAACATCATAAAAGGCAGTTGCATTGTGAACATTTCTACGGTTTTTGTTGCTGTAATTTGAGAATACATCAAGATAACCTTCCTTATCAAAAATATTGGCTTTGCTTTCACCCTGCTCCAATGGATTACTGAACGAATAGTTGTAATTGATTCCTACCAGATTTTTATCATTGATCTTATATTCTCCCTTCAAACCACCCCCTTTATAGCGGTAATTGTTGCTGCTGGTACTGTTGGTTTTCCAGTAATTGTTATCCGTAGTTCCGGTAAGGTAATTATAAGAACGGTTTTCCCAGTAATTGTCCCCGATAGACAGGTTTCCGGTAACCGACAGTTTATCCCCTTGATAATTAAAAGTAGCACCGCTTCGTGTTGAAGTTGTCGGCCTTCCGCCATAATAGCTTCCTGAAGTCTGAAACGAGCCGTTCCAGCCCAGATTAGCGTTTTTCTTAAGGACAATATTGATCAGTCCGCTTTTTCCTTCTGCTTCATATTTTGAAGGCGGTGTGGTAATCACTTCAATCTTAAGAATATCATCGGACCGGATGGTTTTAAGATAATTGATAAGCTCCTGTCCGTTCAGATTTAGCAATCGGTCATTGATCATCACGGCAACATTACTTTTCCCGGCAATGCTGATGGCATCATCTGTGGCTCGTACCATCGGTGTTTTGGCAAGGGCTTCTACCGCATCAATTCCTTGTGAGGCGACAGAATTTTCCACATTGAAAACCAGCCGGTCTACCTTTCTTTCAAACAGTTTTTTCTTTGCAGTCAGAGTCACCCCTTCAATTTTTTTCTCTACAGGTGCTTCTTTAAGCTGAATATCTTTTTTTGAGTTCCCTTTTACGGTAATTGTTTCGCTGTTGGTTTTTACACCGTCTTTTATGAGTTCAAGGATATAGTTTCCGTCTTCTTTTAATGGAATTTTAAATATTCCGTTCTCATCCGTGATTGCAGAAAATTTTGTATTTGCTTTAGTGATCAGTACTTCGGTTTCCGGTGCCGGTTTGTTTTGCAGGTCGGTCACGGTACCTTCAATGCTTTGGGCAAAAAAATAAGAGGATGAGACAAGACTTAAAAGAAGAATAATCTTTCGATTCATGGTTGGCTTTTTATACATAACAGTTCATCAAGCGGTGACATTACATGAAAAGTGAAAAATATTTAAAGTGATTGGTCTCGCATCCGGTTTTCTTTTGATTATTTTTGTAAGATATCCGAAAAATATTTCATCATGCACGACAAGCTTTTACAGTACATAGGTTCTGACTTTCATTTTAATTCTGATGAAATTGAAGTGATCAAACAGTACTTTGAGCCAGTCAGTTATTCTAAAAATACATTGCTGGAAGAAGCTGGAAAGATTCCCGGATATCTGTATTATATCGTATGCGGATATCTCAGGCTGTTTTATATGGATGAGAACGGTAATGAGGTGACCACCCATATCAATTGCCCTCCCGGATTTTTCACCTCTTATACCCATTTTATCAGCCAGACCCGTTCAGAAGATCATGTAGAATGCATCACCGACTGTGAGCTGTTAAGGATCACCAAAGAGAACCTTGATCAATTGGTAAGCAGCAGCCAGAGTATGAAGGATTTTAGCATTTCCGTATTTCAGCAGTCTATTGCTTACAATGAAAACCGTTCCAAAGAACTGTCTGTATTAAATGCAGAACAGCGCTACTTAAAGCTCATAGAGAATTATCCGGAAATTATTCAGAACGTACCCATTCAGTATATCGCTTCTTTTTTAGGCATGAAACCGGAAAGTCTCAGCAGGATCCGGAAAAAGATCATTAACTAACAAAAGTCAAGTGGTTCCCGATCCGGGAAGATGAACTTTGCCGTATTAAAATCAATGCAATGACAAAGAATAATCTGAGCCTCGTTTCCGGGGCCAACGGACATTTGGGAAATAATCTGGTAAGACTTTTACTGAAGGAAGGCATTCCTGTACGGGCTGCTGTAAGAAATAAAAACAATACAAAACCTTTTGAAGGGTTGAACTGCGAAATCGTGCAGGCGGATATCACAGATAAAGCCTCCTTTGTAAAAGTATTGCAAGGCGTAGAAACATTTTATGCCGTAGGCGCTTCTTTTAAACTGTGGGCGAAAGATCCCAAAAAAGAAATTTATGATGTTAATATCAACGGAACCCGAAATACCATTGAGGCTGCGGCCGAAGCAGGTGTAAAGAAGATCGTTTATGTAAGTTCCATCGCTGCTTTAAATTATACAAAACTTCCGGCAACCGAAAGTGGGGGCTACAATCCGGATAGGAGAGATATGTATTACAATTCTAAAAACGATGGCGAAAAACTGGCTTTTGAAATGGCGAAAGAACTGGGTATTGAGCTGGTTTCTGTGATGCCTGCTGCCATGATCGGAAGTGAGGCTTTTTTTCCACTGAATGTCTCCTATCATATCCTGAAACTGATTCTGAACAAAGAAATTCCGGTAGATACAAAAATTACTCTGAATTGGATCGATGTAAAGGATGTCGCCAAAGGATGTTACTTAGCGGCTCAAAAAGGACGTTCAGGGGAACGTTATATTTTGGCGAATGAACAATGCATGACAATTACAGATACGACTGCTTTGGCCGCTAAACTTTATCCCGAATTGAATTTGAAAGTGCCTAGTGCTGTCCCAAAACCATTGCTGTATGCTATTGCAGGGATGATGGAACTGACCGCTAAACTAAGCGGAAAACCTCCTTTGCTCACAAGGAAAGATATTGCCATGTTTTCCGGACTGCAGCAGAATTTTGACATTTCCAAAGCCAGAAATGAATTGGGATTTGATCCTAAAAGTCCCAAGCTGGCGGTAACCGAAGCACTGGCTTACCTGATGAAAAATAAAAATATTCTGGGGGCTTGAAAAAGCCTCTTTTTTATAAGGTATGAAGCTTGATAATTGTTCCTTTATAGTATTTGGTAAGGTCATAAAGCTCCCCGAAATAATGCTGCAGGTCAAGATGATTATGCTGCTCAGAACCTTTTGTACGGAACTGATCTTCTGCGAGAGCATATAGAGCAGGGTAATCTGTTTTCAAATAATGCGAAAGGACGGTGCAGCTTCCTTTTTTTTCCAGGGCAATGTCCGTGAAAAACAGACCGTAGACCAAAAACTGGTTGAAATGTTGAGCATCCACCATAAAATCCAGATTCTGTTTAGAATAATTTTCATAATCTGAAAGAATGTCCTGAAATAGCTGTACGTTTTCTTTTTTCGGGATTTCGTAAAAAAGATCAATTCCATGGATGAAAAGCTGGGTCCTAGCCTCTTCACTGTCTGTTGGAAAGGTATTGGTGAACCAGGTAAAAATACTTGAGAGTTCTTCTTTGGAAAGATGGTCTACGGAATCTTTCACCTTATTTTTAATGATCTCAAGACTCACTTTGGCATCATCATGAAGAAAGCCGATAATGCTTTCCTCTTCGCGGCAGAGTTTATTGTACAAATTGATTTTGGCAATATTGGGATTGGTTTTGATGAAATACAGTTCTTCTGCCATTGCTTTGTACCACATGATTTATTTGTAAAGTGGTAACTAAAGATACAAAATATGTAGGGACTATAACTGAAAATGTTATGCGGTCAATTATTAATTGTTTTAACGGTTTCATGAATTGCTATTCTGTTTCCTTCGGAATCTTCTAATTCAGCTACTGCGAAACCGTATTTTTCATTGATTTTTTTCGGATAGAGGATTTTTCCTCCGTTCTGAAGCACTTTACTCAGCTATTTATCGATGCTTTCTGTTTTAAAATAGATAGACTTATCTATTTTTTATATACCTTTGTAAAAATTTTCGGGATGAAAAAAGAAAAAGTACAGGAAAGGATCATCAGGGTGGCTTCAGATCTGTTTTACAGACAGGGGTTCAATTCAACTGGCATTAACCAGATTATTGCTGAAGCAGATATTGCTATAGGATCGCTGTACAACCACTTCACTTCCAAAAATGATCTTCTTCAGGCTTATCTTATCAAAGAAGAGACAGAATGGTTCAAGGGGTTTGAAGAACATTCTGCTAAAATTTCGGAACCCAAACAAAAAATCCTCTCTTTACTGGATTACCGCAAAAAGTTGCAGAAATCATCAAAATTTGGAGGCTGCCATTTCATTAAAATTAGTGCTGAAGTGGGAGACAGCAGTCCTGTAGTTTCTGATTTCGTAAAAAAACATAAGGGTAAACAGAAAGAAATGATCAGAACACTGGTCAACGGATATGCAGAAAGTAAAAAAGAGTTTGATGCTGATTTAACCACGGAAAGTATTTTTCTATTGATAGAAGGAGCTGTAGTAACTTCTACCATCAATAAAAATGCAGATTCTTTTGATCAGATTCAAAAAATGATTGAGGCTCAGCTGCCTTAATTTTTTTGCGAAATAATAAATAGATATATCTATATAAAAATGAATAATAAATATTTGAAATTGATGGTGATATTATCCGGTCAGTTCCTGACTATTATGGATATTTTCATTATCAATGTGTCCATCCCATCCATTCAGCGTGACCTTCAAGCTTCCAATGGGGAAATGCAATTGATGATTGCGTCTTACCTGATCGGTTTTGCTTCATTTTTGATTACAGGCGGAAGGCTAGGGGATATGTACGGTCGAAAAAAGATCTTTATGACCGGGTTGGCATTTTTTATGCTGAGCTCTGTGGCTTGTGGAGTTTCGTCCGGTGCAGCTCTGCTCGTCATCTCAAGGTTTATTCAGGGAATCAGCGCGGCGCTTATGGCTCCGCAGGTCCTGTCGATGATACAGATTTTATTTACAGGACATGAAGAAAGAATAAAAGCAATGGGATGGTATGGAATAACAATCGGGCTGGGTACCATTTTAGGGCAGTTTCTGGGTGGTTATTTTTCATCATTGACCATGATGGAGGAATCCTGGAGACTTATTTTTCTGATCAATATTCCAATCTGTATGCTGGCTTTATTTTTCAGCAAAAGACTCTTAACTGAATCTAAAATGACAGTTGGGAAAAATACCTTTGATTTCTTCGGAGTTATTGTGCTGGCGGCCGGACTGTTCTGTTTTACGTATGCCCTCACCATGTCCGAACATCAGGGAATTCAGATGAAAAGTATACTGTTGATCTTACTATCAGCAGGTATTTTAGTTTATTTTGTCAAAACTCAAAAGATGAGGTTGAAGTGTGGAAAATCTTATCTGATCGACTTCACATTATTCAGCTATACGAATTTCAATCTGGGAATTCTGGCGGTTTCTTTTTTCTTCATTATGCTGGATTCTTACTTTTATATTCTGTCACTGTTTTTTCAGGATGGACTGCAGATCGGGGCCTTGGCTGCCGGAGAAATTATTGTTTTCCAGGGACTTGGTTTTATTCTGGCTTCCTTGTTTTCATCGAAATTCATTTTACGGTATGGTAAAAAATTTTTAGTGAGTGGATTGGTCCTTATCATGACCGTTCTTATGCTGCAAATCTTTTTATTTAATAGGGAAACTCCCTTTTTCATGCTTTGTCTCTTGCTGTTTTTTCACGGGATTGGCGTAGGTTCTATTATTCCTTCGCTGGCTACAATTGCACTGTCCGGACTGCCACAAAAGCTGGCGGGAAATGCTTCAGGAGTTTACAATACTTTTCAGCAGGTTGCTGCTATTGTAGGAATTATTGCAGTGGGAAGTGTTTTTTATCATTTCCTTGGAATAAAGCCTTCACCACAGCATTATCATACTGCTTTTTCAATCGCTTTGGCCGTCAATATAATTTGTCTTTTTATTGTTTTATTTTCGATGGTAAAGGTTCCGGAAAGTATACTTCCAAAAAGGAAGATGTAGTGATTATTTTTTTACGGACTGCAATGTCAATTTTGCGATGTTTCTCGTGATCTCCGTGGGTGAGTGGCAGTCACAGTTGCTGAGTCCTATAACGTAAATATCTTCAGAAGGAATATACACGCCCATACTTTTAAACCCGAAAATACTTCCACCGTGCTCCCTGTCCGGAGTACCATTGATATCTTTGAGGTGCCATCCGTATCCATAAGTAAATTCCTCGCCACTGTTCAGCTTATATTTCTGAAAGGCTTTTTTCGTTTCAGATGTATTGAGCAGTATGTTCTGGTTTAAAGCTTGTTGCCATTTCACGAGATCATCAACTGTAGACATCAGGGAACCGGATGAGAAAGGAACACTGAAACTGATGACGGTTTTATTGACAAATCCATGTTCTTTCTGATGGTAACCGTAAGCTCTTTTGGGAATAAGTTGTCGGTCGGTGGCATAATAAGAGTGGCTCATACCGGCTTTTTCGAAAATATTTTTTTTGATGAAATCTTCATACGTCTGTCCTGAAACCAGCTCAATAATATGACCTAATACCACATATCCCGAATTGTTATATTCAAATTTATCTCCGGGAGCAAAATCTACAGGTTCGTTTTTGAAGAAATCTACCATCATTTCGGGCTTCATTTCTTTCTGTGCAATGGTGGATAAAGCTTTCATTTTTGTAAAATCTTTGATTCCTGAAGTATGGGTCAACAAATGGTGTATAGTGATTTTATCACCGGAAGGATAATCTTTTATGTATTTTGAAAGAGGATCATTGACATTTAGTTTTCCCTGCTGTTCCAGTATCAAAACAGCTACAGCGGTAAACTGCTTGGTCATAGACCCGATCTGGAGAACATGGTCCGGTGTCATATTGACATCCAGCTCGAGATTGGCTTTCCCAAAAGCTTTACGGTACATCGTTTTTCCATTTTTTGAGACCAGAAATGTACCTCCGGGCTCATTTTGATTGCCGAATCCGGTAAGGATAAGACTGTCTATTTTTTTCTCATAGGTTTGAGCATGACTATTTCCGGAAAAAAATAATAGAAATAGAAGGGCTGTTAAAAGTTTTTGAGTCGTCATAATTATTGTTTTGTTATGCAAAGATATGAATAATTACCATTACTATGTTATGCTTTATAGTGATTGAATAAAAAAAATGACCGATGTGATCATTTATTATTTTCTACAGGGCTTTACAATCCTGTTTTATTTGTGGAAATAGGTAGTTGCAGCCGTAGTTGATCAGGTTTTATCTTTGATTTTGTTTCATGGCCCGGATCAGTTTATCATTGCGTCGGTCTGCTCTTGCATTGTTTAAAGATAAAGCAGCCCAGATCGCAGCAGGAAGCCAGCCAATGACTGTGATTTGTAAAATTAGACAGATGATTCCGGTTAAAATTTTCCCACGGAACATGAAGGAAAGAAAGGGAAGTAAGATGGCTAGTAGCATGATTATATTTTAATTTTTATGGTTTTTAACTGTATTTAGACTCTATTTTATTCATTAGAGACGGTCTCTTCGTAATTTTCAGGTTCATTATGTAACGGAACAGGAAAGAAATTATTTCCTTTTTTC
The DNA here is from genome assembly GCF_025153485.1 of Chryseobacterium pyrolae. Taxonomy (NCBI): domain Bacteria; kingdom Pseudomonadati; phylum Bacteroidota; class Flavobacteriia; order Flavobacteriales; family Weeksellaceae; genus Chryseobacterium; species Chryseobacterium pyrolae. Next base: position 589,041 of record NZ_JANZQH010000003.1, read on the forward strand.
CTGTAGACTTTTGCCCGATAAGGATGTTTTTCAATACTTTTTGCAATAGCATCAGATACGTCTGCTTTGGCAAACCATACCGTTCCGCATTCACCACATCCCCAGAATGATTTTGGGTTATTTACATAAGAAATCAGTCCGTAGCAGGAGTCACATGGGCATCTTAAATGATCTTCATCCACTGTTTTTTGTGGAACAGGCGGCTCCATTGTGAGTGGATTCAGCGAAAAGCTGCTGTAGCAGGAAGGGCATTCGAGCATAATAAAGCGCATTCCCTTTTTCTGAGAATCTGAGATGAATGAAATTTGATCTGCTGATGCTGTAAATGTCTCTTTACATTGATCACATGTAATATTCATGGTGTTATTTTGGCTTTAAATTATATTCCTGCATGAAGTATTTTCCCTTACTTTTCTGCTGAGATCAACAGCATCATGGGACGGCGCAATTCATCTTTCATTTCAGCAAATTCGTTCAATAGGTCTTCACTGGGTTCAGGCTCTATGATTTCATTGATTTTGAATCCCTGTTTTAGCAAAGTATTCAGATAGGTTGTTAATGTTCTATGGTATTTTATGAGATGTTCTCCTAAAAAGGTGGTATTTCTTTTCCCCTCTATGAAATAATGATCTACAGGCCAGTGTCGTTTTTCTTTATTTTCGTCATATATCCAATCTTGGGTTCCCTGTGCTGTAAACACAGGATGCTCCACAGAAAATACCAAATGTCCACCAGGTTTGAGCCACTGATAGATATTTTGAGCCATGATATCAAATGACTCTATATAATGAAAAGTGAGAGAACTTAGGATGATATCAAATTTTCCCGAAGGATAATCTACATCTTCAAGAGCTTTCCTTACATATTCAATGCCTTCAAGATGATTGATCTCTTTAGCTTTTTCAAGCATTTTTTCTGAAAGATCAACCCCAATTACGGATTTTGCTCCGTTTTCAACAGCATAGCGGCAATGCCAGCCGAAACCACAACCAAGATCCAGAACATCTTTTTTCGTAAAATCCGGCAGCATTTTTTTCAGGGCATGCCATTCTCCGGCACCTTCCAGCCCTTTCTGGGAGCGGAGCATTTTTTCATATTGCCCGAAAAAGGATGCGTTGTCGTATTTATTTTCTTTCATAGGATAATGGGGGAATCTTTAAACAAATCATTTATTTATGCTCTGATAATAGGTCTGAACCTGACCCAACTTGGTTTAAGGGTCAGGGATTCTACCAATTGTTGTCATGATACATTCAAAATTATTAAAAAATGTTGATTAAGCCAGAGAGAAAGTCATTTTTCATTTTCTGATTCAACTGTTTGCTGATAATGAATATGAAAAGTAATATTAATAGTATTCAGGATAGATTTTGTTTTCATCATTATCAGTCCTGATAGTCAATGATTTCATATTCAATATTTTCGTTTTCGATATATGTTTTCAATAGGTCAAGGTCTTTCCATACATAGGAAGAACTGTATTGGCAGATGTATATTCCATCATTCTCAAAGATAATGCTGATATTCGGCATTGTTCCATTGTTTCCGGGCTGCCTGAAATCCCAGAATGTTTTATTGTTAAATTCATATTTTTTGTCAAACGTTTTATCGTTTTCAAATAAATACTGAATTTCAGTAATCTGTTTCCCTGTAAATTTTGCTGTTATTTTGTACTCGAAACCCATTTCAATGGTATAGTTTTAAATTTTGCTTAACCGTATTTTCCGTTAGTTTATTATTGCTATGTCTTTAAAAGAAAGTTGCTGAAGCAGGGAACATAATATTTTCAATACTTTCTGATTTTCACAGAGGAAGCACTTTTAATTTTTACTTTTTTACCTACTTTTTTTAATAAACCGGTTGTAGCATCACGTTTGAATACAACAACAGTTCCACTCCCGCCGTTGGCTATAATTAAAAACTTTCCGGACTCATCGATGTCAAATACTCTTGCGTGTTTCCCTAAAATTGACTGGTATCCCACATTTTTTAAGGTTCCGTCTCCAAGAATGGAGAAAATGGCAATATTATTTTCGACACCACGATTGGAAGCATATAAAAACCGTCCATCCGGTGAAATGTGAATGTCGGAACTTTCAAAATTTTCTTTGTATTGGTCCGTATGCGTATTGATTCTTTGAATGCTTTTCAGCGTAGAATTTTCATACTGATAGGCATTGACCGTTCCTGATAATTCTTCAATACTGTAGGCGAATTTTCCATTGGGATGAAAGGTAAAATGCCTTGGTCCACCTCCTAAAGTGGTGGGTATGTACGGTGGTTTTGCGGCTTGCATAGGCTCCGCTTTATCAGTTTCAAACGTATAGGATCTGATTTTATCTGCCCCCAGATCGGATAAGAAAACATGAGTAAAGTCCGGTGAAAAAACAGCAGCATGAATATGGGATCTGTCCTGCCTGTCTTCATTGATACTTCCCTCGGAAAACTGAAAATTCTGTACCGCAGGATGTAGAGTGCCATCTTCAGAGAGCGGGTATACGGAAGCGCTGCCTTCTGTATAATTGGCATTCACTACCCATTGACCATTTCTGTGAACACTCACATACACCGGGTTTTCGCCACCACTTTTCTGACTGTTTATGAAAGTAAGCGTCTCATCTTTGGGGTTGAATTTAAAACTGCTGATACTTCCGGCATTGGGCGTTTTACTTTCTGTACAGGCTAATACATATTTTCCATTGGGAGATAAAGTGAGAAATGAAGGGTTTAAAATTCCTTTCACTGATGTTACCTTGGATAATTTCCCTTTGATAGTATCCAGCTTATAGACATAAATTCCCTCGGTTGTTTTATCCCGGTTGAATGATCCAAAAAACACATAGGTATTTTGGGAATATACATTGATACAGATTAAAATAAGGGCGATCAGGCTTACTATTTTCTTCAATTTTATTTAGTTTTTTATAGAGTATGGGTATGTGGAGAATGAGTTTGATAAAAGGCTTACCTTCTTTACTGTTCTGTTTTATAATCTTCTTTTTCCAGGGATGGCAGCCAGTGGGTCAAATCTGAAAAACGCATGATATGAAAGCAATCGTAGCCACCTAACAGTTTTTTTTCGGTGGTCAGAAGTAAGGTTACCTTTTTGGGGAAGCATCCGAATTTGGCTTCATAAACAGATAACCCTTCAAAAAAATTATTGAGGATATACGGAGCCTGGCGGCTTCCATCTCCATATTTCAGAACCGAATTGATTATTTTCACCATCATTGAAAAATGAAGTTGGGATGCATTATTCTGATCTAGCCGTTTGTAGGCATAAGACAATTCTTTGTGGGCTGTGATGTTGTTGGGGCTTTGAATAAGTATTTTTTTTGCTGTTTCAATGGCCTCACTGTAGTTTTTATTCTCGTTGAGTTGGTATGCTTTATTGGCTAAACTGTCCAAATATTTTGGATGTATTGCATTCGTATGTATTTTGTATTTGGTAAGGCTGATGATTTGTTCCTCAGTGAGCAGGGTGTCCAGTTTCGCTATTTGAGCCTCAATGTTTTTGAAATAATAAATCGAATTCTTCCGGGTTGATTCGTCAATAGAGATCTTAAATTTTGGAATAGTACTTTTTGGAGCTTCTGCTTTATTATTGGCTTTGCTCTTTACCTCTATCACTTTAACAGCAGAATTTCCATCAGGATTATTTTTGGAACCGTAATTTTTTACTTCTTCAGGAGTTGGAGGTGACGGGGGAGCCTGTCCAAAACTCAGGTTGAATAGAAATACAATAAAAAAGGTGAGGTAATAGTTTTTAGTCATTTTGAGAGTCAGTTTAGCTGTTTTTATATTATTCAATGTCAATTTTATGGTAAATCATCCATCGTTTCAAATTTCCCACCATTCTTTTTAAATGGTCTTCATTCAGGAAAATATTCGTCCAGTACTCAAATCTGTCACATTGGATACTGATGTAATAATTCATAATGGCTAAACAGGCGAAAGGTAAAAAATCTTTTTCTTCCTGGCTCATTTCAGTAACTGTTTCATACCCTTTTAAAAAGCTGTCTGCTTTTATCTGATACTCATTTTCATTGAGGTTGGTGGATAACAACTGATATAAGAAATATGAAATGTCAAGACATAAAAAACCGTTGCCACTAAAATCAAAGTCAAAAAAAGTGACCTCTTTTTCATGATCTAGGTGCATATTGTCAAACCAAACATCGAGATGTACGGCGCCATATCGCAGTGATGGTTTGCTGATTGTATCAAATTTGAGAGCTAAAAAACCGGACAATTTTTCTAAAAAAATAATTTCATCTGTGGTATTCCTGAAAAAGTCTTTGGTCCTCAAAATAGCATCTGAAAGTAAAATTTTGGGATCATAGGTGATTCTGTTGAGCGTGAAATTTTCTGTTGATTGATGAACTCTGGCTAATGCCTGACCTATCAGAAAACTGGTTTCAGGTGAAAATCTTGCAGTTTTTGTCCCCTTTGCATACGAAAATAAGACCCCGAATCTTTTTCCCTCCGGTGCATTAATTTCCTGAATGTATTCATTCGATTGGTCCGCTATTGGATAAGCAACCGGTCTGTTATTTTCTTTTAAATGGATTAAAAGTCTTAATTCTTCCTCTATTTCTGATTTTGTTCTCCAATCACAAGTGTACACCCGGAAAACATATTTTTCTTCCCCATTTGTAACGATGTAAAGATGGTTCATGGCTGCCCGGAATAGTTTACATTCCGTTTGGTTGCTCAGATGATATTGCTGTTGAATAAGTTGGCTGAGTACATTAGGTGAAAGTGTACTGTGTATTACCGGAAATTTCTCTGTCATTCGTGTTTTACGTTGTCATTAGTTGCTATCGTAAAGGATGCTTTAGAAAGCTTTTTTACTGCCGTTAAAATACAAAAATACAAAATAAAGCAACCTTTTTTCGATTCAAATTTTAACCCCGTATTTTTCGATGGACAATCTTTATCTATTCTTAATTTCTCATGATTTCCTGTTCGATATTCATTAATCTTTTTGACCACCGATCCAATAGTGTTTTTCTCTCTTCATCCGTAAGCCGTTCTACAGAATAAATGATTTCCGGCTGTAAAACTGAGAAGCCAAGAAATTCCAGAATGCCACGATGTATTGGAAATAGAATTGAGTTGATATCACCGTATTTGTCCTCCACATAATTTTTTTGAGGACCACCGGTTGTTAGAGACAGCATTGCTTTTTTTCCTGCTGAAAAACCGTTGTCAAAAATTTTACCGTTATCATAAAATTTTCCCATGGTAAAAACTTTGTCGATCCAACCTTTTAGAATTGCCGGAACCGAAAACCAATACAATGGAAACTGCCAGATCATGATTTCGCACCATTCAATCTTTTCCTGTTCCGAGACGATATCCGGCATCAATGTAGATTGTTGTACAGCAAATAATTCTTCATTTTGCTGTTTGAAATAATTTGGATTTTCTAATTGGGTAAAATTGCCTTTCCCACTTACGGGCTGATAATTTTCCTGATATAAGTCAGTGGTTTTAACTTCGTGACCAGCTTCTTCCAGACTTTTGATTGCCGTATTAAACAGAGCTGCATTGAAACTTTTTTCTTCAGGATGAGCAAGGATGATCAGTATTTTCATATTTTTGAATTTGTACTATAATTTATTGAGTTACAAAATTATTTTTAGTACACTACATTTGCAATAACTATCTAAACAGATAGGCTAAATAAAATTGAAATGAAAACAGAATGCATTGGTGATCATGTGAAATTGGAAGGCAAAATCTACCCTTGTACCGTAAGTCTTACTATGGATTTGGTAGGAGGAAAATGGAAAGCAGTTATCCTTTACCATTTGAAAGAGGGGTCTAAAAGATATAACGAACTTCGTAAAGAACTGCCCACAGTTACCGAGATGACCCTGAGTTTACAATTGAAGCAATTGGAAAAAGACGGTTTGGTATCCAGGAAAGTATTTGGTGAAAAACCGCCCATTAAAGTGGTATACAGCCTTACTGATCTTGGGAAAACTTTTATTCCTGTTTTAGATGCGATCACGGAATGGGGAAACCAGATTGTCACTGAAAAAGGGGAGTTTATTCATGCTCTTGAAAAAGAATAGAATAAAATTATATATTTAAATTTATTGCTTTCCTATGTCAATAGACGACCACATATCCGGCTTCAGCCCTTATTTTTTCAGATGTTGTTGGAAATATACAAAATGATGTTCTATTGATTTATTCCAGTATTCCGTATTATGATCACCCGGTTGACTGATAAAAGTTGCAGGAATTTTAAGACCGTCGGTTTGCTGTTTCAGTTTTGCAGAATTTGAATATAAAATATCCTCCGTTCCGCAGTCAAAGATAAAGGCTTTCTTAAAATCCGGGTGCTGTTTCAAAAGGGTTGATATGCTGTACCGGCTCCAATTTGCCGTTTTTGGATTGCCAATATTGGCTGTTAAATCATCAATCAATCTATTGTTTTGCCAAAAGTGTTGACTTACTTTCTGGAAATTCGGATAATCAACTTCAAGAGCTCCGCTTGTAGAACCTGCGGTATTGAAATAGTCAGGGTGTACAATAAAATACCGTAATGCTCCATAGCCACCCATACTTAGACCGCTGATAAAAACATTTTTATCATCAATATTAAATGAACGATGTACTTTCGGAACTAATTCTTTGAAGAAAAAATCTTCATACTGCGAGTTTTTGTTGGTTGGGCTGTTGATGTAATAAGAGGTAAAACCGTCTGGTGTAACGATGATAAAACCATATTGGTCAGCTAATTTTTGTAAGTCTGTTGTTTGCGACCATTGTCTGTAATTTTCGCTGTAGCCATGTAAAAGATAAACCAAAGGGAATTTTTCTTTTTCATTATATGCTTTTGGCTTAAAAACCAGAACGGTGTCCGATGGAGCGAGATATTCAGATTGTATCATCCATTTTTCCTGTGCTTTTGACAAAATGGTTGTCAGTAATCCGATCATGATGCTTATTGCCTTGTTCATATTGCGTATTTTTATTGCAAAATTCAGCAAGTATTTTGTTGTGTACAATAACGAACAAAATTGTGAGCCTTTAAAAATAATACTTATGCGTAAAGAAAATTCCACCAATGCGGTTAATGAACAGTTTTTGTTTCAGGTCTGTGAGCTCAACTCAGCGGTTGCCATGATCAGCGGTCGTTGGAAGTCGCAAATCGTGTATTCCATTTCACAAGGGAATAATAGGTTTCATTTGCTGAAAAAGGAATTACCGAATATTTCTGAACAGGTTTTAGGTCGCCAACTCAAAGAACTGGAAACTCATGCCGTCATTGTCAAAAAAGAGATTCCCGGAACTGTTCCTGTTGGGATTCAATATGTTTTGACCAATAAAGGTCTGGATTTAATTCCTATTTTAGAAAGTCTCTGCGACTGGGGGAAAACGTATGCTGAGGGTAAAGAAATATCAGTTTGTCCGATGGCTTAGTTGAATTATTTGGTTAGTTCACTTTTCCGTTTTGCGCTTTAAACCCATCCCGTATGGCTGCTTCAAGTATGTCAAGGTTAATATCTTTGAGCGTTTTGAACTTAATGCAATATCCCGTTACGCTTGCTTTACCTATTTTATTTCCATACGTTTTGGATAGGTAGGTCTTATCATCGATGCTGAGAATATAGACAGAGATTCCGGTTGTGTTCGCACTGAGACCAATTTGATAAAATTCCCGGGTTTTTCCATCAGTGTATTGCATGGTGTGAAGTCCATATCCGATATTAGGATTAGAAACTGTTTTGCCTTCACTGTTTTTACCATCCAGGAACCATAATTTACATTCCGGCATTATTTCGAGAATGATGCGGTGCAGCTCCTGCATATCGCTGCATTTTGGCTCAGGCTGGCTGGTTATATATTCTGTGATTTGTTCTTGTGTGTTCATGTGGGATTCTGGGTTGTTAAAGACTTGAAGATAATGGGAAAAGTAGTGATGGCCTTGTTAATAGCTGTTTTTTCTCTCATTATGTAAACTGGAACGTAAAATATTGTTTCTTACAATGTCTATGATAAGTTCAAATAGTTGTCCCATTTTTTTGTTTCATATAGTTTAAAAGATCAAGGATGTGCTGTTGGGTATGTCCGTGAAAAATAAGTTGGAAATACCAAAGTCCATCAGCCCAGCTATTGTTTTCAATTCGCCATTTGATTTGTAAAAGGTCCGTGATTATATTGCTCAAGTCGTCAATGACATCACCAATTCCGTTGTCCTTTTGATTGCTAATATCGTTGATGTCAAGGACTGTTTTGTACAAACCAAAATGTTCAAAATTAGTTGCAACATTGTGTCTGATGTCCGGAAGTTGTGATTTGTCAAAGTCTGGATAATTTGCTTCGTCAAATGTGTATTCTATGTCAAAATAAAGCTTGTAAATTTTCACAAGCTGTTGTTCCAGCAATTTTTCTTTGTCATTGACTTTCAAGTTGGGTTGAAGTCCATACTTAATAATTTCGTTTATTGTAGGAATTAACTCTGTCATTGCAATATTGTTGGTGTAAAATATCTGCTAACAGAAAATGGAGCAGATATTAGATATGTATAGGAATTACTAAGAGATAGAAGCTTCATAACGGTATGCATATTAAGGATTTAAATAAAAAGAGAATAAAAGTCCTTTAGATTTCTAAAGGACTTAAGTCTTCAGATAAAATTCGGAATTACCCAAACGCTCTTTTCAGCAAACTCTCCACTTTCGGCTCACTTCCTCTGAAACTTTTATACAGTTCCATCGGATCTTTTGTTCCGCCTGAAGAAAGAAGAACTTTGAATTTGGAAGCTGTTTCAGTATTGAAAATTCCGGTTTCCTTAAAATACTGGAACGCATCTGCATCCAGAACTTCAGCCCATTTGTAAGAATAATAACCAGCAGAATATCCACCCTGGAAAATATGGGAGAAACTAGGACTCATCGCCGTTTCCGGATTGACAGGGTAAAGTGTTGTTGCCTTCGTGTACTTATCCTCAAACGCTTTTACGCTTTCACCTTCCAGTTCTGCTACTTTCGTATGGTAGTTCATATCCAGAAGTCCGAAACCAAGCTGTCTCATCGTTTGGTAACCTTCCATGAAGTTTTTAGACTGCTCGATCTTTTCGATCTTTTCATCCGGAAGCACCTCTCCGGTTTTATAATGTTTGGCAAACGTCTTTAAAAACTCAGGTTCGTAACAGAAATTCTCCAGAAACTGAGAAGGAAGTTCTACAAAATCCCATTTCACAGAAGTTCCGGAAAGACTTGGGTATTGCGTATCCGCCATCATTCCGTGAAGCGCATGCCCGAATTCATGGAATAAAGTGGTCACTTCCTGGAAAGTCAGTAAGCTCGGTGTATCTTTTGTTGGTTTGCTGAAATTACAAACGATAGAAATATGCGGACGGGAATTTTCGCCGTCTTTTTTATACTGATTTTTATAGCTGGTCATCCACGCTCCGGCTCTTTTACCTTTTCTCGGGAAATAATCTACATAGAGCAAAGCTTTGAAGCTTCCATCTTCAGTCTTCCCGATTTCCGTCTCAGACACTTCATACACCTTTACATCCTCATGGTATTTCGGAATATCATTTCTTTCCTCAAAACGAAGTCCAAAAAGTTTTCCGGCCAGCCCGAAAACAGCATCCTGTACCTGATCCAATGGGAAATAAGGCTTTAGTTCTTCATCATTAAAGTCATATTTCTGCTTGCGGAGTTTTTCAGCGTAGAAAGTATGATCATAGCTCTGCAGTTCATCGATTCCGTCTGCTTTAGCCAAAGATTTTAATTCCTCAATTTCCTTGTCTGCATAAGGTTTCGCTTTCGTTAAAAGTTCATTTAAAAAGTCAAAAACTTTCACCGGAGATTTAGCCATTCTTTCTTCCAGAACATAATCTGCATAGTTTTGATAGCCTAATAATTCTGCTTTTTGCTGTTTTAATTGTAGAAGTTCTTTAATCAGTTCTTGATTGTCAAATTCTCCACCATCAAAAGATTTTTTACCACTCGCCAAAGCAATTTCCTTTCTCAGTTCACGGTTTTCAGCATACGTCATAAAGGGAATATAGCTTGGATACTGCAAGGTAACGATCCAACCTTCAAGTTCTCTTTCTTTAGCTTCTTCGGCATATTGGTCAAGGATAGCCTCCGGAATTCCTGCCAGATCTTCTTTATTCGTGATATGTTTGAAATAAGCATTGGTAGATGCTAACACATTCTGTCCGAACTGCAGAGATTTTAAAGAAAGATCCATGTTGATCTTCTGTAGCTTTTCCTTGTCTTCCTCATTCAACAGGGCACCACTTCTTACAAAACCTTTATACGTTTCGTTCAAAAGCATTTGCTGTTCTTCATTCAGGGTATAGTGCTCTTTTTCGTCGTATACTTTTTTGATTTTACTGAAAAGAGCTTCGTTTTGAGAGATCTTTGACGAATATTCGGTTAAAAGTGGAGAAACTTCCTGAGCCAGCTTTTGAATCTCGTCGCTTGTTTCTGCAGAATTTAAATTGAAAAAAATATTGGAAACCACATCCAGCTGTTCTCCTGAGTAAGCCAATACTTCGATGACATTTTCAAAGGTTGGAGCCTCAGAATTGTTAACAATAGCATTAATTTCATCTTCGGATTTTTTGATCAGTTCCTGGAATGCAGGAAGGAAATCTTCATTTTTAATACCGTTGAAAGGTGCTGCGTGATATGGTGTGGTAAATTTCTCTGTTAAAATATTCATTGTTCGATTTTTAGGTAACGTAAATTTAATGATTCATTGGGAATCACAGCTGAAATGCGCAAAAATAATGCCCCAATATCAAGATGTGACAAAAATGCTTTATCTTTAATAATCTTGTCATATGAAAAGAGGCGAGGAGGGTGGAATGACTAATTTTGAAAATAATAAACCACAAAAGACGGAACAATGAGATTGCTCAAGTATTTCAAGCTTTTAGGGTTGAAAAATAAAACAAGTAACTCAAAATATCAAAACTATGAAAACACTCTTAAAAATTCTTGGCGTAATCATCCTTTTAGCTGTAGTATACGCTGTGATTGCAATGCTGGCTTTCAGTAAGAATTACCACTTTGAAAAATCAGTAGTCATCAATGCGCCAAAAGAAAAAGTATGGCAGCATGTAGGTTCATTAAAAGAATACAATGTCTGGGATCCATTTTCCAAAGCTGATAAAGATATTGTGATCACCTATTCCGGAGCCGGAGATAAAGTAGGAGATTCTTACCACTGGAAAGGCAATGACAAAGTAGGAGAGGGCGAGCAATCTATTACAGAAAGTGTACCCAATGAAAAATTAGTAACTAAGCTTCATTTTATCAAACCTTTTGAGAGTGAGGCTAAAGCATCCTTTGTTTTGGCTCCAGAAGGAAACGGGACAAAAGTCACCTGGTCAATAGACTATGAACTGACTACAATAATGAAAATTATGAAACCTATGATGGATATGAATATGAAAAAGGTATTTGATCAGGGGCTGGGAGACCTTAAAAAGCTTTGCGAAAAGTAAAAAAATATAAGCCTTGTAGAAAATGCAAGGCTTTTTTTGTGTCCATTTCTGTAAGAATCAAAAAATTCTGAGTAATCTGTGACATCAGTCGGAAGCCTTTTAAGCAATACAGGTCATCAATATTTCGTCAGAAAAATAGATTTAGAAAATCATTGGTTTGTTTTTATGAAGAACGAAAATATCAATTATTATTTTAAAAAATTATTATCTTTATGTAAAGATTAGATTTATGGAGAAGATCGTATTTGTGAAAAGTGATATAAGAAATTATGTCAAAACAGTTATCTCTGAGAAAATAGAAAAACTTAAAAATTTCATAGAGTTTACCCTGGAAGCAAGTCGTGATATTAAAAAGACCCCAAAGTATGACAGTATGAGAGAGGAGATGCAGGAGGAGATCTACCAGATGCAGCGCCAGCTGGGAGCTTTGAATGATCTTAACCGAAATATGTCCAAGGTTCTGAATAATTCCACAGAAAAGATACAGCTGGGTTCTTTGGTGATCACCAACAAAGCCCGTTTCTATATTTCAGTTTCATTAGGAGAGTTCTTTTTTGAAGGAGACCGTTTTTATGCCATCTCTCCTGAAAGCCCCATGGCTAAAAAGATGATGGGAATGAAATCCGGGGACGCTTTCACCTTGAATAATATCCATCAGGAGATTGTGGAGGTGATTTGATTGTGGAGAAGAGAATAAAGAATAAAGAATAAAGAATAAAGAATAAAGAATAAAGAATTAAGAATTAAGAATTAAGAATTAAGAATTAAGAATTAAGAATTAAGAATTAAGAATTAAGAATTTTACGGTAAACTTAGCAACCAACAACTAAAATACTCATCTACTCTAAAACTCCATTACCCTCAAACTCTCAAACCCAATAACCCCGCAACCCGTACAACCATGACATTTGAAAAATTACGAACCAATAGATTGAATCAATGGGTGATGATTCACCTACGATATTTAATTGGATTTGCATTTTTCCCTTCCGGGCTGACAAAATTAATGGGAAATAGATTTACGGTTCTTTCAACGGATACACCGATAGGGTATTTCTTTGAAGCCATGTATCAGACGGGATTTTACTGGAATTTTTTAGGACTTTCCCAGGTTGTTGCAGGGATTTTACTGATGACACAGCGGTTTGCCCTTCCTGGAGCTCTTATGTTTTTAGCGATATTAAGTAATATATGGATCATTACCATAAGCCTTTCCTTTACCGGAACATGGATCATTACTTCTCTGATGATGATGGCTGTTATCATACTGCTGATCTGGGATCATCATAAACTGCTTCCTATCCTTGGGTATAATCAGACGATGGCCGTAAAAGCTTATCCGGATCCGGGTCGTTCCTGGATCAATGCCGGACTCATTTACACAGTTTGTCTTCTCTTCTTATCATTTCCAGGGTCTGTATCTCAAGGTGTAGAGCGATGGATTTCGAGAGGATTCGTGATGATCATGGTCCTCACATTCGTATTCACTCATTATAAAGTATATAAAAACCGAAGCGCATTGTTGAGAAATCAGGCTTAAATCAATGTAATGCATTCAATTACATATCGTAAATTTGCAGCATGAATAAAGCGGAAATTTTAAAAGAAATCATAGAGCAGAGAAGAAGTATATTCCCGAAAGATTATTCTGAAACTGAAATATCTCAGGAAATTATAAATGAAATACTCCATTCAGCGACATTAGCCCCGAATCATAAACGCACAAAACCATGGCGTTTTAAAATTTTCAAAGGGGAAGAAAAAGCCCGATTAGCTTCAGAAATGCAGGCTATTTACAAGGCTACACAATCCGAGCAGACTTTTTTAGAGAAAAAATATCAGGATATTGGTTTTAAAATCAATAAAGCAAATGCTGTCATTTCTATTACAGTCAACTTCAGTGGTATAGTTCCGGAATGGGAAGAGATCGCTGCCGTTTCTATGGCCGTACAGAATATGTATCTGACCTGTACAGCTAATAATATAGGCTGCTACTGGAGCTCTCCCGGTCTTGTCAACCACCTTAAAGACTCTTTGACCATCGAAGAAAACCAGCAATGTCTGGGGCTTTTCTATATGGGGAAAGTAGATTAATGTACCCATCTAATAATGTAACAATGTAGCATTGGTTCTTAGGTAAGGGAGTCCAAAATACTGTTATATTGCTAGATTGGTAAATTGTTACATTTAATAATTGTCGGATAAAATTTTTTATATATCTTTGCACTCTTAAATATTTAACTGGGACGAGTTCCCATAAAATTCACAACATTATGTCAGTAAAAATCAGATTACAAAGACACGGTAAAAAAGGTAAGCCTTTTTTCCACATCGTGGTTGCAGATTCTAGAGCAAGAAGAGATGGTAGATTCATCGAGAAACTAGGAACTTACAACCCAATTACTAACCCTGCAACTATCGATTTGAACGTTGACGCTGCTGTAAAGTGGTTAAACAACGGTGCTCAGCCAACTGATACTGCAAAAGCAATCCTTTCTTATAAAGGTGCTCTTTACAAAAAACACTTACAAGGTGGAGTTGCTAAAGGTGCTTTTGATGAGGCTGAAGCTGAAAAAAGATTCAGTGCTTGGGTAGAATCTAAAGAACAAAAAGTACAAGGTAAAGTAGAAGGTTTAACTAAAGCTCAAGCTGATTCTAAGAAAGCTGCTTTAGACGCTGAAGCTAAAGTAAACGAAGCTAGAATTGCTGCTGCTGCACAAGTTGAAGCTGATGCTAAAGCTGCTGAAGAAGCTGCTAACGCACCTGCTGAAGAAGTTGTGGAAGCTACAGAAGGAGAAGCTCCTGCTGCTGAAACTGAAGAAAACACTGAAGCTTAATAATAAACCTGTATGCGTAAAGAAGATTGCTATTTACTAGGAAAAATCACACGCAGACATGGCCTTGCGGGAAATGTTATCCTTAAACTGGATACCGATCAACCCGAGCTTTACAATAAATTGGAATCAATATTCGTTGAAATCAACGGATTATTGGTTCCTTTTTTTATTGAAAGATCTGCTTGGAGCAAAAATGATGCTCTTAACCTTGCCTTTAAAAACTCTTCTGAAACACTGGTAGACCAATCTTTAGGGAAAAGTGTTTACTTACCGCTTGCTACACTTCCGAAACTTTCCGGAAAACAGTTTTACTATCATGAGATCATCGGTTTCGATATTCTTGATCAAAATGATAAAGAATGCGGTGTGATAAGATCTGTAAACGACCAGACTGCCCAAAACTATTTCGTTACCAATCTTGATGGAAAAGAAGTAGTGATTCCTATCATCAAAGACTGGATCCTTGAAGTGGACAGAGAAGAAAGGTTTATTAAAATGCAACTTCCGGAAGGACTTATCGATGTTTTTTTAGTGTCCTCTAAAAAAGACGAATAATCTGGTTTTTCAGATAATAGATCTGAAATTTCCCCTCTTTCATATTACTTACTAAGAAATATTTTCCCGTTTTGGTCTTTATAGGATCAGAAGCGACTATTTTGGTATGGTCTTTTTTTGTAGAAACCATTTTATTTCCAATTTTTACATTATAATAATACATATAAACCGGATTATATCCGAAAGAAGCCACAAAGTGATTCCCGGTACTGAACCATTGGTTTCCGGAAACAATTTTATCCTTTACTTTGAACGACACCATATCTCTGTATTCTTTGCGGATTTCCAATAAAAAAAAATGAGTGACTATTGCTAATCACTCATCCTATATCATTCATTACTCATTATTTATTATGAATAGCTGGCAGCAGATATTCCTCAACGATCTTATCAGATTGTAAATGAGCATAAGGTTTGTTGTAAGCTTTTGCTGTAATAACGATTACAACAGGAATTTCTGTAAAAATAATAATTTTATTCCCTCCATTTCCACTGGATTGATATGCTTCAAAATTTTGATGTCCTACTTTATAGACTTTCCTCCAGAATAAATAGCCATATCCTTCAAAATCCGGATTGTCTGTGAAGTAATTGGTGAGAGATTTCTTTACCCAATTTTTGTCAATAATATTTTGACCATTCCACACTCCGTTATTTTTATACAGCTGTCCGAATTTTGCAAAATCCAGTGTTCTCATGCGAAGTCCACCAGCCAGAGATGGCTTCTGCTGTGGCGTAAATTGCCATTTGTAGTTCGTGATTCCAAGAGGTTGAAATAACTTTTTTCCGGCATAGTTTTGCAAACCTTTAGGAACTTTTTTATCTAAAATATCTCCTGTCAGTACGACACCGGCAGTGAAATAGCTCCAGTTTTTTCCAGGTTTGTTTTCGGTGGTCGGTAAATCCAGGATGAACTTCACCCAATTTTCTGTAGGATACATATTTTCTTCATTTCCCGGAGATTCTTCATCTGAATCATTTCCATCAAAGCCTGAACTCATGGTCAACAGGCTTTTTATAGTAACACTGTCTTTATGAGAAGAATAATTTTTGAACGGCTTCAGATCATAGAATTCTTTCAGCATCAGGTTTTCATTTTTAACATATCCATCTTTAATGGCGATACCCATCAGAGCTGAGGCAAAGGATTTACCAACTGAACGCGTATCCTGCAATGAATCTCTTCCGGACTGACTGAAATATTCCTCCAGAAGAAGCTTTTCATTTTTGATGACCACAATACTGGTGATATCTCTGAACCTGTTCTCTGCAATTTTGGTATTTAAAAGCCTGATTTTTTCCTGATCCAATTTTTCATCAGACACTTTCCATCCGCTGTCTGGCTGTATCTTTTGAATGGCAATCTGCTGCTCCGAAATGCTTTTATGAGGAACCTTTAACTGAATTTCACCCGTTGCAATTGTATTTCCAACCTTTAACGATGACGTTTTCAGGTAAGGTTTGATTTCAATTTTTAAAAGATGACTCCCTTCTTCCAGTGCATCAATTCCACCATTACCCAGATAAAATCTCATCCACATATATTTTCCCCACGAATCCTCATTTTTTGAACTTAATAATGGAATTCTTAAAGTGGTTTTCTTCTTTTTATCTTCCGGTAGTCCTGCTCCGGTATTTAAATTTTCAGTATAAATTAATTTTCCGTCCACATAGAAATTGAATTGATAATTTCCTTTTTTCAGCAATTCATCAGAGGACAAAGACGGATCGATCTGATGTAAATAATTGACCAGAGAATTGTCCATAAAAACACGAATGTCGAGATCTTTATCCTCCTGAAAGACCATCATTTTGAGAAAATCCGATTCTTTTATTTGATCTGGAGCAATAACTTTATCCAGGAAAATAATCCTGTTGATGTATTTTTTATGAATAGGTTGTAGGATAACATCAGGTTCTGCAACATTTTTTGACTGACCTGAAGAAAGTCCAAAACTAAGAAGCAAAACAAACACTAGAATAGATTTCATTGTAATATTTTATCTGAGCAAAAATAGGAACTACTCTTCACAAAAAATAGAATGAAATTAACATTATTATTTCTTCAGAAGGTTTTTGTACTGCAAAGGAGTAATACCCGTATTTTCTTTGAACGACCGGATGAAGTGACTTTGATCTGCAAAACCACATTCCAGGGCTACTTCGGCCAAAGATGGGTAAGTATTAAGAAGTGTTAAAGATTTATTGATCTTCAGTTTTCTGATATACGCTCCCAAACTGCAGTGAAAATGTTTCTGAAAGTCCCGGCTTAGATGGACCGGATGAATGTCTATTGTTTTAGAAAGATCTGTCAGGTTCAGTTTTTCTGTGAAATTTTCATGCAGTATTTCATCAATCTTACGCACCCAACCTGGTTTTTTATCGGAGTGTTCAACCTTATCTGATAATTCACTGAAAATATTGAGTAAAAGCTCATGAACAGATAGCTCAAAAGAAGAATCATTTAATTTTGTTTCTCTGAAAATCTTATACATCAACAATTTTAAAGCTGGATTTTTCAAATTAAAGCTTCCTTCAATACTGTCTTTTGAAATTTGAAATTTCTCAAACCAGTTTTCAGTCACTTCAAGATGAAATCCTCTCGTAAATACATCCGGTTTGATGTTGTAATGAGCATCTTCCCAGTGGTGATAGAGTAGTGTTCCTGCCGGACAGTCATAGATTTCTTTTTTGTTCCCTTCCTTCATATTTCCCTGTAGCAGAAAAGTAAAATAAGCATTTTCATGATAATGCCAGTCGACGAAAGGGTACGTGTATTCCGTATCCGTAATGGTCAATCCATCAAAACGAAGCGTTTCATTAGTCTGTCCAAAAAATTCACCATTATGGAGGTTTTTCATACTATAGTTTTTGTTTTAAATTTTCAATCTGTTCGTACATTTTATTGAAAAATATTTTTCTATCTCTATTTCCGGACGTGTTCAGAGATTTTGAATTTTTAATCTGATGTTCAAAATAATTTATTGCTTCGTTACAGGTTTTAGCATCATTGATCAGAATATAACCAAACATATTCACAGGTATAGCAAAAAGGGATTGGTGAGGATGATGAAAAAAGATGTCGTTGGAAAGATGCATCAACTCATTTTCATACAGGTGAAATTTTGGATTGTTTTCTGTTTTTTGTTCAATATACTCTATAAGTTCTTTGAGCTCTTCCAGAATAATCTGGCCCTCATTTTTTTGTAAAAGTCCCGTTTCATAATAAAATAAGATCTGTTGCAAAATACTGGAAATGGTCCTGTCATTCCATAATTCTACGATATTTTGCGCTTCATACTTTTTCTTGAGTTCCTGAGTGTTTGATTCAAAATAAGGAGGCGAAAACTTCAGAAAAGGAATAAAAACCTGCTTCGCATTAAGCAGATTCATCCAGACATAAATTTTAAAACGTGAAAGCAATGTATCTGAAAGTGTATAAAAAAACGGAATGTCCTTGGCGGAATAATAAATGGTCATCTCATCAGAAAGGGGCAGATTTTCAAAAATGTTGAGATTATTCTGAAAAAAAGACTGTAAATCTTCTGTTTCGTTCACCACTGAAGTTTTCTGAACCACAAGCTGCTGGTCTGAGGTTATAAATTGATTGAGAGAAATCTGATAATATTTGGCCAGTTCCAAAGCCTCTTCAAAACTGAACTTTGCTTTCAGAGACGTTCTTCTGTGTGATGCATCATAACTTATATTCAGAATATTGGCAATCTCATCATTCAAAGATTTATCACCAATTTTTCTGCGAATTTCCTTAAGTAAAAGTTCCTGATACATGTTTTTGTGATTTTCACAAATGTACTTCTTTATTTTAATTTTTTTTCGCATTCAGATTGATGTTTTTCACAGATACTTTTGAAGTATAATTTTAAAACAATGAGTTATGAAAATAAATTTTATGATCATGATCTCCCTCTTTGCAGGAAGTATGGTCAGTGCTCAGGACAGTTTAAATACGATATCAGGTAAGCCAAAGTTTATTGCTTTTTCACCTTCGAAGGCAACTAAAAACGTGAATGGAATGCTTATTAAATATTATGATGAGATTGATCAGGAAATACAACCTAAGAAAGTCAATGGGGTCGGGTTGGGGTTTAATGGCTTAGGGATTTTCTTTCCGGTTTTGTTTCTTGTCAATATTACATCCATCAACAATTGGGGCATTAATGATATTGGGTCAGAACCTTTACCCGATAAAATGAATACAATTAACGGGATGCAGCTCTCTATCGTCAATATGGAGCCTACAGTTACCAATGGACTCGAATTGAGTTTATCCAGCAATATAAGCGCGCCTTCGGTGATCAACGGAGTTGCCGTTTCGCCACTGTACAATTTTCATCATACCACAAAAGGAGTTGCCGTTTCCACTTTTGCGAATGTAAGTCAAAAGTGCAGAGGTATTCAAGTGGCTTTGATTAATGTGTGTAAAGATTCAAGGGGAATACAGATTGGCTTTTGGAATAAAAATGAAAAAAGAAAAATGCCTTTAATCAACTGGAATTTTAAAAATAAAAAGTTATGAAAAAGTTACCATATCTGCTTATCGCAATCAGATTTATCTTTGCTCCAATCATTTTGTTATTAGCGTATTTCAAAGGTACAGAATCAAAATTTTTAATTTTAGGATTCATGTATTTCGGATTATTAACCGATATCTTCGATGGAATCATAGCTCGAAAGGTGGGCGTTTCATCAGAAAAATTAAGAAGACTAGATAGTCAGACCGATTTGATTTTTTGGCTTTCGTTGGGATTTGCGTCCTATTTCCTGAATCCTGAATTAATTAAAAATGAATGGCGGGGAATTCTTTTAATCTTTGTCATGGAAGCACTTTGCTACATCGTCAGTATCTGGAAATTCGGGAAAGAAACCTGCACTCATGCTTTTCTGTCAAAAATGTGGGGCTTGAGTCTGCTGATTGCTTTTACGTATTTAATAGGTTTTCAGCAAGCAGGCTGGGCATTTTATCTTACGGTTGTACTGGGATTTGTATCTCATATCGACGTAATTTTAATTGTCTTGCTGCTTCCAAAATGGCAATACGACATCCCAAGTTCCTATCACGCCTGGAAAATCAGAAACGGAAAAGAGAGGAAAAAAACAGTATTCTTTAATTAAAGTAAGGAAGTTCGGAGATGGAAGAAGGAAGTCATTGAGGCCGAAAAGAGCAATGCCAGTCTTATTTTAAACGCTGCTTCATCAAATTTTACCACAACTGTCAGAAATTATAAGCCCAATATTAATTTCCAGGCTCCCTCTTCCAACTTCCTGCCCCTTAAATCTACCCAAATAATATTTACAGCATAGTTTTAGATTGTATATTTTGATAAATGATTTTTTAAAAAGACAGCGTAATCATCAAGTTGCGCTGTTTTTTTGTAACTTTGCAGACGTTAATTTTTAAACGAAAATTTATAATCAACAAATGAAAAAGCAGACGATTAAAGAAATCCTACAGGATTACAAGAAAGTATTACATCATGACATTACTGTTTACGGATGGGTAAGAGCATTCCGTTCAAACCGCTTTATTGCCCTTAATGATGGATCTACGATTAATAATTTGCAAATAGTTGTTGATTTCGAAAATTTTGATGAAGAAATCATCAAGAAAATCAGTACAGCTTCTTCTCTTAAAGTAGTGGGAGAAGTGGTAGAAAGCCAGGGAGCTGGCCAGACGGTTGAAATTATTGCTAAAAAGATCATTATTTTAGGGGATAACTTCACAGAAGAACTTCAAAACACCATTCTTCAGCCTAAAAAACACAGTTTAGAGAAGCTTCGTGAGCAAGCGCATTTAAGATTCAGAACCAATGTATTTGGAGCTGTTTTCAGAGTACGTCACGCCGTGAGCTTTGCCGTACATGCATTCTTTAACCAAAACCAGTTCTTCTATATCAATACACCCATTATTACAGGTGCAGATGCAGAAGGTGCAGGTGAAATGTTCGGAGTAACAAACTTTGACCTGAACAATATGCCAAGAACTGAAGACGGTGAGATTGATTTTGCACAGGATTTCTTCGGTAAAAAAACCAACCTGACAGTTTCCGGACAGCTTGAAGGAGAAACTGCAGCTATGGGATTAGGTAGAATCTATACCTTCGGACCCACTTTCCGTGCAGAAAACTCAAACACCACAAGACACCTTGCAGAATTCTGGATGATAGAGCCGGAAGTAGCATTCAACAACCTTGAAGACAATATCGACCTTGCGGAAGATTTCTTAAAATATGTGATCCAGTACGTTCTTGACAACTGTAAAGATGATCTTGAATTCCTGGACAAACGTTTTGAAGAAGAACAGAAAGGAAAACCTGAAAAAGACAGAGCAAAAGAAGGGCTTATCGAAAAGCTTCAGAATGTAGTGGCTAAACGTTTCAAACGTGTGAGCTATACAGAAGCTATTGAGATCCTGCTGAACTCAAAAGAAAATAAAAAAGGAAAATTCCAGTATCCGGTGGAAAGCTGGGGAACGGATCTTCAGTCTGAACATGAAAGATACCTGGTTGAAAAGCACTTTGAAAGCCCGGTGGTATTGTTCGACTATCCAAAAGAGATCAAAGCTTTTTATATGAAACTGAACGATGATAATAAGACTGTTGCAGCAATGGACGTTCTTTTCCCAGGTATTGGGGAGATCATCGGAGGATCTGAAAGAGAAGCAAGACTTGATGTTTTAAAACAGAAAATGGAAGATATGCATGTAGATGCAGAAGAACTTTGGTGGTACCTTGATACCCGAAAATTCGGTTCTGTGCCGCATGCGGGCTTCGGTTTAGGGTTGGAAAGACTGGTTCTTTTCGTAACAGGAATGACCAATATCAGAGATGTGATTCCTTTCCCTAGAACGCCGAAAAGCGCTGAATTCTAGATCAATAAAAAAAGCCTTAATGTAAAAATTAAGGCTTTTTTATTTTCTAATAGTTTATTATGTTAATAAGTATAATGCAAAAATCATGCTAAATGTATTTTTTGTCGAATTAATTTATTAAATTCGTAGAATATGTTATGTTAAAACACAAAGACTAATATGCTTAAACAACACTTACAAATCAAGTTAGGACAGAAGCTGGCACCTCAGCAGATCCAGCTGATGAAGCTTATTCAGCTTCACACCCTGGAATTCGAAGAGGAGCTGGAAAGAGAGCTAGAAGAGAATCCTGCTTTGGAAATTGTAAAGGAAGATCCTAAGGAAGACGATTTTTCTTCTCTTGAAGATGCTTATCAGGATGAAGGGACAGCAAGTATTGAAACAGATTTTGATGTCAACGATTATATCTACGATGACGAACCCAACTATAAAACGGCATCCAGCAACTATTCTCCGGACGATGAAGAATTTGATAACGAAAGTCTTCTGACAGAAGGACAGTCTTTATATGACTATCTTCTGGAGCAGATCCGTTTGATCAATATCAGTGATGAGGATGAGAAAATCGCAGAATATGTGATCGGAAATCTTGATACGGACGGATATTTAAGAAGAGAGATCAAAGCGATTGTAGATGATCTTGCTTTCTCGCAGGGAATTTATACCACCAAGGAAAAAGTAGATGATATCTTAGAGAATTATATCCAAAAACTTGATCCGCCTGGGGTAGGAGCACGAGGCCTTCAGGAATGCTTGCTGCTTCAGATCGAAAAGAAAGTAAGCTCTGATAAAGCAGTTTCTCTGGCTGCCAATATCCTAAGATATCAGTTCGATGCCCTTACCAATAAACATTACAATAAGATCATCCAGAAGTATGATATTGAAGAAGAGGATCTTAAAGATGCGTTGGACGAAATCTCAAAACTTTCTCCAAAAGTAGGCGGGAACTTTGATACACAGACGATCACCATCAACCAGGAAATTATTCCGGATTTTGTGATCCAGGTGAAAGACGGAATGGTCATCCCAATGCTTAACAGCAAAAATGCACCAACTTTAAGAGTGTCTGAAGAATATAAGGATATTTTGACCACCTATTCTCACGATAAAAACTCTTCGGAGCATAAACAGGCTGCCTTGTTTATCAAACAGAAATTAGACGCTGCAAAATGGTATATCGATGCTATCAACCAGCGCCAGAATACCCTGTTGCAGACCATCACGGCTATTGTGAAATTTCAGAAAGAATATTTCATTACAGGTGATGAAAAATCACTGAGACCAATGATTCTGAAAGACATTGCAGATATCACCGGATTTGATATTTCTACCATTTCAAGAGTAGTAAAAAGTAAATATGCTGATACATCGAACGGAATCCTCTATCTGAAAGACTTGTTCTCAGACAGTCTGACCAATGATGATGGAGAAGAAGTTTCTACCAAAGAAATCAAAATGCATCTTCAGGAAGTGATCAGTAAGGAGAATAAGAGAAAACCTCTTACAGATGATGCTCTGGTAGTCATCCTGAAAGAACAGGGCTACAATATTGCCAGAAGAACGATCGCTAAATACCGTGAACAACTTAATATTCCGGTTGCCAGATTAAGAAAAGAACTTTAGTAAGCTACCTATAAATAAGTAAAAGCCCGGAAATACCGGGCTTTTCTTTGTTTTTAAATTGAAAATCTCTGTGGTAACTTTTTAGATACGTTGTTTTGCTTTATCCAGTTCGAGTTCTTTAATAGAAATCTCACGCATTTCCACTTTTCGTATTTTCCCGGAGATGGTCATGGGGAATTCGTCCACAAATTTCCAGTATTTCGGAACTTTATAATGCGCAATTCTTCCTTTACAGTACTCCAGAAGTTCTGCTTCTGTTATATCAAAGCCTTTTCGGACTTTTACCCAGGCCATCACTTCTTCCCCATATTTTTCACTTGGAATCCCGATAATTTGTACATCAAGAATATTGACATACGTGTACAAAAAGTCCTCGATCTCTTTAGGTGAGATATTTTCACCACCACGGATGATCAGGTCTTTTATTCGTCCCGAAATCGTAATATAACCTTCATCGTCCATTACGGCCATATCTCCGGTATGCATCCATCGGGCGTCGTCCAGTACCTTTTTTGTGTTTTCGGGATCATTCCAGTATTTCAGCATTACAGAATAGCCTCTTGTACAGAGTTCACCGTGCTCGCCACGTTCTACCGTCTTTCCGTTTTCGTCAATGATCTTTATTTCAAGATGATCCTGAACGGTTCCTACAGTACTGACCTGCTTTTCCAAAGGTGTCCCGATCAGGGTCTGGGTAGAAACAGGAGAGGTTTCAGTCATTCCGTAACAAATGCTCATTTCTTTAATATTCATGAGGTTTTCCACCTTTTTCATGATCTCCGGAGGACAGACGGATCCTGCCATGACCCCGGTTCTTAAATTTGAAAAATCATAGGTGTCAAAATCCTTAACCGCCAGTTCAGCGATAAACATGGTGGGAACTCCGTATAAAGAGGTACATTTTTCATCTGAAACCGTTTTCAGTGTAATATCCGGATCAAAGCTGTCATTAGGAATTACCATGCATGCCCCGTGAGCGGTGCAGCATATATTACCGATTACCATTCCAAAACAGTGATAAAACGGAACAGGAATACAAACGCGGTCTTTCTGTGAATATTTTAAACGCATCCCTATAGAATATCCGTTATTTAAAATATTGTGATGGGAGAGAGTGACACCTTTTGGAAAACCCGTCGTTCCGGAAGTATACTGAATGTTCACAGCATCATCAAACTGCACATGTTCCTCAAAACTGTGAAGCGTGTCATCTGAAATATCCTGCCCTTTATTTAAAAAATTTTCCCAGTTATCATCAAAGAAAATTTCATTTTCCAGACTGGGGCAGACTTCCTTAGCATACTCTACCATTTCCTTATAATTGCTTGTTTTAAAGCTTAAGGAAGAAAAAATAAAACGAATTCCCGATTGGTTGATGACGTAAGTAAGTTCATGAGTTCTGTAAGCAGGATTGATATTAACCAAAATGGTTCCTATCCGGGCTGTAGCATATTGAAGGAGTACCCATTCATAGCGGTTTGAAGACCAGATTCCGATTCTGTCTCCAGCTTTTGCTCCTAAAAATATTAAAGCTTTTGCAACAGCTGTGGTCTGATTATAAAACTCCTGGTATGTAGCTCTGTAGTTCTGATGAACGCAGACTAAAGCTTCCTGATTAGGGTATTTTTCAACAGTCTTTTTAAGATTTCCTCCGATCGTTTGTCCCAATAATGGAACAGAGGAAGCTCCATAGACATAAGATAATGGCATAGTTTAAGATTTGGTGGAATAAAATTAATGAAAAATCTTTAACTGATGCCTGTTTATGCTAATTTTCCTGAGATTCTATGTCTTTAAGCTGTTTTAAATTTCTGTCGAGTTTTCGGATAATAATTCCGTACACAAGTCTGTAATAAAGCCAGATCAAAAGTACACATAATACCGTACTGACAACGATTCCGATAATTACGATAATCAGGTTGGAGTTGTCGGGCTGTACATTTTGGGAGTTTAATACATAAAAGATGAATGCAGTAAATACAAAGGTAAAGGCAATCAGAAGGGCAATACTGATCAGGATAAAAGCGTTGACGGTCTTTTTGAATTTAATGATTCTTATAATGAGACCTTTCAGGTTTTCTTCGATCTTTATTTTGCGGTAATTCTGATAAAATTTAAGTACGAAATAGGCCGTAATAAGCAGACTTAAAATTTTTATAGCTAAATAAGCATGATCAAAATTGGTTTCTATTTCAGGGGCCTTCTGGGCGCCAAGTTTTTCCAATATTTTACGGAAACTGTCCGACTCTTCATCCTGAAAGAAATAAAATAATCCAAGAACGGAAAAGAATAAAAATTCTGCAACGCTGATCCAGAAAATGTACTTCACATAATTGCGTGATTTTCTGTTCAGCATCTGAAGGATTTCAGTGCTGTCGTATTTCGGTTGAACAGGTTGTTCCTGCCATGTTTTCTTAAAGCTGTCTAAATCAAAATCAGGCATATTTTTCCATCTGTTCTTTAAGGGTTTTCTTTAATCTGTTCATTTTCACACGGGCATTGACCTCGGTGATTCCAAGGTTTTCTGCAATATCCTTATAGGGCAGGTCGTCAAGATACATCATTACAATCGCTCTTTCTACGTTGGGTAGGGTTTTGATCACGGTATACAGAAGCGAGATCTGCTGCTGCTTATCGTCGTCATCCTCCACAAAATCTCTATGGTTGATGTCCAACTCATTCGTAGGAAGGCTTTTGCTTTTTTTTCTGAAAAGAGTAATGGCTGTATTAAGGGCTACGCGGTACATCCACGTAGAAATTTTAGAGTTCCCTTTAAAAGAATCGTAGCTTCTCCAGAGCTGCAGTACGATCTCCTGAAACAGGTCCTCTTCATCTTCAAGAGAATTGGTATACAGACGCGAAACTTTAATAATCAGGCCCTGATTATCTTTAATAAGCTGCGCAAATTCTTTTTCTCTGGAAGTCATAGATATATAATGGCACGAAGATAATAATAATGCAGTGATTTGTTGATATGATGACAGGATAATTTAATGATTTGAATAGGTGATGTTGATTTATTAATAGAGTAATTTAAATCCTTGCATCATCACATCGCCAAATAATATGTATCTTTGCAACCGCGAGAAAATCGGCTTGTTGATTCCTGTTTCGGCAGGGGTAGGAAAGTCCGGACACCATAGAGCAGCAAAGCGGATAACATCCGTCACCCGTGAGGGTAGGACAAGTGCAACAGAAAGCAAGTACAGTTCGGCTGTAGTGAAACCAGGTAAACTCTTTGCGGTGCAATGATAAGTATATCGGTTCTTTTCAGCAATGGAAATTAGGGGCGGCTCGTCCTGAAAGCCGAGGGGTAATCAGCTCAAGTTTTGCAGCAATGTAAGACGCAGATAAATAACAGGCACTTCTCAGGAAGAACAAAATCCGGCTTATAGATTTTCTCGTGATTTTTATGTACGTTACAAAACTGTTTATAAAAAAATAAAAGCGGAGACCAAGTCTCCGCTTTTATTATGGATAGATGCTAAATATTGATTAATTGGCTGTAAATTAATGGTTTAAGTTGAAGTTACTCGTTATTAAGTGTTTTTTTAGCTTCATCAAGCTCTGATCTTTCCTTTTCACTCAGCTGCGGATACTTAAGATTCATCTTTTCAAGCGTATCAATAATGATCTGTACAGCAGCTACTCTTGCAAACCATTTATTGTCTGCTGGAAGGACGTACCAGGGCGCGTGATCCTTTGCTGTTTCATTGATGGCTGTTTCATAAGCTTCCATGTATTTGGGAAACAATGCTCTTTCCGGAAGATCAGCAGCAGAGAATTTCCAGTTTTTCTCCTGTTCCTCGATTCTGTCAAGCAATCTTTTCTTTTGCTCGTCCTTAGAGACATTTAAAAATATTTTTACAATGGTGGTTCCGTTTTGGGAAAGGTGCTGTTCAAAATTTCTGATGCTTTCATACCTGTTTTCCCAGAATTTATCATTGAAATCCTTTACAGAAGACCATGTTTTCTCGCTGAGGTTGTATTCGGGATGAACTTTACATACCAGAACACTTTCATAATGAGATCGGTTGAAGATGCCGATCATTCCTTTCTGTGGAAGAGCCAGGTAATGTCTCCAAAGAAAATCGTGGGAATATTCTTTCGAACTTGGTGTTTTAAAGCTCGTAACATTGCAGCCCTGTGGATTTACACCTCCGAAAACATGTTCTATCAGACTGTCTTTTCCTGCTGCATCCATCGCCTGAAGAATCACAAGCAGAGATTGACTGCCGTCAGCATATAGTTTTTCCTGCAGGTCACGGAGTTTTTCTTTTTCTTGTATCAATAGCTGTCCGCCTTCTTCTTTGGTCAGCTTTCCTTTATATTCTGTTGAAGTTTTTTTTATTGAAAATTTTCCTTTTACCAGGAAATCGTCTGAGAAATTGGTGTCCATATTTTTTTTAATATTAAATGATTGAATAATTTATTGAGAGATTAGAGAATTAGGAGGATTTTTAACTAATATCTAACTTCTAATCTCTAAAATCTTATTTAAATGTAATAAAAAAACCGTCTCCAATGAAGACGGTTCTTTTATTTTTTGAATATGTCTAGTCCTGAAATATCGATACACAAAAAAAGAATCGTTATGGAAGAACATTTAGAAACCCGGTACGTCAAGCGT